>JAUNVM010000035.1 GCA_030537635.1 Flaviflexus sp. | reverse complement strand
CCCGAGCCGACTCCGGATCCGACACCTGAGCCGACACCGGACCCTGAGCCCACGGTCGATCCCACGCCTGATCCGCCTGTGGACCCGAGCCCGGATCCGAGTGTGGATCCCACCCCGGATCCTGAGGATTCGACGGATCCGAGCCCGGATGAGTCCGTGGTACCCGAGCCCAGCAATGACGTGACGCCGCCCGCCGATGACGATATTCCGTTCACCGGTGCCCGGGTGGGCGCGCTTGCCGTGGTCTCCGCGCTGCTCATGATCGCTGGCGGAACCCTCCTCGTGTGGCGGAGGAAGAACGCCTAACAGTAGATAGTATTGGTGCCCGGCCTTGTGCCGGGCACCAATCTTTTGCGCTGAACGTGTGCCGTTTAATCGCGCACGCAGGAGGTGAGCGCGGTGAGACTCGGGGTTGGTGGCGGCGGGGAGAAGCCAAATCCCGGGTCGGCTACCTCGCCGATGGCGCCGAGATCCGCCCCGGCGTACGTGGCCTGTGAGCTGGCAATCTCGTGCAGATCGGTGGCCGCATACCATTCGGTGCGGCCCTGGCCGGCGCTTCCCCAGGTCGACACATTCATCCACCTGCGGGCAATGGGGTTGATGAGGCGGGAGTAGGCCTCGGTTTGACGCAGGACGGGAGGCTGGGCAGTGAGCAGCAGGCCGAGCGGGGAGCGTTGACCCACCTGGAAGGACCAGGAGAGATCTCCGGCCCGAAGCCGCCACTGTGAGTGAGCGGTGGTGGAGCTGCGGGCGAGGCGGAGAGGCGCCACCTGAACAAGGTCAAAGGAATAGGTGGTGGAGACGAAGGCGGCCACCTCATCGGTGGGGGCAATGAGCTCTCGCACGCCGTCGGCGTGGCGGATCATGACGTCGGCAAAGGCGCCGAAGGGGCTGGTGTGCCAGGCGCCGAGAACGAGGACGTTGTCCCCGTGGCCGGCGGCGGCAATGTGTCCGGTGAAGCGGTGAATCATGAGACCAGGGTGGGTAGGGCGAGCAGCATGGTGGAGGACCACATGAGGTGGGCGATGATGGCGGGGAGGAGGGAACCGCTACGCGAGCGAACATATCCGGCCACCAGTCCCATCGCGGCAGCCGCGAAGGTGAGCAGCCAGATTCCGGCAAGCGCGATGATCGCCGTGTAGATGATGGTGGTGATGGCGAGGCGGTGGGCGGGCAGGGCCTCCCACAGGGCGCCGCGGAAATAGAGTTCCTCACCGATTCCGCCGGCAATGAGCCAGATGAGGACGAGGGGGAGATTGCCCTCGGCGTGGGTGAGCAGCAGGCTCACCGGATTGGCCAGGGCGGGAATGCGAGCCACGGCGAGTGCCCCCAGCAGAAACGCGCCGGTCATGAGGCCGCCCGCGGCCAGCCCGAGGGGCAGATGACGGGCACCAAGTGGCAGCTGCAGGCCCCGAGCTTTGGCGCCGAGAGCCCCGAGCAGGTAGACGATGATGAGGGCGAGATTGCCGGCGTGGAAGAGGGGATCGCCGGGGGCGATACGCAGCGAGAGGGGCAGCAGGATTGCCACCGCGACTCCGGTTCCCGCGACGATCTTACGCATTGCCCCGGGCAAGCGCCCCGCTGAGCGCGCAGGCGAAGGCGGTCCACGCGGCGTAGGGGGACAAGACAACGGCCTTTTGTGGGCTCACCCAGCCCGAGCGGCGCACCAGGTCAGCCGAGGACACGGCAAGCGCGGCGGCGTGCGCGGTGGCGAGCTTAAGCTTGCGGGCACGGAAGAAGGTGGCCGACCAGGTGGCGTTGAGGACGAGGTTGAGGCCGAGGGCCCTCCGGTAGGAGCGCAGCTCAGATTCCTGGCCTCGCTCGGCAAGATCGGCGAGGCTGAGTGATCCCACCCAGCCAATGGCCGCGTACAGGGCCGGCCACACAATGCCAAAGGCGGCGGGTGGGGGAGCAAAGCTAGGCTGGGTGAGGCCGCGGTACCACCGCGTGGCCGGCCTCGTCGCCAGGGAGGCGATCGTTGCGGCAATGGCAACTGCCGAGCCCGTGGCGGTGGCGGTGCGCAGCCACCGGCGGGTGTCGACACCCTTCGTGGCGGCGGCTACCGCGTCGGCAAAGGAGGTGTGCCCGCCCGGCGGCGGCCCCACGAGATCGTCGAGATCGCGCTCGGTAAGAACCGTGTCGTGGGTGAGGGAGCCAATGAGGGGGCGAGCCAGGCTCGCGGAGATCGGGGTGACGAGACCGATCCAGTGGGCGGCCAGGCGGGGTGTGGTGACCGGGGCGGTGCCGATAAACCGGGGCAGCAGGCCGGTCGCCTTCGCATACTCCTGCATCATTCCCGCATACGCAAAGTCCTCCGGGCCGCCAATGTCAAAGGCCCGGTTGACCTCGCCCGGCAGATCCGCGGCTGCGGTGAGATAGTGGACGGCGTCATCGATGCCGATGGGGGAGATGCGGTTGCGAAGCCACTTCGGTCCGATCGCGCCGGGAAGCCGCTCGGACAGGTGGCGCAGCATAATGAACGAGGAGGATTGGGCGCCGATGACGAGGCCGGCCTGGAGGCAGGCGGCGGGAACCGCGCAATCGAGGAAGGCCTGGCCCACCTCGACCCGCGAGCGCAGGTGATCGGAGAGCTCCCCGGTGGGAATGTGTGGATGAAGCCCGCCGAGATAGATGATCCGGGAGAGGCGGGCGCGCTGTGCGCAGGCCGCAAACCGCTTCGCCATCGCCACCTCCACGCTGACGAAGTCCTCATCCTCGGACATCGAATGCAGCAGATACCAGGCGGTGTCCACCCCAGTGAGGGCCCGATCGAGGTCCTCTTCGCTTTCGGCATCTCCCTCGTACAGCTGCACCCGGCCGGATGCCTCGTCTGTGGCAATGAGGTGGGCCCAGGGGGAGGCGGTGGCCTTGGCGGCGGAGCGCACGAGCGCTCGCACCCGCCAGCCCTGCTCGGCAAGGGCAAGAATGACCTGGCCGCCAATATATCCGGTGGCGCCGGTGACGAGGGCGAGGCGACGACGCCCCGCGGCAGTGGAGGAGCGGGGCGTCATCATCTTAGGCCTGCGGTTCGAAGCGTTCGAGGGCGTACCAGGCGCCGCCCACGAGAACGCCGAGGACGAGGCCTTGGCGCAGGTGAGCAAAGCGCTTACCGGCCCGCTTCTTACGCTGAGCGCGGCGGTAGAGATAACGCTCCAGGGCCACGCCGGGAAGAATCGCGAGCGTGGCTCCGGTGGCGACCACGCCGGTGACGATAAGAGCCTCCGTGAGGTCCGGATCCGCCTCAACAAACTTATCGGCGAGCTCGTCAATGTGATCGGCGAGGTCAATCTGCTCGCCGTGAATGAGTGAGGAGAGCGCGGCAGCGGTCAGGCCGGACTTGGCGACAAAGCGCATGAACTTTGAGGAGAAGAAATCCGGCACCGCGTAGTAGGCCGCCGAAATTGCTCCCTGAGTGACGGCCTGCCAGCCATCGGGCTTGTCCACCATGTCCTCGTGAAGCTCGCTCATTCCGGGTACGGGGCACTTTTCCGCCATCATCAGTCCTTTCGTCGTCCTCCCTTTAGTCTATCGGTCGGTATTGACGTCCGCGGCTCGGCGGGGATGCCTCCCCGGAAATCACCAGCCGAGCCTCCAAGAACTGCGGTCATAAGAGAACCGGGCCGAAAATCAGAGACTACGGAAGAGGCACTGCGGGCAAGCGGCCATCAGGGGCGCGGGAGAGGGACCATCAGGGAGCGTGGGAGACCTTCGGTCCGCAGAGATGGGAGCGCAGCAGAATGGAGATAAGGGTAGAGATAAAGCTGTGCGCCCTTTCGGGCGCACAGCTGATGATGTGACGACGAAGTCTTAGATCTTCGTCGGCTCGATCTTCCACACCTCGCGGGCGTAGTCGTTGATCGTGCGGTCGGAGGAGAAACGGCCGGACAGGGTGATGTTGGTCCAGCACATGCGGGCCCAGGCGAGGCGGTCGCGGTAGTCGATCGCCATGCGGTCCCGGGTCTCCCGGTAGGAGGCGAAGTCGCCGAGGACGTAGTAGACGTCAGCGCCCTCGAAGTTGTTCGGATCCAGCAGGGAGGTGAGCAGGTCGGCGAACATGCCCGTCCCGCCATCATCCAGCGTGCCGTCCACGAAGGCGTCGAGCACCCGGCGCAGGCCCGGCGTGGCATTGGCAACCGCAGCCGGATCGTAGGAGGCCTTGAGCTCGGGCAGCTCTTCCTCCTTGGCACCGAAGATGTAGGCGTTGTCGTAGCCGACCGAGTCGACGATTTCGACGTTTGCACCATCGAGCGTGCCGAGGGTGAGCGCCCCGTTCATCATGAACTTCATGTTCGAGGTGCCGGATGCCTCCTTGCCGGCGGTGGAGATCTGCTCGGAGATGTCGGCGGCCGGGATGATGTGCTCGGCGGGGGAGACGTTGTAGTTCTCGACGAAGACAACCTTGAGGCGGTCCCCGATCTCCGGATCGTTGTTGACCAGTCGAGCGATTTCGTTGATGAGCTTGATGATTGCCTTGGCCCGCACGTAGCCGGGAGCGGCCTTGGCGCCGAAGATGGCGACGCGGGGCGGCACGTCCAGGTTCGGATCCTCCTTCATCCGGAAGTAGAGGTCGAGGACGTACAGGGCGTTCATGAGCTGGCGCTTGTACTCGTGCAGGCGCTTGATCTGCACGTCGTAGATGGCATTCGGGTCAATGTTGATCCCCTGGCGCTTTTCGATCCAGCGAGCAAAGTCAGCCTTGTTGGCGTCCTTGATCTCAAGCAGCTCCTTCATGACCTCGTCATCATCGCGATAGTGCTCGAGGTCGGCGAGGAGGTCGAGATTGGACACCCAGGCATCGGAGCCGGACAGGCGGGTGAGAAGCTTGGCCAGGCGGGGGTTGCACTGGTTGAGCCAGCGGCGCGGGGTCACGCCATTGGTCTTGTTGTTGAACTTCTCCGGCCAAATATCGTGCCAGTCGCGCAGGGTTTCCCGCTTGATGATCTCGGTGTGCAGGGCGGCCACGCCGTTGATCGAGTAGGACGCGTAGCAGGCGATCCACGCCATGTGGATGCGACCATTCTTGATCGGCGCCATGTAGTCGATCTTGCCGGGATGGTAGCCGGCCTCCTCGAGCTCGATGCGGAAGCGGCGGTCAATCTCTCGGGTGATTTCGAGGATGCGGGGGAAGAGCTGCTCGAAGATCGAGTACTCCCAGGTCTCCAGCGCCTCGGCCAGCACCGTGTGGTTGGTGTAGGCGAAGGTGTGGGAGACAATCTCCCAGGCGTCCTCCCACGTCATGCCGTGCTCGTCGAGGAGGATGCGCATGAGCTCGGGAATGGCGAGCACCGGGTGGGTGTCGTTGAGCTGGACGCAGTTGTAGTCGGCAAAGCCCTTGAGATCGGTGCCGTGGTGGTTGATGTAGTTCTCCACCATGGCCTGCAGGGAGGCCGAGACGAAGAAGTACTGCTGGCGCACTCGCAGCACCTTGCCCTCGTACGTGGTGTCGTTGGGGTAGAGCACCCGGCACAGGTCGTGCACCCGCTCGCGCTCAACGATCGCGTCGGTGAAGCGCTGGGAGTTGAAGGCGTCGTAGTCGAATTCCTCGATCGGCTCGCTTCGCCACAGGCGCAGGGTGCCAACATTGTCGGTGTTGTAGCCCGTGATCGGCATGTCGTACGGAACCGCGCGCACATCCAGGTCATTGAAGTGCACGAGCCGGGACTCTTCCTCGCGGCGAATGACGAAGGGATAGCCCTCCTCCATCCACGGGTCCGGGTGCTCGCGCTGGAAGCCATCCTCGAAGGACTGCTTGAACAGGCCGTAGCGGTAGAGGATGCCGTAGCCGGTCACCGGCAGGTTGAGCGTGGCGCACGAATCCAAGAAGCAGGCGGCGAGCCGGCCCAAACCGCCATTCCCCAGCGCCGCATCGTGCTCGGCCTCGAGAACATCGGTGAGGTTCTGCCCGTAGGCCTCCAGGGCCTTCGTGGCGTCCTCAACGAGGTGAAGATTGGTGAGGTTGTTGAGCATGGCCCGGCCCATGAGGAACTCGGCCGAGAAGTAATGCTCCTGGCGGCCGGCCGCATAGGCGGCGGCCGTCTTTTCCCAGTCGTCGGCAATCTCGTCAACGACGAGGCTCGACAGCGCCGTCCAAAACTCCATGGGGGTGGACGAGGCGGGGGTCCGTCCGGCGACCGCTCGGGTGAACGCGCCAAGCGGGGCCGTCAGATCGGAACTAGACACGATGATCTCCTTGTGTTGCGGTGCTGCGATGAGCCTACCGTCCTCTAGCCTACTGAAGGCCGCGCGGTTGAATAAATTCCCAAGCCCTCCATCGAGGAGTTCTCCGACACGTTAGGGGCCAGGACCGGGTGAAAAGCCTCGCGAGGCGGACAATGCGGCAAGGACGAAGGCATTCGCTCGGCTACCAGCGCACAACTGGACGCCCGCAAGGCTGCCACTCAGTCGTGTGGTCGCCAACCATCTGCAAGGCCGGCAGCCATGCGCGCGACCGCCCGCGCTAGAAGCTGGTCGGGGTCTGTCGAGGATAGTCCCGGAGCATCCTGCGTGCCGTGTTGAGGGCGTTGATGCGGCGGTAGGCAAGCCGGTACGGGTGGAGGTCTCTGCCGTAGGCGAGCGGATGGAACACCCGGCGCGTGCGAATGGCTCGCCAGGCGCGGGATTTCAGCTCCGGATCGGTGAGATAACGGGGAATGAGCCAGGTGGGCACGATCGTGTAGATGGCCTCGTCATTTGCCCTGCGCTCGGGAAGCTGTCGGCCCTCGACGAGATCGGCGGCAATGATCTCCACGGGGTTGATGCCGCCGGCATAGATGAAGTGGCAGGACCGGCCCACCCGGGCATTGACGTCGAGATAGTAGTGGCCGCCATCGGGGGCGATCTTCACGTCCACGGTGAACGGCCCGGTGAGCCCGAGCTCGCGCGCAAGCGCGGTGGCCTCGTCGATGAGCTCATCATTGCGCCGCACATAGAGCGCCGCCGCATTACCCATGAGGGAGGCGTGGTGAAGATTCATGATGACCTGGGCGCTGGCCGCCATGGTGAGCGTGCCGGCCTGGTCGAGGTAGCCGGACACCACCCACGAGTGGGTGTCATCGCCCTCGATGAGCTCCTGGACGAGCATCGACCCGGTATATCCGCCCGCCGCCACGATCTCCATGATCTCCCTCGCCCGAGCGCGGTCGGGGGCGAAGTACACCTTTTCCTTCCCGGGAAAGCTCAGCGAGGCAAAGGTCGTCCCGCCATCGGCCGACTTGATGACCGCCGGATAGCTGACGCGCCCAAGCAGGTCATCCCACTGCTCCGGCCCGCCTGTGGGGACCTCCACTTCGTTCACGGTGGGCAGGCCGAGCCGGGTGAGCGCTCTGGCCAGCGCCGCCTTATTTGTGGCCTCGTAGATTTGCGGGGCAGGCCCAATGACGGGAACGACATTGCCGGCCAACCGTCCCGCCTCGCGGGCCTTATCTAGCAGAACAACAAAGCCGTCGGTGTTGGGAATAACGAGCGCGGGGGTAGGCGAGTGCTTCTCGGCAATGCGGTTGATGGCGGAAATGTAGGCGGAATCAACGTCAGCTTCCGCAAGTTCGCCGAGGAAGACGGGGGCGACAATGGCGGAGTTGTTGACCGGCCCGCGCGGCAGTTCGCTCAGCGTATAGCTCGTCATCCCCCAGGCGCGGTGAATGTGCTGGGCGAGGGAGTAGATGGACAGGTCGGAGCCGAGCAGAATCGGAACGAAGGGCCGCTTGGATGAATGGGGGCGGTGCCGCCGGGAATGAGCCATAACCACTTCCTCTCGATGCCGTATCGGCAGTATAACCCCCGGGCCCCTCCCCGGTCCGCCACCGCTGCTCGCTACCGCCGGCGCTGTCCGGCCCGCTGGCCGCAACGAACACGAGGGCGTGGAACCCAAGCCCGCAACGAAGCCCGTCCATAAGGCGGCACCGAAGGAGGGAGGGAAGCCGGGGCGAACGGGAGACCGAAGGACGGAAGGCGGGGACATTGGCCGGCCGGGTTACATAGACTAGACGCTGCACCAGAGGAAAGGATTCCCCCATGCCGGCAATTGTCGTCATCGGCGCCCAGTGGGGCGACGAGGGTAAGGGCAAGGCCACCGACCAGCTCGGCGAAAGCGTCGACTACGTGGTGAAGTTCAACGGCGGTAACAACGCCGGTCACACGATTGTCGTGGGGGAGGAAAAATTCGCCCTCCACCTCATCCCGGCCGGAGCGCTCACCGCAACCTGCACCCCGGTCATTGGCCCCGGCGTCGTTGTCGACCTCGATGTCTTGTGCGCGGAAATGGACGAGCTGGCCGAGCGGGGCATTGACACCTCGCGGATGAAGATCTCGGCCAATGCTCATCTCATTCCCTCCTACAACCGCACCCTGGATAAGGTGACCGAGCGCTTCCTCGGCAAGCGCAAGATCGGCACCACCGGCCGCGGCATCGGCCCCACCTACGCCGACAAGATGAACCGGATCGGAATCCGAGTCCAGGACCTCTTCGATCCCTCGATTCTCGAGCAAAAGGTGCGCGCCGCCCTCGACCAGAAGAACAACATGTTCGTCAAGGTGTTCAATACGCGCGCCGCCTCCGCCGAGGAGGTCACCGGGCAGCTGCTCCAGTACGCCGAGCGGATCCGCCCCATGGTGGCCAACACGACGGTGCTGCTCAACGATGCTCTGGATGAGGGCAAGACCGTCGTCTTCGAGGGCGGCCAGGCCACCATGCTCGACGTCGATCACGGCACCTATCCCTTCGTCACCTCCTCCTCGGCCACCGCCGGCGGGGCCTGCACCGGATCCGGGGTGGGGCCGAAGCGGATCGACCGGGTGGTGGGCGTCGCCAAGGCCTACATCACTCGCGTGGGCGAGGGTCCCTTCCCCACCGAGCTGGACGGGGAGCAGGGCGACTGGCTGCGCGAACAGGGCGGAGAATACGGCACCACGACGGGCCGCCCGCGCCGCTGCGGCTGGTATGACGCTGTCGTGGCCCGCTACGCCACCCAGGTGAACTCCCTGACCGATCTCGTGCTCACCAAGCTCGACGTTCTCACCGGCCTGGACGAGATCCCGGTCTGCGTCGCCTACGAGGTGGATGGCAAGCGGTATGACGACATGCCGGCCGACCAGACCTCCTTCCACCACGCCACCCCGGTCTACGAGAACTTCCCCGGCTGGAACGAAGACATCTCCCACGTGCGCTCCTTCGAGGAGCTCCCGCAGGCCGCCCAGGACTACGTGCTCACCCTGGAAAAGCTCTCCGGCGTGCAGATCTCCGCGATCGGCGTGGGCCCGGGCCGCGATCAGACCATCATCCGCCACCCGCTTACCTAACCGCGCTCGATAGCTCCTGCCCCCGCCCCGGCGGGGGCAGCGCTGTACCGCCGGCTCATTCGCGTTATCGCGCCCCGGTATTAAGATGTGTGGGGCCGGTAGTTTGCACAGCAGGAGGATGCGTGGCCGCGAACCTCACCAAGTCGTCGATTGTCATGTTCGGGGGAACCCTAGTCTCCCGAATCCTTGGCTTCGTGCGCTCCCCGCTCCTGCTCGGCGCCGCCATTGGCATCAACTATCCGGCCGCCGACGCCTTCGACGTGGCGAACCGGCTGCCGAACATCATCTACATGCTTATCGTGGGCGGGGTTGTCAACGCGGTTCTCGTTCCGGCCATCGTGCGGGCCACGAAGGAAAGCAAGGACGGCGGCGCGGCCTTCATCAACAAGCTCGTCACCATCGCCGTGGTCTGCCTCGGCGTCATCACCGCACTGCTCACCCTCGCCGCCCCGCTCATTGTCAAGATGTTCGCGGCCACCATGGAGCCGCAGTGGTATCAGCTCACCGTCGTCTTCGCGTTCTGGTGCATCCCCCAGGTGTTCTTCTACGGGCTCTACACGGTGCTCGGTCAGATCCTTAACGCGCGGGAGAACTTCGGGCCGTACATGTGGGCGCCCGCGCTCAATAACATCGTCGCCATCACCGGCCTTGCCGCCATGCTCGCCATCTACGGCGGGGCCTACGAGGGCACCGCCACCGACGTGAGCATCTGGACCGCCGACCGGGTGGCCCTCCTCGGTGGCTCGGCCACCGCCGGCATTGCCTCTCAGGCCCTCATCTTGCTCTGGCCGATCCGCCGCCTCGGCATTCGCCTGCGCCCCGACTTTGCCTGGCGCGGGGCGGGGCTCGGCGCCACCGCCAAGGCCTCCTGGTGGATTCTGCTCACCATGGCCACGTCGATGATTCCCACCGCCCTCATCTCCAACCTGGCGGCGGATGCGAAGGCGCGGGCCATCACCCAGGATCTCGACGTGCTCGGCGTGGCCGGCAATGCGGCCTATTCGGCCGCCTATGCCGTCTACTCCCTGCCCATCTCCCTCATCGTCGTCTCCATCGTCACCGCCATGTTCACCCGCCTGGCCACGCATGCGGCGGATGGAAAGGTGGAGCAGGTGCGGGCCACCACCTCGCTCACCTTGCGGGTCATCGGCTCGCTCATGTTCCTCTCCTCGGCCGGCCTTGTCGTGCTCTCCCTGCCGGCGGTGCGCCTGCTGGCCGCCTCCGTATCCATGACCGAGGTGCGCGCCATCGCCTGGGTGCTCACCACCATGGGCCTCGGCCTGGTCGGGGTGGGTGGCATGAACGTGCTCACCCGCGTCTACTACGCCTACGAGGACACCCGAGGCGCCTTCCTCATCAACCTGCCGGTCCAGGGCTTCGGTATCCTCCTCTACCTCGGCTGCTCCCAGCTGCCCGCCCAGTGGGTGGTCGCCGGCATTGGCGTGTGCATGGCCATCACCAACTTCACCGCCATGTTCGCCATGATGTGGCGCCTGTCGAAGCGCACCGGCGGCATGGACTCAGCCCGCGTCTTTGGCACCTATCTCAAGCTCCTCATCATCTCCCTTCTCACCATTGCCATCGGCTTTGCCCTCCTGCGCGCCTTCGGCCCCATCGGCGCCGACCTCACGCTGAGCGGTGCCCTGGCCCGTTGCCTCGCCGTTGGCCCGGTCATGGTCCTCACCTACGTCGGGCTCATGCACCTGGGCCGCATGGAGGAAACCGCCTACCTGCTCAAGCCGGTGAAGATGGTGGCGGGTAAGTTCCGCCGCTCCTAAGCCACGCGGATCACCCCGCCGTGATCCCCTTCCCCTCGCCTTCCCCCGTCGCCGACCGCCCCGCGCTGACGGACAACCCGGTTGCCCCTGAAGCTCCTCACCGGCAACAACGCCGGTGAAGAAAGATGACGGGTAAGCCCCTTCACGCACCCCCCCCATAGTGGTTATTATGACCATGAGGCTGGCCATTCGAGATATGGCTGGCAAATCGATTGGTATGGCCGATGGCAGGCGGGGAAAGGCAGCTCGATGACGTCGCGTATGGCACCGCCCGCAACCTCCCCTCGTCGGCGAATGCACGGCGCCTGCCTTCGCATGCGAACGGCAGCCATAATGCTCGCGCTAGCCGTCCTGACATCTTGCTCCGGGAGTTCGGCGCCTCTCCACGTCGAGGAAAACTATCTCGACTCGCTTCGTGGGGACAACAATCTGGCCCGCGGGCTTGCATCCGCGGACACCTCGGGGACAGTTGCGAGCGAGGGCACCCAGGCCAGCTTGACCAATTCGGCACTCCTCGTCGAGCTGTCCCTGCTCAAGGGGTGGTCCGTGCCGGAGTGGGTGAGTGAGGGTGTAGGAGCGGCGGCGCGGGAACGCTCAGGTCCCGACCCTATGCTGGCATTCCTCTGCGTCTATACGGATGCTGAGTGTTCGCCGGAGATCGTCGAGGGCTTGCCAGAAGTTGAAGATATTCGCGATCTCGTGCTCGATGGCTCCTATTCCGACGTGGAGGGGAGCTACGCGATCCTAGCCGCCACCTACGACAGTCAGCCGGACGTCGGGGTGTGCGGGACCCGGGTCGAGGAGCTGTACCGCCGTGCTCCCCAAACCTATGCGCAACTATCCGTCACAGATAAGACCTGCTTCGAAGGCTACGAGCGGCCCCCGGGCGAGCTGGCCGGACGAATCGGTCAGGCCCTGTACGATGGTAGATTCAATGACGCACGCGCGCTCATGTTTCTTGCCGAAATCGTTCACGGCGCTGTCGCCATTGACGAAGATATTGCCCCGGCGGTGCGTGACCAGTGGTCGGCCTTCCTGGAGCGGGCAGAGGCTGACCGAGGCGAAGGATCGCTGTCCCGCAGTTTGCCCCTCGACCTGGTTCTCGTTGCCGCACAGTTGGAGGAATCGTCATGAGTGAATTAGTCGTCACCGACGTCAGCCACACGTTTTCCGATACTGGGCGGGGGTGCTCGCACGTCTCCTTCACGGCTTGGGCGGGAGAGCTGACCGTTCTCACCGCACCCTCGGGTGCGGGAAAGTCAACGGCGCTCGCGGTTATTGCCGGAGTACTTGCCCGCCACGGCGGCACCGTCACCTTCGATGGTAGACAGCTGGAGAGGGGAGAGGCCGCGCTCGTCCTTCAGGGCGCACAGGTCTTTGAGCGCTTGACCGCCTGAGAGAATGTGGCCTGCGCCTGGGGAATCCCCCGTCCGCAGCTGCGCGAGCGGGCGATTGCGGAGCTGCACAAGTACGGGGTGGCGGACGTGGCCGATTCCACCCCGGATCGCATGTCCGGCGGGCAATCTCAACGGGTTGCTCTCGTGGCCGCAATCGCCCAGGACGCTCCCCTCCTGCTGGTGGACGAGCCGACCTCGAATCTCGATGAGGCAAATGCCAGGAGGGTCATCGCCACGTTGAAGCGGGCGGCTGAGCAACGGGTGGTCGTCGTGGCCAGCCACGACGATCGCATGCGGGATGCGGCCGACCGCGTGGTGGAGTTTGGAGGAAGGCAATGACAGCATCGTTTCCCGGCGTCAGCCAATGGTGGAGGCTCTCCCTACGCCGCGGCTTTTCCGCAGCCAAACGCCTTGGCCTCACCGCCTTCCTGGCCGCTCTACTCATATCCGCCCTTGCCCTCCCCATTCTCATCTTCACCCAGGGGGTATCCGAGGCGAGCGGCGGCAACCAGTCCCAGCTCAATGTCATCTCGGTCAGCCCGTCGCCCGATAGTCCCGATACTGGGATTCCATCCGCAGCCGTGGAGGAAATCAGAGGGGTTGACGGGGTGGCGGACGTGGTCATCGATCTCTCTGCCACCATCTCTGCAGCGGAAGACGGCATGTGGGATGCTAGCGCGCACGTGGCCCGGCCCTGGCTCATGCCGCCGGGAGTCGAGACGGTCAAGCTGACCGGCAATGAGGTGGTGATGCCAAGCGAACTCGACGGGACAGACATGACCGCCTTCGTGGGCGAGGATCTGCGCGTGGGCTACACCCGCGCCGTCTCAGCCGATAAGGGCACCTTGGATGAACTGGTCGTGCGTGTTGTCGACACGTACCCGGCCACCTGGACCGGATATGGTCCCAAGGCGGCGCTGGCCAGCCAGGACCTGGTTATCGAGCTGTACGGGGCGCGCTACGCGCTCACTAAGGACGAGGTCATGAACCGCGAGGGCGTTCCCGGAGTGTGGGTGCAAACGAATGGTGCGGACGATGTTGATCCGGTGTTGGCGACGCTCACTGACATGGGATATGACGTTATCGCGGAGCGAGACCGGGCCGGAGCGCTACCCGGACTGCTGGCGGCCTTCCCGCTCGTCCTTACCGCCGTATCGGTGGGTATGGTGGCGCTGCTCGCCACCCAGATCTTCCAGGCGGTCCGGTCCAGCATTTCGGGCCGCGCTGGGGAATTCGGCCTGCTGCGCATGCGCGGATATGGAACGGCAGATATTCGCAAGCTCATCACTCTCGAGGTGGTCTCCGGCGTGGCCGGCGGAGCCCTCATCGGAGTCCTCGTTGGCTCTGTGGCTGGCTGGTTCCTCGCCGGGGTGGTCACGCCGGAAGAGTTTGGGATGGCCAGGATGCCAATTCTTGCTATCAGCTCCTGCCTCCTCGCCCTCCTCGCCGGCATCTGCCTCCTCGCCCTGCTCGCGGCCCTCGTCTCCTCGGCCAGGATCAACCGAGAGGATCCCTTCCTTCTCGTGCTGCGGAACTAGAGTTCAAGCGAAGCAGAAGGCGGGGTCGGTCGATCCCGCCCCTGCTTTGCCATGGCTCGGCTTGGGTTCTTGCCGACTGCCGTGCTTTCCTGAGTATTCAGTTCCCCGCCGTTTACTTTCCCGTTGATCTGGCCTCTTATCCTGGCGCCGTTGCTGTCCTTTCGATGAATGGGGAAATATGTCAGCTCGACGCATTGCGCAGGCCTGCGCCGCGGCGGTCATGGCGAGCATGATCGCCGTGCCGGCCAGCGCCGAGAGTTTTGAGCCGGTGAAGGATCTGGCCGATGAGACGACAATCGATATTGATCCGGTGGGCACCTACCACGCCGGACTGTGGGGAAAATCCGCTGCCGAGATCGTTGCCTATCACCCCGGCTCGAAGCGAATCTTCACCGTCAATGCCGAGGCCGGGGCCGTTGATATTCTCGACGCATCCGATCCGAGCTCGCCCACCAAGGTTGGAGTCATTGAGGCGGCCGGCGCCGCCGTGTCCGATGGTTCGACCATTGCGCCCGGCGCGCCCATCAACTCCGTGTCCATGCGGCCCGATGGCCTGGGGGTGGCGGCGGTCGAAAACCCGGTGTCCACCGACCCCGGCTACCTCCTGTTCTTCAATGCCGCCACGGGGGAGAACCTCGGCGCCGTTCCCGCCGGGGCCATGCCGGACATGGTGAAGATCTCCCACGACGGGCAGTGGGCTGTGAGCGCGAATGAGGGCGAGCCCGCCGATGACTACAGTGTTGACCCCGAGGGCTCACTCACCGTGGTCGAGCTTCCCGCCACCGTGCGCCTGCCGGATGCGGCGCGGCAGGTAGACTTCCACGCCTTCGAGGGAGCCGAGCTGCCCGGCGTCCGCATCTTCGGCGGCCGGGAAGACGCCGCCACGGGCACACCGAAGTTCCCGGTGAGCGAGAACCTCGAGCCGGAATACGTCACCATCGAGGGCACCACCGCCTACGTCTCCCTCCAGGAAAACAATGCGATCGCCACCGTCGACCTCGCGGCCGGAGAAGTCACCGACATCTCCTCGCTTGGCACCGTCTCGGGAATGGATGTCGCCTTCGATATCTCCAACAAGGACGATGAGATCAACCGGATCAACATTCCCGTCAACTATCTGCGCCAGCCCGACTCCATCGCCTCCGTGAACATCAATGGCACCACCTACATCCTCACTGCGAATGAGGGGGATGCTCGGGACTATGACGCCTACTCCGAAGAGGCGCGGATCAAGGACCTGGGCGATGAGGCGCCGGGGCTGTGCGAGGACAATCCGCTGAGGGATGTTCTCGACTACGACAAGAAGTCGGTGGCCGGCCGGCTGAAGATCACCCTCGCCGACGGCTATGACGCCGAGCGAGACTGCTACGCGGCCACCTACGCCTACGGCACCCGATCCATGACCATCTTCACCGAGGATTTCGAGGTCGTCTTCGATACCGGTGAGGAGTTCGAGGCCCTCACCGAGCGGGTGCTGCCCGAGGCATTCAACTCCAATGGCACCACCGATTCCTTCGATTCCCGCTCCGATGACAAGGGGCCCGAACCGGAGGGCCTGACCGTGGGAACCGTGGGCTCCCACACCTACGCCTTCATCGGCTTTGAGCGCATCGGCGGCATCGCCATCTACGACATCACCGATCCGGCCGCCCCCACCTACCAGGCCTACATCAACAACCGGGACTTCTCCGTCGACCCCGAAACCGACCTCGCCGCCGCCGGCGATGTTGGCCCCGAGGGCCTCGCCTTCGTTCCCGCAGACGAATCGGCCGATGGCACGCCCTGGCTCATCGTGGGGAACGAGATGACCGGAACGACCACCATCTATTCCCTCACCGACCTCGACCCGCAGCCAGCCGAACCGACCGAGCCCGCCGAGCCCGCCGAGCCTACGGATCCGGCAGAGCCGACGGAGCCCGCAGCGCCCACTTCTCCGGCTGAGCCGAGCGGTGAGCCTACCGCTCAGCCTTCGACCCCTCCAGGCTCGGCCGAGCCCACGGTCGATCCGACTGTGGAGCCGACCGATCCAACTACTCCGTCCCGGCAAGAGCCGAGCCGGGAGACGACCGGCGTGCCAAGCTCGCAGCCGAGCCCGACGAGCACCGCTAAGCCGGGGAGCCTTGCCCGCACCGGTGCGCCGGTCGGCTTCCTCATCGCCTGGGGAGGCGCCGCCATCATCGCCGGCACCCTCCTCATTCGCCGTGCGCGCATGAGCTAACCGCGCGCGAGCGGGGGCGAGGGGCAGCTGCCCCTCGCCCTTTGTTATTGGCGCGGGAGTCGCGCGCATAAACCTTCGGAAACGGCTCCGCGAAGAAGTATTGTGGAAGGCCCGTGGAAGCCCCGCGAGGAAGCCGGAAGCAGAAGATGCTCGGCGCAGGCCCCGTGGAGAAGCGAAAAGGCTCGCGGACAAGCAACGGGCCCGGCGTGTGCCGGACCCGTTGGTTGGTAGTTGTTAGTTCTGCGGAGGCTGTCCGTAGTGGCCGCCCTGCTGCGGGTTCTGACCCTCCTGGGGCGGGTAGTAGCCCTGCGGGGGCTGCTGGCCCTGCTGCGGGTAGCCCTGCTGGTAGCCCAAGGGCGGCTGGTTCTTGTCGCCGCGGTTCTTGGCGATGAGGACGGCGATGATACCAATGAGGAGAATGGCGCCCACGCCGATGAGGATCCAGCCCCACAGCGGGAAGCCATCGGGATCCTCGTTGGCCGCAGCCTCCTCGGTATCGTCCGCGTCGGCGGTCTCGTCGGCGTTTCCGGTCTCATCGGAGGTGGGAGCGGGCTCAGTGGTTTCCTCCGTCGTGGGATCGGGTGCGGGCTCGGCGCCGCCGGACTTCTTGCCGGTCACGGTGAAGCCGGTCTCGGCCCAGTCGAAGCCGGTGTAGGTGGCGGTGTTGCCGGAGATCTGGCCGCCGTTGGTGGCCTCGATAATCTCGCCGGGCATGGTGATCCGGAAGTTCATCTCGAACTCCATGCCGGGAACCTCTTCGGGCATGGAGCCGGCGGAGGGATCAGCTTCCATGGTGAACGTGAAGGTGTCGCCGTTATCGACGAGGGTGGAGCCGTCAACCAGGGAGGAATCCTGGTCGCCCACCATCCGGCAGTGGAGGGTGTCATCGGTGGAGAGGTCTTCGACGGTGAAGTCCTCGGCTTCCCTGCCCATCTCGTTCATCGAGCTCTTGAACTCATCGCACGAGGTGATGATGCCGGCCAGCTCCGACTTCTTCTCACTGAAGTCCATGATGACGGCACCGGATCCGTCCTCGCGGATTTCGATGTTCATATCAAATTTACATGCGGACAGGAGGAGCAGGCTGGGGAGGATGGCCCCGACCGCTACCGCGCGCTTGGTGGTCGCCTTCATGGCAGTCCTTCTGTGTGGTGAAAGGTACACCGCCATCATAAGGTCTCGCGCGGTTCCAGATGAGAAAGAAGTGGGAGAAGATTCAGGGATGGACGGAAGTCGCGCACACATGCATGCATACCTGCACGAATTCTGGGTGTTATTTCGCCAGGGGACAAATAGGTGTCGATAGTCCCAGCGAACTTGGAGGTTGTTAGGGATAATTGATACTGGCTCTTGACCCAGAGAAACGAGTGAATCTCGGTTCTTGACCCAGACCTACATCGCCTATCTCTAGGAGGAAATGCGATGACCGACAAGACATATTCTGCGGACGACGTGAAGGCTGGCGCACCCGCGTCCGCCCCCGAGGACCTCGTGACCTGGGTGGCCCAGGTTGCCACCCTCACCAAGCCCAAGGACATTTACTGGTGCGATGGCTCCGAGGAGGAGTGGACTCGCCTCACCGATGAGATGGTGGAGTCCGGGATGTTCACCCGCCTCAACCCGGAGAAGCGCCCCAATTCCTTCCTGGCCCGCTCGCTGCCGTCCGACGTGGCGCGCGTCGAATCGCGGACCTTCATCTGCTCCGAGAAGGAAGAGGATGCCGGCCCGACGAACAACTGGGCGGATCCCAAGGAGATGAAGGAAACCCTCAACAAGGTGTTCGATGGCTCCATGCGCGGACGTACCATGTACGTTATTCCGTTCTCCATGGGTCCCCTCGGCGGCCCGATCTCCAAGCTCGGCATCGAGCTCACCGACTCCCCCTACGTGGTTGTCAACATGCGGATTATGACCCGCATGGGCGCCAAGGCTCTCGACCTCATCGGCGAGGGTCAGGAATGGGTGCCCGCCGTGCATTCGGTCGGCTACCCGCTCATCGACGCCGAGGGCAATGAGCGCGAGGACACCACCTGGCCGTGCAATGACGAGAAGTACATCACCCACTTCCCGGAGACCAACGAGATTTGGTCCTACGGCTCTGGCTACGGCGGCAACGCCCTGCTCGGCAAGAAGTGCTACGCCCTGCGCATCGCCTCCACCATGGCTCGCCGCCAGGGCTGGATGGCCGAGCACATGCTCATCCTCCGCCTCACCTCCGAGGAGACCGGCAAGCAGTACCACGTGACCGCCGCCTTCCCCTCGGCCTGCGGCAAGACTAACCTCGCGATGCTTCAGCCCACCATTGAGGGCTACAAGGTCGAAACCATTGGTGACGACATCGCGTGGATGCGCCCCGGCGAGGACGGCACCCTGCGTGCGATCAACCCGGAGGCCGGCTTCTTCGGCGTTGCCCCCGGTACCTCGTACGACACGAACCCGATGGCGATGGACACCATGCGTGCCAACTCCATCTTCACCAACGTTGCGCTGACCGACGATGGCGATG
The DNA here is from genome assembly GCA_030537635.1 of Flaviflexus sp. GTDB lineage: Bacteria > Actinomycetota > Actinomycetes > Actinomycetales > Actinomycetaceae > Flaviflexus. The sequence continues at coordinate 1,043 of JAUNVM010000035.1, read as the reverse complement.
TGTGGTGGGAGGGCATCGACGCTCCCATGCCGGATCACCTCATCGACTGGCACGGCAACGACTTCACCCCGGCCGATGCTGAGGAGGGCAAGGTTGCGGCGCACCCGAACTCGCGCTTCACCGTTCCCGCCTCGCAGTGCCCGATCATCTGCCCCGACTGGGAGGCCCCCGAGGGCGTTCCGGTCGACGCGATCCTGTTCGGCGGCCGCCGCGCCACCAACGTGCCGCTCGTGGCCGAGCAGTACGAGCCGGCTCACGGCGTGTTCATCGGCGCCTCGGTTGCCTCCGAGCAGACCGCTGCCGCCGAGGGCTCCGTTGGCTCCCTGCGCCACGACCCCTTCGCCATGCTGCCCTTCTGCGGCTACAACATGGCGGACTACTGGGGCCACTGGCTGGACATGCAGAAGGAGCTTGGCGACAAGTTCCCGAAGGTCTACCAGGTCAACTGGTTCCGCAAGGATGAGAACGGCAAGTACATGTGGCCGGGCTTCGGCGACAACGCCCGCGTTCTCGACTGGATCGTCCGCCGCGCGGCCGGCGAGGTCGAGGCCGTCGAGGGCGTCACCGGCAAGTACCCCAAGTACGAGGAGTTCAACCTCGAGGGCACGGATGTCGATGAGGAGACCTGGAAGAAGCTCTTCCACATCGACCCCGAGGCCTGGGCTGCCGAGATGGACGACACGGAGGAGTACTTCTCCAAGTTCGGCGATCACCTCCCCGAGGAGATCACCGAGCAGCTGAAGAAGTTCCGCGATCGCATCGAGGAAGCCAAGTAACTCGTTGCACCGGCCCTAGGCCGATGCGAGTGTGAGAGTGCGGGGGCGCGACAGCGCCCCCGCATTTCTCTGCCCGACATCATCCAGCACGTCCGGCCAGGGGAGAGGCAGGCCCGCCTATGCCTTGCCATGCAGTGCCGGCGGGCCCTATTGCTCGTGGACAGCCTCCCGATTTGCCGATATTTCGCGTCCGCAGTCGACTATGGTGGTTGCGTGAATGTTCTGCTTCTCGGATCGGGCGGCCGCGAACACGCCCTTGCACGTGCC
>JAUNVM010000008.1:72000-93780 GCA_030537635.1 Flaviflexus sp. | reverse complement strand
GGCCCCCGGCCGTGGCGCCCGCGGAATGCGGGGGGCGCCCCCCCCGGGCCCCGCCTCTTCTTTGCCGCTAGGGTGGGGACTATGACTTCCTGGATGACAACCGGCGAACTTGCCGAGACCTTTGACACCGGCCCGGACCTTATTCGCGGCCGACTGCGCAAGCTCGGCCTCCTTGCTGACGGTCCCGCACCAACGGAACTGGCGGTACGCCACGATCTTGCCACCGTGGAGGGCGACTACTCGGTCTCCCAGGCCCTCTGGCATCCCGATGTCGTCAAGCTACTCAAGGGCACCGGTCTCATTGAACGCCCCGAGCCGGCCCCCGCCGCCCTCTTCGATCTTCCCGAGCCCGGCGCCTTGGCCCGCTCAATTGCGGCCGAACGGGCGGGACTGACCAACTGGAGCTCGGGCGATGATGTCCCGGGACTGGACCGCCCGGGCGCTGACCACACCGATCAGGCACCGACCTCCACCGATGCCACCAAGTCCACCTCCTCGACCGGGTCGACCGGCTCGGGCCGGACGGAGGAATCCGGCTCGCGGCCGTATGTTGCGGGGGCGGACAGCTACGGATTTTCCCAGGTGATCGCCACCGATGGCGCCTGCTCGGGTAATCCCGGTCCGGGCGGCTGGGCGTGGGTCGATGAGCTCACCGGGCAACGTGCATCCGGCGGGGCGAGCGCCACGACGAACAACATCATGGAGCTCACCGCCATGCTCAAGGCAATCGAATACGCTGATGATGACACCGACCTGCTTATCCGCTCCGATTCCCAGTACGTCATCAACGTGGTCACCAAGTGGGCTCAGGGTTGGCGGCGGCGCGGCTGGAAGAAGGCCGATGGGAAGCCGGTGAAGAACCGGGAGCTCATCGAGCAGCTTCTGCACGCCTACGAGGCACGAACCGCTCGCACCCGGATCGATTGGGTGCGCGGACACGACGGGGATGCCGGCAACGAGGAAGCCGACCGCCTCGCCGTTTCAGAGCGCGACCGTCACTAGGACGGGTACTGCTCAGTATCGCGGCGGCCCTGCTCTGGCGCGCCACCGTGACCGTTCATCATCTCTTCACTCCCCGGCTGGAAGCCGTGGTGGGGCGCGGGCGGATGAATCGGGGGCTGGGCGTGCGCGGCCTCGCCCGGGGCGACAGGTGGGCCGCCCGGTGCCTGGGGATACGCGCCAGCAGAGGGATCGGCGCCCCGGTAGGGATAGTGTCCCTCGGGCTGGACCGGATAGTTGGTGGTGGCCGCTGCGACCTTCTTCCGCTTGCGGATAATGAAGAAGATCATGATTGCGGGAATGAGGATGAGGGCGAGGCCGAGCAGAATCCAGGGCAGGATGGCGGGCTTCTTATCGAGGAGAACCTCGACGTTGAGTCCCCCAGCCTGGACCGTATCGGTGAGCGTGTTGCCCTCCTCGCCGGCCTGAGGAACCGGCGCGAGATTGTCGTTGATCTCGTAGCCTCCATCAATGCGAACGGTGCCGGTCACCGGAATCTCAGCATCGCTGAAGAATCCCGGGAGGGGGAGCGTTCCGGAGACATAGTAGTCTCCGTCCAGCTCGGTGTCGGAGACATCCTCGACGGTGAAGTTCACGTCAAAGCCGGCCCACGTCGAATAGTTCGAGGTGAATTCCTCGGGGCTGTCCCCGGAGATCTTCACGGAAAAGACGGTGTTGTCCTCCTGCTCCTCGGAATTGACGGCGCCCTGGCCGCCCTGAAGCAGCGAATCCGCGATGTCCTGGCTCATTCCCGCGATCTCGGCGGAGGGCAGGGAGAAGCGGAAAATGGAGGAGACCGCACCGGTCGGATCGAGGTTGAGCTCGAGGCCAACATTCTCCATGGGAAGCGGCGTGCGGACCGTCGTCTCCAGCGGGGTGCCAGGGCTATAGGGGGTTTCGACAACCGGGGGATCGCCAGCCTGGGAGCTGTCGGTGGACGGAACAATGGTCTCGCGGATCGACGTGGCGGATGAACCGCTGGCACAGATGGTGGAGCATTCGGCGTAAGAGGTGATCGTGGTGGTGATCGAGCCCGAGTCGTAGGCGGTCTCGGCCGTGAACACGCTCTCCTCCGAGGAGAGGATCTTATTGGACAGGTCGATCAGTGCGGCCGGGTCAGCCGCGTCAAAGGCCACTGTCCACGACACCCCGGTCGAACTGTCATCCTTGCTCACCTGCGCGCCCAGCTCCTCGATCTCTGAAAAGTGGCCGTCGTAGAGATCGGAATTCGAGGTGTACTGCGCCTTGGAGTCAATGCCGAAGGTGAACTCACGGTGGAAGCCCGTCTCGGTGAGGGAAATGATGGAGGAGACGTCGGTGAAACCATTGTCGACCCGCTTGTCCAACGTCACCTGGTTGAAGCTGTCGTAGTCGACGCCGTCATAGGACACGGTGGTCTGGCCGAGCTCGTAGGCATTGCTGACATTGCCCTCATCAAGCAGACCATCGCTCACCAGACCGTTGGTCAGCCAGGCGAGTAGGTCCGCAGAGGTATAGGTTTCGATGATCGTCACCCCGGAGACAAACTTCTCCTGCGAGCTGTTGAAGATGAGCGAATTCTCGTCCCAGGGAATATCCCCGGCGTTGAAGATCTGCTGGACCTGGGAACGGTAATCATCGGCGTCAGTGAAGGTCATCGTCAGCGTTGCCGAATATCCGTCGCCGGATTCCGTGATTCCCGAGTACTCCAGCTGCTCGGGCAGGTGCTGGGCGATGGAGGTATCGATGTCGTCGATGCTCGCGGAGATCTCCTCCAAGTCATCGGCACTGAGATTGAGTGTCATGACTCGCGATCCCTTGCCCGTGGCATCGACCGTGAGCAGGGTGTCGATCTTTGCCCCACATCCGGCGAGGAAAACCGCTAAGAGGAGCACCCAGAAGACGCTGGGAGGGATAAGGGATCGATCTGTCATGGGTGTGCCTCCGTGCAAACTCCGACATTGATCCACCGGTGCGGACCATACCTCGTGTCCACTATAACGGTGCGAGCATCAGAAATTAATGGCGAGAAGGCGATGTCCAGTCGAAGGAAGGGTAGGTGGCGGTGAGTGCGTGCAGACTCTGGTCCTTGCCGGATGTCACGAGCCTCAGCTGTGCCGGGTATCGGCTGTCGAGAGTATCGGGTCGACACAGTGCGATGGGGCAGGACGTCACGTCCTGCCCCATCACTACTATCTTGCGGTGCGGTTGCCCGCTGTCACGCTAGAAGTCCCAGTCATCATCCTCGGTGGCCTCGGCGGTACCGATGACGTAAGAGGAGCCGGAGCCGGAGAAGAAATCGTGGTTCTCGTCGGCACTCGGCGACAGGGCGGCGAGGATGGCCGGATTCACGGCGGTGAGCTCGGGACCAAACAGTGCCTCGTAGCCGAGGTTCATGAGAGCCTTGTTCGCGTTGTAGCGGAGGAACATCTTGACGTCCTCCGTCAGGCCCATCTCATCATAGAGGGACTCGGTGTAGTCCTCCTCGTTGTCATAAAGGTCCTGAAGCAGGTCGAAGGTGTATTCCTTGAGCTCGGCCTGCCGCTCGGGCGAGGACTTCTCCACGGCCTTCTGGTACTTGTACCCGATGTAGTAGCCGTGAACGGCCTCATCGCGAATGATGAGACGGATGAGGTCCGCCGTATTGGTGAGCTTAGCGTGGGCGGACCAGTACATGGGGGCGTAGAAGCCCGAGTAGAAGAGGAAGGACTCGAGCATCGTCGACGCCACCTTCCGCTTCTCCGGATCATCACCACGGTAGTAGCCCATGATGATGTTGGCCTTCTTCTGAAGGTGCTCATTCTCCTCCGACCAGCGGAAGGTCTCCTCAATCTCCTGGGAGGTGTTGAGGGTGGAGAAAATCGAGGAATAAGACTTTGCGTGCACCGACTCCATGAAGGCGATATTCGTGTAAACGGCCTCCTCGTGGGGTGTCACCGCGTCGGGAATAAGGGAAACGGCGCCCACCGTACCCTGCACGGTGTCGAGCAGGGTGAGCCCGGTGAACACGCGGGTTGTCATGAGCTGCTCGTGCGGCTTGAGGGTGTTCCACGAGGGAATGTCATTCGACAGCGGAATCTTCTCCGGCAGCCAGAAATTACCCGTGAGGCGGTCCCAGACCTCCTCGTCCTTCTCGTCAATGATCTTGTTCCAGTTGATGGCCTGGACGCTGGACACCAGCGGAAGCTTCTCACTCACGACCGTTCTCCTTTCAAAGCACTTCCTCTATCCTCCCAGATAATACGGGCGGCAGCGAGGGTAAACACCTGTGACGTCCGCGCAGCCACGGGCCGTGTTCGCCGCTGGCGCAGAAATCCACATGACCCCTGGTCACAGAGGTGCAAGTGCGAAAGGATAAAAGCATGAGTGAAGATAAGAAGATCACAGCAACGAGAACTATCGACGCACCGGCAGCGGACATCTTTGACATCCTCACCCTCCCGGCGAAGCACAGCGGCTTCGACGGATCGGGATTCGTTCGCTCCGACGACAAGGCCCAGCGCATTCAGGCTGTGGGTGACGTGTTCGTCATGAACATGGAGGGTGATCACATGGGTGGCGAATACAAGATGCACAACCATGTCAGCGCCTACGACAAGAACAAGATGGTCGGCTGGAAGCCGGCCACCGATGATGCTCCGAACGATCCTCCGGGCTGGGAGTGGCTCTACACTCTCGAGGCGGTTGATGGCGAGTCGACCAAGGTCTCGCTCACCTATGACTGGTCGCAGGTGACCGATGAGAAGTTCCTTGCCCTGCTGCCGCTGGTTAGCGAGGAAGAGATGGAAGAATCCCTTCAGCTGCTTGCCGGCATGTTCTAGGCTCGAGATACACAACACGTGGGGCGCATTCGCGCCCCACGTGTGCTTCGCTCACGAGAACTGCGGGCCGGGTGGCATGGGAGGCATGGGCTGGAAGGCTCGCTTCATCTTCTGCGATTGGACGATACCGAAGATCGCGAGGCCGAGCCCGGCAAGCGCGGTGAGCAGGAGAATGTAGGCTCCCACCGAGGCGCTAATGCGGACACCCCACTCGACGTCAAAGGCAGTGGCGAAGGCCGCGATCGTGAACACGACGAGCACGCCGTAGATGACGGTGTTGATGATCGGGGCGAAAATCGCGGCCCCGCCACCCTTCTTCAGCGCGTTGAGGACGCCAAAGACGGCGGCCGCAACGGCGAACGCAAGGAAGAGCCACCCCTCGCCGCCCTCAAAGGCATTCATCTGCCGATAGTTGCCGGCGGAGCTCAGGGGAAGTGCGCCGCCAATGATCCACACGAGTACCGCACCGGCAAAGCTCAAGCCCCACCACGGCGCCTGGAAGGGGGCGTGAGCGAGAGCGCCCGGGGCCTGCGGAAAGACCGGCTGCATCTGCTGCTGAACGAACATGGCCGGATCACCGCTCATCGGCTGCCCAGGGAAGGGCCCGCCCGGCTGCTGGGGCTGGGGGAAGGTGGGCTGCTGTGGCTGCGCCGGCGCCCCATGCCCCGAGGCCTGCCCCGCCATGTGTGCCGGCAGTTGTGCCGGCGGGGTGGGCATGGGCGGGTGACTGTTGGCTGTCGAGCTGGCCGAATCAGCGGACATCTCGCTCGGCGGCGTCGGCATCGGAGGTCGCTCGCCGCCCTCAGCCCCGTTCTGGACGGCCGGCGGGGTCGGCATCGGCGGACGTTCCTCGTGGCCGCCCCCGGTCGCCGGCGGGGTGGGCATCGGTGGGCGCTGGTCCTCGTTGTCGTTGCTCATGGCCCCAGTTAATCACAGGGTCCCGGCCCGTGCGCCCGGCCGTTGCCACGTATTTCCCCTGGTCGGGGCGGGTGAGCGGGCCGGTTAGGCGTCGCGGGTGCGGATGGCGACGGCGCCAAGGATGATGACGGCGAGGCAGTAGCCGAGGTAGATGAGGAGTGCCGTCGTTGGTTCGACGGGGCCGAACCAGCTGCCCTCGGGCATGATCGCCCGCATGATGAGGTTGAACGGCATGTACTGCTCGATGTCCCCGATGAAGCGCACCATCATCGCGCCGAGAATCTGCAAGACGAAGACGGCGGTGAACACGATGGTAATGGCGGCGGCGGTATTGCGGAACATGGTGCCGAGCGCGCACGAGGCTACCGCGGTGAACAAGATGATGAGTACGTAGTTGAGGTAGGGCGTCAACTGGTTGTACAGGTCCGAGGTGGAGGAGAAAGTGAGCTCCGCTATGGCAAACGAGATTGCGAGGGTGAGAAGCGGAATGATGAGGGCGTAGAGGGCGATGGACAGCAGCTTGGTCGTATAGAACATGAGCCGCCGGGGAACCGCCTGCAGGGATACCCGGATCGAGGTGTGGGCGTACTCATTGGTCATGTGGGCGATGCCGATGGCGGTGGTGAGCACGATGGGGAAGAAGAAAAAGCTGACGACCGCCTCAGTTGTGATGTCATCGGAAAAGTCGACGGAAGAACGGTAGATGGCCAGGGTGAACAGGATGTGGATGACGAGGGTGATCACGCTGGCCCAGCGCACCCCCGGCGCGGTCCACAGCTTGAGCAGCTCGGAGGTGAGCGATCTCCCGAAGGTCAGCCGGCCCATGGGCTCGATGACGGTGCGCACCGGCGGATAGTAGGGGCCTGGCCCGGTGCCGGGTTCGCCCGCAGAAGGATATGCCGGGCCGCCGGGCACCTGGCCGTGCGGAGCGGGTGGCTGGGGAGAGGGGGCAGGCTGGGACATGTGCGGATCCTGGGGATGGGTGCTCATCGCTGGCCTCCTGACCGGAACTCGACCGAGGACTGGGTGAGCTCCATGAACACGTCCTCGAGGGAGGAGTGGATGGTGGTTAGTTCGTGAATCTCCAGGCCAGCCTCGTGCAGGGCATGGCCGATCTCGGCTGCGCTCGCGCCTCGGATGAGGAAGGACTCCGAGCCATTCTTGGCCCGTTCGTAGCGGGGCTCGAGCTGGCCGAGCGCGGTAAAAATCCCCTGCATGTCCGGCCCGGCCACTCGCACCGTCGTGTGCTGGGCGGTCTGGGTGAACTGCTCGATCGGGCCGGAGGCGATGCACCGGCCGTGGCCAATGACAACGAGATTCGTTGCCGTCATCGCCATCTCCGACATGAGGTGGGAGGAAATGAGGACGGTGCCACCGATCTCGGCGTGCCGCTTGACGAGATCGCGCACCCAGCGCACCCCGTCCGGATCCAGGCCGTTGACCGGCTCGTCGAAGATGAGGATCTCGGGGCGGCCGAGCAGTGCGGTGGCGATTCCCAGCCGCTGGGACATGCCCAGGGAGAAGCCCTTGAGCTTCTTCTTCGCCACGTGACCGAGCCCGGTCTCCTCGATGACCTCATCCACCCGGGAGGTGGGGATGCCATTGGAAGCGGCAACTACCCGCAGGTGGTTGCGGGCCGTGCGGCGCGGATGAAAAGCCTTGGCGTCGAGGAGGGCGCCCACCTTGGCGAGGGGAGATGGGAAGGCGGAAAACGGCTGGCCGTCGATCAGTGCCTGACCGGAGGTTGGCCGATCCAGGCCGAGGATGCAGCGCATGGTTGTTGACTTGCCCGACCCGTTGGGTCCGAGAAAGCCCGTCACCATGCCACTTGGCACCTGGAAGGTCAGCTGGTTGGTGGCCACTTTTGATCCGTAGCGTTTGGTGAGGTTATCGACCGTGATCATCGGTACTCCCGTTCGCGTAGAGGTACTAAATTGACTGTAGCGGACCCCGGCAGGACGCGAGTAGTGGAAGCATCCGTCACTAGCGGCAAAGACCGGGGATGTCTCCCCAAGCCAAGAGGGTCCCTCGTGCCGGGCTGGGGCGGAGATCTGGCCTTACAGTAAGTCCATGACAGAGCTTTCCGCGCCCACCCAGTACCGGCCGGCCCGCTACGCCGGTCGTATCGCAGCCCTCGATGTGGCTCGCGGCCTCGCCGTCCTCGGCATGTTTATCGCCCACCTGGGGCCCGACTCTGAGAAGCCCATTGTCAACTGGCTGTGGCAGATTCCTGACGGCCGCTCGTCCATTCTCTTCGCCACCCTCGCCGGCGTCTCCCTTGCCATCTTGTCCGGCCGTAACGTGCCGTATGAGGGGGCGGAGCTGGCGCGGGCCCGGGTACGGATTATCACCCGCGCCTTCGACCTCCTCCTCATTGCCGCCCTCGTCGGCCTCGTCAATGACTTCATCGCCATCATCCTCGCCCACTATGCAGTCTGGTTTGTCCTCGCGGTGCCGATTCTGCGGTGGCGCACCACCTCGCTGGCAATCACCACCGCAGTCTGCTGGATCGGCGGTCCCGTGCTCGTGCACTATGGGCAGTGGCTGCTGGAGAATCTCGGCATGATGGCGAGCGGACCGGAAAACTTCCTCATCGACGTCCTGCTCACCGGCATGTACCCGGGGGTGATCTACCTCGGCTTCGTCTTTGCCGGCATGATCCTCGGCCGACACAACATCACCGATCCGACCGTCGCCCTCAAGGCCCTGGGGGTGGGGGTGCTCCTTGCCCTCATCGGATACGGCGGTGCCTTCCTCGTCCCGCAGCACGCCGAGCAGGACGATATCTTGTCCTCCTCGTATGTCGCGGAGCCCTCGGGAGATGACGCCAGCTTCACCGACGGCGCCGACAAGCCGTGGCCGGAGGAGTGGGACAGCGACGACAAGCCGTGGAAGGATGGCGAGGAATCCGGCTCCTGGTTCGAGCCCGGCGAGGGCGGCTACTGGAACAACGGGGAGGGTCCGGAGTGGATGGGCGCCCAGCCTCCCGCCCCCACCATTTTGTTTGGTACCCAGCCGCACTCCTCGACTATCACCGAGGCGATCGGCTCGGGCGGCATCGCCATCGCCCTCATTGGCTTCCTCCTCCTGCTCGGCCCCACCGTGGGGCGGGCGGCTTATCCGCTCGCGGCGGTCGGCGCCATGCCGCTCACCGCGTACTGCCTCCACCTGCTCATCATCTGGCTAATTCCCGGGGTCATCTTCTCGGATAGTGCCTGGCCGGTCATCCTCGTGTCCGGCGGAATCATGCTGGCCTGTTCGCTGTGGCGGCCACTTGTCGGGCGAGGACCCTTCGAGCGATTCATGTACGCGACATCGGTGCGGGCCGCTGACTCTATTGTCGGCTCGAGCAAGGCCGTGACCGGCGGTGACGTCTCGGGACAGACCGGTGGCTCCGTTACAGTGGAGACATGAAGGCGACGAGAGCCCTGGACATCCTTGACCGGTCCGGCATCACCTATCAGCTCTTTGAGCACGAGGCCGGTCGTGGCGAGGGCGGATATGGTAGGACGGCTGCCCGGGCGCTGGGCGTTGACCCGGCCATCATCTTCAAGACCCTCATGGTCTCCTCCACCAGCCCCCTTGTCGCGGTTATTCCCGCGAGCGGCATGCTCAGCCTCAAGAAGTTGGCGAGGGTCCAGGGCGTGAAGAGCCTTGAGCTCATGGATCCGCGCAAGGCCGAGAACTATACGGGATATCAGCTCGGCGGCATCAGCCCGCTCGGCCTCAAACGGGCCACCTCCACTGTCCTTGATGCCTCGGCACTTATCCACGACACCATCCACGTCTCGGCCGGGCGGCGCGGCTGGAACATTGCCCTCAGCCCCCACGACCTCATCGAGCTCACCGGCGCGACGGTGGCCGATATCGCCGAGGAAGGCCGGCACAGCTAGCCGGCGGGGAGTTCAAAAAGTAGCGACAACAGTTCAGTGGCGGCCGGGCGGCCGCCACTGAGTGTGCTGTGTCAGTTAGAGCATGCAGGACACGCAGCCCTCAACTTCGGTTCCCTCCAGCGCCTGCTGGCGGATCCGCATGTAGTAGAGGGTCTTGATGCCCTTACGCCAGGCGTAGATGTAATTCTTGTTGACGTCACGCGTCGTCACCGTGTCCGGATAGAACAGCGTGAGCGACAGACCCTGATCGACGTGCTGGGTGGCCACCGCATAGGTGTCGATGATGGCCTCCGGGCCGATCTCGTAGGCGTCCTTGTAGTACTCGAGATTGTCATTCGTCATGTACGGGGCGGGGTAGTACACGCGGCCGATCTTGCCCTCCTTGCGGATTTCCACCTTGGAGACGATCGGGTGGATCGAGGAGGTCGAGTTGTTGATGTAGGAGATGGAGCCGGTCGGCGGCACCGCCTGCAGGTTCTGGTTGTACAGGCCGTGCTCCTTCACCGAGGCGGCGAGTTCACGCCAGTCCTCGGGGGTCGGGATGTGAATATCAGCGAACAGCTCCTTGACCCGGTCGGTCTTCGGAACCCACTCGCCCTCGATGTACTTCGTGAAGTATTCTCCCGACGCGTAGTCAGAGTTCTCGAAGCCAGCGAAGGTCTCGCCCCGCTCCTTCGCGATCCTATTCGAGGCGGCGATGGCGTGGTAGGTCACCGTGTAGAAGTAGATGTTGGTGAAGTCCAGCGCCTCCTCGGAGCCGTAGTGGATGCGCTCGCGGCCGAGATAGCCGTGCAGGTTCATCTGGCCGAGACCCACCGCATGGGAGAGCTGATTGCCCCGCTCAATCGAGGGGACCGAGCGAATATCGGAGGTGTCAGAGACAGCGGTAAGCGCGCGGATCGCGGTATCCACGGTCTTGCCAAGGTCCGGGGAGTCCATCGTCTTCGCGATATTGAGTGAGCCGAGATTGCAGGAGATATCCTTGCCAATCGTCTCGTAGGACAGGTCCGGATTGTAGGTCGAGGGCTCGGAGACCTGGAGGATCTCGGAGCAGAGATTCGACATGGTGATCTTGCCGTCGATGGGATTGGCCCGGTTGACCGTATCTTCGAAGAGGATGTAGGGATAGCCGGATTCGAACTGGATCTCGGCGAGGGTCTGGAAGAATTGGCGGGCGTTGATCTTCGACTTGCGGATCCGCTTGTCGTTCACCATCTCTTCATACTTCTCGGTCACCGAGATGTCGCAGAATGGCACCCCGTAAACCCGCTCGACATCGTAGGGCGAGAACAGGTACATGTCCTCATTCTTCTTCGCCAGCTCGAAGGTGACATCGGGAATGATAACCCCGAGGGAGAGGGTCTTGATGCGGATCTTCTCGTCGGCGTTCTCGCGCTTGGTGTCGAGGAAGCGCATGATGTCCGGGTGGTGGGCATGCAGGTAGACCGCGCCGGCACCCTGGCGGGCTCCCAGCTGGTTGGCGTAGGAGAAGGAATCCTCCAGCAGCTTCATCACCGGGATAACCCCGGAGGACTGGTTCTGGATCTTCTTGATCGGGGCGCCCTGCTCGCGCAGGTTGGTGAGGTTGAGGGCGACGCCGCCGCCGCGCTTGGACAGCTGCAGCGAGGAGTTGATGGCTCGGGAGATCGACTCCATGTTGTCCTCGATGCGCAGCAGGAAGCAGGAGACGAGCTCGCCGCGCTGGGCCTTGCCGGCATTGAGGAAGGTGGGGGTGGCGGGCTGGAAGCGGCCCGAGATGATCTCGTCGACAATGTTGTTGACGAGATCCTCATCCCCGCGGCCGAGCGTGAGGGCCACCAGGGAGACGCGGTCTTCGAAGCGCTCGAGGTAGCGCAGCCCGTCAAAGGTCTTCAGCGTGTACGAGGTGTAGTACTTGAAGGCGCCGAGGAAGGTGGGGAAGCGGAACTTCGCGGCGTAGGCGCGCTTGAACACCGATTTGATGAACTCGAAGCTGTACTGATCGAGCACGTGCTGCTCGTAGTAGCCCTCCTCGACGAGATAATCCAGCTTCTCCTTGAGGTCGTGGAAGTACACGGTGTTCTGGTTGACGTGCTGGAGGAAGTACTGGCGGGCGGCCTGGCGATCCGCATCGAATTGGATCTTACCCTCGGCGTCGTAGAGATTGAGCTTGGCGTTGAGCGCGTGGTAATCGAGCTCGGGCGTCGTGGCGGGCTCGAGACCGGTGTCGGTCAGCGTTGTTTCCAAAAATCTTCCAATCCTTGCTTCACCCGGGTCACGTCATGCGGGGTTCCCAGGAGTTCGAACTTGTACATGTGGGGCACCTTGCACTTGGCGGAGATGATATCTCCGGCCAGGCAGTAGGCCTCCCCAAAGTTGGTATTGCCCGCGGAAATCACGCCTCGGATGAGGCTGCGGTTGTGCTCGTTATTGAGGAATTTGATGACTTGCTTGGGAACGGCTCCCTTGAGGTTGCCGCCCCCGTAGGTTGGGACGATCAGCACGTACTCGTCATCAACTTCGAGTGGTTCGTCGGTGCGCCGCAGTGGAATCCGATCTGCCGGAAACCCGAGCTTCTCGACGAACCGCTGGGTGTTGTTAGTCGCTGACGAGAAATACACGACCCGAGCCATGTGTGCTGATGTCCTTCCCTGTGGGCGTGGGACGGGATCTCGCCCCACCGTGGTTGTTTATGCAGAGACGCTGGCGGCGGTACGTGCGGCCGCCAGAGCCTTGATCTTGTCCGGACGGAAGCCCGCCCAGTGATCGCCGTCGGCCATGACAACCGGCGCCTGCTGATAGCCAAGGGCCTTGACCGCTGCGAGTGCTTCCTCGTCCTGCATGAGGTCAACCTCGGCATACTCCAGTCCCTGCTTGGTCAGCGCACGCGTCGTAGCGTTGCACTGCACGCAGGCGGGCTTGGTGTAGACGGTGATGCTCATGAGTGCTTCCCTTCCGTTGCGGCGGTTCGCAGCCGATTCGACCCTGCCGCAAGGGTCGATCGACGCCCGTTCCGGGCTGCGCAGGCCAGGTGGCGCTACGAGTTCAAACACTACACCTAGTGGTGGATAAAGCAAGGTACCCCAAGATGGAGTGTTTCCCCGATTGGCTCACACCGGTCCTGGTACTCGGTGGAGAGCCTGTGGATCACCCGTGGAAAGGGGGGTCCGGATCCGCCCCGCCGAGCGTGGAACGATGCTGCTTACATCATCCATGGCGCGCCGGACACAAATCATTGCGGCATAACCGCCGGCTTATCCACTGCCTGTGGAGAACTATCCCCAATCTTTTCCACAGTTGTGGAAAACTGAAATCGGGCGACTTTTTTGCCTCGGCGTGTCGCGGGAGGGTGTGTTGCCCGAGAGGTCCCGTCCAAGGGAAGTGGCCGTTGGCGTCCGGCGACACGTGCCGGAGCCGATGGGGCTGGGAGGAGGGGGTGGGACGAGTGTCGACGATGTCTCGAAGCCGTGAGACTATTCGGTGATGCGGCGCACAACCGCTATTCTGGAAGGAGCGCAATGAGGCGGCGCCACCGCGGGCGTCCCCGAGGTCTTCAGGCCTTGGACAAGAAGCGTAAGGAGAAACAATGAGCGAAACCGCTAAGCTCACCCTCGATGGCAAGGAGTATGAACTCCCCATCATCGAGAGTTCGGTGGGTGACAAGGGAATCGACATCAGTGGGCTTCGTGCCGAAACCGGCTACATCACCGCCGACAGCGGTTACGGTAACACCGGGTCCTGTCAATCGAAGATCACCTTCATCGATGGCGAGAAGGGGATCCTCCGGTACCGGGGTTACCCGATTGAAGAAATTGCGAAGAACTCCTCCTTCATTGAGGCTGCCTACCTGGTGATCTTCGGCAAGCTGTGCACTCAGGAGGAGCGGGATGATTTCGCAAAGCTCCTCGAGCAGAATGCGGCGCTGCCGCAGCCGATGCTCAAGCACTTTGATGGGTACGGTAGCGATGGTCAGCCGATGGCTATTCTCTCGGCGATGGTGAACTCCCTGACGGCCTACGATCCCTCGGTCATGCACCCGAAGGATGAATCCGATGTCACCTACGCCGCGGCCAATCTCATGTCGTCGGTCCGCACCATTGCGGCGGCCTCCTACAAGGCTTCCATCGGCGAGCCGATCATGCCGCCCCGCTACGACATGAAGTATGTGGAGAACTTCCTCCACATGATGTTCTCCAAGCCCTATCACGAGTACGTGCCGGAGCCCGAGGTGGCGGTGGCTCTCAACATGTTCCTCGCCCTGCACGCCGATCACGAGCAGAACTGCTCGACGTCCACGGTGCGCATGGTGGCCTCCTCGCAGGCGAACATGTACGCCTCCTGTGCCGCGGGTATCACCGCCCTCTGGGGTCCGCTCCATGGCGGCGCCAACGTGGCCGTCGTCCAGATGCTCCAGGAGATCCAGGAGGAGGGCCTGGACCCGGAGAAGTTCATGGACCTGGTCAAGGACAAGAAGTCCGGTCGCAAGCTCATGGGCTTTGGACATCGGGTGTACAAGAACTTTGATCCGCGAGCCAAGATCCTCAAGGGCGCCTGCTTCGACATGCTGGAGAAGCTCAACGTGTCCGATCCGCTGCTCGACGTGGCGCTCAAGCTCGAGGAGGTTGCCCTCAAGGACGACTACTTCGTCGAGCGCAAGCTCTACCCGAATGTCGACTTCTACTCGGGCATCATCCTCCGCGCCATCGGCATTCCGCTCGACATGTTCACCGTCATGTTCGCCATCGGGCGCATGCCGGGCTGGATCGCGAACTGGAAGGAAGTCCACGACGACCCCAAGGCTCGCATCTACCGCCCCCGCCAGATCTACACCGGCGAGGTTGAGCGGCACTGGGTGCCCCGCTCCGAGCGGTCCTAACAGCGACAAAGAAACTGCGGTGATAAGTCACCGCAGTTTCTTTATGGTCAACCCTGCCGTCCCGCCTGGACGGCTAGCACTCGACGACGTTGACGGCGAGGCCTCCCTCGGAGGTCTCCTTGTACTTGGACAGCATGTCGACGCCAGTTTGGCGCATGGTCTCGATAACGGTGTCGAGGGAGACGACGTGCCTGCCATCGCCCCACAGGGCCATGCGGGCGGCATTGATCGCCTTGACGGCGGCCACGGCATTGCGTTCGATGCAGGGGACCTGAACGAGCCCGCCCACGGGGTCGCAGGTGAGGCCAAGATTGTGCTCCATCGCGATCTCGGCGGCATTCTCCACCTGCTCGGGAGTGCCGCCAAGTGCCTCGGCGAGACCGGCCGCGGCCATGGCGGCAGCCGAGCCGACCTCGCCCTGGCAGCCCACCTCGGCTCCGGCGATGGAGGCATTGGTCTTGATGATGGCACCCACGGCGGTGGCCGCGAAGAGGAAGCGGTGGGCCCCCTCCCGGGTGGCGCCCTCCATGCACTGCAGGTAATAGGTGAGGACGGCGGGGACGATGCCGGCGGCGCCGTTCGTCGGGGCGGTCACCACCCGGTGCCCGGCCGCATTTTCCTCGTTGACGGCCAGGGCCCACAGATTCACCCAGTCCATGCCGGACATGGAGTCGGTGCCGGCGTGCTCGCGGAGCTTCGCGGCGAGCTGGCTGGCCCGCCGGGATACGTTGAGACCGCCGGGAAGAATCCCCTCGGTGCGGCACCCGGCATCAATACATTCCCGCATGGCATCCATGATCGCGTCGGCGTAGGCGCTCACCGTTTGCGGTTCCCGGGCCGCAATCTCGTTGGCCCACACCACCTCGGAGATGGATTTGCGGGTGGTGCGGCACACCCGCAGTAGGCCCTCACCGGAGGAAAAGAAGTAGGGGGCGGGGATGGCGTGGGCGGCCGTTGTCGTGTCGGAGGCGAGGGGTTCGGGATGGCCGGAGGGATCTTCGACCATGACGAAGCCGCCGCCGATCGAATAGTAGGTGCGGGCGAAGGGGCGACCCGAGGTCTGCGCGGTAATCGTCATCGCGTTGACGTGATAGTCCCGGCGAATCCTCGGCAAGAATCGCATGTGCTCCTCGGCGCTAAAGGGCACGTGCCAGCCGTGGGCGGTGGTGAGGGTGCCGGAGGCCAAGATCTCGTCCATGATCCCGTCAACAATGTGGGGCGGGACGGTTTCGGGCTGATATCCGGCGAGACCGATAAGGACGGCGCGGTCGGTCCAGTGGCCCCGGCCGGTGGCCCCGAGGGAGCCGAAGAGCTCGACCGTGATGGAGGCGGGCTCCTCACCATCGCCGAGATGCTCTCCGAGGGCGCGGATGAAATCGAGGCCGGCTCGCATCGGCCCCACGGTATGGGAGGAGGAAGGCCCAACCCCGATCCGGAACATGTCGAAGATCGACAGCGGCCGGGTGGCCTCCTGGGCCGGAACGTCTCCGGCAAGAACCGCGGCAGGTACTGATTGCACGCCGTGCCCCCTTTCGTCTTTTCTCTAGTATGCAGGTAAGCGGGATTTATTGCTCGCGACGAAGTGCGGGAAGAACGTGCCGAGCCAGGAGCGGAGCCAGATCCCCGGCGGCATCATCCGTGATGGGACGCCAGGAAATCTCCGCGATTTCTCGCCTGGGCTCGAGCCGGGAGAGCTCGGATCCGGTCAACGGCTGGGCGACGAAGACGGTGGAGGACACCCTCCAGCCCGGCTCATTGGCCGCCTCCTCCGTAAAGTGGCCGAGCAGGTGAAGCTGGTCCGGGGTCCGATTGACGCCAATCTCCTCGGCGATTTCCCGCACGGCAGCATCCACGGGTTGCTCGCCGGCCTCAATCTTTCCGCCGACGAGCATGAAGCGGCCGGTGCCGCGCTTGCGCACGGTGAGCAGGAGCCCGTCCCGAACGAAGCACACCCCGGTGATCGGGAGGATCATTCCCCGTCCAAGACGGCGTTGAGCCGCTCGACCTTCGCCGTGATCTCGCCGGAGTAACCGGGACGAATATCCGCCTTCATCACCAGCGAGACACGCCCGGAGTGGGCGGCCACCGCCTCGGTGGCCTTCTTCACCACGGCCATGACCTCATCCCACTCACCCTCTAGGGTGGTGAACATGGAGGTTGTTTCGTGGGGTAGTCCGCTATCGCGAACTACCCTGATAGCCTCGGCGACGGCCTTGGACACTGAACCATCAGGGGACTCGGACGTTGCGGGGGCAACTGAAAAAGCCAACAACATGATCAATAGAGTATCCGCATAGCTACCGTGGCGCTAGCCTCAACAAACCCTGTCGAATGGGGTACTTGCCTTGATATGCTGTGTTGTGTCGTGGAGAGGGAAGGCCCACCAATGGTCAAGATGAATGTCGAGTCGTTCAACCTGGATCACCGCCTTGTCGACGCCCCCTATATTCGGGTCGCGGACGTCAAGGAGCTGGCCGGAGGTGCGACACTCACCAAGTACGACATTCGCTTCTGCCAACCCAATGTCGAGCATCTGGAGATGCCGGCAATCCACTCGATCGAGCACACCTTTGCAGAGCTCAGCCGCAACCACGCCGATGACGTCATCGATTTTTCTCCCATGGGATGTCAAACCGGCTTCTATCTTCTCCGGGCGGGCGAACCGGATCTGGCGGGAACCATGGAGCTGGTGGAAACCACGTTCCGGGACCTCCTCGAGGCCGATGCCGTGCCGGCCGCTAATGAAGAGCAGTGCGGGTGGGGAGCTAGCCACAGCCTCGAGGCCGCCAAGGCCGCCGTTCGCGACATGCTCGATGCGCGGGACGAGTGGGGCACAGTCATGAGGAGCTCATCGTGAGAGTCGCCGCCGCCGTTGTCATCTGCCCCATGCCGGAGGAGGTTGAGCCCGTTCTCGAGCTCGCCCGTTCCGAGCATGCCCGCATCACCCCCGTGGGAGCCCCCGGATCCCTGCGTGCCTGGCGAGTGCACGTCAAGCGGTTGCGCTTCCTCCTCGTCCAGTGCGGTATCGGGCTCACCCAGGCCGCCTGCGGGGTGACCTGGGCGCTCGGCAAGGTGTCCACCCACCAGGTCTATCTGTGCGGAACGGCCGGCGGACTCGGCGAGGACATCCGCATCGGCGACGTTGTGGTCGGCACCGGATTTAGGTACTCCATGGCGGACGCGACGGCCTTCGGCTACGCGCCCGGCCAGATCCCCGGCCAGCCCCAAGAATTTACCGGCGTGCACCGGCACGGCAACCTCGACGACTTCTTCGCCAAGGAGCTCCCGAATTTCCCCGTGCACCGGGGCCTCATGCTATCCGGAGATTCCTTCGTCACCGCGGGCATGGTTGATGACCTGCTCACGACCCACCCGGGCGCCCTCAGCGTGGACATGGAGACGGCGGCGGCCGCCCAGGTGGCCAACGACTTTGGTGCCTCGATGCTCGCCGTACGTGGGATCTCCGATCTGTGCAGCCCCAAGGCCGCCGCCGATTTTGATGCCGGGGTGGGCAACGCCTCCGAGCGGGCCGCGCAGGTCCTGTGGTCGCTGCTCGCCCAGAGCCGTCGGGTGGACCGCCGCCCCCGTAAGGTCTTCTCCTCGGGAATGCTCACCGCCGGGGTCTACGCCGCCGTCGCAATCGCGGCCGGCGCCGAGAAGAAGGAACCGGCCGACCTGCCGCAGGAGTTGGCTGAGGAACTGGCCGCTTACATGACCCCGGATGATGTCCAGCGCTTGGCCGGCCTCGTGGCCGCCGGCATCGACGTTGTCGCCGAGAATCCGGACCTCCAGCTTCCCGCCCAGCATTACGACCGGATGCGCACCCGTCTGCTCGACGACCTGGAGATTCCGCACGGCCCCGGCAAGCACGCCTGGCCGCCCTCCTCCCAGACGGTGATGAAGCGGTTGGACTGCAAGTGGAACGACGTTCTTGAGCGGGTGGGCCTTGGTCCCGTCACCCGCCGCAGCGCGCCGCGCCGGCGCTACTCCGATGAGGACTACAACGCTGCCATTGCCTCCTTCCACGCCTGGGCCACCGACGAGGGACGCGACCCCTCCTATGCCTCCTACCAGGAGTGGCTGAGCAAACAGAAGGAGCGCCGTCCCTCCGGTGCCTCGGTGCGTCAGCACTACGGCAGCTGGGCAGACGCCATTCTCTCCCTCTACGTCACCGAGGACTCGTAGCAGCCGAATCTGCGCCAGCCGAAGCCCGGCGAGTTAGCGGACCTCCGCGTCCCCCGCAGGATCCGGATCGGTGGAGGTGGGGGAGCCCTGTTCCGCTTCTTCCGCTGCGCTCTCGGACCCAAAGATGTGGGAGGGAGCGCTCGACGAGCGGTTGTGTTCTTCGCCGCGCAGGGTGCTCTTTTCCGCGCTATCTCCGTCATTTTCCCCGGTGCGTGCGGATGGGCTTGTGCCGGTTGTGTCGGTCGACTGATTGAGCGTCCGGATTGTGTGCGGGCCAGGGACAATGAAGACGACGCGGGCACCCCGGGAGAAGGCGCGGGCGGCCGCGCTAGCCGGGTCTACTTCGTTGGTGAGAATCGTGATGGCGGGCAGGTGGGCAGTCAGCCGGGACAGGAGGCTACCCAATTCGGCATCAATCTCGTAGGCGGCAAGCTCCACAGCGCGCGGATTGGCCGCGCGAGCATAGCAGGAGGCGGGAAAGGACCGCCCGGTGGTGGGGCGCGGCGCAACAAGATCGACGCCCTGGCCAATGTGCAGGCTGCGAGGCGAGGCGAAGCTCCACGAGCCAATCCGCTCTGGACGCCTCGGCGTCCACAGGAGGACGTCCGACGGGTCAAGCACAATCCCGTCGGAGCGGGGTTCGCGCCGAATCGGTACCTGCGATCCATTCACAAAAGCGACAATATCAGATAGCCTCGTCAGATAACCTCGAGGACGATTGCTCATTGGAGGAGTCACCGTGGACCACCCTCGCCCCGTCGCGATTATTGGCGGCAACCGGATCCCGTTCGCTCGTGCGGGCGGAGCATATGCCGGGAAAAGCAACAAGGACATGCTCTCGGGTGCGCTCGCGGGCCTCGTGGCCCGCTACCATCTCGCCGGCGAGGTCATCGAGGTGGCGGCGGGGGCAGTGCTGCGCCACGCGGCCGATACCTCGCTGACCCGCGAGGCGCTACTGGACACCCAGCTTGATCCAGCGAGCCCGGGGCTCGACGTATCGCGCGCCTGCGCCACCTCCCTGGATGCTGCGGGTATTCTCGCCGACCGGATTTCCCTCGGGCGCATCGATGCCGGCATTGCCGCCGGGGTGGATTCCGCCTCCGACATTCCCGTTGAGTTCGCGGTGGGCCCCGTGCTCGCAAAGGCTCGCCGGGCCAAGGGCGTGGGCCGGGCGAAGGCCCTGCTGGCCCTGCGCCCCCGGCACCTGGCCCCCGTGCTCCCGGCCCTGGCCGAGCCGCGTACCGGCCTCAGCATGGGAGAGCATCAGGAGATCTCCAACCGGCGATGGAACATTGAGCGGGCGGCGCAAGACGAGCTGGCGGCCGCCTCGCAGTCCCGGCTGGCCGAGGCGTGGGAGCGGGGCTTCTTTGATGATTTGGTGACGGATTATGCGGGGTTGGATATCGACGAGAATCTTCGTGACACCAGTGAGGACAAGCTCGCCCGGCTCGCTCCGGCCTTCGGGGGAACCATGACGGCCGGCAATTCGTCGGGGCTTACCGATGGCGCGGCCTCCGTGCTCCTTGCGAGCGAGGACTGGGCTCGCGAGCGCCACCTTCCCATCCTCGCCCGCCTGGTGGACTACGAGACCGGGGCGGTGGACTTTGCCGGTGGGCAGGAGGGCCTGTTGACCGCGCCGATGATGCTCGCGCCGCGACTGCTGGCTCGCCACGGCCTCACCCTGGCCGATATGGATCTGGTGGAGATCCACGAGGCTTTCGCCGCCACCGTGCTCATGACGCTCACCGCCTGGGAGGATGAGGAGTGGTGTCGCAGCCGGCTCGGCCTGCCCGGGGCGTTTGGCACGGTGGATCGGGACCGGCTCAACGTCACCGGTTCTTCCATTGCCACCGGCCACCCGTTTGCCGCCACCGGGGCGAGGATTCTTGCCACGGCTGCCAAGGCCCTATCCGAGCGGGGCGGGGGACGCGCCCTTATCACCGTCTGCGCCGCCGGCGGGCAGGGCTCGTGCGCTCTCATCGAGGCGGCGCCGTGAGTGGGGCGGGGCGGGCCATTGCCCGCAAGCTCGGCCTGCCAATCGCCCACCGGCTCGACCGCAGGGCCGACCGGCCCGAGCCGCTGCTGGCGCCAGTCCGGGTCTTTGGGAACACCCCGGGGGCGCAGCGGATCGGTGAGGTTGTTGCCTCCTGGGCACCCCGGAGCGGAGGCGAGCTAGAGCGACGTGGCGACGGGAACGGCGGGCAGGTCGAGGAAGGTCTGGGCACGGCCGTGCTGGTGCTCGATGAGCTCACCCATCCGCGCGACCTGGAGGTGACCGAGCTTGCCCGGGCGGTGCGGCGTATGAAGGCGTGCGGGAGGGTCATTGTTATTGCTCGCGCCCCGGAGCATCCAGATCCGATCATCGCTGCCGTGCGCGGCGGAATTGCGGGCATGGTGCGCTCGATGGCGAAGGAATCCCGCTCGGGCATCACCGTCAACGGCATCTACCTCTCCGATGATCTGCACATTGCCGATCCGGCGCTGCTTGCCGCCCTGCGCTTCCTCGCCTCGGCCGGCTCTGCCTTCGTCACCGGCCAGCTCCTCACCATCGACCAGCCCGGCCACCTCCCCTCATCCTGGGATCGGCCCCATGCCGGGCGCTGCGCCCTGCTCACCGGGGCCGGCGGCGGAATCGGCACCGCAATCGCGCAGACTCTGGCCGCTGGTGGCGCCGAGCTCGTCCTCGTCGACCTTCCCGGCTCGCGGGATCTCGCGGGCCTCGCGGGGCGCCTTGGCGGGCACGCCCTGCCCGGGGATATCACCGAGCCGGACGTTATCGTGCGCGAGCTGTCCCGGCGGGGCCTCGAGCCCCAGATCATCATCCACAATGCCGGAATCACCAGGGACCGGTCCTTCGTCAATCTCTCGGAGCGCGACTGGCGGAAGACGATCGCCGTCAATCTCACCGCCCAGCTCGATCTCACCAGGGCCCTGTGGCGCCCGGACCTGCACCTCGTCTCCCTCTCCTCAACCTCGGGAATCGCCGGGAACGTGGGGCAGGCGAACTATGCCTACACGAAGTCTGCGATTCTCTCGATGATCCGGGCCCAGGCGGCCGCGCTCGCCCCGGGCGGCGGAACCGCGAATGCGGTGGCTCCCGGCTTTATCGATACGGCGATGACGAGGGCGA
>JAUNVM010000008.1:4775-71900 GCA_030537635.1 Flaviflexus sp. | reverse complement strand
GGAACCGCGAATGCGGTGGCTCCCGGCTTTATCGATACGGCGATGACGAGGGCGATCCCGCCGATCAAGCGGGAGATCTTCCGCCGCGCCAACTCCCTGGCCCAGGGCGGCCAACCCGTCGACGTGGCCGAGGCGGTGTCCTTCCTTGCTTCCGGCACCATCACCGGCCAGGTGCTGCGGGTGTGCGGGCAGAACATCGTGGGCCAATAACCCGGTCGGGTCGGATTCCATAAGGCGTGATTGCACTTCTGTCCATCTTCCGCGGGAGGTTCTTCTCGAGGCGAGCGAACTAGCGCGCGGACGCGATGTCCGTTTACACTAACCCCGGAAGGTCGAGCGATCCCCTTCCCGTGTCCAGCACGGACCTTGGTGGTGGCAGCGCCAGGTCGCATCCGTTCCCAACCAGAGGTGTACCATGACCGCCACCGCCCGCCGCGGCTATTTCGACATCGTTGCCGTCCTGTTCGTCTCCTTCCTCCTGCTGTCCAACATTGGCGCCACCAAGCTCATCGAGCTCAGTCCGTTTGGTGCCACACTGATTTTTGATGGTGGGGCGATCCTCTTCCCCCTCACCTACATCCTCGGCGACGTCCTCTCGGAGATCTACGGCCTCAAGGCCGCCAAGCGAGTCATCATCACCGGCTTCTTCGTCTCCATCCTCGCCTCCATCATCTTCTACCTCATTCAGCTCGCCCCGCCGGCCGCCGACTACGAAAACCAGGCGGCCTTCGAGGCGGTGCTCGGTTTCGTGCCGCGCATTGTTCTCGCCTCGGTGATTGCCTACCTCGTCGGCCAGCTCCTCAACGCCTACGTCCTCGTGTGGCTGAAGAAGCGCAGCGGGGAGAAGAACCTGTGGGTGCGCCTGCTTGGATCTACGGTGGTGGGCGAGGCGGCCGATACCGCGATCTTCTGTTTTGTTGCCTGGCTGGGAGTCATGCCCCTCGGCGTCATCCTTAACCTCATGATCGTCGGTTACCTCTACAAGGTGGGCCTGGAGGCCGTTCTCCTTCCCGTCACCTACCAGGTGGTGGGCTGGATGAAGCGGCACGAACCGACCTACCGGCAGCACATCCAGCACTAGGCCGTCTCGGGCCACGTGTTGAGTGTGGGGCATCACCCCAGGGCACCCGCACCAGGGTGAACCTTGGGGTAGCGGTCCTTGACTCCCACCCGACCAAGAACGTAAGAAGACGACATGAGCTTTGAGATTGTCAGCTCGAGCGGGCGCGCCCGGGCCGGAATCCTGTCCACCCCGCACGGCGATATCGCCACCCCGGCGTTTATTCCCGTGGGCACGAAGGCCACCGTCAAGGCGGTGCTGCCCGAGTCGGTGGCGCAGGCCGGGGGACAGGCCGTGCTCGCCAATGCCTACCACCTCTATCTGCAGCCCGGATCGGAGATTATTGACGAGGCGGGAGGCCTGGGCACGTTCATGAACTGGCCGGGCCCCACCTTCACCGACTCCGGCGGGTTTCAGGTGATGAGCCTCGGGGTGGGATACAAGAAGGTGCTCTCGGAGGAGTTCGCCGGCTCGGGCAAGAAGGGCCGCGATGGTAGTGATCTCGAGGTCGCCGAGAACAAGATTCGTCGCGCCCACGTGGATGATGATGGGGTGACGTTCCGCAGCCACCTCGACGGCTCGACCCACCGGTTCACCGCCGAGGTGTCAATGCGGATCCAGCATGAGCTTGGCGCGGATATCATCTTCGCCTTCGACGAGCTCACCACCCTGCTCAACTCCCGCGCCTACCAGGAAGAATCACTCGAGCGCACCCGGCTGTGGGCCGAACGCTGCCTGCGCGCGCACCGCGAGCTCACCGAGCAGCGCGCCGATAAGCCCTATCAGCAGCTCTTCGGCGTCATTCAGGGCGCCCAGTACGAGGATCTGCGCCGCAAGGCCGCCCGGGATCTCGGCGCCATGAACATTGACGGCCAGGAATTCGACGGCTTTGGAATCGGCGGGGCGCTGGAAAAGGAGAATCTCGGAACGATTGTCTCCTGGGTGAGCGATGAGCTGCCGGAGAACAAGGCGCGCCACCTCCTCGGCATCTCCGAGCCGGATGACCTGTTTGCCGCGGTCGCTGCGGGCGCCGACACCTTCGACTGCGTCAACCCTTCCCGGGTGGCGCGCAATGCCGCGATCTACTCACCCGATGGCAGGTTCAACGTCAACACGGCCCGCAATAGGCGCGACTTCTCCCCGCTGGTTGAGGGCTGCGAGTGCTACACCTGCACCCACTACACGAAGGCTTATCTCCACCACGCCTTCAAGGCGAAGGAGATGATTTCCTCCACCCTCGCCACCATCCACAACGAGTACTTCACCATCAAGCTTGTTGAGCAGATCCGCCAGTCCCTCATCGACGGCACCTTTGAGGAGCTGCGCGAAGAAGCCCTCGGCCGGTTCTACGCCGGCCGGAAATAGGCACGTGACCCTCCGGGAAGGACCCGACAACCGGTGCTTGCAGGCATGCTCGGGCTCATGCCTGCGCGCGCTTGAATGATCGGCAGTGCTCACATCGTCTCCTGGCCGGTGGCGAAGACGATGTTCATCGCGTCGTCATAGCGCGCGGCGGGTGTCGGTGAGCCGAGGGAGACGATGAGGAGGTCTCGTCCCTGCCCCTGATAGCGGGTGACGAGATTGAAGTTCTTGCCCAGGGAACCGGTTTTCACGCCCGTGACACCCTCGATGTAGTACGCGGAGTTGGGGTCGAGGAAGAAATTAGTGTTCTGCCAGGTCAGGGTCACGCCGCCCGGGGTGACGGTGGAATAGGTGTGGGCCGAGGTCATCTCCCGGAACCACTCGTAGGTGAGCAGGCGTTTGGTCACCTTCGCCACGTCCATGGGTGTGGTGCGGCTGGTGGTGTCGTAGCCGCACGGATCGTCGATGTTCGTGGAGAGGTAGCCCCGGTCGCGCAGGTGTCCGGCAAGCCCGGTGAGAAAGATTCTCTGCCGTTGCACCGGATCGGCGGCATCCGGGGAGATCTTGTCCGCCACCGCGGCGGCAAGCGCATTCGCCGCGTCATTGCCGGAGGGCAGGAGCATGGCGGCGTAGAGGTTCTCCACCGAATAGGTGCCCGGAACCAGGCCGGCCATCGAGGAGCCGGGCTTGACGAGGTCGAGCGTGCTCGAGGTGACCGCGATGGTCTCGCCCGGGTCCAGCATGGTCGAGGCGTAGTCGATGGCGAAGAGCTTGGCGAGGGACGCCGGGGCCACCTTCTCATCCGGATTCTTGTCGAAGAGCACTTTCCCGGTGGATAGGTCCTCGGCGATCACCGCCCTCGCGGTAATAGGTAGCTCATCCTCGCTCATCTTGTTCGCCAGGCTGTCCCACCGCAGGCCGCTGAGCAAGGCGACGAGGGCGGTGGCGAAGACGACGGCCGGGATGGCAGCGAGGGCTCGGGAGCTGTTCATAGTCTTTCTCCACATCTAAGAAACGGGACGCGGTGGGTACTGGCAAGGCCTGGGGAGATGGTGAGGGGTGGCAGATGCAGGACCGCGAGACACCCGGCCGACAAGGTGTCCTGTGCCGGCCCGCCCCGCTCGGGGCGGGCCGGGGCCGGGGCGGCTAGTCGTTGGGCCGGTAGTCGGATTCGACGATGGCGTTCTCGATGGGCCGGCAGGCGAAGGAGGCCAGCAGGGTGAGGCAGGCTCCGGCGGTAAGCACCCCAGCCATTTGCAGCTGATAGCCCACTTCCGTTCCCTCCACAACCATCGGCTTGGACAGGAAGAGGCCAAGGCCGGTGGAGACGAGGAGGACAGTGGCGAGTGGGACGATCACCTGGATGGTGCGGGCCCGGCGGAACACCTGAATCGGGGTTCCCATGCGGGTCAGCGCGATGAGCTGGCCGGCCCGATCGACCGTGGAGGAGGCCTGGTTGATAAGGGTGGAGGTGGCGGCCAGAATCATGCCGATGATGATGGTGAGCAAGACGCCGGTGAAGATGTCCCTGGACAGGGTGGCAGACAGGTCACTGCCGCGACTCTCAGCTGCGGCCAGTCGGCTCATGAAGCCGGCGATGAAGCCGATGAAGGCCATGGCGGCCACCGAGCGCCACGCATCCTTCGGGCTGAAGGCGATTCTCCTCATGGCGAGGGTGCGGGCCGGGGAGGAGGTCTGGGAGAAGACCCTGGCGAGCAGCTGGATGAGGAGGGGGCCGACGAGGTTGACGCCGAAGACGATGCCGGAGATCACGAGGGCGACGAGCAGCCAGCCGCCGATTCCGGCTGAATCCAACTCCATCAAGCCCTGCATGATCCAGAAGGCAACGAGGAGAACGCCGAGCAGGCCAAGCCGCCAGAACTTCAGGGCCGGCGGGGTTTCCCGCTTCGCCACGCCGAGCGGGCTGATCCGCACCCGGCGCAGGCCGGTGAGCGTGGACAGCGAGGCAATGATGACGACGGCGAGGATGACGAGGGCGAACAGCCACCAGGGCATGATGAACTCGCTGGCGTGAAGCGGTTCGGTGAGGAACGTGACGGCATGCCAGGCCGGCAGGGTGGCAAAGAAGATGATGGCGCCGATCACCGCGCCGGCAAGTGCCAGGAAAAGGGATTCGATGAGGGACATGAGCACGACCTCCGAGGAGGTCATGCCGAGCAGGCGCAGGCTCGCCAGGCGCCGGGAGCGCCCCGCGGCGCCCAGCCGGGCGGCGGCCCCACCGAGGGTGAGGATGGGAACGACGAGGAGGGCACAAGCGATGAAGGCCAGGTAGATGTACACCTCCGAATAGGAGGTGGCATCAACTATCACCTCGGGCGGGAAATCCGCGTGGACGAGGTCGACGAAGTGCTGGGGAGGGTTAAGGCCGCGGTGAACGAACATCCAGGTGCCGCCGGCCACCGTGAGAGCCAGCCAGGTGGACACCGTGAAGGCGATGACCGCGAGCACGTCAAGGGAGGACCGGTTGGTGGTGAGTCGGGCGCGGGCTAGGCGGGAGGCAAGCGAGATCATCGGGCACCTCGAATCGCGCGATCATCGTGAATGAGAGCATCGCGAATCTCCACCAGCCGGTTGCACCAGCGGGCCACCTGGGTGTCGTGCGTGACGACCATGAGGGTGGTCCCAGACATCGAGCACACCGTGGTCAGCATCTGCATGACCTCGTGGCCGGTGGCCTGGTCGAGGGCTCCGGTCGGCTCATCGGCGAAAACGATGGCGGGCTCGTGGACGAGAGCACGGGCCACCGCCACCCGCTGGGCCTGCCCACCGGACATCTCGCCCGGCTTATTGTGGTACTTGTCTGCCAGACCGAGCCGGTCCAGCCAGGTTTTGGCCTGACGGATGGCCGCGGAGCGGGACTGGCCGAGCAGCAGGAGCGGGAAGGCCACGTTCTCCAGTGCGGAGAGCTCCTCAATCAGCTGACCATCCTGGAAAACGAAGCCGAACTTCTCCCGGCGCAGCCGAGAGCGCTGAGCATCCGAGAGCGAGGTGAGTTCGACGTGGCCGAAGTTGACCACGCCCGTATCGGGGGCAAGGATGCCGGACAGGCAGTGCAGCAGGGTGGACTTGCCGGAGCCCGAGGGGCCCATGATGGCAAGCTGTTCACCTTGGCGGACGGTGAGGGACACCCCGGCCAGGGCGTGCACCTGGCCGTAGGTCTTGACGAGATTCGATGCGGCTAATGTGTTCATGGCTCCATTGCACCGTCTCACGCGCGCGCCGAGAAGCCAGGCAGGGCCCCACTTACAGTAGACCTAGCTCTACTGCCCCACCCCAGCTTGCTCACTAGGATGGAGGCATGGCGCATCTGCGAACACCGCTCATCATCTCCGCGATTCTGGCCCTCGCTCTGGCCGGAATCTTTGGCATGCTGACCGGCCAGACCGCCGCCTTCATCACCTTTCTGCTCGGCTGGACGGTGGGAACGCTCGCGCTGCTGCGCAACCCGCCCAGACCTCAGGTGGGCGCCTATGAAGAGCTACTGCGGGATCTCACGGCGAGCCGCCGGGAAATCGTCTCCGCCTTCGAAATTGAGCGCCGCCGCATCGAACGCGACCTGCATGACGGCGCGCAACAGTACCTGGTGGCCTCCCTTATGAAGATCGGGGAGGCCCGGCTGGGCACGGACGCCGACTCGGTGGCCGGAAAGCTGCTCGCCGAGGCGCAAGACGACGCGGAAGAGGCGCTGAAAGCCCTGCGGGCCACCGTTCACGGAATTCACCCCCAGGCGCTCTCCGATCTCGGACTTGAGGCCTCGGTGCGCGACCTCGCCGACCGGTACCCGGATGCGACGGTGCGCTGCCCACATCCCCTGCCGGAGATCCCGGCAGGGGTGACCGCCTGCGGCTACTTCTTCGTCTCCGAGGCGCTGACCAATGCGGCCAAGCACGCCCCCGGCACCCCCGTTTCCATCCTCCTCACCTCCGATGCTGACCTGCACATCACCGTCCTCGATAACGGGCCCGGCGGGGCTGAGATCGTGCGCGGACACGGCCTGTCCGGCATGAAGGAGCGGCTTGCCGCCTTCGGTGGGGACCTCGTCATATCCAGCCCGCCGGGCGGGCCCACCGAGCTGCGCGCCCGCATGCCACTGCTACTTCAGAAGGGAGAATCAGGTTATGAGACTCGTCATCGCTGACGATTCTGCGATCCTGCGGGAGGGCCTGGCCGGCCTGGTAGAACGCCAGGGACACGAGGTACTCGCCCGGCCCGAGGACGCCCCGGGCCTGCTGGCCGCCGTGCGGAAGCTCGGGGAGGCCGGCCAGCTACCGGATGTGGTGCTCGCTGACGTGCGCATGCCACCCAATATGGCAACCGACGGCCTGGAAGCCGCCCTTGAGCTGCGCGGAGAATACCCGAGCCTCGGAATCATGATCCTCTCCCAATACGTCGCCCCGGTCTACGCCTCCCGGCTCCTCGCCAAGCCCGGCGCCGGCTTTGGCTACCTGCTCAAAGACCGGATCTCCCGGGTGGCCGACTTTATGCAGTCGCTCGGCGTGGTGGCCTCCGGCGGAGTTGTCATCGACCCCGAGGTGGCCTCCCAGCTGGCGGCCGGCCAATCCGGGCCGCTCGCCACGCTCACCGACCGGGAGCGCGAGGTCCTCGCCCTCATGGCCGAGGGCCTGTCAAATCCGCAGATCGCGAAGAAGCTCTTCCTTTCCGGCGGCGCCGTCTCCAAGTACGTGGCCGCCGTCTTCCTCAAGCTCGGCCTCCAGGTGGGCGAGGACAATCGCCGGGTGCGCGCCGTGCTCGCCTATCTCACCGCCAACCACTCCTTCGGAGACACCCAGGTGCTGTAGCGCACGCCGCCGCCCATGATCTCCTCCGCGGGTGGGTGCGGCTAATGCGGGAGGGGGAGTGAAGAGCGTGGTGAGATGCGGTTGTTGAGAACATGCGCGCTGGCCCTTCCCGGTGGCGGGAGGGGAGAGATTGGCGGTCACGCACACGGTTTACATGGCGCAATTCAGCGTAAAAGCGACGTAACCTTGAAAGAAATCGGCCTTTTTTCAAGGTCCACCGGATCTTACAAGTGTCTTTCAGTCAAGCGCGGGCAGATGCCAGATGTCCTGACCGCCCTCGCTCACGGTTGCGCTCGGGGCCTCCAGGTCGATGGTGACGGTTAACTCCCCGCCCTCGCCACGGGTGCGGTAGGTGCAGGCGGTGTTCTCCAGCTCGATCATCTCCGTGCGTGCGGAAGTCAGCCAGGGGCGCGAGGTGCGCAGGTGGGCCAGCCACTGATAGACCTCCCACATGGTCTGCGCGGCCGGAGAGACGATCGCTTCTTCGGGAGTGCCCGGCAGCTTGGGCCGCAGCGGATCATCGGCGGCAAAGCCCTCGGCCTTGACCCCGCGGAAGGCAAATTCATCGCCCGCGTAGATCGACGGAATCCCGCCCACCGTGGCGAGGATGAGGGCGGCGAGGGCGGCGCCGGAATCCCCGAGGGTGGAGGCGATTCGCTCCACGTCGTGATTGCCGATAAAGGTCTGGGGAATAAAGGTGTCGAGAAATTCGCCGTGCCGTTTGAGGTTCCAGTCCAGCTCGAAGAGATTGCCGTCCTTGAGCGAGGACCAGATCGCCTTCCACAGCTCATACTGGGTGACCGAGTCCAGTCGACCGGGGGCGCAGTAGGCCGGATAGTCGCCGTGGATGACCTCGCCTTCCAGCCAGGCATCCGGGTGGCGTTCGCGGACCATGGCGGCGATCTTTCCCCACCGCTCCGGCGCAATCCGGTAGGCGGCATCCAGCCGCCATCCCCCGATCCCCCGATCCAACCAGTGGCACATGATCTTCACGATCTCCTGCGCCACGTCCTCACGCGTGTGATCGAGTTCGAGGAGAGCCTCGTGACCCTCGAAGGCGCGCGGATTGCCCTGCTCATCGCGCGCCGCCATCTCCGCCAGCGGATGATCCTTAGCCACGTGATTGAATACGCCGTCGAGGATGAGGGTGAGGCCGCGCTCGCGGCAGGCGGCAAACAGCCACTCCAGATCCCCCTCATCCCCCAGCCGGGGATCGAGGCGGTAGTGGTCGAGGGTGTCATAGCCGTGGGTGGCCGAGGCGAAGATCGGGCCGAGCAGCAACGTGTTGGCCAGGGTGGCCGCGTGATCGAGCCATGGCTCAAGGCGGCGAAGTCGATGCTTCTCGGGATGAGGATCGGTCCAGTCGCGGATGGGGGCGCCAACCGCGCCGAGGGGATAAATCTGGTAGATGACGGAGGGGGTCATGCCTCCCATTATCCTCGCTAGGCGCCCTGACCGGGAACCGTCACCCAATACCGGCGCGGCCACAGGTCCGTATCGACCTCGATGGTGAGGCCGGTGCCCTCGTAATCGTTAAACGAGTGCAGCTTCCCGTGGTAGGTGAACAGGTCGGTGCCCGGATAACAGCCCGAAGCGGTGACATCGGTGAGAGTATCCCCGGCATCGGCCCGGGCCATGCCCACGTGGGTGCCCCTCATCATCGCCTTCAAATAGGCGGACTGCTGATCGTATTGGGCGACCTCCCATTCGGCGAGGTCATGGGCGATTGCCGGGTGGGTCCATTCGGTCACCCGCTCGGTGGAGATGAGGAGCGGGAAGGGGTAGAGGTCGCCAAAGGCAAGGGTTTCCAGCGCCTCACCAAGCGCCGGATTCGTGGTTGACGTCGTATAGAGCTGGTCGTGGCGGGCCGGCAGGTAGAGCACCTCGCCGGTCACCCCCGCCCCCTCCTGCAGGCTGGTTGTCAACTGGCCAACAAACTCGCGGGAAATAAGCCACGACGTGTCATAGGGTCCATCCGTGGATACCTCGAACACCCCCGGCAGGTCCCCGGAGGCCACGTGGCCGAGGCTGGTCGCCGCCGCCATGCGGCTCAGCCCCTGAGCCAGCAACCCATGATTATCGTCAATCCCGGCGCGGTCGAGCTGGGCCTGGGTGACACAGATGCCGTCGGGGCTTGCCAAGGTGACGGCAAGGAAGCGGGAGATGGGTAGGGAGAACAGCTGCCGGGCCGGGGGCCAGAATTCCTCCGAGAGCAGCGTGCGAGCATTATGCAGGACGGGGATGAGGGAATCGAGATCGACGTCCCCGCCCGCCGAGTGCATCATGATCTCCCGGTCAATCGCCGAGAAGAGGGCCTTGCGGCGCTTGCGCTCCGGCATATCCTCCGTCACGTGCCGGTGCGGGGAGACCTGAAGGAAGGCGCCCGAGGGCAGGAGGATGTCGAGCCAACGCTCGGATGCCGTGATCGCGGCACCGGTCAGCCGGGGGTGCTCCCCGGCAGCCTTCACTGCCCACGTCACAATGTCATCCACACCACCAACCTACCCCGGATAGGGCGCAGTGGATCAATCCCCCTGTCACCAAGGCAATACAAAATCGACCGCTATGTGCTGAAATGGTGGCTACGTGGGTGTGCTAGGCGTATCGCCCGCTGCGGATTAGCTAGTTTGTGGTGATGCCGAGGCGGCGGGCCTGTTCCGTCCAGACGTCGAGGGCGCTTCCGGAGAAGAGGGCGACGGTGGCGGTATCGAGATTGCCGTCGTGCGCGGCGAGGGCGGTGAGGCCGATCCGGGCCACATCCGCCGCATCCCAGCCGTATACGCCGGCGGAAATCGCGGGAAAGGCGATGGTGGTGAGGCCGAGATCCTCGGCGAGCGCCAAGCTGGCGGTGAAACAAGAGGAGAGCATGGCGGGATCGGTCTGCCCGGCGTGCCGGTTGGGGCCAACAGTGTGGATGACGTACCGGGCGGGCAGATTGAATCCCGCGGTGGCCACCGCCTCGCCGACCGGCAGTCCATCCGGCAGGTCCGCTCGCAGCTCCTGGCAGGCGGCGAGGAGCTCCGGGCCCGCAGCGCGGTGAATGGCGCCATCGACGCCGCCGCCACCCAGGAGCGATGAATTCGCGGCATTCACGATGGCGTCAACGTTGAGTGTGGTGATGTCTACGTGAGCCAGCTCAATATTCATAGCTCCAGCCTAGTGGCTTTTTCTGTCTGTGGATTTTCGGGCGTTCGCGGGACTTTTCTTTCGTCAATCAATAGGCTTGAGGAGTATCGCAATTCTCAAGGAGGGACCCGTGGCAGTTCAGCCAGATCACGCCCATCTCATCGACGATGCCGCCGCTTTGGCCGAGAAATCGAATCTGCCGATCACCCGAGAACTCATCAGTCAATACATCGACTCCGCAGTTCCCGAATACCGCGATGAGCTGGCCCCGGAGGACCTGCTCGGGCTCGTGGCCCGGCACGTCGAGCTCGCCACGAATCGCGGCGGTGAGCCCGCCGTGCAGGTATTCACCCCCACGGTTGATGAGGATGGGTGGGCTCGCTCGCGCACCATCGTCCAGTGCGTGGCCGAGGATATGCCGTTCCTCGTGGA
Source organism: Flaviflexus sp. (assembly GCA_030537635.1). Lineage (GTDB taxonomy): Bacteria > Actinomycetota > Actinomycetes > Actinomycetales > Actinomycetaceae > Flaviflexus. The sequence continues at coordinate 61,100 of JAUNVM010000008.1, read as the reverse complement.
CTCAGTGGAGGGAGCGGTGCGCCTGGCTGGCCACCGCATTCACGCCGTTATCCACCCGATTATGGAAGCCGGGGTGTGCGGGGAGAAGGACGGCCCGCGCGAATCATGGATCTGCCTGGAAACCGAGCGGATGGCGGACGGCGCGGAGGAAAAGAACGTGGCCGCCCGGATCGCCGACGTCATCGACGACGTGTCCCGCGCCGTGGGCGACTGGGATGCGATGCTGGAGCTGATGGCCAAGGCGGCCGCCGCCTCCGAGGGGGAAACCGCCGAGCTGCTCACCTGGCTGGGAGATGGCAACTTCACCCTGCTGGGCGCGCTGCGCTTTGACATCGTGGACGGCGAGCTGCGCCTCGCCGAGGATTCCCGCCTCGGTCTGCTCACCGAGGACCACCGGTTAGATGCCATCGATATTCCCGGCCGCGGAATCGACGGACCGGATGTGCTCGTTACCAAGGCCTCCTGGCGTTCAACGGTGCGCCGGATTGCCTACTGTGATGTCGTGGCGGTGCGCGCCGATGAGGCCGAATATCGGTTCCTCGGCCTGTTCACCTCGACCGCCTACCAGCGCTCGGTCGTCAACATTCCCTATCTGCGGGTCATCACCTCCGAGGTATTCGACATTCTCGATGTCGCCCCGGATTCGCATACCGGCAGGGACCTGCTGGAAACCCTGGAAACCTACCCGCGCGACCTGCTCTTCCAGGCTGCCCCCAGTCAGCTGGCACAGACCGCAATGATTCTCGTGCAGATGAGGGACCGGCACTCCACCCGCGTGTTTATCACCCGCGATGCCTACGATCGCTCCGTTTCCGCCCTCGTCGTCACCCCGCGCGACCAGTACAACACGAAGGTCCGCATGAGCATCGAGGCCATTCTCCGCGAGGCCTTCAATGCCACCGACGTCGAATATGCCACCCGGGTCACGGAAGCCACCCTCGCCCAGCTGCACTACATTTTGCGCGGTCCCGACCTGGTGTGCGAGGTGGATGAGGCCGAACTGCAGCACGATATCCAACAGGCCGTGCGCAACTGGGAAGAGGACTTCGAGATGGCCGCGCTCGCCGAGGTGGGCGAGGCGAAGGCCGCGAGCCTCATCAGCTTTGGGCACGCCTTCCCGCAGGGATACAAGGCGGCATTCACGCCCCGGGTGGCCGTCACCGACGCGCTGCTCGCCACGGGACTGACCGGGGTGCGACTCAACCTCTACCGGTTGCCCTCCAGCCCCGGTCACACCCGTCGGCTCAAGCTGTACGCGCGCACCCGCCCGGCGCTGACCGACATCCTTCCCCTCTTCACCCACCTGGGGCTCAAGGTCATCGACGAACGCCCCTATGAGGTGGTTGGTCCCGAGGGCATCGTCAACATCATCGACTTTGGTCTTCAGGCCGCCTCGCCCGAGGTGTGGGAATCCCCCTCGGCCCGCGAGCGCTTCCAAGACGGCCTGCTGGCCGCCCTTGAGGGCACGGCGGAATCCGATGGCTACGCCGGGCTTATTCTGGCCGCGGACATGACCTGGCGGGAGGCCGCGATTCTTCGCTCGCTCGGCGCCTACATCCGCCAGGGCGGGGCCAATTATTCGAAGACGTACATGGTGACGACGCTGCGGGACAATCCGAAGATTGCCCGAGAGCTTGTGGACCTCGTGGCGCTGAAGTTCGATCCGGAGCGGTTTGATGATGGGGTGAGCGCGGGCGAGGAGCGCCGGGCCGCCACCGCCAAGGCGGTCGAGGCGATCGAGGCCCAGCTGGCCGAGGTGGCCTCCCTCGATCAGGAGCGGATCCTGCGCTGGTTCCTCTCCGTCATTCGCGCCTGCTACCGGACGAACATCTACACCGGGGAGAACGGGGCCATGGCCTACAAGCTGGCGCCCCGCGAGATTCCCATGCTTCCCGAGCCCCGACCCATGTGGGAGATCTGGGTGTATTCCCCGCGCCTGGAGGGTGTGCACCTGCGTTTTGGTATGGTGGCGCGCGGCGGTCTGCGCTGGTCGGATCGGCGCGAGGACTTCCGCACCGAGGTGCTCGGCCTCGTCAAGGCCCAGATGGTAAAGAATGCCGTTATCGTGCCCACCGGCTCCAAGGGCGGCTTCTTCCCCAAGCAGTTGCCGGATCCGGCCAAGGATCGCGACGCGTGGGCAGCCGAGGGCAAGGGCGCCTACCTCGACTTCATCACCGCCCTGCTATCGGTCACTGACAATCTTGTGGATGGCGAGGTTGTTCCTCCGGCCCGGGTGGTGCGCCACGACGAGGATGACACCTATCTCGTGGTGGCCGCCGATAAGGGCACGGCGAAGTTCTCCGATGACGCCAATGCGGTGGCGCAAAGCCACGGCTTCTGGCTCGATGACGCCTTCGCTTCCGGTGGCTCTGCCGGCTATGACCACAAGGGCATGGGCATCACCGCCCGGGGTGCGTGGGAGTCGACGAAGGCTCATCTGCGCGAGCTCGGCATTGACTCCCAGTCCGAGGACTTCACCGCGTGTGGCATCGGGGACATGTCCGGGGACGTGTTCGGCAATGGCATGCTGCTGTCCAAGCACATCCGCCTCGTGGGTGCCTTCGATCACCGGCACGTCTTCATCGATCCGAACCCGGATGCTGCGGCGAGCTGGGAAGAACGCAAGCGCCTGTTCGACCTGCCGCGCTCCTCGTGGGCCGACTACAATCCCGAGCTCATCTCCCCCGGCGGCGGGGTCTTCCCCCGCACCGCCAAGGCCATCACCGTGACACGGGAGATGGCGGAGCGGTTTAGCTTGGAGGAGGGCGCCTCGCTCACCCCGCAGGAGATGATCCGGGCGGTGCTCACCGCCCCGGTTGACCTTCTTTTCAACGGCGGGGTCGGCACCTACATCAAGTCCGCTGACGAGACGAACGGAGAGGTGGGGGACAAGGCCAATGATCCGATCCGGATCAACGGCGAAGACCTGAGGGCTCGCGTCGTCGTTGAGGGCGGCAACCTGGGCGCCACCCAGCGCGGCCGCATCGAGGCCGCGAAGAACGGCGTCATCATCAACACTGACGCGATCGACAACTCGGCCGGCGTGGACACCTCCGATCACGAGGTCAACATCAAGATCCACCTCTCCGAGCTGGTGCGCCGGGGCGACATGACGCTCAAGGAACGCAATGAGCTTCTGCATTCCATGACCGATGATGTGGCCGCCCAGGTGCTCACCAATAACTACGATCAGAATCTGCTGCTCGCCAATGCTCATGCCCGCGCCGTTCCCATGCTCGGCTCGCACCGCCGCCTGCTCACCTGGCTGGAGGAGCATGCCGGACTGGACCGGGAGCTCGAATTCCTGCCCTCGGACGGCGAGCTTGCGGACCGTTCAGGCCGAGGCGAGGGCCTGACCACCCCCGAGTTCGCGATCCTCGTCGCCTACATGAAGCTTGCGCTCAAGGACATTCTGGCCGCCAGCGACCTGCCGGACATGGACTGGTGTGCGGACCTGCTCACCGAGTACTTCCCGCCCGCCATGAGACATGGCAAGGCTGCCGAGGGCCTGGGCGATCATCCGTTGCGCCGCGAGATCATCATCAACCGGCTCGTCAACCACGTGGTCAATGCCGGTGGCATCACCTTCGTCTTCCGGGCAGCCGAGGAAACCGCGGCCCCCGTGCCGGATGTGGTGCGCGCCTTCCTCGTCGCCGAGGAGGTGTTCTCCGCCCCGGAGTTCGGGCGGATGCTGGAACAGCTCGATGGCAAGATCGATCTCGCCGACCAGTCGGACCTGTACCTCGCCCACCGGCAGGTGCTCGACCGCTCGGTGCGCTGGCTGCTCCAGTCCCGCATCGACCTCACCGACATCGGGGCCGCGATCGAGCGATTCAAGCCGGCAGTGGATTCGTGGGCACCTCGCGTGGGCGATGCTCTCGTTGGGGAGGATCTGCGCCGCCACGAGGAGGCCGTGGCCGCCCTCGAGGAGATCGGACTCGATCCCGAATCCGCGCTGTGGGCCCAAGGCCTGCTCGACTCCTACTCGATTCTCGACGCGGTGCGGGTCTCCGAGCAGACCTGCCGGGATGTTGACGAGGTCTTCCACGTCTACTCCCAGCTCGGCGAACGCTTCCGCTTCGATGAGCTGCTCACTCTCATCTCGGAGCTCCCGGCCACGAACTTCTGGCAGGCCATGTCCCGCACCGCGGCCCGCGGCGACGCCTATGCGGCCCTGTCGGAAATGACAAAGGATGCGATCGACACGGGCGGCAAGAATCCGGTCGAGGCCTGGCTGGAAGCCAATGCCGAGGAGATCGAACGAGTTGACTCCTTCCTCGAGCGCCTGCACGCCCTCGAGGAAACCCCGCTCGCCCCGATCTCGGTCATGCTGCGCTCGCTGCGCAATCTCGCCCAATAGTGGCACCCTCCCTACTGGAGCGGATCGGGGACACCGGCCTGCCGGTGGCCGCTTCCCTGACGAAGCTGGCCGCCGAGCGGGTGGTGCTCTCCGCCCCGCCCGGCACCGGCAAAACCACCCTGGTTCCGCCCTGGCTTGCCGACGAGACATCGGGACGAATCATCGTCGTTGAGCCGCGCCGGTTGGCCGCCCGGGCCGCCGCCCGCCGCCTCGCCCACCTGCTCGGCGAGCCGGTCGGCCAGACCGCCGGCTTCACCGTGCGCGGGGAACGGAAGGTCTCTTCGTCCACCCGGATCGAATTTGTCACCGGCGGCGTTATGCTGCGCCGCCTGCTCGCCGATCCAGACCTTCCCGGGGTGAGCGGGGTCATCCTCGACGAGGTGCATGAGCGGCACCTCGACATTGACCTCGCCACCGCCTTCCTCCTCGACATTGCCGACCTCACCGGTCTGCGCCTCATCGCCATGTCCGCCACCATCGCCGCTAACCAGTGGGCACAGCTCCTCGATGGGACGGTCGTCGAAGCCACCGGCACCTCCCACCCGGTCGACCTGTCCCTCCACCCCGGGCCGGCCCCGCTCACCGAGCGCGGCGTATCGCGCGACTTCCTCGCCCACATCGCCTCCCTTGCCCGGAAGGCTGCAGTGGCCAGCGGCGGGGACGTGCTCGTCTTCTTGCCGGGCCGCTGGGAGATTGACCGGGTGGCCGAGCAGCTGCCCGGCGCGATCCCCCTGCACGGCTCGGTCCCGCCCCACATCCAAGATCAGATCCTCGCCGGCTCGGATTCCCAACGGATCATCCTCGCCACCTCGATCGCCGAATCTTCCCTCACTGTCCCCGGGGTGCGGGCCGTGGTTGATTCGGGCCTGGCCCGCGAGCCGCGCATGGATGTGCGGCGGGGAATCGGCTCGCTCGTCACCGTCATGGAATCCAAAGACAGGGCCGCCCAGCGGGCTGGCCGCGCCGGGCGCGAAGCCCCGGGAATCGCCTACCTCGCCATGAGCCAGGTCAGCCACGCCCGCCTCGACGCCCACACCTTGCCCGAGCTTGCCACCGCGGACCTTGCACCCTTCGTTCTCATGGCCAGCTGTTGGGGACACATCGAGGATTTGCGCCTGCTAGACGCCCCGCCGGCCGCCTCCCTCGAGCGGGCCCGCGAGCTCCTGGACAATCTGGGGGTGCTGGATCATGGGGAGGTCACCGCGCTCGGCCGAAAGATTGCCACCGCGCCCGCCCACCCCCGCATCGCCCGCGCCCTCATCGAGCGTGCCGGCGAGGTGGGTGGTCGGCAGGCTGCCGAAATCTGCGCCCTGCTCGAAGAAGACGTGCGCGCCCCCGGCGCCGACCTCGCCCCCGCCTGGCGGCAGATCAGGCGGGAGAAGCCCCGCACGTGGGTCCAATCGGCCGACCGGCTTCAGCGCTTGACCGGCACGAAGGCGAAGAATACTCGAGGCCGGGTCGGCACCGACGAGGCCCTCGCCCTCATCGTCGCCTCTGCCTACCCCGACCGAATCAGCGCGCTGCGCTCGGGTACCTATCTCACCGCCGGCGGCGGCGGCGCCGCCCTACCCAAGGGCTCCCCGCTGATCGGGCAGGAGCTTCTCGCGGTGGGTGATATGACGGGGGTGGGGAAGGCCGATGCCATCATCCGCCAGGCCGTTCCCATCACCCTCGAAGATGCCGAACGGTGCGGGCACGTCACCACCCGAACCGTTCACAACATCTCCGGGGATCGGGTCCGGGCATGGGCGGTGCGCAGCCTTGGTGCCATTGAACTGTCCCGATCAGAAACCGAACCCGAGCCAGAAGCCGCGATGAGACTGCTCACCGACTATGTTCGGGCGGGCCGGCTTGGCGGATGGTCGAAGGAGGCCGAGGATCTGCTCGGCCGGCTACGCTTCCTCGATAAGGTTGAGGGCTGGGAGACCTCCGGAGCGCTCACGCCCGAGGAACTCGCCCCGGAGATGATGGAGTGGGCGCGCGGCAAGCCTATTCGCGCCGATCTGGTCCAGGTTCTGCGCCGCCGCCTTGACTGGCGCCAGCTTCCCGACCTGGACCGGCTCGCGCCCACCCGCATCAACTCACCGGCCGGCGGCACCGCCAAGGTGCACTACGATGCTGAGCGGCCCTACGCCCGGCTCAAACTCCAAGAATGCTTCGGCATGACATCCTCCCCGGTTCTTGGCGGGGGCGTGCGCCTCCAACTCCACCTGCTTTCCCCGGCCGGCCGTCCGCTTGCCGTCACCGACGACCTCGCCTCCTTCTGGTCCGGTGCCTATGGTGAGGTGCGCGGGGAAATGAGGGGCAGATATCCCAAGCATCCCTGGCCCGAAGATCCGCTCACCGCGCCGCCCACTCGGCGCACCAAGCGCCGCTCCTAGAGGGCTGGGGAAGTGAGGCGGGAATCCCCCGCCCGGGGCCGCGCGCCGGAGGAATGCAGAAGGCCGACCCCGTGGGCCGGCCTTCTCGCCTTACTTACCCTTGGCTGCGGCGGCAAAGCCCACCGCGTAGTCCCCATCGGGTAGGACGAGGGCCTGATAGGCGTGGTAGATCTCCGGCATGCCGGTCCAGGTCTGCTCGGAGAGATTGCCTTCCTTATCGAGCTCCTCGCGCCAGCGGCCGGGGGAAGCAATGAAGTAGTCATCGGCATGCTTCCACCAGGTGGCCTCCAGCTCGGCGTAGCGCTCGGGGCTGATGGTAAGGCCGTCCGTCGGGACATTTTGCCCCTGCTCGCTCAGCTCGGCCAGGGCGCGGCGGGCTGCATGTACGGCGTTGATCGCCTCGCACACCACCCAGTGCATGCGCTCGTGGACGATCGGCTGGCCGTCAAAGTCCGTCGTGTAGACGAAGCCGTCATGACCATCGACCGCCCACCCATCGGCCACTGCCCGGTCGATGAGGTGCAGGGCGGCGGCCACCAGCTCGGCTGCCTCCCCGGCCTCAATCTGGCGGTGGCGCAGCGAGACCACGGCGGTCTGGATGATGAGCCGGCCCCACTCCAGGCCGTGGCCCACGGTGGCGCCCCAGGGACGGAACTGATCGGCGGGACGGTCCCGGTTGTACTCGGGATCGAAGGTCCAGTCGCTCGTGTAATGCTCGGGAATGCGCCACTGGTGCGGTTCTGCCTGCTCGATCACAAAGCGGCAAATATGACGGGCCCGCTCGAGGAATTCCAGATCGTTGGCGGCGTCAAAGGAGGCGAGCATGGCTTCCACCGTGTGCATGTTGGCGTTGATGCCGCGATAATCCTCGAACTCAGACCAGTCCCGGCTGGCCGACTCGCGCACCAGCCCCACCGGCTCCCACCAGTGGTGGTCGGCGAGCTCGTGGGCCACATCAAAGAGGCGGCGGGCCGCGGGATGTCCCGCCTGCATGGCGGAGGCGGCGGCGAGGATCACGAAGGCGTGGGCGTAGGACTGCTTGCGGGTCGAGCCCTCATCGAAAGGCAGCACCCGACCATCGGCCATGCCGGCCTCGTCCTCGCCGGTGTGCACCGAGGCCAGCCAGCCGGCATACTTGTCATCCCACAGGGATTCCGTCAGGGCCTTCATACCAAGATCGAGCAGCGGGCGGGCTTCCTCATTGCCGCGCAGCACCTCGCACGCCATGACGTGGGTAAATCGACCATTGATCCACAGCTCAATACCGTGGTCGGCCTGGTGATGACCCTGCGCATCGAGATAACCAAAACCGGCGGGTTTCACCGCCTTCGCCGCAAATTCCAGCAGAGCATCGCGCTCTGAATGCCTCCAGTCATCGGTGGGAAGGCTTTTCGTAGACATGTGACCTCCTAATCCTGGCTCCACTATAAAACGCGCCGCAGCCCGTCGGGGCGCCAGTCGCCACCAGCGAACAGCGCGGAGGACGGCGCGGCTGCGGGCGCGCGAGAGTAGGGAGAGAGGAGAGGGGAGAAGGGGGGTGATGTCCCGACGGGGTGCCGCGGCCCTGGCCGGCGGCAAAAGAGTCAAGCTCCTGCGGATACCACGAGGGGGCACTGTCGTGCCCCCTCGTGGGTTGTTATGCGCTTGGAACGTTAGTTGTCGAGCGTGAAGCGGTCGCGAACCTCGGGATTGTTCTCGAGCCACTCGCGGGTGGCCTCACGAGAATCGCGGTCCGAGTTCTCGTTGATGACGAAGTTCTCCAGGTCGGACAGCTCCTCATCGGTGATGGAGAAGTCGTCCAGGGCCTGGGCGATCTCCGGGTAATCCTCGGTGAAGCCAGCGCGGGCGAAGGAGTGAACCGCTTCGGTTCCGCCAAGAGCGCCCTCGGGATCCTCCAGGTCGCGGATATCGAACTTGGCGTAAGCCCAGTGCGGCTTCCACAGGGTGACGACAATGTTGTCGCCCCGGCGCATCGCACCATCCAGCTCGGCGAGCATGGCGGCGGTGGAGGACAGCTTGTAGTCCATGGACTCCAGTCCGTAGGTCGGGATGACCTCGTTCTGGGTGACCTCGGTGATGCCGGCGCCGGCATCGATGCCGATGATGGCATTGTCGAAGGCGTCCGCATTGTCGGCGAGCTCCTCGATCGAGGTGATCGGGGAATCGTTGTTGACGGCGAACGTCAGCTTGGCCTCCTCGTACCAGGCGCCAAGATCCTCGATCTTATCGCCGTACTTTTCCACGTAGGCCTTGTGGGTAATGGGGAGCCAGGCGTCGAGGAAGAGGTCGAAGTCGCCCTCGGACAGGCCCGTGTAGATAACGCCGACATCAGCATCGCGCAGGTCGACGGTGTAGCCATTGTCCTCGAGGACAACGGCGGCGAGGTTCGACATGACAACGCCCTCATCCCAGCCGGCGGCAACGCCGATGGAGAGGTTCTTGTCGGGGGCGGCGGACTCGGAGCCCTCCGAGCCACCTTCGTCATTTGAACATGCGGTGAGCATGCTGCCGGTGGCGATAGCCGCCGTCAGTGCGAGAGTCTTCTTAGAAATTGAAAACATGGATTCCTTTCGTGGTGGTGAACGCGGCAAACATGTCGTGTCGTGCCACGGTGATGGAAACTCAGGCGGTACCGGCCGCGGTGCGGGCCTTACCGAAGGAGGAGGTGACGCGGTCGAGGTAGATCGCGAGGATGACGACGGCCAGACCGGCCTCGGTACCCTTACCGACGTCGATGCGGGAAATGGCGGAGACGATGTCTCGGCCCAGGCCCTCCGCGCCAACGAGACCGGAGATCACGACCATCGACAGGGAGAGCATGATGACCTGGTTGATGCCGGCCATGATCGTCGGCTTGGCCAGGGGCAGCTGAATCTGCCGCAGGACGCGGCCCGGGGTGGCGCCAAAGGCGTAACCCGCCTCAACCACCTCCTTGTCGACCCCGCGAATGCCGAGCTCGGTGAAGCGAACTGCGGGCGGCAGGGAGAAGAGGATGGTGGAGACGATGCCGGGGACAACGCCCACTGAGAACAGCAGAATGAACGGCAGCAGGTAGACGAAGGCGGGCATGGTCTGCAGGAAGTCAAGCACCGGCCGGATCGCGCTCGAGGCGCTAGCCTTCCGGGCGGCGAGAATACCAAGCGGAACGCCAATGACGATCGCGAAGAACGAGGCGACAATCACCTGTGCGAGGGACTGCATGGCCTGATCCCAGCGGAACATGCCATAGACGAGAAGGAATCCAAGCACGGTCGCCAGTGCCAGCTTCCAGCTCTTGGCAAAGAAGGCGATGACCGCGAGGACGATGATAACCGCCCAGAACGGCGGAGTGAGCAGCACCCAGGAGATGAGCTCATAGAGGTCTTGCAGGCCATTGGAAATGAGATTGAACAGGCCCCGCAGATGCGTGGTCATCCAATCGACAAGAACCTCGGTCCATTCGCCAATGGGAATGGAGAACCACAGATCACTACGGCTCATCGGTCTTCCTCCTTCATCTCGTCGCCGGCCACTCTCGGGGCTGCCTCGTCCGGCTGCGCGGCATGCTTACCGGCGGGGGCGCCAGCATCCGCGGCCCCGGGGGCGGTGGGGGCGGCAAGCGCCGGATCCGGCGCCTCCTCCTCATCCGACAGGACATCCTCGCCGGCGGCAGCCAGCGCCTTGAGCAGGGTGACGCGGGGGACCACGCCCACGAGGTGGTGGCCCTCATCGACAATGGGAACCGCGAGGGAACCCTCTGCCGAGCTCGGCACCACATCGGCTAGCGGGGTGTCCTCCGTGACCGTCTGATAGTGCTCGCCGATGAGACCGGCAATGGAATCGAGCTGGGGATTCTTCTTCAGGGCGTCAAGGATCCAGTCGGCGAAGATGGGGCCGACGAGGCGCCTCGAACCATCCCTGATGACCCAGCCGCCGGGCAGGTCCTCCTGTTCCATCTTCCGCAGGGCCACGTGCGGACCGTCCGAGAGGTAGATGCGCACGAGGGGCTTCTTCTTGATCGCGCCGGCGGTGATAACGCGGGAACGATCCACGCCCTGAACGAAGCGGGAAATATAGTCGTTGGCCGGCTGGGTGATGATCTCCTCGGCGGTGCCGATCTGATCGATCGAGCCGGAGCGCATAACCGCGATCCGGTTGCCGAGGAACATGGCCTCATTGAGATCGTGGGTAATGAAGATGATGGTTTGCTTCTTCTCCGCCTGAATCTCCAGCAGCAGCTCCTGCATGTCCTGGCGAATCAGCGGATCGAGCGCCGAGAAGGCCTCATCCATGAGCAAAATCTTCGCATCCGCGCACAGGGCGCGAGCCAGACCCACGCGCTGCTGCATGCCGCCCGAAAGCTCGGACGGATAGTTATCATCCCAGCCCTTGAGGCCGGTGGTCTCGAGGGCCTCGCGGGCCCGCTCGAGCCGCTCCTCCTTGGCCACCCCCTGGATTTCCAGCGGGTATGCCGCGTTCTCAATGACGGTGCGGTGCGGCAGCAGGGCGAAGTGCTGGAACACCATCGACATGTATTCGGCGCGGATCTTGCGAATCTCATCGGGCTTCATCGAGGTGATGTCATGCTCGCCCACGAAGATCTTGCCGCCCGTGGCGGGGCCAAGGGCGTTGAGGGTACGCAGAAGCGTGGACTTACCGGAGCCGGAGAGGCCCATGACGACAAAGATCTCGCCTTCTTCAACCTCGAAGCTCACATCATTGACAGCCACCGTGACGTTGTCTGAGACATCGTCGAGGCTGCCGCCCTGCTGGAGCTTCTTGGTCGCTTGCTGCGCGTCCCTGCCGAAAACCTTATATACGTTCTCGCAGCGGAGAGCTTTCACGGATCACTACTTTCGTTGGCGCCGTTGGGCGCTCTGTCAGAATTCTGTTCCTTACCAGTCTATTTTCAGATGTCATCACCGTAACGGGTTCTCCGTAGTACAACAATGATTACGATTATGTAACGATCCGTTGCATTCCTTGGCTACCCGCGCAATACTCGGCATCAAGCACGTCCCAGGTCCGGGCACAGATGTAAGGGATGTTACAGCGAAAATGTGATCTGGATCCGCAATTCATCTCACACTCTGGAGCTTCGGCGCCGGAAAACTGGGGAACTTGGCCTGGTAGCGGGGGTGGAATAAACCGAGAAAATGGGGAAATATCGCGGAAAAGCAGCGTTAGAAATTTGATGTGGAACAGACCCTGCGGGCGGGCGTGCGAATTGCCGGTCGGGCGCGCGGCTGGCCGGGCCGTGTGGCAGGAGAGAGGGGCAAGAAAAACCAGGGGGGCTGGGGTCCACGAGAGGGGTGGAAGCCAGGGGTGCGAGGGGGCATGCGGGAGGGGGCGGCCGTGGCCGCCCCCTCACCAGCTCGAATCAATCAGGAATAACGGTGGGCGTTCTTCCACCGGCTCACCGCCTGGGTCACCAGGAGGCCGAGGTAGATGTACGTGGCTGAGCTCAGCGCGCCGGCTCGAATCCAGTCGACAAAGAGATTGCCCGAGCTGGTGGGTGCCCGGCCCTCACCCACCGGAAGCAGCACGGCGAGGGGATGTGGGGCGGAGGCCAGCGCCCACACGCACACCAGGGCGGCAATGACGAGGGCCGCAGAAAGGGCGTACCGGTTCGCCACCTTGCTCACCGCATAGGATGCTCCGATAACAAGGGTGGCCACCGCAATCACCTGCAGCCAGGGGCTGTGCGGATCAACGACTGTCATCGGCTCATTGGCCAGGCTCAGTCGAACGCCTCCCATGACCGCGCGGCCCTGGATCTCCAGGAGGCCGACCAGGCAGATAACGATGAGGGTGACCACGGTGGCAACGACGCCACCAATGATCGAATTAGGCCCGGAAGCGTCGCGCGCCTCATCGGCCGAGCCTCGGTAGTCGTGCGCGGAGGAGTTCTCTTGGCTGTTCTTCGTTACGGTCTCATTCATTACTTTCACATCCTCACTCCGGGTATTAACCGGTTAATTTAAGATAAAACGCCACCAGGGGGGGGATTGTCAAGATTAGTCCAAGAGCTTTTGTGATGTGATAGAAACACTCATCATTGAAAGGCGCTCGATCTAATGTTTGGTATTCGCTTAAATCCAATATTGAAAGGACGCTTGTTGCCGTCCAGATAACTTGAGCAATACGGGAGTGCGAACGGGGGCTAAGTTGAGGGTGCCCGATACCCTTAAGGTAGGTTTCTATATAAGCTGAGGTAGTCCGTCGATGGCTCGCGTCTTGCTTTAGCTGAAGTTAGCTTCCTTCATGGAGTGCATGATTGCTTGCCGGGCAGGTTACTAAATTGCACCTACCCCGCAAGCGAGCAGTTCAGTTACAATTTGATGGCTCCGTGTGTTCTTCCTCGTGCGAGTTTAGGCGAGAGCGGAAACTTAGCCCACGACTCAATGTCGCTGCGAGATAGACATAGGTCGCTCCGCTTAGCGCCCCGGCGCGCAGCCATTCGACTAAGGGGTTTCCCTGTGAATCTGCGGTGGTTGCGTCGACGGTTAGTAGCATCATTGGAGGGTAAGCTGCGGTAGTCAAACCCCAACCGCAGACCGCCAAGGTGACGGCGAGCGTGATTGCGGCTGTGTAACGACTTCTAGCCATCTCCTGGAGCTGGAGTGACACAAATACTATCGCTGCGGTGGCGAGCATTTGGAGCCACGGTGCATGCGGTGTTGAAACGTTGATCGGCTTATTCCAGAGGTCGATCACAACACCGTGTGTTGAGGCGCGTGTATGGATTTCAAGCAACCCGATCAAGGTGATAGTCATTACTGGGACGACAGTTGACCAGATCGAGCGGCCAAGCTTGCTCCTCATCGGCTAGAGGATCCGAGGCTAGTGAGCTTGAAGTCACTACGGTGTGGGCGTCGGATCTTGATGTTTCCCATCTTGTCGGCAGCTTCGCTGTTCATCATTACGACGACGTTTTCCGAGGAGGAGAAGGTATCCGCCAAGGTGTGGCCTTCTACCGCCGACTTTACCGTCTTCAGCTCGATGTCGGGAGGGAGGATGTGGGATACGACGCCGGATTCAGCGCCCTCAACCCTAAGGGAAACTCCGTTGCGGAAGAACTGGAGGGGAGTCGCGCAATTTGCGGCGGTAATGCGAGCATCCTCAGGGTCTCCGTCAGCTTCGTCGAAAAGGCGGGTGATGAGGCAGATGTTGCCCTCTTGCGTGGTTCCAATCCAGCTGATCCCGCGCTCGTTATTTGCGATCGCTCGCGTGGTATTCGGGAGTACTTCAATGCTGTCCAGAATGTCGAACTCCCTGATCAACTTGTCCATTTCAGTCTGCTCGATCGGGGGCGACCCGATCATTCCCGATGCGGAGATGTCGACGGACGAAGAGCCGACGGCCGGAGCAGCAATCGCGATTGCTGTTGCGGAAATCGCGACAGCTCCGAGCGTCGTGGGCTTTTGGATGAAGTTCATTTTAGTGCCTTCCTTGATTTTGGTATTTTGCGTTTTTGAGTGACGGGCTATCGAGAGATGGATGGTTCATTGCTACACGCGTGTACCGACTCCTTTCTCTTGTTTTTGAAAGATCCGCTCACGCGGTAGATTCTTGGCCCTATCACCAGGAAAAGAGCGATTGTTGCTGGAATCTGCGTAGCTGGAGAGAGTACTCCCTCCCGGATGATTGAACTCAGCAGGTCGTCAGTTCCGCTTAACCCAAAACTCCAAGTTGACTGATCGCGATGCTGGAGGAAGAGTGCGACAGTCGAAACGAACTACCCGAAGATGAATCCTTGGCGGTATGACAGTCGATCTTTTTGGAACGAATACCCGCGTTTAAGTCCTAACCTCCAGATATTAGTAGCAGCGAAAAGACAAGTGAGAATCATTGGCCCGGTGGCCAGGTGTGGGCTCGTAACGCCTATTATGGAATTCCTTGCATCCAGGATCAGGCCTTCCTCGATACCGGCACGTCTTATCTCGAAATAGCCGATGCATAAGCAGCTAAGTATTGAGATCGCTGCCCCTACGGCCCGGAATCGTGCCACTATGATCCCTCCCTTCTCCTCGGTGCGTGAAGCTGCATGTTGACTGAATTGAAATTCAGTGCCTGTACCAGCAGTTCATGTCGGCGGTACCGCCGGGGGGAAGATGGGCCCAGTACCAGTAGCACTTGCTTTTTGCATTCTTGTATGGTCGGTGGCGCATCTCAGCGTAGAGCGAGGCAGAGCCTGATGCGTGAGCAAGTAGTTGATATCCACCCCTTCCGCGGTAGGTTGTGATGGTGTGTTCTCCGAAACCGAGGAAAAGCTGGGACCTTCCTCCGGAGATGACGGGCTTAGTTGAGGTCGAGATCGCTTTTCCCATCAGAACGCCCTCTTCATCCGCGTATTTCGTCATGACTGCAGATGTGTTGGGGGTCGTAGCGCCGACGACCAACCCGAAAGCCAGGAGGATGCTGGCGATCATTTGGGTGGTAGGTGATCGAAAATGCTTCGTGGTTTTCACGAGGTTCCTTTCCCTGTTTTCGGTTATCTGGGTGGCCGTATTGAACGGCTAATACACGTATCCGCACTTAAGGTGCAGCTTCCCGATGCGGTGCTTGGCCCGGGCCAATCCCACCTGCAGCTTTGGCGTGCGTTCTCTGAGCGCTCGTGGCTGCCGTAGACACTCCCGTCGCCAACAATGTGTGCGACAATCCGATATCCGGGGTAAGGGTAATAGGTGGTCATCTCGACCAGCGTGCCTGCCCCGTCAGCAGAAAACATTTCAATCTCCCCACGCATTCCGCTAATGACGGGGCGTTGGCCGGAATAGCGAACCTCGTTTTCCATCACCTTGCCGTTTACGTAGAAGCGGGTGCGGGCGTCTGCCGGCTCGTGTGTCGTTGCTCCAAAAAGAAGGAGTGAAGCCATAACCCCAGCACTGACGCGCTTGAGGGTAGACCATCGACCCGTCATTGCCGATCGTGAATCAGTTGTAAGGGAAGTGCCCATTTTCAAATCTCCTATCTTGCATATTCTCCTATTGGATGGAATGAGATTAAGCGCAAGAGGAGAGGTTTATAAATAGTGCCCCAGGCAAAATGGCCTACACCATTAATCAATCAAGTAAACATCGGGCAAACACTGCATAATATGCAGATGTCTATATTGCCTGTGATCGTTCGCACACCAAAGAACGGTGGGGGAGGAGGGTTGATGGCCTAGGTAAACAGAGGGTAAACAAAACTGGAATGTTAGTTGTCCCACGGGGGGTCGACTCTGCTTTTTGCCTCGGCAATTTCCGGCAACCGCAATTGTTACTTCAACTGGCGCGCCCGGAGGGATTCGAACCCCCAACCTTCTGATCCGTAGTCAGATGCTCTATCCGTTGAGCTACGGGCGCAGCGTCTATTATCTTAACCCTCCTTCCCCGCTCGCGCTAATCTCGGGGACATGATGGTGGTCACGCTGATCGGCCTTATCGCCGGCGGAACTTCTCCACCTGGCCGGCGGAATCGATGAGCCGCTGCCTGCCCGTATAGAAGGGGTGCGAGGCGGAGGAGATGTCGACGTCGATCACCGGATAGGGGTTGACCCCTGCGGTGGTCTCGGAGGCGACTGCCGAGCGCGCGAGGAAGGCAGAGTTGGTGCCTTGATCGCGAAAGGTCATCGGATAGTCGGGGTGGATTCCTTCGCCTGGCCCGATCCCCGGTGGAGCATCGGTGGGGGCAGGGGCAGGCGGTGAGCCTCGACCCAGATGAGTGCAAATGGTGGCTCGATGAGGTGGCGGTTTTTCTGGTTTCACCGGAGACCGAGGGGGTCGACACCACCTTCTGCCGACCCGTGCGTGGCCACCACCTCACTATCATCGGCCGGGGCGTCGACGATGCACGGATTGAGGCGGGCCTCGACGCGTGCCTGGTGTCCAAGAATAAATTATTCGCCGGAAGATGGCGCAAGCGGACTGCTTGGGGTCTGCGGGCCGGGACAAGCTCGCGGACATGCGAAGAGGCAGTGGCGGATTCCTCCGCCACTGCCTCTTGCTGATCCCGCTAGATCGAATATCCGAGGATGTGGGGACCGATGAAGATGGTGAACAGCGTGACGAGCACGATGCCGATGAGGTTGAGCCAGATGCCCACCTTGATCATCTGACCAATGGTGATGTAGCCGGAGCCGTAGGCGATGGCATTGGGCGGGGTGGCCACCGGGAGCATGAACGCGCAGGTCGCGGCCAGGGCAACCGGGATGACGAGGAGCTGGACGTCCACGCCCATGCCGATTGCGATGCCGCCGGTGATGGGCAGGAAGGCCGCCGCCGTCGCGGTGTTCGACGTGATCTCCGTGAGGAAGATGATGAGGGTGGCGAGCGAGGCGACAATGAGGATGGTGGGCAGGCCCTCGAGGTTCGAGGCCACGTCACCGATCCACAGGGACAGGCCCGAGGAGGAGAAGGCCGAGGAGAGGGCGAAGCCACCGCCGAAGAGGAGCAGCACGTCCCACGGCACATCCTTCGCGGTCTTCCAGTCCAGGAGGCGGATGCCCTCCTTGGGCTTGGCGGGCACGAGGAAGAGCACGACCGCGAGAATCATGGCAATGACGCCATCATCGAGCGGGGAGTCCTCCCAGATCACGGGGAGGAAGATCCACGAGCAGGCCGCAGCCACGAAGATGATCGCCGTGACCTTCTCCTGATTCGACATCGGGCCCATCTGCTCCAGGCGATCCTCAATCACCTTGCGGCCGCCCGGCAGCTCATCGAGCTCCGGCTTGTAGATGGTGGTGATGAGCCACCAGCCGATGACGAGGAAGAGCCAGGCGAGCGGGGCAGCGAACAGCATCCAGGAGCCAAAGTTGAGCTCAATCCCCGAATCCTCGAGGTAGCCGCGCAGCACCGCATTTGGCGGGGTGCCGATCGGGGTGGACAGGGAGGCAATCGAGGCCGAGTAGGCAATGCCGAGCATGAGGGCGGTGCCGAACTTCGAATCCTTCATCGCCTGAGCATCCAGCTCGCCGACAAGGGCGAGAACGGAAATACCAATGGGGAGCATCATAACGGCGGTTGCCGTATTCGACACCCACATGGACAGGAAGCCGGTGGCAATCATGAAGCCGAGGACGAGGCGCTTCGGCTTGGTGCCCACGAGAAGAACGGTGCGCAACGCGATTCTCAGGTGCAGATTCCACCTCTGCATCGTCAACGCCAGGAAGAAGCCGCCCATGAACAGGAAGATCGTCGGGGAGCCGTAGCTCGCACCCACCTCCTTCATCGTGGCGACCTGGAAGACCGGGAAGGCAACGAGGGGGACGAGGGCCGTGGCCGCGAGCGGCAGGGCCTCAAACATCCACCACGCGCCCATGAGCACCGCAACCGCCGCGGTGATCGCGAGCATGTCCGGGGTTGTTTCAATCTCCTTCTCGGCCAGGTGCATCTGGAGATTTTCAGACATCTCATTGGGGAAAATGAGGTAGACGATGATAGCGCCAACCACGCCGGCCATCAGGCCAATCAGCCTGAGGTTGCGGGTTTTGGTAGGCAGCGCGGGATCCTTATCCCCCTCCGCCTGATACGTGGTCTCATGGATGACTGGTGTGCTCATGGGTGTCCTTCCTCGCTCACTCCGTCGTATTAGCCGGTGACCTGGGCCACCGGCGTTACAGGGAAGGTACCACCTGCGGCCAGCAAAAACCTTCGAATGACAAAAAATTCCCACGCCTGTCCGCTTCGGGAGCAGCTAGACCCCTAGTTGTCCGAGCATGTCACATGCTCATCAGAGATCTCGTCAAGACGTAAGCTGCTTGCGCGTAGGTAAAGGAATTGACGTATCAACATCGCCGCCGCGCAGCCCCAGAGCGAGCGGGTCGGGTAAGACGGTGAGGTTGGAACGTAAAAACCCCCGCCACGGAGGCGGGGGACATGGCGGAGATGGAGGGATTTGAACCCTCGAGGGGCGAATTGCCCCTACCTCCTTAGCAGGGAGGCGCACTAGACCTGACTATGCGACATCTCCAGGTGTGTGCCTCAAGCATAGCGTGAGCATCCAAGCCACGCTACCTCGCCGGTGTGAGAAAACCGGCGGCGTGAGGGTGCGCGCGGATCGGTTGGCGGCTAGGCCGCCGTGGCTGAGGTGACGTCCTCGGATGAGACGGTCTGCTGGAAACATCGGTGATGCCGTTGCTTCTGCAGGGCCACCGTGCGGAGTGCAGCCCAGTACGGGATATTCCCACCTGAGGCACGGTTCAGTTCTGCCATTCATTTTCGGAATTGTCTTTGATGAGAGCGGCCTGGAAGGTGAGAGGGTGAGTCCGCAGGGACCTCACACCACTACGGCCGTCAGCAAGGAGGGCGATGAGGCCTCCACCAGGAAGGGTGCCGGATGTTCCGGTCGGCTCGACAAGCGTGCCGACCGTGGAGCTCCCCACCGGGTGAATATCATCCGTGAGATCGCCCGAGTCGCCGCTACATCTCGCGCCACCGGAGCAGATGACGCGAAATATCGGGTGGCGGAGGGTGAGGGATTCGAACCCTCGATGCGGGGTCGCCGCATAACGGTTTTCAAGACCGTCTCATTAGGCCGCTCTGACAACCCTCCAAGCCCCACCAGTCTACGACAGAGTGGATTATGACGCGAAAGGCCGATGAGCTTGCGACAATGACCATATGGGTATGCAGAAGATGAAGGGCTTGATTGGTGATGGTTCCGTGCGGCTCATCAGCCTGGATATGCCGGAGCCCGGGCCGGGTGAGGTACTCGTGGAGATCACCCACGCCGGGGTGAATCCAGCCGATCTCGCCCAGGTCCAGGGAGTATATCCGCCGCCACCGGGCGTCACCGAGGTGCTCGGCCTGGAGTTTGCCGGTCATCGAACCGACACCGGAGAGCCCGTCATGGGGCTCGTGGCGGGCGGCGCCTGCGCCACCCATATTGCGGTTCCCGAAAACCAGCTCCTTCCCGTACCCGGCCGCCTGTCCCTCGCCCAGGCCGCCACCATTCCCGAGGCCCTGGCCACCGCATGGACGAATATCGTCTGGGAGCTGGGAGCCCGGGAGGGCACGATCTATATTCAGGGTGGAACCGGCTCGGTGGGCTCGCTCGCCATTCAGCTGGCCCGCGAACTCGGCCTCGACGTCATCGCCTCCGCCGGTGGCCCGGCGCGGTGCCGGTGGGTGGAGAGCCACGGGGTGCGCTGCGTTGACCACCGCCGCGATGTGGCGGAGCAGATGAAGGCACTGGTGCCCGGCGGGCTCGACTATGCGATCAATATTCAGGGTTCGGACCTGGGGGAAATGACGAAGATGATGGCCCGGGGCGGCGCCATCGCCGCGATCGGCAACCGGGCCGGGAATACCACCGACCTCAACGTTGGCCGGCTCATGGTTCGCGGCCTCACCATCCGGGGCACAACGCTGCGCTCGCGGCCGGCCGCCCAGAAGGCCCGAGCTATGGCGGAGGCGGGCGAATTTGTGCTGGCCCGCTACGCCTCCGGAGCCATGGTGCCCGTGCTGTCCGAGGTGCTCACCGATCCCGAGCGTGCCCACGAGCTCATGCGCCGAGGACCCGGAATCGGCAAGGTGGTTCTCGACGTTCAGGGGTGGGGCAGGCTCTGAGTGCCAGGCCGAATAAGGCCGAGTAGGCCACGTGAGTCGGAGCGGGGAGGAAAGAAGATCCGGCCGGATATCCGGCCGGATCTCTTGCTGTGGTGATTCTGGGGACTGCTACTTGGTGGAGCCGGCCATGAGGGCCGACACGAAGTACTTCTGGAAGGCGAAGTAGACGCCAAGGGGAAGCAGCATGGAAAGGAAGGCCCCGGCCGCGAGGATGTCCATGTTCGCGGAGAACTGGCGCAGCTGGGACTGGATCGCCACGGTGATTGGCTGGGAGTCCGGGCCGGCGAAGATGAGCGCCACGAGCATGTCATTCCAGGACCACAGGAACTGGAAGATGGCGAGCGAGGCGATGGCCGGGGTGGCCAGCGGAAGGGCGATCCGCAGGAAGATTCTCATCTCCGATGCTCCATCGAGGCGGGCCGCCTCCATGAGCTCCGGGGAGATCTGCCGGAAGTAGTTCCGCAAGAGGAACACCGCGAATGGCAGGCCGAAGGAGATGTGGAAAATGATGACCGCCCAGTAGGTGCCGAAGATGCCAACGGAGCCGAACAGGCGGGCGAGTGGAATGAAGGCCACCTGAATCGGCACCGCCATGAGCGCCACGACGCCGATAAGGACCCAGTCCCGGCCCGGGAAATCGATCCATGCCAGCGCATACCCCGCCATGGCTCCCAGGAAGATGACGGCGAGGGTGGAGGGAACAACGATGATGACCGTGTTCCACAGGGCACCCATCATCTGCGAATTGCCGAGCAGCTTCGAATAGTTCTCGATGGTGAGCTCGTGCGCGTTGCCGAACACGGTCCACCAGCCGGAGCTGGAGTTGTCCTTGGCGCTGCGTAGCGAGGAGAAGAACAGGCCGATCGTGGGCAGCAGCCATACGGCGGCGACGAGGAGCAGGATGATGTTGACAATCGAATGCGAGAACGCCGAGGCGATTGTCGAGCCGATTGAGTCCTTCTTCCGGGTGACGTGTTCGGTGCGCTCATCCATGCCCTGGACCGACTTTTCCGCGATGTCTTGTTCCACGGGGGATGTCATGCCTGGCCTCCCTTCCGGAAGTTGCGGATGTTGAGGATCATGAAGGGCAGCACGAGCACGAGCAGGATAATGGCGAGAGCGGAGCCCAAGCCCTGGTCATTGCCGCCGCCGAAGGACACGGTCCACATGCGGGTGGCGAGCACGTCCGCCGCATTGGAGGACGAGCCCGGTGGGATGACGTAGACGAGGTCGAAGATCTTGAGCACGTTGATCATGAGGGTCACAATGACAACCGTCAGCACGGGCATGAGCTGCGGGACGGTGATGTGCCGGAAGACCTGCCACTCATTCGCCCCGTCGGTGCGCGCCGCCTCCATGAGGCTGCGGTCCACGGCCGCGAGGCCCGAGGCGATCATGACCATGGCAAAGCCGGCCCAGATCCACACGTAGGACAGAATTGTCACCGGGGTGATGAGATCGGGACCGAGGAAGTCGATGCCCTTGGCTCCGGATTCGAAGTTATCGGCCGGCAGGGACACTGTCACCGGCTCCTCGGTTTCCAGGAGGAAACGTCCTGCCTCATCCGTTGTCGCGGTGATCTTTTCCCCGCTGGCCGTGGTTCCCTCGACGGTCAGTCCTGCCATGCCGGGCTTGCCGGCGTCAATCTTCCCGGTTTCACCCTTGCCGCCGGGTACGAAGTCGAGCCACACGGTGCCGGCTACGCCCGCACCATCGGAGGCGGCTTCCTCGGCCGGGGTGGCATCGTCGGGAATGTCGTCTGGGCGCACGCCCACCATGGGCAGGTAGGCGACATCGCCGGGGCTGAATTCGGTGGTTGAGGTGACCTCGCCGCCGGCCCCGCCGGCCTGCTCGAAGGCGAAGTCATCGCCCGTTCTCGCCCTCGCATCAGGATAGTGGGAGGCGGAACCAAAGGCCTGTTTGACGGTGACGATGGCCGCGTTGGCCATGCCAATATCCGGATTCTGCTGGAAGACCGAGCGGAAGATAATGCCAGCGGCAAGCATGGAGATCGCCATCGGCATGAAGATGATGAGTTTGAAGGCCGTGGCCCACCGAATCTTCTCCATGAGAACGGCGAACACCAGGCCCAAGATGGTGCACACGGCAGGTGCGACAAGCACCCAGATGAGATTGTTCTTAAAGGCTGTGAAGGTTTGCGGGTCGGTGAAGACCTTGACGTAGTTGCCCAAGCCCACGAAGTCATCTCCGGAGCGTGAATACAGCGACCGGATAATCGAATATCCGATGGGGTAGACGACGAAGGCAAGGAGGAAGAAGAGCGCCGGGGCGAGCAGGATGACGAGAAGCCAGCGTGCCTGGCTGGACATGCCGGCGCGCTTGACCGGCTGGGTCGGTTGGGATGCGGCGCGTGGCTCGGATGTGGTGGAAGTGCTCATGATGATGCGAAGGGGTGAGAGATAAGGGGGCGAGGCATGCGCCCCGCCCCCTGAAGGATTAGTTACCGTAAGCAGCGGTAGCGGCGTCCTCGAGCTTCTGCGCGATACCCTCAACGTCGTCGGGGTTCTCGTAGAAGTCGATGAGCAGCTGCCACATGCCCTCACCCTCGGTGCCGCCGAAGGCGGAGGGAGCCAGGTCGGACAGGTCGAAGCGGAAGGTTTCCGCATTGACGAGGTCCTCGGCGATCTGCAGCGAGATGTCATCCGGGTACAGCGTCATGTCCGCATTCTGGTTCGGGGAGGTGAAGCCGCCCTTGGCGATCCAGATGTTCGCGGCATCCGGCGATGCCAGATAGGCCATGAGGGCCATGGTGGCTTCGTCGTCATTGAAGGCGATCGCGGCATTGCCCGAGCCCATGACGGCCGGGGCCGAACCGTTGATCGACGGCCACGGGAAGTACTTGGCGTCCTCGCCCACCTTGGCATCGGTCTGATCGGCAATGGTGCCGGCCACGAAGTCACCCTCGTAGACGGTGCCAGCCTCCGCCGGGTCACCGAAGACCGCGGAGACGGACTCCGGGAAGGAGCGCTGGGCGCCATTGGGAAGCAGGAGCGCGTCATTGCTCCACACCTCGGAGATCACCTCGAGGGCCTCGATGACCGAGTCGTCGGTCCAGGGGATCTCGTGCTTGGCGAGCTGATCGTACTTCTCGCCACCGGCGGTGCGCAGGTAGACGTTCTCGAACCAGTCGGTCAGCGGCCAGCCAACATCCGCGCCCACGGCGAGAGCCGGGACGCCGGAATCGGAGACGGTCTGCAGGGCGGCGGTGAAGTCCTCCCAGGTCTCGGGGGCCTCAACGCCCGCCGTATCCCACACCTCGGTGTTGTACCAGATCGTCGACTTATTGGCGGCCTTAAACCATACGCCGTACACGTCCCCGTCGTAGGTGGACAGGTCCATCCAGGTCTGGGCGTAGTTCTTCTCCACCTCGGCCATAGCGGTCTCATTGAGCGGCGACAGGTGACCATTTTCCTGCAGATTCTCAATGAGGCCCGGCTGCGGGACGAGCGCGATATCGGGCGCGCCGCCACCCTCGAGCTGGGTGCCCAGCGCGGTGGCAATGTTGTTACCGAGGGACTGGTAGCTCACCGAGGCACCGGTCTCCTGCTCAAACTTGGCGAGAACCTCTTCGAAGTTCTCCTGCTCGGCACCTGACCAGTCGGATGCCACGTCGAGGGTCTCCCCGGATAGATCCGGGTATTCGAAGGAACCGGCGGACGGCTCCTCGGCCTCCTCAGTCTCCTCCGGCTCGGCCTCCTCAGTCTCGGCCGACTTGCTGGCCTCGCTGGGCTTGTCCTTTTCTTCGGCGTCGCCGCCCGAGCAGGCCGCTAGCATTGCTAGGGCCGAGAACGCGGCTGCGGCCTTCGTCATGCGTCGTCGCATGTTTCCTCCAGTGGTTGATGTAAGAACAGGGAGTACAAAACTCCCACGCCACAAGGTTACGGCGTTTCTCCCGAGATGAAAAGTTGTCAGACGAAAATATGAACTAAAAACCAAGCTTATTTATCCTTCAAGTAAACAAAGATGGACAGGTGGTTTTCACGAGCTCATTGCTCATCTTCCCGGATGCCGTCTAGCGCTGCAGGCAACTTTTGATCAAGGACATGTGTCAGCTCGGTCGCATCTTACGGGCCGCGAATGTCCGGGACGCCTCTGCGGTGCCGCGGTCGGCTGTCTGGTGGGGCCAAGCGGCGTGCGGGTTCGCGGATAGCTGGGTATGCGGGCATTCTCGTGGCCACGAAGGGACGTGGTGGCCACCCGCTGACTGCGCCGTGGATTGGCGGAATCGTTAGAGGAGATATTCGAGGGCGAGGGCGAGGCCGTCGTCGTTGACGGAGGCGGTTGCCGCATCGGCCGCGGCCTTCACCTTGTCCGAGGCGTCGCCCATGGCGATGCCGGCACCGGCCCAGGAGAGCATCTCAACATCGTTCGCACCATCGCCCACCGCGAGGCAGTTCTGTGCCCCGAGGCCGAATCCGCCGGCCACCTCGGCCATGGCGGACGCCTTGGATACCCCGGCGGGGGAGATGTCGAGCCAGGCCGTCCACCCCACCGCATATTCCACGCCGTCCAGGCCGAGCGCCTCGATTTCCTCGGTGAGCTCGGTGGGGCTCATGTCGGGAACCCGAACGGTGAGCCGGGTGGCATCAGATCCGCCAAGCTCCTCATGCGGGACGACGACCGTGTCCCCGATGAGCTCGCCGTGGGGGAAGTGCGCCGAGACCCGGCGCGGGCCCTCGGCGGGCTCGACAGCGAGCACGGCCTGGGGTAGGCGCCTGCTGATCCGGTCGATTTGCCGGCTCGGATCGAAGGTGTGCACCCGTTCGAGGCTAATGTGGGCCGGATCGTAGTCCCGGTAGCTGAGTGTGATCGCGCCGTTGGAGCAAACGCACAGCCCCTCGCCCATGCCCAGCTGCTCGGCCACGATCATCGTGGCGGCAATGCCGCGACCGGTGGCGAGGATGATGTGGGATCCGGCCTCGGCGTGGGCCGTGATCGCCTCGGCTACCCGGTCGGAGAGTGAGGTGTCGTGCCGGATGGTGGTGCCGTCGAGATCGAGGGCGAGGATGAGCTCCTCGCCGGCCCGGGGGAGCCGGTCGAGGGCGGTGCGCAGCCGCGCCGCATCATGCGCGGCGAACTGGGCGCTCGCCGTGAAACGCGGGAAGCTCCTCACGCGGGAATGAACTCCCGGCCACCGAGATAATCCCGGAGACCCTGGGGGATGTACAGGCCGTCCTCGCGCTGATGATTCTCGAAGATGGCGACGAGCCAGCGGGTCGTGGCCAGCGTGCCATTGAGCGTGGCCACCGGGCGGGTGCCCTTCTCGTGGCGCTCGCGAATCGACAGGCGGCGAGCCTGGAAGGTCGTGCAGTTCGAGGTCGACGTGACCTCCATCCACCGCTCCTGCGAGGGCAGCCAGGCCTCGCAGTCGAACTTGCGGGCGGCCGAGCTACCCAGGTCCCCGGCCGCGGTGTCGATGACCCGGTAGGGAAGCTCCACCTTGGCGAGCATCTCCTCTTCCCAGGCGAGCAGCCGCTCGTGCTCCGCCTCGGCTTCCTCGGGCTTGCAGTAGGAGAACATCTCCACCTTGTTGAACTGGTGGACGCGGATGATGCCGCGGGTGTCCTTGCCGTATGAGCCAGCCTCGCGCCGGTAGCACGTCGACCATCCCGCATAACGCTTGGGCTCGCTCACGTCGATGATCTCGTCGGTGTGGTAGCCGGCAAGGGCCACCTCGGAGGTGCCGGTGAGGTAGAGGTCGTCGGTGGACAGGTGGTAGACCTCGTCGGCGTGTGCGCCGAGGAATCCGGTGCCGCCCATGACCTCCGGCTTGACGAGGGTCGGGGTGGTCATGAGGGTGAAGCCATTGGCCTCGGCCAGGTCGGCCGCGGCGGTCAGCATGGCGAGCTCGAGGCGGGCGCCAATCCCCTTGAGGAAGTAGAAGCGCGAGCCGGACACCTTCGTACCCCGGGCCATGTCGACCGCGCCAATGGACTCGGCGACATCCAGGTGATCGCGAACGTTCTCGATCTGGGGAATCTCGCCGACGTGCTTGAGCACCGTGAAATCGTCCTCGCCGCCGGAGGGCACCCCGTCGATGATGATGTTGGAGATCGACATGGCGATCTGCTCGTAGGTGTCGGCCGCCTGAGCGGCCTCCTCCTCGGCGGCCTTGACCTGCTTGGCGAGATCCTTGGCGTGTTCGAGAAGAGCGGGGCGTTCCTCGGGACTCGCCTTGCCGACCTTGCGGGAGGCGGCCTTCTGCTCGGCGCGCAGATCCTCGGATCGCTTGAGGGTGGCGCGGCGCGCCTCATCCGCAGTGATGAGGTTGTCAACAGCCTGCTCCGAATCACCGCGAGCGCGCTGGGAGGCCTTGACGGTGTCGGGGTGTTCTCGAACAAAGCGAATATCGATCATGTCACCAGTCTAGCGCCGAAGGTAATGTATCGAGTATGACGTGGCAATCCTCCGTGGCAATTGCGGCCCTTATTGTCGCCCTCTGGTCGCTTGTGCTCACCATTCGCACCCGACGTTTCGTTCACGCCAAGCTCCGCCCCCGCCCGAAGGGGGAGGGCCTCACCGCAGTCGAGCATGGCCCCATCGCTATCATCGTCAATCCCACCAAGGAGGAGGCCGCCGAGATTCGCGCGATTGTTGAGGAGATCGCGGATGATGCTGGGCTGGGGGCGCGCCTGTGGCTGGAGACCACCGAGGAGGATCCGGGGGCCGGTCAGGCCAAGCAGGCGATGGAGGCGGGTGCGACCACGGTTATTGCCGCCGGTGGGGATGGCACCGTGCGTCAGGTTGCCCAGGTGCTTGCCGGCACCGATATCGCCCTCGGCATCATCCCCCTCGGCACCGGCAACCTGCTGGCCCGCAATCTCGACCTGCCGCTCGATTCGCTGCGGGGGATGGTGATGACCGCGCTGACCGGGGCGGCCGCCCCCATTGACATTGGCTTCCTGTCCGCCGCGGAGCTCACGGCGGCTGAGCGCCAGGTGGTGGCCGAACAGATTAACGTGCCGCCGGCCTCCGTGCCGAGCGGGGAGCACGCCTTCGCCGTCATTGCCGGTCTCGGCTTTGATGCCAATATGGTGGGCGATGCTGATTCTGCCCTCAAATCCAAGGTGGGGTGGATGGCGTACGTGGCCTCGGCAATGAAGAATATGTGGGGCCAGCGAATCAAGGCCACCGTGCACGCCGGCGGCGGGGAGGGCTTCGAGCTCGAGGCCCGCTCCATCATGTTCGCCAACTGCGGGCGCCTGCCCGGCGGGGTGGTGCTCGCCCCGGAGGCCGATCCGAAAACCGGGTGGCTCGAGCTCGTTGTCCTCGACACCACCGGCGGCCTCGTTGGCTGGGCCGATCTGCTGCGCCGCATGAGCCTGGCCGGGGTGGGCGTGACCAAGGATGCTCTGCCGGAGGCCGGAAAGATCGATCTTCGCCGCATTCGCAAAGTCAAGGTCTGCTGCGAACAGCCCCAGCGCATCCAGGTCGATGGTGATGTTCTCGGCTACGCCTCCGAGGTGACCGCCCGGGTGGAACCCGGTGGCCTACTCGTCCGCCGATAATCCGAGCGCTTAATCCTCGCGGGTGGAGGCGAGGATCTGGCCAATCCAGTCGCGCGCTGAGGCGAAGTCCTGATCCGCGGTGCCGGGGCGCAGCTGGGCCTTCCTGCCATCGGCCCGGGGGTAGGAGCCGAGGAAGCGCACGGAGGGGCAGGTGCGGTGGAGGCCGATGAGGGCGGCCTGCACCCGCTCATCGAGAATATGGCCCTCGCAGTCGATGGAGAAGGCGTAGCGGCCCAGCGAATCGCCGAGGGGACGGGATTCGATGCGGGAGAGGTTGACGCCGCGCACCGCGAACTGTTCGAGCATGGACAGCAGGGCGCCCGATTCGTCGCTCGGCAGCTGAACCTGAAGCGTGGTCTTGTCCGCCCCGGTCTGCTCGGGCAGCGGGCCGCCGGCCACGCCGACACAAATAAACCTCGTCACCGCATCCGGGTTATCGCCCACCCCGTCGGCGAGCACGGTGAGTCCGTACTGCTGGGCGGACATGGCCGAGCAGAGCACGGCATCGACCTCGCTGTCCCCGGAGGCAACATGCTTGGCCCCGGCCGCGGTCGAGGTGGCGGGCACGTGAATGACCTCGCCAAGATGCTCTGACATCCAGCCCCGGCACTGGGCCCAGGCATGCGGATGGGTGGCGATTCGCCGCACCGAGTCCAGGGAACGCTCGGAGGCGGCGGCGAGAACGAAGGTGACGGGCACGAGGATCTCGGCCGTGATCCACAGGGAGGGCCCGTGGGAGAGAGTATCGAGGGTGGCGTTCACCCCGCCCTCGATGGAATTCTCGATGGGTACGACGGCGTAGTCGACCTCCCCGGCGCGCACCATGGCGAGGGCGGCCGGCACATCCACGGCGGGAACGTGGGCCTCCTCATTGGGCTCGAGAGTGGCGAGGGCCGCCTGGGTGAAGGTCCCCCGGGGGCCGAGATAGGAAAACAGCATGCCCCCTATCCTAGACGCCCCACCGGGTTCGACACCCCCGCCGGGGCGACCTCGCTCATTATGGGACGTAAGATCGAGGCATGCGATTCCTGCCGCTGCTCGTGCTGCTCACCTGGCTGGTGGGCGCGCCCGTGGGCACGGCAGCGCCCCCGCCCCTCATTGTCATTGGGATATCCGGGGTCTCCTGGCAGGACATCACCGAAGAGACCACCCCCCACCTGTTTCGTTTTGCCAGCCACGCGGCCACCGGGGAGATGTCCGTGCGCGGAGCCTATCCTCTCACCTGTCCCGCAGATGGTTGGCTCACCCTCGGTGCGGGCGCCCGGGCGGGTGATGCCGGGGGGTGCCGGGAGCTGAGTCCCGAGCAGGTGCCCGGTGCGGTCACCGGCACTGGCGCGGCCTACCATCCCGATCTCGGCCTGCTCGGAAAACGGTTGGCGCAGTCCGGGGTGAGCGTGCTGGCCGCGGGTGGCGAGGCCGCGCTCGCGCTCACCGATGACACGGGTGAGGTTCGCGGCCAGGTGGCCGACTTGGAGGAGCTGGCCGACCTCGCCCCCACCCACGATCTCATCCTCGTCGACCTTGGCGGGCCCGCCGGATCGGTGACCGATGACGGCCCGCGGGCCGAGCGAGATCCGTGGTCGACGTGGTTTAGCGGGCCCCCACCCGGGGCCGATGAGGGGGAGATGGCGGAGCTGGATGAGCGGGTGGGCCGCGTGCTTGCCGAGCTGCCCACCTCCCGCATCATCATCGCCTCGGTGGCGGATCGAGATCGGGCCGCCCTCGGCATCATCATGGATTCCGGCCAGTCAGGGGTGCTCACCTCGGCTTCCACCCACCGGCGCGGCCTCGTCCAAACAATTGACCTGGCCCCCACCATCGCCGCTCATGTCGACATTGAGTTTCCCGGCGCCGGCCGGGCGCTCACCGTGACGGATGGCTCCCGCCCGGACATCGAGGGGGCCACCGCCTGGGCGAGGGCTGCCCAGGGGCCGTTCTTCCTCGCCTGGTTAGCGGCCTTTGCACTCTCCATCAGCCTGTCCAGCCGCCGCCTCATGCTTGCGGTAGCGGCCACCCCGGCGGCGAGCGTGCTCACCCAGATCCTGCCCTGGTATCGACTGCCCGGCCAGGTGCCAGTCTTCTTGTTCCTCGTCGGCCTCATCGCCACCGCCATGGCCTTTCTCGCGCACGCGCTGGCGGCGCGACCGGCCGCCAAGGTCGCCATCGTAGCGGGACTCAACCTCGGGGTGGTGGGATTGCTGGCCGCAGCCGCCTCACCCTTGTATCTCAATTCCCCACTCGGCTCACTGCCCCAGGAGGGCGGTCGCTTCTACGGAATGACGAATATGGGGTTCGCGGTGTGCGCGGCCGCCGCCATCCTGCTTGCTGCCAGTATCGCCCGGCTGATGTCCCGCCACTCCGCAGCTCGCCTCACCCTCGCCATCGGAGCCTTCCTCATCATCATTGATGGGGTGCCCTCGCTGGGGGCGGACGTGGGGGGACCGCCGGTCTTGGCCCCCGCCTTTGTGCTCTTCGCCTGGCTGCTCGCCGGGCGTCGGCTCAGCCCGGCGGCCCTTGGCCTGGCTGCCGCCTCCGGCGTCCTTGTCCCGGTGGGCTTTGCAATTCTCGACTACCTACGACCCATTGACAAGCGCACCCACCTGGGCGGCTTCGTCGACGATGTGGTGGGCGGCGAAGGCGGGGCCACCCTGTACCGCAAGGCCTCCCAGGTGCTGGCCCAGTGGCCGGCGCTGCTCGTGGCGCTCGCGCTCCTCGCCGGCGTCCTGGCCTGGTGGCGCCGGGCGGGAATCGGCTGGGGCGTGGTGGATCCCGAGCGCTATGAGGTGGAGGTGTGGGCGGCTCTCGCCCTGGCGATCATCACCCTCGGGGGAGCGCTGATCAATGATTCTGGGATCGTCATCCCCCTCGTGGCCGGCGGGCAGATTCCCGCCTGGCTTATGCTTCTGAGGTCTCGACCCCGCGCAGGCGATAAGCGTGGAAGGGCTGACCGAGCTCCTGATCCGAGCCGTCAACCCGGAACTGGTGGGGAACCTTCACGCCGCGCAGCCGGCGCAGATTAACCGCAAGCGCCACATCCTTGTATTGGGAGGCGCGGTGGAGGTGGCCCGGCAGGTCGTTGCCGGTGGCGCGATGATGCAGATCGCAGGGCACCTCGACGAGGGTGAGCCCGGCGACGAGCATGTCAATGGTCATGCCGGTTTCCACGCCCCATCCTCGGGCGAGCGGGCGGGCGGCGGCGAAGGCCTCCTGGGTCATGCAGCGCTGCCCCGACAGGGGCTGATTCGGCCGGAAGCCGGTCATGGCGGTGATGGCCTTGCGGGCGAGACCGGTGACGAGTCCGTGCCCGCCGGCTCCCACCTGGGCGGGTAGGGCGGCAATCGCGCAGTCGGCATCGCCGGAGGCAACCGGCTCAACGAGGGCGGCCGCCTCGACGGCGCTTTCCCCAAGATCGGCGTCGAGGAAGAGAAGGAGGCGGGGAGTGTGCCCCTCCGCATCGCGCATCGCCACGACAGAAGCCCCGGTTTCCATGGCGGAGGCCTTGCCCCGGTTGACCGGGTGGCGCACGACGGTGACACCGGCGGCCCGCGCTACGGATTGAGTGTCATCGGTGGATCCGTCATCGACCACAACGATGAGATCGACGTAGGGTACCGCGCGCACCGAACGCAACGTTGACGCGATGCGGTCTGCCTCGTCCCGGGCGGGGACGACGACGGCGACGCGCGGCGGTTGGGGAGTCACGCCTTAAGTGTAACCCCGTTCAAGGCGGTGTGCGAACGAATCCGAAGGTGGTTGCGGAGTCGACCAAAAGATCGCCCCCAAGACCGTCAGCGCGGGCCCAAGAAAACCTTGGTAAAGCGTCCCGCCGCCGGTGCGTTTTTGAGGCAAGCCGGCGGCGGGCGGGACTCAGCGAAGGGTGAGCTGGCGGGAGACGATGCCGGAGCGGGCGCGCCGCTCCTCCGGGCTCAGCGGATCGGAGGCGGCCAGGGCCTTGTCGAAGACGGATTCGAAGGCGGCCATTGGCTCGGTGAGCTCCTCGGCCTCGGCTCCGGCGGGCAGCTCCCACACGGGGATCATGAGGCCCTGGGCGCGGAAGGCGCCCTTGAATTCGGCGCCCTCCTCGAAGGCGAGGGTGCGGGCCGCAGACAGGCGGGCGAGCGCGTCGAGCACCCGGTCCTCGTCCTCGGTGCGAATCCAGCGCACGAACTCCCTGCTCATCCGGCACCAGTAGGCGCCGGTGATGCCCTCGACCTTGGCCGAGGGCACGACCTGGGAGCGGGTCTGCTCGACGGCCCGCTGAATGTCCTCCCGCTGACGCTCTTCCTCGTCCACCCAGTAGGAGAAGTCGTCGTACAGGGTGATGTCCAGTTCGGCGTCGATGAGGACATCATCGAGGCGCGGCCCCGGCTCGGGGAGCGGCGCCGAGGACATGGCCTGGCCGGGCTCGAGCTCGAGGGCGTCAATGATGAGGGCGGCGAGGTCTCGGCTTGCATCACCCGAGTTGGTGACGGTTTGGACGGCGACGAGCAGGTCCCCGTTCTCCCTGCGCATGGCCGCCGTCATGTTCGGCAGCAGGGTGACGAGAGTGAGCTCGGTGGAGCCGTACTCCTCGGTGGTGGTCACCGGCGCGGTGGCGGCGGGCAGGATCTCTCGCATCGCGATGATCCCCACCTCCATGGCCATTCCCTCAAAGGGCCTGGCGACAAAGGGTACGCGCTTGGGCTTGGGGGCCTTTTTGCCTCGGCTCTTCTTCCCCATGGAACTCACTGTCTCCTTCGTTGGGCGGGTTCACGCTCCCGCGATTTCTTGATCGACCGGCGCCGGCCCTGTCTCGTCGAGCTTAGTCCGCGCGCGGACAGCCGCGCAGGCGGCACTCCGCAGCATGTGGCTACACCCGGCAGCAACCCGGTGTGCACGGACAGCGGGTTGCCGGCCCGTGCGGGACCCGGTGGCGCCGTGGTG
The DNA here is from genome assembly GCA_030537635.1 of Flaviflexus sp. Classification (GTDB taxonomy): domain Bacteria; phylum Actinomycetota; class Actinomycetes; order Actinomycetales; family Actinomycetaceae; genus Flaviflexus. The sequence goes on along the minus strand of JAUNVM010000008.1, from coordinate 28,372 downwards.
CCGTGGTGCCGCGGTTCAGGTGCTGGGTGGCTAGAGAATGGTCGGGATGTCCCCATCATCCGAGGTGAGGGGAAGGCCGCCGGCCGCCCAACCGAGCATGCCGTCGGCCAGGTTCCACACCTCGATGCCGAGATCGGCGAGCAGGGCGGTGGCCTGGGCGGAGCGCCCGCCGGAGCGGCAGGTGACGATGATGTCCTCGTCGGGCAGGTCATCGATTCGATTGGCCAGCTCGGTCAGCGGGATGTGCAGGGCGCCGGGGGCGTGCCCGGCTTCCCACTCCTCATCGCGGCGAACATCCACGAGGGTGAAACCCTGCGGAATCGGGTCGGTGGAATCGAGGTCTGTCGTCCGGATATTTCCGGGCGTTAGCGGAATTCTCATAAGAACTACAGTACGGTGTAAGGGTGATGCGATGGAAGCTTATGTCGGTTCTTTCCCTCATGGTGGTAGGGGCGATGCTCGTGCTGCCGATGGCGGGTCCGGCCCTCGCCCACGACTCCCTTGTCGGCTCTGACCCGAGTGAGGGAGAAGTCGTGGAGGAGGCGCCTGACCGGGCTGTCCTCACCTTCTCCGGCAGGCTCATCGACATTGCCCCGCAGACAATCTTGAGCCGCGATGGTGAGCAGGTGGATACCGCTCCCGCCCAGATCGACGGCTACGATCTCATCACCGACCTGCCCGAGCTCGCCGGAGGCGATTATCGCCTCGCCTACTCCGTCGTCTCCTCTGATGGTCACCGGATTGAAGGCGCGGTGGACTTCACCGTGGCGGGCGCAGACACCACCCCCACCCGCACATCACCACCAGGAGATGATGCGACCGATTCCGCGGCGGGGGAGGGCCCAGACTCATCCGCCACCGCCGATGGTCAGTCGACCTCGGTCACCATTATTCGTTGGACGGGGATTATCGTCGTCATTCTCGGCGTCTCCGTTATCATCACGCGCTACCTACGTCGGCGCTGAGGAGGATACTCACCACCATGCGTGCACGCACATTCACCACGGGTTCCCGCCTACTCGCTTGCCTGGGCGCGGCAGCCCTCGCCCTGGCCGGCTGCTCATCGAGCGACGAGGCCGAGCCGGAAGAGGTGGCCTCGGTTCAAGAAGAAGGCGGCCTCACCTTCACCGACATGTGGACCAAGGCCGTCGAAGGAGATATGACCGGGTCCTTCGGCACCATCACGAACACCACCGATGAGGACATCGTCGTTGAATCCGCCACCTACGAGGGGGCGGGACTGGTCCAGCTCCACGAGACCGTGGAGAAGGATGGCAAGATGCTGATGCAGGAAATGACGCATGATTTCGTTGTGCCTGCGGGCGGCTCCTATGAGCTTCAGCCCGGCGGGGATCACATCATGCTCATGAAGCTTGACGGGCCCCTGGCCAGCGGCGACATTATCACCATCACCCTCAACCTGCGCGATGGCGACCCGATCGAATTCACCTCCGATGTTCGCACCTACACCGGCGCCAAAGAAGAGTACGGGGTCCACGGCGAAAGCGAAGAGATGGACCATGACAAGATGGACCAGGAGGATCACGAGGGCCACGACATGGACCACCATGACGGAGGCGAGGACGAAGGAGAGGACGGGCAGTAGCCGTGTCTGAGGATCGGGATATCCGTTCCGAAGAAGTGAGCGAAACATCCGCGACCGAGCAGGCTTCCACTCGCCGCGAGGTCGGCTCGGATCATGACGGAAAGGATGCGGCGCCGAGCCGGCGCGGTTTCCTTGGTGGGGCCCTGGGCGGGCTCGCGGTCGGCGGCCTTGGCGGCTTTGCCGGCGGGCGAGCCAGCGCCTCCGCCCCCTACGCTGCCAATCTCGGCAAGGAAACCCACGTGGCACGTGGCCTGCACCAGCCCGGTGTGGCCAGCCCAATCACGAACTTTGCCAATCTCGTGGCCTTCGATCTGCTCGACCACGATGTCACAAGCCTGCGCCGGCTCATGCGCCTGTGGTCAGACAATATCGTGCGGCTCATGGCGGGCGAGCCCTCGCTCACGGACACCGAGCCGGAGCTGGCTCGCAATCCATCGCGTCTCACCATCACCCTCGGCATCGGTCCCGGCTTCTTCGCCGGGGAGCTCAAGGACAAGAAACCCGAATGGCTCGAGCAGCTACCGCCCTACCAGATCGATGACCTGAGGGATGAGTGGTCGGGAGGGGATCTCTGCCTGCTCATCGCCGCCGAAGACCCCATGACCATCGCCCACACCCAGCGGGTCATGGTCAAGGAAGCCGTCGGTTTTGCTCGCATGAAATGGGTGCAGTCCGGCTTCCGCAACACGGCGATCACCTGGCCGGACGGAACCACGATTCGCAATCTTTTCGGCCAGGTCGATGGCTCGATCAACCCGGATCCGGAAACCGAGCCGGAGATCATCTTCCGCACTGACGGCTGGATGAACGGCGGATCCACGCTCGTTGCCCGGCGCATCGCCATGAACCTCGATACGTGGGATGAGCTTGACCGGCCCGCCCGCGAAATCGTCGTCGGCCGAGATCTTGACACGGGCGCCCCGCTCACCGGCGGGGAGGAAAAGGACGAGGTTGATCTCGAGGCGAAGAATGAGCTCGGCTTCCCCATTATTGACATGGCGGCGCACGTGCGCCGGTCCAAGACCGGGGATGATTCCCAGCGGATCTACCGCCGTCCCTACAACTATGACGATCCGGTGAGCGAGGAGGATCTCCAGGCCGGAGTGACCTCAAATTCGGGCCTCATCTTCCTCACCTTCCAGGCCGACATCGACCACCAATACAAGCCGATCCAGGAGCGCCTGGCGGAGATGGACCTGCTCAACGAGTGGACCATTCCCATCGGATCCGCGGTCTTTGCCATCCCGCCCGGGATTGGCGCTCGCGGTCAGGACTATCTTCTCCAAGAGCTCCTCGGCTAATCCTGCCGGGTAGTCTTTCCAATCGCCCGGCATATCCGCGCATCGGCGCCCACTATTTCTCACCGGACCGGCCCCGGAGTATCATTCCTGCAGCATGAAGGAGCAGGATTGCGAAAACTGAATCAACGTCGGGCCTATCGGGGAATGACGAAGGAGCAGGCTGAGGCGGCACACGCCCGGCATCGGCAGGTGCTGTCGGTGCTGGCCGGGCTGCTGCTCGTCCAGTTCCTCGGCATGCTCGCCAACACCATCGTCTCTAATGCCATGCCGGTTATCGTTGCCGAGATCGGCGGCACCACCACCCACTTCGCCTGGATTCTCACCTCGGGCATTATCGCCAACACGGTGATGACCGCGCTGTCGGGCAAGCTTGCCGACCTGTACGACAAGAAGGCCCTGTTCATCGCCTCCATGCTCATCTTCTGCATCGGCTCGGTGGCGTGCGGATTCGCCCAGAGCCCCGGCCAGCTCATTGCCTTCCGGGTGCTTCAGGGCATGGGAATGGGAATGCAGGTCATGCTGTCCATGGTCATCATGGCGACGATTATTCCGCCCCGCGAGCGCGGCAGATACAACGGGTATATGGGTGCCTCGCTCGCCCTGGCCACCGTCTCTGGCCCCCTCATTGGCGGGCTGATCGTGGACACGTCCTGGCTGGGTTGGCGCTGGTGCTTCTGGGCGATGATTCCGTTCATGCTCGGCGCGATTTTTGTCATTATTCGCCGCCTGCACGTGCCCCCGGTGCGCACCGGCAAGGTCCACCTGGATCTGGCTGGAGCCGGCCTTATCATGGCGATCGCGGTCTCCCTGCTCCTGTGGGTCTCCCTCATCGGCACCCATGTCGAGTTCACCGACCCGGTCTCCCTCGCCCTTATTGCCATCTTCCTCCTCGCCCTGCCCGCCTTCATCTTCGTTGAGGCGAAAAGCCCAGAGCCCCTCATCCCGCTCGACATCCTGCTGCACCGCAACACCGTCCTCGCCATCATCGCCACCATCGGTACCGGCACCATCATGTTTGGGGCGAATGTGTTTCTCGGCCAGTACTTCCAGTACGGACGGGGTTATTCACCGACGGCGGCCGGCCTGCTCACCCTGCCGATGATGCTCGGGGTGACGATTTCTTCAACGTGGATTGGTCAGCTCATCACCCACAAGGGTGTGTGGAAGCGGTACGTCGTGGGCGGCATGTTCCTCCTCACCGCCGGCTCGGCCGCGCTGTGCTTTGCTCGCCAGGACACGAATCTCGTCCTCCTTGGCGTCTGCTTTTTCGCCATCGGCTGGGGCCTGGGTTCGTCCATGCAAAACCTTGTCCTCGCCGTCCAAAACACCGTTCCACTGGATCAGATGGGAGCGGCCACCTCCACGGTCACCTTCTTCCGCAACTTCGGCGGTGCCCTTGGAATCCAGGTGCTCGGCGCGGCCTACACGAATGCCTCGCACGACTACATGATTGCCCGGCTCGGCTCCCTGCCCAAGGTGCCGACCGGCTCGGCCGGATCTCTCGACCTTGCCGCCCTACCCGATCCGGTTGAGACAGTGGCCCGCGCCTCCTTTGGCAACACCCTGTGGTCGGTGTTCCTCACCTCCACCATTCTGCTCTTCGCCGGCTTTATCGCCACCATCGCCATGAAGGGCAGCGCGCTGCGTGACACCGTCGACCTCCAGGTCGCCAAGGCGCTCGACGAGGATACGGATTCTGGGCGCGAGGGGGCCGGGAAGGGTGCCGGCGGGCGAACCGCCACAGAATCGGAAGAGAAGGCCGAGAGCCCTGGAGAGAAGACCGAAGGTTCGGAGGATAAGGGCAGGTCTGGACAGGGGTAGACCTAGGTCCACCCCGGTTGGGGACCGTGGGCGATGTTGCCGGAAGGCGCGCGCCGGTAGAACTAGAGTATGAGCACCTTTCCCGGTACCGGCCTGAGCGCCCGGGCACTGACCAAATCCTTCGGACAGGTTCTTGCCCTGGCGGGCATTGACCTTGAGATTCCGCATGGCCAGACCCTCGCCATCATGGGCCCGTCGGGCTCTGGCAAGTCCACGCTTTTGCACTGCCTGTCGGGAATCTTGCGGCCGGACTCCGGCAGCGTCTTGCTTGACGGCTCGCAGATCTCATCGCGGTCGGATCGGGAGCGCTCCCAGTTGCGCAGATCCGCCTTCGGTTTCGTCTTTCAGGATGGTCAGCTCATCGAGGAGTTGCCGGCCCGAGAGAACGTTGCCCTGCCGCTCATGCTCGAGGGACTATCCCGCCGAGAGGCCTTGGTGGCTGCGGATGAGATGCTCGATCGGCTCGGGGTGCGCGAGGCTGCGAACCGGCGTCCCGGCTCCATGTCCGGCGGGCAGGCCCAGCGGGTGGCCGTGGCCCGCGCGCTTGTCCACGGGCCCGAGGTCGTGTTTGCCGACGAGCCGACCGGGGCGCTCGATCAGGCCACCGGTCACGAGGTCATGCAGGTGTTGACCGCGAGCGCCGCCCGCACCGGATCCAGCCTCGTGCTCGTCACCCACGATCTCAACGTGGCCTCCTGGTGCGATCGGCTCATCGAGATTCGCGATGGTCTGGTGCACGCTGATTCCGAGGCACGGTCATGACCGTTGCCTTGCATTTGGCCCGGGCGCGCCTGTCCTCGCGCACCGGAAACGCCTGGCTGGACGTTTTGGCAATCACCGCCTTCACCCTGTCGACCTGGTTGGCACTCACCGTGGCGGGCGGGACCTACATGTTCCACCGCCGGCGCCTCAACCCGCCGGAAGGTTACCGCGAGCTCTTTGCGGCGGGGCCGGACCTGTCGCCGGAGGTGGTGGGTGGTGCGGGTGATCTGCTCGATTACATGCTCAACCGGTACTTTGCCCTCGCCGTCATTGCCTGCATCCTCCTCGTCATTCCCATCTTCTCCCTCGGTGCCGGTGCGGCCCGCCTGGGTGCGCGCGGCAGGTCCCGGCGCTTGGCCACGCTGCGCCTGCTTGGCATGACCTCCGGAGAGGTGACCCGCATCGCCCTCATCGAATCGGTGGTGCAAACCGTTGTGGGCCTGGTGGCGGGCACCGCCCTATGGCTGATCAGCCTGCCGGCCTGGCATCGGGTGTCCTTCCAGGCCACGCCGATTCACCCCGGGGAGATGCTGCTCGGGCCGAAGCTTCTGGCCGGCGTGCTCGGCGCGGTTTTTCTCATCTCTGCCCTGTCGACCATTGCCGGGCTTGCTCGGGTGCGGATTAGCCCACTGGGTGTGGCCCGCCGGTCGGGAACCCACCCGGTGCATTGGGCGGCCGTGGCCTTCCTCGCGGTCAATCTCCTGCTGTTCCTCTACGTGCAGCGCGATCTGACGGGCCGCCGGCTTGGTGACCTGTCGTATCTCATCGCGCCCCTCATCATCGTGGCAGGCACACTTCTGGGCATCTACCTGGCCGGGCCGTATCTCCTGCAGGCCCTTGCTCGCCCGCTGCTGTGGGGCGCCGGGCCGGCCCGCATGATTGGCGCTCGCCGCATCATCGACGATCCGCGCCGCGCCTGGCGCGGCATTGCCGGCCTCGTCTTTCTCATTTTCGTCACCACGGTTGTCACCTCGCTCGACCGCATCGCCTCAGGCAGTCCGGACGAGACGCTCATGGTCATCGACACCCGCACCGGTGTCATCATCACCGTCGCCATCGGCTTCATCGTTGCCGCCTGTTCAACGGTGATGACCCAGTCCGCCGAGATTGTTGACCGGGCCGGGGAACTGCGAGCATTGGACGCCGCGGGTTTTCCGCGCGCCACCTTGCGCAAGGTGCGGATGCATCAGGCCCTCATTCCCCTTGTCATCTCCGCCCTCCTCGCCATCGCCCTGGCCTTCCTCATTCTCGTCCCGGTGATGAGAGAAGAGGACGTGAGCCTGGCGTCGCTGCGCTGGGTCGCCGTCATCGTCGCCCTCGGTTTCACACTCATCGTGCTCGCGGTGAACGCCTCCACCCCGCTCGAACGCCGGGTGCTCGATGCTCATCACAGGCGCAATGACTAACCGCCAGCCTCCCTGGTGGACGCCGCGAGCATGAAAAGGTGGGGGCGCACCCCCACCTTCCATATGTGCGATATCCGCTAGTCGATAACCCCGTAGAGGCGATCCCCAGCATCCCCCAGGCCGGGCACAATGTAGGCCTGGTCGTTCAGTTTTTCGTCAACGGCGGCCAGCACCACCGTGACATCGGCGCGATCCCCAATGTGCTCCTCGAGGGTTTTCAGCCCCTCGGGCGCGGCAAGCAGGCAGATCGCCGTGACATCCTTGGCGCCGCGCTCGAGCAGGTAGTCGATGGAGGCGATGAGGGTGTGTCCGGTGGCCAGCATCGGATCGAGCACGAAGCACTGGCGATTCGACAGATCATCGGGCAGCCGGTTGGCGTAGGTGATTGCCTCGAGCGTTTCCTCATCGCGCTTCATGCCGAGGAAACCCACCTCGGCGGTGGGCAGGATTTTTTCCATGCCCGCGAGCATGCCGAGGCCGGCGCGCAGAATCGGAACGACAATCGGTAGGGGATGGGAAAGCTGCACTCCCACCGTCGTGGCCACCGGGGTCTCAATCTCGGTTTCTTCCACCGAGATATCGCGGGTGGCCTCATAGGCGAGCAGGGAGACCAGCTCGTCAACCAGAAGGCGGAAAATCGGGGAGGGCGTGGACTTCTCGCGAAGAACCGTGAGTTTGTGGGTGACAAGCGGATGATCAATGACCTGTACTCTCATATCAACTAATCTATCTCAGAGGAAACCCGCCCGCGGAACCAGGGAGGTCAGCGTGGACCCGATACGGCGCCGAGGCGCCTTCGCCGCCGCCATGGACGAGTGCCTGGCCCTTGCCGAGCGGGCGCGCAGAGACGGAGATGTTCCCGTCGGGGCGGTGGTACTTGACGAGGCCGGCCGGATCATCGGCCGGGGCTGGAACGTTCGCGAGGCCGCCCACGATCCGGCCGGGCACGCCGAAATCCGTGCCCTGCGCGAGGCGGGGGTGAGTCGGGGAGCGTGGCGGCTGACGGGCTGCTCACTCGTGGTCACCCTCGAGCCGTGCACGATGTGCGCGGGTGCCATCTCCCTCGCCCGCATCGCCACCTGCGCCTACGGCGCCATTGATCCCAAGGCCGGAGCGGCGGGTTCGCTGCGCGACGTGTTACGCGATGATCGGCTCAACCACACCGTCGAGGTTATTCCCGGTGTTCGTGCCGAGGAATGCTCGCGCCAGCTCACCGACTACTTCCGGACCCAACGTGAGATGCCGCCTACCGCGCCCCGCGAGCTTGATCCGGGGAGGAAAGAGCCATTATCCTAAGGTTCTGGTAGCGTGTCCGAGCGGCCGAAGGTGCAGCACTCGAAATGCTGTGTGGTGTCAAAGCCACCGTGGGTTCAAATCCCACCGCTACCGCCACACATAACCCCCGGGTGTTTTGTTCAAGAAGGTAGGACAAGACGCCCGGGGGTCATTCTTTGTGAGCGGAAATTGACTCATTATTTGACTCATTAATGGAGCCGTGGCCGCCCATCGAATAGGCGTGCGGGCTCAGCTCGCGAGGGGTGGCCCCAATCAGTACGTCGGCCCGGGGCCTGCTGCTATCGGATGGCAGCCGGAATCAGTCGGCGTCGCCCGGTGCGCCCTGAGGAATCGAGCAAGTCTCATCCGTGCAGTCCCGGCGGCGGAGTCTGAGGTAGAGGGCAAGGCCAAGGGCGGCCAGGGCGATGATGGCCGCATAGGGCTGGAGGGGCGCCCACCAGCTCATGGCGCCGGTGGCTCCCAGCAGGAGAAGGACGATCTTGTTACATACCGGGCAGGCGACCGCGAAGAGAGCGAGGGTGAGCCCGCCGGCCAGTCGAGTGTCATCCTTTGATCGGCGCGGTGCTTGAACCGCGAACCAGGCGAAGGTGAGGGCCACGGTGGCGAGAAGAACGGGATATTCCCAGGCCCGCACCGGCACCTCCCGACCGAAGATCGGATTGGGAATGATGTCGGTGGGGAGCCCGATGAACAGGGCGGTGAGCGCGGCGTAGCCGGCCGCCTTGAGCAGGCGGGAGCGCCGACCTTGGGGGCCGGGCCGCGTCTGCATCGCCTCTGTCGTCATGCCGTCAGCATAGCCCGATCGGTGCCGCGGCGTGCTATGCGGAGCGTTCCTTGATGGCCCGGAAGAGCAGGATGAAGAACATGATGAATCCCGCGGTGATGAGGATATGGCCGGTGCCGGAGATTCCCGCAAGGGCCTTGGAGTGCTCTGCTCCGGAGACCTGGCGGATCCCAATGACGGTCATCATGACGGTGCTGAGCGCGACGCCGAGGTTGTAGACCCAGAAGAAGGCGGTGAACAGACGTCCGCGAGCAAAACCGTAGAGCTCCTCGAGGATCATGAAGATGAGAGAAAGCACCGTACCAAGGATAAGCAGGTGAGTGTGGACGACGGAGAGCTGGGTGAAGGAGTCAAGGTCGACGCCCCGGGTGATCTCTCGATATCCCAGACCGCCCAGCAGGCCGAGGGCCGTGTAGATCGCCGCGGCAATGGCGAAGGGGCGGATGTGGCGGGTGGAGGTTGTCGCTGTCGGAGTCGTGGTTGTCGAAATAGAAGTCATACTTAATTATCTCGACACCGTGTCGACAAATCTAGTTGAGAGGTATGGGGCTGCTCACTCTTGCGGTATGCGGCTTGAGCGCGGGTGGAGGGACATGCGGTCTTGGCATGGTGGGAGCGATGACGGCACTTGAGCGGAGACAGTGTGGGGTTGTGGTGAGGTTGTCTGCGGAGGCAGTGTGGCGTTTGAGGAAAGGCGCGCGGCCTGGTCCGCTTAACCCCGCAGCCGTGTCGAGCTGTTGGCCAGTGCATGAGCGGTGCGGCGCACTGAGATGTCCTTCCTTAGTGCCGGGCATACTTCTTCCTGGCGAGTTGGCCTTCTGCTACTGTCAAAGCGAGGGTGAGCGTTCATCCGGCCGACCGACGACGGGGGACATATGGGCAAGGGCTTGAAGATTATCGGCGCGATCATCCTCGTTGCATTCATAGTGGTGACGGGATATGCGGCGCTGCATAATCACCAGGATGATGCCGCCGCCGAGCGGGCCCAGGCCTCCTGCGAAGGCGCCCTCGCTCAATACTCTGAGGAGATCACCCAATTCGATGCCGCGGTCGACGAGTGGAAGAGCCTGGAAACCGCCCTCGATCGGATCTCCTCCCGAGTGAGCGTTGACCGCTCGGTGGCCGAAGAGCTGGCCGACACCGAGTTCCAGACCTTCGAGAGGAAGGACTGCGCTACCCAGGCCGGCCGGCGCGAGGTTGTCGACTACATCTCGGATACCGAGGTGTTGGCCCGCTCCACCGAGCTCACTGATGAGATCGCCTCCCTGCGCACCACCGCCGAGGGGGAGATCCGCGGCGCCTACCATGAGCTCCAGGCCGAGCTCGACGCCGTGGTCATGGGCGAGACGGATGCCGACGGCGACGGGAAGGACACCTCAACGGAGGATGCGGGAGCCAAGAAGGACTCCGATGATCCCGCCGCTGCCGACCGGGACCGCAAGAACAAGGCGAAGGATGACAAGGATAAGGCTTCTGATCCGGCCGCGTCGGTGCCCAAGCCAGAGCTGCCGAAGCTGACCGGAACGCTCGAGGACATGGTCGACCAGCTGGCTGAGGCCGAGCAACTCGTTGAAGACTACCTCGCCGATGTTGCGCGGGCCCGCCTCGAGGCCGAGACCGCCGAGCGAGAAGAAGAGATGGCCCGCACCGAAGAAGAGCTAGCCGCCGAGAGGAAGGCGCGCGAGCAGGCCGAGCGGGAGGCTCAGATCGAGCAGCGCAAGAACGAACGCAATAACAGCACGTCCAACAAAAAGTAGCCGGCCAACCGGGCCCGTGAGCGGTGGCGCAGCGATGATTGCTCTGCTGGCCGAGACAAGATGTGAGTTCGCTGAATCGACGGCTAGGTGCCCCGCTCGCTTCCGAGCGGGCCGAGACGTGAGCGAGTTGGGGGTGCCCCGAGTAGCTGCTTGGCGGCAGTGTCTGCGCGAGCTGATACCACTGGTGCAGGCTCATGCCGGTCGATGATGGTGAGGACACAGCCGAGGGTGAAGGACAACGCGAAGAGGAAGAGCTGTTGTGAACAGTGATCTCGTGCGTGGTGGCGGTTCGGGTGCATGCACGTCTGGGACGAAGAAGTCCGTGGGCCCTGCTCCGCGCCGGCCGCTTATCACCCGCCGTTCCTCAGCCCATCCTCATCATTCTGCCTCGTCGTCCTAGCGGGGATGCGCGAGCTTCCACCTTACGGGGAAGAGAGGATCAGTCGCGTGAGTCCGGTGTGCCGAGCAGGCGGCGGGGATTGTGGGGGAGAAGGAAAGATCCCGAGGGACGCCGGCGCACAGATGTGAGGTGACTTAGGCGGCGTGCGCGCAGTGCGGGCACGAACAGTCGGCGCAGGAGCAGTTATTGCACGTGTCGGAGCAGTTGGCGCATTCGCACTTGCCGTGGAAGCAGGTGGCGCAGTCGCAGTCCGGGCAGGTGCAGGTGGCGCAGATGCAATCGGGGCAGGCCTCGCACTGGCACGGCGGGCATTCATCGTAGTGACCATCGTGTTCCCGGTGCGCATGGCCGTCGTGCAGGTAGTCGACGTGATTGCCGTGAATGATGGCGCGGTGGCCACAATCGGGTCCGTGGGTGTGGTGGTGGGCTTCCGCCTGGGTGCACTGCATGGCTACTCCGGTCGTCGTTGACTCTTCACCACCATTGTCCCCGCTGCAGCTTCCGGAGTCCAGGATATGGTGCGCAAATGCCAGGGGTGCACCAGGCGGCCTCGGCGGTGACCGGGCGTGCTCCGCCCGCCCGGTCGGGCGGAGCCGGCTAGTTAGCTGCGTTCCTTGATGATCTCCATGGCCCGCACCTTATCGAGCACCGCCATGTAATGCATGGGATCCAGTCCGGTGATCTCGACGTAGTCGGTGAGCATGCGGCGAACCACCTCGCGCAGCTCCTCGACGTTCCACGGCTTCGCAATGTAGTGGTCGAGATCGGCCTCATTGACGGCTCGCACCGTGTCGGACAGATCGGCCTGGCCGGTGACGAGCACCTTGCGGGCGTGGCAGTGCACCGGATCATTCATCATCTCGACGAGGAATTCGACCCCGGTCGTTCCCGGCATGCGGTGATCGCACAGGGCGAGGGCGAGCTCGTCACCGTCACGTTCAATCTCGGCGAGCACCTCCCGAGCATCCTCCACGTCCTCGGCCGTTTCAAGCCGCACGTGACGGGCCAGGTCGATGAGATCTCGCTCCAAAGCATCGCGCACCTCGGGCTCGTCTTCGAGGATGAGAACCGCCAGCTTCATGTCGCCACCTCCGTTGGTAAATCCACCGTAGCATCAGTGCCTCGCTCGCTGGAGGCCAATCGGATCCGCCCGCCATGGCCCGAGACAATGGACTGGCAAACACCCAAACCAATGCCCATACCAAACCGCACCTGGCCGGATTTGGTCGTGAATCGGGGCTCGAAGATGCGCTCCATGAGGTGCTCGGGAATTCCCGGCCCAGTATCGGAAACGATGACCCGAATCCAGCCCGGATCATCGCCCGGGCGGGTGGTGACCGTCAGCGTGCCAATCGGCTCGCCTTCGCCGGAGCGCTGGGCCGCATCGGTCATGGCCTCGGCCGCATTCGTCATGAGATTGGTCCACACCTGGGAGAGCTGTCCGGGCCGGCAGGATAGGTGCGGCAGGTTGTCGTAGTCGCGGATAATCTCAATGTCGTGCAGCCGGTGGGAGAGCAAGCGCAGAGACTCATCGATGGTTTCATGCACATCCACGTCCATGACCGGGTCGCCATCGGGGCGAGCATAGGAGCGTAAGGAGGCCACAAGCTCGGTGATCCGGGTGGCCGCCGAGGCGAGATTGCGCAGCCCGGTGCCGATCGAGGCGGCGCTTTCCAGCTCGGCGATGACGCTCTCGTCCCCCGCCACCTCGCGGGCAAAATCCGTGTCCCTGATGCCGGCGAGGACGAGCCGCTGGGCGAGCACGGGATCGCCGGTCGCCTCGGTCATCGCCCGCTTCAAGCTGCGGGCCTCCTTCGTCGACAGGGAGGTGGCGGCGTGGGCAGCGGTGAGGGCCTGGCGGGCGTGGCTCGACCAGGGCTCGGGTGCGCCGGCAATGAGCGTGGAAACATCCTCGAGGAGGTGAGAGGAGGTGCGGGCAATCGCCGCCATCGGATTATTCAGCTCGTGGGCCACCCCGGCGGCCAGCTCGCCGAGGGAGGCGAAGCGAGCCTGGGCGAGCAGCTCGGCGCGGGCGGCCTCGAGGTTAGTCAGTGCCCGGGCGAGATTGGCCTGCTCGGTTTCCAGCTGGGCGGCCAGCTCCACCTTCTCGATCTGAATGTCTTCGCTGCGCCGCAGCCGCCGGTCAAGAGAGCGGATAAACAGCACGGCGATAAGCAGCGCGGTTTCCGGTCGGGCCTGAACCACGTAGTTGACCTGCTCGAAGGTGAGGTGGATGCCCAGCACCTCGGTGGTGGTCCGCGAGGTGAAGAAGGCGGCCCGCTGATCGGTGAGGGCGAGCAGGCCGATAATCTTTCCGGTTGAGGCGTGATGCATGAGCACGTTGCCGGCGTGGGATTCGCGCTCGAGAGCCACCTGCCCGGTGAGTGCCAAGGTGGCCTCCTCAACCCTCGATCCCTCGATGGTGAGCCGGACCCCGGGCGGGATGAGGATGCGGGGCTGATAGCCGAGGCATTCATCGAATCCGGCAACGATCCGGTCCATGATCTCCTGATCGGTCAGCGCCTGGGCGAAGATAAAGGATTCTCGGTCCGGCTGCGAGGTGGGGGCGTCAATATTGGCGATAGCGCAGAAGCGGCGCACCTGATCGGTGACGTTGAGGAGGAACTGGCGGTCGGCAAACCGCCGCACATCGGTGATGAGGTCGATCTTGTTCTGGTCGGTGAGCTCGGCAACCCCGGACAGTACTTCCTCTTCGGTCAGCAGGAAGAGTCGAGCATCGGGATAAGCCGCGACGACGGGGCGGAAAATCTCGTCTGCGCTCTTCTCTCCGTCGGGAACGAGGGCGGCGACGAAGACGAGGTGCTCGGCCTGCTCGGCAAGCTCGAGTGCCGCCGGAATATCGTCAACCTGGCGGACAATGCAGCCGGCGAGGCGTTCGGAGAGGAGGGCGGCCGCCCGATTGGCCGGTGCCGAGCGGCCGGCCACGATACCGAGGAGCTTCATACGAGCCCCAGGGCGGACCAGGCGATCGGCATGAGCGCGACGAGGAGGAGGGTGCCGAGGATTCCCACGAGGAGGCCAATCGTTGCCATGTTCTTCACCGAGATTTCCCCGGTTGAGTAGGCGATGGCATTGGGCGGGGTGGAGATCGGCAGGGACATGCCCAGCGAGCAGGCGATGGCGACGACGGCGGCCACGGTGATCGTGCCGATGGAATCGAGGGAGACGGCGAGAGACACCGCGAGCGGCACGAGGAGGTTGGCGGCTGCCGAGTGGGAGATGACGTTGGCCATGGCCAGGCCGATGAAGGCGAGCAGGCCGATGAGGCCAAGGGCGGGCAGGGAGGACCAGTTGATCGAGGAGACCAGCCATTCATCCAAGCCGGTGGCACCCACCCCGGTACCGAGGGCAATACCGCCGGACACCAGCCAGAGAACCGGCCAGTCGAGCTTCTTCACATCCGAGGAGTCCATGATCCGCATGGCGAGGAGAGCGACAACGGGCAAGAAGCCCACCGTTGTCGACGACACCCCGTGCAGCGGCTCGCTCATCCACAGCGCGATCGTTGTCGCGGTGACAATGTAGAAGCCAAGGGCGGGCCGGGACGTATCCCAGTCCGTCTCCGTGCCGATCTTAATCTTCGCTTCCTTCGGCACGAAGAGGATGGACAGGAGGATCCAGGCGAGGACGAGGATGAGGAGCATGAGCGGCACCGCCATCATCATCCAGTCGACGAAGGACACCTTGATACCGTGCTCGGCGAGCGCACCAATCGCAATCGCATTCGGTGGGGTACCCACCGGGGTGCCGATGCCGCCGACGTTGGCGGCAAGCGGAATGGACAGGGCGAGGCCGGCCCGCGATTTCCCATCGGGCAGGGCCGAAATGATCGGCATCACCACCGCGAACATCGTTGCCGTCGTCGCCGTATTCGACATGAACATGGAGAGGGCGGCGGTGATGGCCATGAGGCCGAGAATGGTGATCCGGGCCGAGCCCGTGAATGGGCGAAGCATGACGGCGGCGAGATTCTTATCCAGGCGGTACTTCTCCGCGCCGTCGGCAATCATGAAGCCGCCGAGGAAGAGGATGATGACCGGATTGGCGAGCGCCGCGAAATAGCTGGACGATGCCAAAGCTTCCTCCCCGACCGGCAAGATTGCCCCCGTCGAGACGAGAATGACCTCGAGGAAAATGACGAGTGTTGCCGTGGCTACCAGCGGAATCGGTTCGGTGATCCAAAAGACGATGGCGAGGAAGAAGATTGACAGCATTCGCTCGCCCGGCCCGTCGAGCCCGGGAATATCGAAGGCGAATGGCGCAAGGAAGGCGATGATGCCGAGGATGAGTCCCACGCGCTGAAAGGTGGAAAGAGACTGGCGGCGGGCGGGTGGCCTGCGGTGAGCAAGCCTAGCCCGAGGCCGGGAACCGGCGGAATTGTCCATGACTCCAGTCTAGGAAAGCCGCCCGGAAAACGGGGGATGAGAGGCGATATAGTGGCTCCCGGTCGCCCCGTCAGCCTTTTTGACCACTGGATCGGCCACAAAGGTGGGACCTTGGGCCAGAGTTTGTGGCCCCAAGCTACCGGCCGCCCTCGGTGCGGCGCAGCCACGCCCGCATCATCCGATCCACCGGATAACGGGAGGCGCGCACCACCGGACCGACGAGGAAGGCCGAGATCACGGTACCCTCCCGAACCCCGGCCAGTTCGCCCAGGAAGGCAAACGACAGGATGATGGCGCTGGCCACGAGGGTGGTGTCAAAGATGACCTTGACGAGCGGGAAGGGCCGGCCGGTGACGTAGGCGAGCGCGTCAACGAGACCCTCGCCCGATAGATTCATCGACCGCGGCGCGATCTGCATGGCAATGCCAAAGCCGAGCGTGGACGCCCCGAGCAGCACCTGGGCTAGCTGCCCAATCCAGGCGGTGGGGCTCATGAAACCCACCACGTGCATCCACCCGTCGATGCCGAAGCCAAAGAGGGCGACGAGCGGGATCTGGAGGAGCCGGGAGGGATGGAACTTTCCGCGCAGCAAGAGCGCCTGAAAGGCAACGAAGGCGGAGTTGACAAGGAAGACATACACCCCGAAGGAGGGGCCGCCAATGAGCGATGCCACCCACATGGGAGCGGAGATGGCGGAGGTGCCGAGGCCGGCCAGGGTGATGAGGGCGATGCCGAGTGCCATGATGACAACCCCGAAGGACACAAAGGCGAGGCGGGGCCAGGATAGGTTGGGGCGCATCTCGGTGGACATAGCCCTTTTACCCTACGCCCAGGTTGTCCGAACATCCAGAACCTGGACAGTTGGGGGCGATGTTTCGGGATAGAACCATTTGTCTTTTACTCTGACTAGGCAGGCTCCGACCGCGGAGCCGAGATAGGAAACAACATGATCAACGTTGCAATCGCAGGATACGGAAACCTTGGCCGCGCCGCAGAAAGGCTCGTCAAGGTCCAGCCCGATATGGAGCTGTACGGGATCTTCTCCCGCCGCTCCGAGCTTGACACCGATGCCAAGGTGTTCTCACTGGATTCCGTCGCGGAGCACGCCGATAAGGTTGATGTGCTTTTGCTGTGCGTCGGTTCCGCCACCGATATTCCCGAGCATGCCGCGAAGCTGGCCAAGCTCGTCAACACCGTGGACACCTACGATAATCACGCCCACATCCCCGATCATGTCAAGGCGATGAATGAGGCGGCAGCCTCCGGAGGCAATCTCGCGGTCGTTTCGACCGGCTGGGATCCCGGCCTGTTCTCCCTCAACCGCGTTCTCGGAGCCGCCGTGCTTCCCGAGCCGACCCAGACCACCTTCTGGGGCGACGGAGTCTCCCAGGGCCACTCCGATGCGCTGCGCCGCATCGAGGGCGTGCGCCGGGCCGTCCAGTACACGCTTCCGGCCGATGAGGCCGTCGAGGCCGCCCTTGCCGGCAACGGTGGACAGACCGGCCCGCAGGCGCACAAGCGCTCCTGCTACATCGTGGCCGACGAGGCCGATCACGCTCGCATCGAGCAGGAAATCGTCTCCATGCCCGACTACTTCGAGCCGTATGACACCACGGTCACCTTTATCTCCGACGAGGAGTTCGAGGCGAACCACACCGGCCTGCCCCACGGCGGCCGCGTCATCACGACGAGCGAGCTGGCCGGCGGCCAGGCCATCGAGTTCCGGCTCCAGCTGGCCTCGAACCCGGACTTCACCGCCGCCGTTCAGGTGGCTTGCGCCCGCGCTGCGGTCCGCATGAACGCCGATGGTCGCACCGGCGCGGTGACGATCCTGGAGATCCCGCCGTACCTGCTGGCCGCCGAGTCCCTCGACGAGCTTATCGCCGGCATCTAACCACTGAACGCCATGGCCGGGGCTTCGTGCCCCGGCCATGATGCGTCCGCACGGCGGAGGGCCGCTTTGAGGTGGGAGTGCGGAAGGTGCGGCTCGGCCCGGGAATCATGGCGAGAGCAGAGGCACCCGCGCAAGCCACCGAGCAGGTGACGAGGACCGCGGTGGCGCCAACGGCGTTGACCGCCGGGGCAATGATCGCGAGCCCGAGGGGTGCCAGGCCGTAGGAGAAGAGGAAGTCGACCGAGGACACCCGGGCGACGAGATGACCCGGCACCTCGCGCTGGATCGCGGTAAACCACGGCACGTTGAAGAATTCGATGCCGACGAGGACGTAGGTGGCGATGATCATCCAGGGCTCGGTGGCAACCGCCAGCGCGAGTGGGGCCAGCGCATACACCCCGTTTCCGGCCAGCGCCCACCACCCACTATTTCGCTGCTTCCACCGGGAGATGATGAGCGCGCCGAGGATACCGCTCACCGTGTAGGCCATGAGCCCGAACGTGAGCACCGCATCGGATCCGAAGCGCTCGCGGCTGACGAGCGGCACAATCACATTGGATGCCGAATAACCAAACGTGGTGACGACGATGAGAGAGAACAGGCCGGCGATGAACCAGGCGTGCCGTCGGGCCTCGCGCGCACCAAGGAGAAAATCGGAGCCGATTCGGCTAATCCCACGAGCCGGGGAACGGTGGGAGCAAAGGCCGAGAGGAAGTACCGCGGCGAAAAGCCACAGGCCGGCGGTGGCGTAGATGAGGCCAATGTCGCCGATGAGGCGAGAGGACAGGGCGGCAATGGCGGGGCCGAGGAGCAGGGCGAGGCGAATGGAGGTGGTGAGTGCGGCATTGGCCCGCTGCCGATGCTCCTCATCAACAACCTCGCGCACGAGGGCAAGATAGCTGGGGCGGGATGCGCCCTGACCAAGGCCAAAGGTGAACGCGGCGAGCAGGGCCAGCGGCAGGGTCGTGGTGAGGGTGAGTGTGAGGGCCACGGTGCCGGTGCAGGCGAGCATAGAGGCCCAGAACGTTACTTTGGAACGGGAGACCTGGTCAGCCAGCACCCCGCCAAGCGGCACGGCGACGAGGAAGCCGACGGTGCGCATCCCGAGCAGCCAGCCAAGAACAATGGCGCTCCACGAGCCGCGGGCAACCCCAAGACCAAGAATGAACGGCAATGCCCACACGGCGAGTCCCGAACAGGTCGAGGAGAGCCAAAGGCGAGCAAATTGCGGGTTCATGGGCTCAGTGTCGTGGGATCTTGACCTACTGGAAATAGCGGGCGGTGAAGGCAGGACGAGGCGGCAGTGCCGGGCCGGACGAACTCATTCCCCCGCACGCCTCCCGCCGGCGAATCCCCGGTGGCGGGGAGGACGGAGGCGGACCGACGGTTCGCCCCCGTCCAGGGTTGAGAAGATGGCGCGACTTAGAAGATGGCGCGGAGGGCGAGCAGGGAACCGGCGGCAAGCGCGGCGGCCGAGGGCAGGGTGATAACCCAGGCGAGGCCGATCGGGCGCATGAGGCGCCAGTTGGTGGCCCGGTTCGCCATGCCGATACCGAGGACGGCGCCGATGAGAATGTGGGTGGAGGACACCGGCAGGCCGAAGGTGGAGGCCGCGATAACGACCATGGCGGCGGCAAGCTCGGCAGCAAAGCCGGAGGAGGGGTGCATCTTCGTCAGCGAGGTGCCCACCGTGCGAATGACGTTGCGGCCAATGAACCACAGACCGGTGACGAGGGCGATGCCGAAGGCCATGAGCGCCGGGGTGGGGACGGCGGCCTGGGCGTTGACCTCGCCAGTGCGAATGACGTCGATGATGGCGGCGAAGGGACCGATCGCATTCGCGATGTCATTCGAGCCGTGCGAGAAGGCAAAGCCGGCCGCCGTAAACACCTGCATCCACGAGAAAATAATGAAGGTCGAGCGGGACAGCGACTTGCGCTTGAGCGAGCGGACGAAGATCGACGAGGACATCCACACGGAGGCCGAGATCATCGTGATGATGACGCCAGCATGCAGCGGGGTGAGGTTGAGGTCGATGTTGTGCAGACCCTTGAAGAGCATCATGGCGGAGACGATGACGGCGGCGGCCGTGGCCAGCACCGGCACCCACTTAACCAATGCGGCGTGCGCATTGATCGACTTCGCCTTCGCGTCCAGCTCTTCCAGCTCTCGGTAATAGTCGGACTCGAGGTCGTCAATGTTGTAGGTTTCTCGGTTGACCACCGCAGCATCGCGAGCCAGGGCGCCGGTGTAGGCCACCTGCTGGATTTCGCTCAGGCGCTCGAAGGACTGCTTGTGGCGGTCCCGGTGGGCACGCCACTCATTGGCCAGGGCCGAGAGGGCCTCATCCGCCTCGTCGTTGTACTGGAGGATCGTCCGCTTGATCCATCGGTAGAGGATAAAGGAGAAGAGGCCGCCAAGGACGGGGGAGAGCACCCAGGAGGCGGCAATCTGGCCGATCTTATTCCACTGGACCATGGCCAGGGCTTCCGAGCCAGAGGTGCGCCAGCCGAGCATGAGGGCGGCGCCGACAATGCCGCCCACAATCGAGTGGGTGGTCGAGACGGGATATCCCATCTTCGTCGCGAAGAGCAGCCACAGCGCGGCCGCCAGCAGGGCGGACATCATGATGAGCATGAAGTCGTGTGGACTCACGTCCAGCGCGTTGAGATCAACGATTCCCTTGCGCACGGTATCGGTCACCGAGCCGCCGGCAATGATGGCGCCGGACACCTCGAAGACGGCGGCGACAAGAAGTGCCTGCTTGATTGTCAGGGTGCCGGCACCCACCGAGGTGCCGAACGAGTTCGCCACGTCATTGCCGCCGATGTTGAAGGCCATGAAAATGCCGAAGGCGGTGGCAATGAGGAAGATGGGGACATTGGCATCGGCTCCGATGTAGCCGAGTCCCCACTTGACGAACAGCAGTAGCGTAATGACGCCAAGGGTGAGGAAGGACAGGTGCCAGGGAAGGTTTGATCCCCTGTCCTCAATCTTGACGGCGCGGTCCATGGACCCCGGCTTGGGTGGGCGGCTAGCGCTCACGGGCACTCCTCTCATGCGGGTCCGAGCTCCTGCCCGGCGAGACTAGCGTGGCAAAGGAAGGTGAATTCCATGCTGCTACAAGGTTAACAGCGGGTAAACGCCACGTGAGTGCTGATCTCTTCGTTATTGCCCACGAGTATTGAGATGGCGCGCCCGCACCGCAACCGGTTCGCGCCGCCGGGACATTTCGGTGTTTTCGCTGATGACGGGCGTGTGTGGTGCTAGCGCCAGCAAGCTGGTGAGCGTGCTCGTCACGATGAGGATGATGTGTGCGTGGCCATAGTCGCTCGAGCGAGAGAAAAGTCTCTCCGACATTCGGCGGTGTTGGGGAGTGAATGTGGATGCGGAGATGGCGGGGTGAGTGCAGGCGATTGCATGACGTGAATAAGTCCGCAATCATTTTCCCGTTTTAACGATGATTCTTGCTTCGTCTTGACTATGGTTGAGGTGACGCTAAGAAAGGATATGTCATGGCAAGCACGCCGATCAACGAATCCCGGGCCGAACTCGGTCTCCTTGAGGCCCTGCCCATCCTTGACGAGGCCACGACCTCCCGAGTGGTGGTAAACAACCCGCTCTTGCGCCACGTTCTCTTTTCCATGGACAAGGGGCAGGTGCTGACCGAGCATTCCTCCCCGCGGGCCGTGGTCGTCACTTTGCTGAGCGGCAATATGGAGTTCACCGTTGCCGGAACGGTTCACACCATGGTGGCGGGGGATGTCATTTACCTGGCTCCCGGCGAGCGTCACGCGGTTCTCGCCACGAGCCCGTGCCACATGGCGCTCACCCTGGTGGACACTGACTTTGAGAAGGACGGATAGGGCCGTGGGCGGGCAGCCTCCCCAGCGCGGCCAACGTTCCGGCCCCGAAGAGAAGAGAATGCAGGGGCATTGGCTTCTCGCCAGCCTCGGGAAACGCGTCCTGCGCCCGGGTGGCATTGAGATGACCGAGCATATCCTCCACCGCGCGGCTCCGAGCTCGGCCGACCGGATCGTCGAATTTGGGCCCGGTGTCGGCCGAACCGCGCAGATTCTCCTCGCGGCCAATCCTGCCGCCTACACGGCGGTGGATCCCAACCCGGAGGGTGCCCCTGCTCTCGCCAAGGTGCTCGCCGGACACGAGAACACGCGTGTTGTCGTGGCCGATGCTCAAGACACCGGGCTGCCCGATGGGTGCGCCGATCTGGTCGTCGGCGAAGCCATGCTCACCATGATGGCGCCGGAGGTGAAGAAGAAGATTGTGGCGGAGGCGGCCCGCATCCTCGCCCCGGGCGGACGCTACGCCATTCACGAACTCGGCCTCCATCCCGATGACATCGACGAATCCATCAAGAAGTCGGTCCATCGAGGCCTCTCTGTCGCCATCAAGGTGGGCGCCCGCCCGTTGACGATGGCGGAGTGGCGAGACTTGCTCGAAGATGCCGGACTCGAGATCGAGGACACCCACTCGAACGCGATGGCCCTGCTAGAGCCAAAGCGCCTTATCGCCGATGAGGGCGTGGTTGGTGCCGCCAAGTTTGCCAAAAACCTCCTCACCAACAAGGCTGCTCGCACCCGCGTGCTCAACATGCGCAAAACCTTCCGCACCTACGCCGACAACATCAATGCGGTGGGCCTCGTAGCGCGCAAACCAGCCGAATAACACAGCCATCCCTCGGCCCCAGGGGCAGAGCTGTCTGCGGCCACACTGTGAATGCAGGAGTGTGCGTGCTGAGCGGATAGCTGAAAGCAGGGCCTCGCCGTGCCTTCATCCGCCACCTGTGCCCATCATGGCAGCACCCGCGAGATTCGTGGGTACGAGAGAAGGAGCCAAGATGCTCTCTGGTCGCAAGATTGCCTTCCTCGCCCTGCGAGGCGTGGAAGAACCAGAACTCACCGCCCCCTGGAAGGCGGTGTTGGATGCCGGGGGTGTCCCCGTGCTGATCTCCGCCGAGCCCGGCACTATCACCGCGCTGAGGGGAGACTGGGACAGGGGCGAAGATTTCACGGTTGACGAGACGCTGGCGGATGCTCAACCATCTGAATATGCCGGCGTCGTCCTGCCTGGCGGAACTCTCAACTCTGACAAGCTCCGCGACAACGAGGATGCTCAAGCCTTTGTCTCCGCCTTCTTCGCGGCGGACAAGCCGGTCGCCACGATCTGCCACGGCGCATGGATCCTTACCGAGATCGGCGTGCTGCCCGGGCGAACCATCACCTCGGTGGCGCGGATCGCCACCGACCTCAAGGGTGCGGGAGCCACCTGGGTCGACGAGGAATTCGTCCGTGACGGCAACCTCGCATCCTCCCGACATCCCCGGGATCTCGAGGCCTTCTGCCACGGTATTGTCCCTCTGTTCGCAGAATAGAGAACCCAGAGCTCAGGATCGCGCCGCGATGGCTGCGCGGAGCGTGAGAAGAGGGCCGCAGGTTTCCCTGCGGCCCTCTCCCTAGGTTAGGTCAGCTGTTAGCTGTCCCTGCGGCGCCGAGAGATGGCGATGGCAGCGAAGCCACCCATCATCGCAAGGGCCGCGGTCAGGCCGAGTCCGAAGACATCAGCACCGGTGTGCGGAAGGTCGGTTCCGTAACCGGGCTTGTGCGGCTTGTGCGGGGCCGGCTTCGCCTTCACCGTCACCGTGGTGGTGAAGGTGTCGGTGGAGCCATCCGGGTAGGTCACGGTGACCTCAACGGTGTGGACACCGGGCTTGCTGGTATCCACCGGATCCATGTCGACCTTGGTGCCGTCGGGCAGCTCGTCGAGGTTATCGACGGTGTCCTCCGGGTCAACCTCTTCGCCAACCTCGACCTCAACCGGCTTCGGCTTGGGATCGTACTTGTCAGCGTCGGTCGGCTGGTCGGCCGGCTCGGTGACGGTGATCTCGACCTCGACGGTCTCCGAGGAGCCATCGGGGTAGGTCACGGTGACGTCGACCGGGAAGACGCCGGGCTCGTCGGTGTTGAAGTCATCCGGGAGGGTGACTGTGGTGCCGTCGGGCAGCTCGTCAAGGTTGCCGATGGTGTCATCGGGGTTGACGGTGCCGCCGACCTCGACCTCAACGGGGTTGGGCTCGGGGTCGTACTTGTCGGCGTCGGTCGGCTGGTCGGCCGGCTCGGTGACGGTGATCTCGACCTCGACGGTCT
>JAUNVM010000008.1:0-4675 GCA_030537635.1 Flaviflexus sp. | reverse complement strand
CGGTGCCGCCGACCTCGACCTCAACGGGGTTGGGCTCGGGGTCGTACTTGTCGGCATCGGTCATGTCATCGCCGTTACCGCTGCCGTCATCCACGACAACAATGTTGACCGGGATGACCTCGCTGGATCCATCGGGGTAGGTGACGGTGATTTCGCCTTCCTTGGTTCCGGGGGTGGAGGTGTCGACGGGCTTGGTCAGCTCGAAGCTGGTGCCGTCGGGGAACTCGCGTCCTTCGGAATCGGAGACTGCAGCGTCAATCTGCTCCTGGGTGGGATCAGTGTTGAGCGGGACGGTGATGTCCTCGGCAACCGGATCGTACTTCTCAGCATCGGTACGGTTGTCTTCAACAATGATGTTGACCGGGATGACCTCGCTGGACCCATCGGGGTAGGTGACGGTGATTTCGGCCGGCTTGGTACCGACGGTCGAGGTGTCGACGGGCTCGGTCAGCTCGAAGCTGGTGCCGTCGGGGAACTCGCGTCCTTCGGAATCGGAGACCGCAGCGTCAATCTGCTCCTGGGTCGGCTGGGCATTCAGCTCGACGGTGATGTCCTCGGCAACCGGATCGTACTTGTCGGCAGCCGGGCGGATGGTGATGTTCACCGGCGCGGTGAGGGTCGAACCATCGGCGAACGTGACAGTGACGTCAACGGTCTGCTTGTGGCCCGGCTCATCCGTCGGGGAGGTGTTGATGTCCGGAGAAACGGTGACAACGGCGTCAGCCGGGAGCTTCTCGTGGTTCTTCACGAGGGCGCGGATGTCGTCGTCGGTCAGTTCCTGACCGTAATCGTAGGTGGTGTCAACGGTGACGAGGTTGCCCTCATCATCGCCGTTCTCGTTACCCCAGTCGATGGCGTCGGTGGACCAGGCGGCGTACACCGTGGTGTCGGCGTCCACAACAGTGGTCTCATCGAAATCGCCCTCGGTGGCGTCCGGGGTGGTCGCCCAGCCCTTGAACTTGTAGCCGTCCTTGGTGGGCTCGGTGGCCGGGAAGTCGCCTTCCAGGGCGTCACCCTTCACCACGGAAACCGGGTCGATGGCCTCGTCGGCGGTGCCGCCGTTGAGGTCGAAGGTCACGGTGACGCGTTCACAGACGGGAACCATGACCTCGTTGGACGGGGAGTAGGCGTCATCCTTGGCGGTCGGCATCGGAGCCGACGGATCCTTGGGATGAGTGGACTCGACGGCCATGAGCACGATGTCCGGGCAGTTGGCCAGCTGGTCAGCACTCACCGGGATCGAGAACGGCTGTCCGCCGTTGATGTCGCCGTCAACCGGGTCGGAAGAGCCAAGCTCGGTGAGCTCGTCCCCGGACTTGAGGTAGGCGGTGACCACGGTGGAGGTGGTGTTCTGGAACTGCTTGCCCAGGGTGCCCTCGATTGCGGTGGCATCCTTGGCCAGCGGAGCGTCATCGGTGTACTCGGTGACCGGATCGTTCGTAGGAACGTCAGTCACGTTGATCACGACATCGGAGGAGCTGGCAGTGAGGTACTCGTGCGCGATCGCAACGAGCGTGACGTTACCGTCGGCGGTGATGCCGAGATCGGCGAACGTCGGGGTTTCGCAACCGTCACCCTCACAGAGCTTGGTGCCCCAGGCGCCACTATCGTCAGCGACGGTTTCGACGATGACTTCACGATCTTCTTCAGCGGTGCCGTAATTGGTGACCTTGAGGATCGTGACCTCGGCATTCGGAACAGCGGTGCCCTGAATGAAGTTCTGGGTCTCGCGCACCTCATTGGTGGTGGTCAGGTCATCGCCATCGCTGGCGTTGCCGGCAGAGATGTTGGTGATGACCGGGGCCTCGGTCGGGTGGAGGTGGAAGTAGGAGTTCGCGAAGGAGTGACGCACGAGGGCGTCATTGGCATCTGTGAACCAGGTGCCGACGTGAATCTCCGTGTAGTTCTTGGGATCGGAACGATCCGGCACCAGCATGTCCTCGTCGACCGGCAGGTCAATGACGGTCGCGGAGTTCACCGGCTCGGAAGCGGTCCTGTTGAGGTAGCGGGACACATCATCAACGACAATGTAGCCGAGCTGGCCCTCGCGGGTGGTGTCCGTCGTGAGGGTGATGCGGCCTTCGGGGGTGAAGGACTCCTTCGGGACGTGGACGGGCTTGCCGCCGGCCTCATTGAGGTTCCTCTGGCTGTAGGCCTGCCAAATGATGGCATCGCCCTTGAGCGCGTTCACCACTTCGGGCTGGATCTGGTAGTGCAGCTCGTACGGCTTCTTGGCCTTACCAGTGGAGGTGTTGTACGAGGCAATACGGTGCGGCTGAACCTGCGAGAAGCGCAGAGTAGCCGAATCCTTCGGCGGGGCAATGGGCTCCTGATTGTCGCCCATGATGGCGTCGCCGTAGCCATAGAAGACGCGGTGGAAGGTCTGGGCGGTGATCCAGGTGTCGTTCTGGGTCAGCGCGGGAAGCTCCGGCCTCTCGCCGAAGTAGATAACCGCGCCGGTGGTCTCAGCGAAGTCATCGATAATGATGTCATCGCCGGGCTCCGTGGCGTTCTTCTGCCAGCGGCTGTCGGCGTGGAACTCATCGCGTCCGGTCTCGGCAACGATCTGATCGATCGGGGCGTTGAGCTTGACCTTGACCAGGCCGGTCAGCTGTTGGCTCTCGAGTGGAACATCATTGAAGACGCCCCAGTTACCACAGGTGTGCTGGCGGTCGAAGGGACCGTTGCACAGCAGGCCGTCGGCGTGCGTGGCGGACTTGCGGTCATTGAGAACGCGCCAGACGTTGCCGTCATTGGCATACGGGTCTTCGGGACCGTACAGCTTACCGCTGAGACGAATCTTCCCGCCCATGCCGGGTTCGACCTTCTCGAAGTGGCGCTCGTAAGAGGCGGCAGCGCCGCCCGCCTGCTTGATGCTCATGCTCTCGATGTAGGGAGCAAGATCCTCATCAATGCGCAGGTAGATCCAGTCGAGATAGGGGCTAGACAATGCGCGGTAGGTGATGCCCATCTCGAAGGCGTCCGGTGCGGTCACCTCGTTGAAGCTGACACCCGATTGAATAATCGCGGTGTCCTTGAGCTTAGCGTTGGCTGGAAGTTCCCAGTCCTTGGTTGCGGGGGCTGCGTTTGCGTTATTCGCGCTCATTATGCCCGGCACGATTACCATCGCGGCGACCAGAAGAACAGCGAACAACAGGCTCAGCGCCCTGCGAGGCACTCCTCGAATAGGAGTGACCGTCGTTCGTGTTGACATGCGGCGGTCCCTTTCTGTCATTGAGATAGGCCACGGGTGTGGCCAGTACCCGAAAGCTTATGAGGAAATCTCGGACTTACTTAGGCAATCAGCTGACACATGCGCGCACCTGGCAATGAACCATATTGCGGGCTAGATACTTATAGCTCTTAAATTGCCGGCAGTTAGGTATATTTCTGTTGTTACAGAAGGGCATCTCCAAAAGTTACCGTCGAGTATGCTGTCGTCCCGCCACATGTATGTGTTGAAAATAATGCCTTCATCCCCATGGCTGGGACCACATTTTTCACACCAGTCTCGCGTCCATTCAAGAAAACCTCGCAAAACGGCGGAGTATTAATCGACAATCAGGGCTTCTCTTCCCCCGTAGAGAGAAAAGGGCCCGCGATTTCATTTTTGGCGCTACTATTGCCGCAATTGGCTGACTCGTGGCGATTATTTTATGTCCCTGACCAGCGGAAATGCTTTCTACACGATCTCATTGTTGTCTTCGGTGAGGGTGCGCCCACCGAAGACAAGGAGAACGTTGGGAAGCCTTCTCACGCGTGGGGAGGGAGGCGGGAGTGGCCCGAACCGCACAGTGCCGCGCACGGTTGAGCGGTGGTCAATCGTGCGCACTAAGCCCTTATTTGGCGAGCAATCGTTCATCGGGCGCGGCTCGGCCCGCTCTACCGTCGAGCGGTGCCCGCCACTGCCCCAATAGCGGGCGTATCGGTCGGCAGATCCCTCGCATGCGATTGCCGATTCCTACCGGATTGTCGTGGGCCGTGGCTTCCGGATTATCGCGTGCCTGCCCCGTTGTACCGCGCGAAAAGCCCGCCTCGGTCACCAGATTGATACTCGTGTCAGGGGCCGGGATCGGCCTTGGGGTTTCTGGGAAAGCCCCAAGGAGCGGCAATGGGCGGCAACTATCTCTAGCGGCCTGCTCCTGTCGGGAGGGCCTGCCGCTAACAGAGTGAGGCATCCTTTTGCCGCGACTGGCATAAGAAAGGGGGCCGCAGGTTTCCCTGCGGCCCCCTCCCTAGGTGAGGTCAGCGATTAGCTGTCCTTGCGGCGCCTTGCGAAGGCAACGGCGGCGATGCCACCGAAGATCGCGAGGGCTGACGCGATTCCGAGTCCGATGGTGTCAGCACCGGTGAACGGAATGTCGTTGCCGTAACCCGGCTTGCCAGGCTTGCTCGGCTGCGGAGCAGGCTTGACCGGATCCTTCACGGTCACCGTGGTGGTGAACGTGTCGGTCGACCCATCCGGGTAGGTCACGGTGACCTCCACGACGTGGGTTCCGGGCTTGGAGGTGTCGATCGGATCCATCTCGACGATGGTGCCCTCGGGCAGCTCATCAAGATTCTCCACCGTGTCCTCCGGGTTCACCGTACCGCCAGTTTCGACCTCAACCGGCTTCGGCTTCGGCTCGTACTTGTCGGCGTCGGTCTTGCCTTCGTCGGGATCGACGATGGTCAC
>JAUNVM010000034.1 GCA_030537635.1 Flaviflexus sp. | reverse complement strand
TCCGTGGCCAATATGTTCTACATGGCGGTGGCCGGCAAGACCGGCGCCGGCTTCCTCAATATTCTCATCGTCACAGCGGGCAACTCGGTCGGTGGACTCATCGTTCCCGGTTCCAAGATGCTCAAGGAATACTGCGATGCTGAAGAGAGCGAGGAGAAGGCTAAGGCCTAACCTCCAGCACATGCTTCGGCCCCGCGATCATGCGGGGCCGTTGCTTTTTCAGCCGCGATGCTCTGCGCGAGCGCGGCCTCAACGAACGCTACGTGGCCCGGGCCTTAGCGACGGTGTCTGCTGCCCCGGCCGTGACGAGGGCCGGATCGACACGGCCGGCCACCGGAACCCCGAGTGCCTGAGCGGTGTGCCGCAAATCCTCATCCATCTGCTCGAGTAGCTCCTCGACCGAGGAGAAGCGGAGGATGGGCCGCAGGTGGGCGATGAAGTCGAGGGCGATCTCCTCGCCATAGAGGTCGAGGTCAGCGCGGCCGAGGACGTGGGCCTCCACGGTCCTGGTTTGCCCATCGAATTGGGGATTGGAGCCGATGGAGATGGCGGCGGGCAGGTGCTCGGTGGCGGCCGGCCCCACGGAGCGGATGAGCCATCCGGCATACACCCCATCCTCGGGAACAACTCCGGCGTCTTCCGCCAGTAGATTCGCGGTGGGAAAACCGAGCTGGCGGCCCCGCTTGAAGCCGTGAATGACGGTGCCCCGAAGGCGGTGGGGTCGGCCGAGAACGCGTGCCGCGCATTCAACATTGCCGCCCTTGAGCATCTCCCGGACCCACGTCGAGGACCATCTGCGGTCGGTACGTGCATCGGTGAGATCGTCGAGCAGGGTGACGCTCACGCCATGTTCACCAGCAACCTTCATGAGGAATTCCCCGTCTCCCTCGTTTCCGCGACCAAAGCGCACGTCTTCGCCAACGACAATGGCGCGGGCTTTGAGCTGGTTCAGGAGCTGGGATTCGATGAAGTCGCGGGCCGATTGGCTCGCATAGTCCAGGGTGTAGTGCTGCACGTAGGCAATGTCGATACCGAGGGCTTCGAGCCGGTCGAGACGATCGTCAAGCGTGGTGACGAGCGGGACCGCTCCCTCCGGGGCGTGCACCTGGCGGGGGTGCGGATCAAACGTCAGGGCGAGGGAGGGTATGCCAAGGCGGCGCGCCTGGCGTACGGTCTCTTCAAGGACGGCTCGGTGTCCACGATGGACGCCGTCGAAAACGCCGATGGTGCAGACGGTTCCCGCTAGCTCGGGATCAATATCGTCCCGTTCGCACCAGCGGATCATTTCTTCTGCTTGAGCCCGAGATCTTCCCGGCCGTTCTCCGGTCGCTTGGCTTCCTGCTTCTTCTCACCGCAGCCACAACCGCAGCCGCATCCTTTGTTTTCTGCCATGGCTCTAGTCTATATGGAAGCGTCACGAGGAGAAGACCGCAGCCGGCCCGATTCCTCCACGTCTGGGTACGCCGATGGCGATGAGGGAGCCATCGCGCACGAGGGCGACCGGGCCGGTAACCTGTCCCGCCAGGGTCCGCCCATGGCGCAGGTCCTCCGCCTGGGCGGCATTCACCTCGCGCGCCTCCATGACCTGGCCCGCGGCCTGCGCCAGGGACATCGGCTCAATCGCCCCGCCGCTTGCCGCCTCGCTCAGGCGCTCCATGCTCGCGGCCTCCGACAGGTGGAAGGGCCCCACCCGGTGTCGCCTGAGTGCCGTGATGTGGCCGACCGAGTCGAGTCGCAAAGCGGTTTGCCGGGCCAGCGCACGCACATAGGTGCCCGAGGAGCAGGTGACCTCAACGTCGAAGATGGCGAGCGGCCCGCTGCGACGTACCGGCCCGGTGCGTTCGAGGCGGTCGATTCGCACGCTGGCTGCCTTGAGCTTGACGCTCTTTCCCTGCCGGGCGAGGTCATAGGCGCGCACTCCCCCGATCTTTTTTGCCGAATAGGCACTCGGCACCTGCTCAATGTCGCCGGTGAGAGCGGCGAGGGCGCAATCAATTTCGGCGTCGGAGGCAATAATTCCGGGGGTGCCCAGCACCTCCCCATCGGCGTCCTCCGTGCTCGTTTGCCGGCCGAGACAGAAGGTGGCGGAATAGTCCTTATCGAGCCCGCTCAGGTAGGTGAGCAGCCGGGTTCCGGCCCCGATGCCAAGGACAAGGAGGCCGGTGGCCGCCGGGTCGAGCGTACCCGCGTGGCCAACCTTGCGAGTGCCGGCGAGGCGCCGAACAGCCGCCACCACATCATGGGAGGTGACGCCCGCCGGCTTATCAACGAGGAGGACCCCCGCGTTCGCGGGGGTCACTGCCTTGGGTACCTCAATCACCGGTCGTGATCGGCGGGCTCGGTGGGCGTGGTCGGCTCAGCCGATTCGGTCTCGCCGGCCGCGTCCTCATCAGTCTCATCGGCGGCACCGCCACCATCCTTCGGCACCCGGTAGGGATCGGGATCCCCGGCCGGGGTCGCGGACTGGCGGATTCGCGCCACATCGGAGTCGCGGTGCTTGGCCTCAACGAGCTTGTCTTCGATGCTCCGGGCCGCAGCCGGCAGCGCATCGGGGACGAACTCGATCGTCGGAGTGAGCCGCAGCCCAAGCTGGGCGCCAACCTCGGAGCGGATGAATCCCTTCGCGGAGGCGAGGGCTGCCTCGGTGGATCGCAGCTCGGTTTCCGAACCGTAAACCGTGAAGAAGACGGTGGCGTGCTGGAGATCGCCGGTCACCCGCACATCGGTGACGGTCACCATGCCGAGGCGCGGGTCCTTGAGGCGACGGTCGATAAGGGTGGCAACGATTTCGTGGATACGCTCGGCAACCCGGCGCGCCCGAGGATTGTCTGCCATATGTCGTCCTTTCCTGAGATGCCCGCGGAATCCCGCGGGCATCTCCTCTCCGGCGCGTTAGTCGCGCGGCTTTTCCTGCATCTCGAAGGTTTCGATGATGTCGCCCTCACTGATGTCGCGGTAGCCGAGCGTGATGCCACACTCGTAGCCCTCGCGAACCTCGGTGACGTCATCCTTTTCGCGGCGCAACGAGACGATCTCGAGATCCGGGGCCACAACCACGCCATCGCGAACGAGGCGGGCCTTGGCACCACGGCGGATCTTGCCCGAACGCACAATCGAGCCGGCGATGTTGCCGAACTTGCCGGAGCGGAAGACCTGACGGATCTCCGCAGTGCCGAGCTCGACCTCCTCGTAGATCGGCTTGAGCATGCCGCGCAGGGCCGATTCCACGTCGTTGATCGCGTCGTAGATGACCGAGTAGAACTTCATCTCCACGCCCTCGCGGTCCGCCATCTCAGCCACGCGTTCGGCGGGCCGAACGTTGAAGCCAATGATGACGGCGGAGTCGACGGTGGCGAGGTTGACGTCATTCTGGGTGATCGCGCCAACGCCGCGGTGGATGATGTTGAGCGCCACCTCATCGGAGACCTCGAGATCAAGCAGCGAGGATTCCAGGGCCTCCACCGTGCCGGAGGAGTCGCCCTTGATGATGAGGTTGAGGGTCTCCACCTTGCCGGCCTTGAGGGCCTCGTTGAAGTCCTCGAGGGAGATGCGCTTGCGGCGCTTGGCCAGGGTGGCGGCACGCTTGGCAGCCTCGCGCTTATCCGCAATCTGGCGGGCCGTGCGATCATCACCCGCCACCAGGAAGGTATCGCCGGCGCTCGGCACGGAGGTGAGGCCAAGAACCTGGACCGGGAAGGAGGGCGGTGCTTCCTCCACGGCATTTCCACGATCATCGAACATGGCACGGACGCGGCCGTAGGCGGTGCCGGCGACGAGCGAATCGCCCACCCGCATCGTCCCCGACTCCACGAGCGCGGTGATGAGTGAGCCGCGGCCTGGGTCAAGCTTGGCCTCGATGGCAACGCCGCGAGCAGCCTTATCCGGGTTGGCCTCGAGCTCGAGGGCAGCATCCGCGGTCAGCAGGACGGCTTCGAGCAGCTCGTCGATATGCAGGCGTTGCTTGGCCGAAACATCAACGAACATGGTGTCGCCGCCGTATTCCTCGGCCACCAGGCCGTACTCGGTGAGCTGTCCGCGCACCTTGTCCGGGGAAGCACCGTCGACGTCGATCTTGTTGACCGCGACGACGATCGGCACCTTGGCCGCCTGGGCGTGATTGAGGGCCTCAATGGTCTGCGGCATGACACCGTCATTGGCCGCCACCACGAGGATCGCGATATCGGTGACCTCGGCGCCGCGGGCACGCATCTGCGTGAATGCCTCGTGGCCCGGGGTGTCAATGAAGGTGATGGCGCGCTCTTCGCCCTCGTGCTCCACGTTGACCTGGTAGGCACCGATGCGCTGGGTGATGCCACCCTCCTCGCCGCCGACAACGTCGGAGGAGCGAATCGCATCGAGCAGCTTGGTCTTGCCGTGGTCGACGTGACCCATGACCGTGACGACCGGCGGGCGGGACTCGAGGTCCTCCTCGGTCTCAGCCTCTTCCTCGGCCTCAAGGTCAATGTTGAAGGCCTCGAGAATCTCCCGATCCTCATCCTCCGGGGACAGGATCTGAATGTCGTAGCCGAGTTCGGCACCAAGCAGCTGGAAGGTGTCCTGATCGAGGGACTGGTTAGCCGTCACCATCTCACCCATGGTGAACATGACGGTGACCAGCGCCGCCGGATCGACATTAATCTTCTCGGCGAAGTCGGCAAGCGAGGCGCCGGAGCGGATGCGGATGACGGTGGAGCCATCGCCGCGCGGGACGCGAACGCCACCGATCATCGGCGCATTCTGCTGCTCGTATTCCTGGCGCTTGGCGCGCTTCGACTTCCGCCCGCGAGCCTTGCCGCCACCGCGACCGAAGGCGCCGGCGGTTCCGCCGCGACCAACGTGGCGACCGCGGTTCGGGCCACCGCCGCCGGGACGCATGGGGCCGCCACCGCGACCGGGGCCGCCACCAGACCTGCGGCCTCCGCCGCGTCCGCCCTTCTGATCAGCCAAGGCTGAGCTCTTGGGCATCATGGCCGGCGAGGGGCGAGGACCACCGCGTGAGGCGCCGCCGCCGGGGCGCGGCCTGGGGCCATCCTTCTTCTGGCCGCCACCGGGGCGAGGCATGCCCTGCGCGGGCGCAAAGGGATTATTGCCCGGGCGCGGGCCGCGTCCACCGCCGGGGCGAGGCATGCCCTGCGCGGGCGCAAAGGGATTGTTGCCGGGGCGGGGTCCGCCCTTGCCACCGGGCTTCGGACCCGGCTTGGGGCCGGGCTTGGGCGCGGATTTGGCAGGCGAAGCAGGCTTGGCCGGCGCGGCGGGCTTAGCCGGCTGCGCGGTCTTGGGGGCGGCCGGAGACTTGGGAGCCTCGGCCTTCGGCTCGGGGGCCTTCGGACCCGGCTTGGGTCCCGGCTTCGGCGCGGGGGCCTTCTCGGCGCCCGGCTTCGGCTGATCGGCCTTCTCGGCCGGG
This sequence comes from Flaviflexus sp., assembly GCA_030537635.1. Lineage (GTDB taxonomy): Bacteria > Actinomycetota > Actinomycetes > Actinomycetales > Actinomycetaceae > Flaviflexus. The sequence continues at coordinate 17,558 of JAUNVM010000034.1, read as the reverse complement.
GTATCCGGCTTGGTTTCCTCCGCCTTGGCGGGGGCTTCCTTGGCCGGGGCCTGCTGATCGGTCGCCTTGGCGGCAGACTTCTTTGCAGGCTTTGAAGCCTTTTCCGGCTTCTTCGTTAGTTCTGGATGCTCGTCATAGTATTCCCGCACCTTCCGCTGAACCGGGGGTTCAATGGTTGAGGATGCGGACTTGACGAACTCGCCGGTCTCGGCCAGGTGCGCGAGCAATTCCTTGCTCGTGATGCCGATTTCCTTGGCGAGTTGGTGCACGCGGACTCTTGCCACAGTTCTCCTTCGTGTGGGGTCCGCGCGGTTGCGTCAGACCCGTTGTTGTTGGCAGCTCATCGCTGGGTACTCATCGGGTGCCCATCGGCTTCCTACCCGCTTTCTCAATAGGGGTACGCTCTGTTGAGCAATCGGACGCGAATCGGATCTCGAGCCCGGAAACATCAGTGATCTGCGTACGCAGCTGACGCGACAGGACCCGGCGGTCAATCCGGTTCAGGCACTGCTGACTGGGATGTAGCCAGGCGCCCCGCCCCGGCAAACAAGCGGCGGTATCGACGATGGCACTGCCATCTCTCGCCACCACCCGCACAAGGGCTGACCTTGCCTCCCGTTGCCGACATCCAATACAGGTGCGCTGCTGATGAGTCATCACCGCACCTTCTTTCAAATCGGCTTCGAAGGCCTAACCATCTTAGCACTTTGCGCTATTGGGCCAAGGTGACCGCACTAGGAGTCACCTCACGCCAGCCGCGTCCTCACTTCCGCACCATGCGCTCCCATGCCGCCGCGGGCTCGGGGCCGGTCTTCCGTCACCGGGCCGATGGCGGAGTGGATGAGAGAGGACGGGGCGGACGCGAGAAGACCTCCGGTTGACGAGGAATAGTCAATGCCGGAGGTCTCTCTTCAAGCCCGCAGCGGGCCGTTACTGCGCTTCGGGATCTTCCGAGATGTCGTCATCGGCCGCGGGGCCGGGCTCCGCAGCCGGCTCTGCGTCACCCGCGGGGGCGGTGCCTGCAGCTGCGGCCTGCGCGGCTCGCCGCTCGGCGTCCTCGCTTTCCTTGCGGATGTCGATTGCCCACTCGGTGAGCTTGGCGGCGAGGCGCACGTTCTGCGCTTCCTTGCCGATGGCGAGGGAGGCCTGGTTGTCGGGAACGACGGCGCAGGACTTGCGCATGTCCTTGGAGAGGATATCGACGCGGTTGACCTTGGCCGGGGAGAGGGAGGCGGCGATGAACAGGGCCGGATCATCATCGTAGTCAACGATGTCGATCTTCTCTCCCCCAAGTTCTTCCATCACCGCACGCACCCGCTGGCCCATGTGGCCGATGCAGGCACCCTTGGCGTTGATGGACTCATCGGCCGACCACACGGCGATCTTCGTGCGGTGTCCGGCCTCGCGGGCCAGGGCGACGATTTCAACGTCTTCCTTCTCAATTTCGGGCACCTCGGCCTCGAAGAGGCGGCGAACGAAGTCGGGGTGGGTACGCGACAGGCGCACGCTGGCACCACGCTGGCCCACTGACACGTCGAGGACGAGGGCCCGGATCCGATCACCGTGGCGGAAGTGCTCAGTGGGCACCTGCTCCTCGCGGCGCAAAATTGCCTCGTGTTCACCGACGTCAACGAAGATGTCATCGGGATTGCCTCGGCCGGGGTGCTGTTGGACAACTCCGGAGACGAGCTGGCCCTTCTTTCCCCTAAAGGAGCCGAGCACGCGGTCGGCCTCAGCATCCCGCAGCCGCTGGGTGATAATCGAGCGGGCGGTGGAGGTGGCGATCCGGCCGAAGTCGTTGGGGGTGTCATCGAATTCGCCAATAACGTTGCCCTCTTCGTCGACCTCGCTGGCCCACACGGTGGCCTTGCCGGTCTGGCGATCAAGGACCACGCGAGCTTGCTCGATCGCGCCGGGCACCCGCTGGTAGGCGTGGAGCAGCGCAACTTCAATCGCCTCGATCAGCACGTCGGCGCCGATTCCGAGCTCGCTCTCGACAATGCGAAGCTCGCTCATCTGAATATCCATGGCTCCTCCTACAATTCAACGTCCATGTGCGCCCGGCGAATCGCATCGGTAGCGATGTCGACGTCGCCGGACGTGGTACTCACGCACAGTCTATCCGGTTCTACCCCGGTCAGCCGACCGCGAATCTTCTCATCGGCGGTCTCGACAATAATCATCCGGCCCTCGGCGCGGCGGAAATGGCGGGGCTCGGTGAGCTCGCGAGTCGCTCCCGGGGTGCTCACCTCGAGCGTGTAGCTGCCCTTGGGGGCGTTCGGCGAGTCATCAAGGTGGGCGGACAGCGCCCGGGTGACCTCGGTCAGGGTTTCGGAGGCCACGCCTCCCGGCCCGTCCGGCAGATCCACGATGACGCGCAGCACGGAGTTGCGTCCGGCCGGAATATAGCGGACCTCTTCGAGATAAAGATCGTGGGCGGAGGCGATCTTTGCTAGGTCTTTGGTGAGTTCCTCATTTGTCATGCTCCCACCCTACCGGCACGCTGTGGCAATATTGAGCCATGCCCAGACGTTCCGGCCTATCCACCCCGGCTTTTCTGCTCTCCACCGCGATCGGTGTCGCTCTTTTCACCCTGATCGTCATGGTCATGGGGGCACGGTTGGACAGCGGGCCGAAGGATCCCGAGCCCGCGAGCCAGGCCGAGCAGGCGCGCCAGCAGGCCGCCCTCGATCTCGATGTGCTGACCCGGGGTGCCGCCCAGTTGGGCGAGGAGGACCTCGAGGAGATTGCCTCATCGGAGCTGGCCGAGATCGGTGGGGTGTGGGTGCCGTGGCCGGACGAGGTTCCGGAGGGCAAGTCGAATCCGCCCATCCACCCCCTTCCGGAGAATCTTGACGTTGCCGGGCTGACCGAGCTGTTCGATGGAGCGATTGATTCCTCCCGAGAGGCACTGACCAGCGCCCCCGATACCGAGGTGGCTCGCTATGCCTCCCAGTTCATGGTGCTGCTGGCCGAGCGTCGCGCCTGGGGAGCCGAGGTGGAGGCCGATCCCCTGCCCGCTCCCCTCACCGCGGATGAGTTGGCGGCCCTGGTCTCCGATTCTGAGACCTTCCTTCGCCTGTCCACCGCCGAGCAGTGGCTCGAGGTTGCCGCGGCCCGGGCGAGCGATGAGCAGCGGGAGGCCCTCGCCAAGCAGGCCCAGCAGCTGTCCGTGCTTACCTTCGCCATGTCCGAGGCAGCCGCCTCGGCCAATCCCCCGATCTATGCTCCGCTACCCGACTGGTTCTGGGAATCGGCCGAAGATCCGGCGGCCCCTCTTCGCCTTCGCACCGAATCTGCCAAGCTCATCACCTCCCACGCCATCTTCCTCGCCGGCCAGGTGGCGCCGGAGTATCGCGCGGATGTGCTGCGCTCCCTCCTCGCGCTCACCTCCCGGGCCGACACGGAGGAGATCATCGCCACCGCTGTCGCCGCCCCCGAACCGGTGGCGGATGAGACTCCCGCGGACGAGGAATAGCCCTTCCACCTAGACCGAGCCGCCCTCCTAGACCGAGCCGCCGACCCAGACCGTACCGGCCACGTTGGCCGAGCCAACCGAGCGGAATGCCCCCGCTCCGATCCACCCGAACCGAAAGAGAGAACAGCCATGAAGCGCGTGATCCTCGACTGCGATCCTGGCCATGACGATGCCATTGCCCTCTTCCTTGCCGCCGGCAATCCCGAGATTGAGGTCGCCGCCATCACCACCGTGGGTGGCAATCAGAGCCTGGACAAGGTCACCCGCAATGCTCTCGGCCTGGCCACGCTCGCGGGACTGGACTGTCCGGTGGCCGCGGGGGCGAGCCGCCCGCTTGTTGCCGAGCCGCAAACCGCGGGTGAGATTCACGGGGAGAGCGGCCTGGACGGGGTGGTCTTGCCCTCCCCCGCCATGAGCCTGGATCCGCGCCACGGCGCCCAGGTCATCGTGGACACGATCATGTCCGCCGAGCCGGGCGAGATCACCCTCGTTCCCACGGGGCCGCTCACCAACATTGCCCTCGCGCTCCGCCTCGAGCCCGCCATCGCCGAACGGGTCGCCGAGGTAAGCCTCATGGGCGGCGGGGCCCGGGAGGGCAACTGGTCGCCGGTTGCCGAATTCAACATCGTCGTGGATCCCGAGGCGGCCGATGCGGTGTTTTCCGCCCCCTGGCCGCTCACCATGGTCGGCCTGGACGCCACCCATCAGGCCCTGCTCACGGGCGAGGTTATCGATCGGATCCGCGCTCTCGACACCGATATTTCGCGCTTCGTTGTTGACCTGTTCGACTTCTTCATCAAAACGAACCTCACAGAGCAGGGATTCCCCGATCCTCCGCTGCACGATCCGGTGGCGCTCGCCAGGGTCATCGACCCTTCGGTGACCAGCTGTAAGCGCACCCCCATCCACGTTGAGCTCACCGGCACCCACACCCGGGGCATGACGGTGACCGAGCTGAGGCCCTGGATCGAGGAGCCGGCCAGCACCTCGGTCGCGCTCGGGCTCGACGCGGATCGACTCTGGGATCTCATCGTCGATGCCATCGATCGCCTCGGCACGCGTTGAGCTCATCATCCACCACAAGTGATCACGTGAGCAGGTCACCCCTCCTCAACTTTCATCTGACGTAATCACTCACTGAGGCGAACCGAACTATATTTGTCGGGGTGTTCGGGCTATGTTGCATGCGTGCCGAAGAAACAGTGCCTCATCACCCTTCTCGGCCCGGCTTTCGTCGCGGCCGTCGCCTATGTTGATCCGGGCAATGTTGCGGCCAACATCTCCGCCGGCGCCATCTACTCCTATCTGCTGGTCTGGGTGCTTGTGCTGGCGAACGTCATGGCCGTGCTGATCCAATACCAGAGCGCCAAGCTTGGCCTGGTGACGGGCAAGTCCCTACCGGAGATTCTTGGCGACCGGTTGAGCCGGGGAAAGCGGCTCGGATTCTGGGTGCAGGCCGAGTTGATCGCCGCGGCAACGGATCTTGCCGAGATCATCGGCGGGGCCATCGCCCTCAATCTCATGTTTGATCTTCCGCTCATTATCGGCGGCATCATTGTCGGGGCCGTCTCCATGGCACTACTCGTCTTCCAGAACGAGGAGCGCCAGCGGCACTTCGAATTCATCATCATGGGGGCTCCTCCTCATCATCACGATCGGCTTCCTATCCGGGCTCGTACTCAGCCCGCCCTCGGCCACGGGAATCCTCGGTGGCCTGGTTCCCCGCTTCGCGGACACGAACTCCGTTCTCATCGCCGCCTCCATGCTCGGCGCCACGGTCATGCCCCACGCCATCTACCTTCATTCGAGCCTCGTCAATCACCGCTTCCCGGAAAAGAAGCGCAATCTCACGGTGCTGCTGCGCGCCACGAAGCACGACGTCGTCTGGGCCCTGGTCGCGGCCGGAACAATCAACATTGCCCTGCTCCTGCTTGCCGCCTCCGCCCTCGGTGGCGTGCCGGGAACCGACAGCATCGAAGGGGCCCACGCCGCCATTGAGGCCGCTCTCGGCCCGGTCATCGGCTTCATTTTTGCGATCGGCCTACTCGCCTCCGGCCTCGCCTCCACCTCGGTGGGGGCGTATGCCGGATCGGAGATCATGGCCGGCCTGCTTCACGTCCGAATCCCCGTCGTGTGGCGCCGCGCCATCACCCTCGTCCCCGCCCTCATTCTCGTGTGGCTCTACCCGGATCCTTCCTGGGCCCTCGTCCTCTCCCAGGTGGCGCTGTCCTTCGGAATTCCCTTCGCGATCATTCCGCTCGCTTCTTTCACCCGGAAGGCCGAGGTCATGGGCAAGTGGAAGGATGGCACGGCCATGCGGTGGGCGATGAGCATCATCTCCCTCCTCATCGTCGCCCTCAACCTCCTGCTTATCTATCTCACCTTCATCGAATAACCCCGGCCGCGCCCCTCGCCCCGAGTGCTCATGTCATGAGCCGCTCCGGGGACGCTAGGAGCCACGACCGCCCCAGCCGCCGTGCCGGGAGAATCGCAGCCGCCGAATCGGCGGGTGATGCCGGAGGGGAAAAAGACGCGGCGGTAGCCGAGCTGAGAGCACTGAAGCTGCTGGGCGACATGCAGGGGATGCGAGGGACTACGCAACGCTCGATCCGCAGCAAGCGCGGGCACCGCGCGGCAAGGCGAAAAGAACTGGGCACCACCTCACGGTGGCGCCCAGTGTTCTTCAGCTAGTGGTGACCGAGGGATAGTCGGCGGCTGCCGGCTCCGCTGTGCCGGCCGGCGGCCCTACTCGGTACCCGGTGCCTTGGGCTGGTCGGCGAGGGCCTGGCGCAGGGTGTCGGTGATGACCTGAATGGCATCGGTGACGGCAATCTCGGTGGATTCGCCGGTGGCCCGGTTGCGCAGCTCAACCTTGCCGTCCTTGAGGCCGCGGCCCACGACGAGGCCGTAGGGCAGGCCGAGCAGCTCATAATCGGCGAACTTCACGCCGGCGCTAACCTTCTTCCGGTCGTCAAGAAGCACCTCGAAGCCGGCGGAGTGGAGGGCCGTGCCGAGCCGCTCCGCGGTTTCGAGAATGTCGGCCGACTTACCGGTGGCGAGGATGTGCAGGTGGGCGGGTGCCACGCCGATCGGCCACACGAGGCCCTTATCGTCATGGTTCTTCTCCGCGAGCGCCGCCATGACCCGCGAGACGCCGATGCCATAGGAACCCATGGTGACGACCCGGGACTTGCCGTTCTCGTCGAGGACGGACAGCCCGAGGGCCTCGGCGTAGGGTCGGCCGAGCTGGAAGATGTGGCCGATTTCGATGCCGCGAGCAAGCTCGAGGGGACCCGAGCCGTCGGGGGCTTCGTCTCCGGCGCGCACCTCGGCGGCCTCGATCGTGCCATCGGCCTCGAAGTCGCGGCCGTAGACGAGGTTGATGACGTGGTGCTCGTCCTTGTCGCCGCCGGCCACCCAGGCCGAACCGCGGGCCACGTGCGGGTCGAGCAGGTAGCGGACATGGTCCTCCCCCGCATTGGGGCCGATGGCGCGGGGCCCGATGTAGCCGGGCACGAGCTCCGGATGCTTCGCAATGTCCTCGGGACCGGCGACATCAATTTCGGCCGGGGACAGGGCGGCCTCGACGCGCTTGAGATCAACCTCGCGGTCGCCGGGCAGGCCGATGACGATGAGTTCGCGTTCCCCGTCGGGGTGGGTGGCGGTGATGACGACGTTCTTCAGGGTGTCGGCGGCCGACCAGCCGCCCTCGCGCGGGGCTCGCTCGCTCAGCGAATCAACGAGCGCGGCGATGGTCTTCGCGTCTGGTGTGTGAATGAGTTCGGCGGGCGGGGTGTCGGAGAAGTCAATCTCGGCCGGCGTGGGGGTGACGACCGCTTCGGCATTGGCCGCATATCCGCCCGCGGAGCGAACGAAGGTGTCCTCACCGATCGCGGTCGGGTGGAGGAACTCTTCGGAACGGGAGCCTCCCATGGCGCCGGACATGGCCGAGCAGATGACGTAGGGCAGGTCAAGGCGGGTGAAGATGGCCTCGTAGGCATCCCGCATCGACTGGTAAGAAACGTCCAGCCCCTCATCGTCAATGTCGAAGGAGTAGGAGTCCTTCATGATGAATTCGCGGCCGCGAATGAGGCCGGCGCGGGGGCGGGCCTCGTCCCGGTACTTCGTCTGGATCTGGTAGAGCATGAGCGGCAGATCCTTGTACGAGGAGTACAGGTCCTTGACGAGGAGGGTAAACATTTCCTCGTGGGTGGGGGCCAGCAGGTAGTCATTGCCGCGCCGGTCCTTGAGCTTGAATAGGATCGGGCCGTAGTCGTTCCACCGGTTGGAAGCCTCGTACGGTTCCTTGGGCAGCAGCGCCGGGAAGTGCACTTCCTGGGCGCCGGCCCGCTCCATTTCCTCGCGCACCACGGCCTCCACCTTGCGCAGCACCTTGAGCCCGAGGGGCAGCCAGGTGTAGACGCCGGGTGCGGCTCGGCGGATATAGCCGCCGCGCACGAGTAGCTGATGGGAGGCAACCTCGGCATCGGACGGGTTCTCCCGAAGGGTTTTCACAAAAAGAGATGACATTCGCAGCACGTACGCCAGCATACCGGACCTGCCCGCCCCGCCGCACCGAGCGTCCGGAGGCTTAGGAGCTGTTCTCGACCTTCGGCCGCCGCGAGCCCGCCCGGGAGCACCCTGACCTCCGGGCCCGCCGCATCCCTGCACGTCAGTGCTCAGGCGAGCAGGACGGTGGCGTACTCCCCCACCTTGGTAAAGCCCGTGCGCTGGTAGATGGCGAGGGCGGCAAGATTGTAGTCATTGACGTAGAGGGACACGCGCGGAGCAATGGTTCGGGTGATGTGGTCAACCACCGCCGCCATGCCGGCCGTTCCAATTCCTCGGCCGCGCAGATCCGGTGCGGTCCACACACCCTGGACCTGGGCCACGCCGCCGGCGAGTGCCCCAATATCAGCCTTGAATTCGACTCGCTGCCCGCCCCTGCCATCGGGGCCGGTGCGGATAAAGGTGTGTCCGGCGCGGGCAAGCTCATACACCCGAGCCACATATCCCGGGCCGTAGGCGGTGGGGTCGTAGCCAACCTCCTCGGTGAACATGGCAACCGAGGCGGGGGCGATCATCTTCGCATCGGCCACCGTGGCCGGGCGGACCTTCGGATCGATGGGTCCGCAGGGCCGGGTGGCGACGAGGGAGGGCTGGCAGGCCCGCACCTCGGCTCCGTCACCCCAGGCCGGGGCGAGCATGGTCCACAGGTCGAGGACCTCCTCTGCCGGGCCGACAATCGAGGAGCAGGACCGGGGACGGGAGGCCACGTAGTCGGCGTAGAGCCGGCGGTCGGAGTGGCTCGTGCGCACGGGAACAAGATTTGCCCCGTACCAGGCGGCGGAGGTGAGCCTTAAGTCAAGCACCCCAAGCATGTTCGAGGCCCCGATTCCCATGCCCGGAACATTGACGGCGGCGAGAATGGTCGCCACGGGATCGGTGGCGCACAGGGTGCGCACATCATCGCGATATCGGCCGGTCAGCCTGTGGACCTTGCCGGACCGCCGCCACATCACACGATAACTTCGGGCGTCGCGTCCTCGTCGGCCTCGAGACCGAGCTCCTCCGCGACGATGCGGGCGCGGGAAATAAGGGCCTCGACGATCTCCGATTCGGGAACCGTGTCGACCACCTCGCCGCGAACGAAAATCTGGCCCTTGCCATTGCCGGAAGCCACGCCAAGATCGGCCTCGCGAGCCTCGCCCGGGCCGTTAACCACGCAGCCCATGACGGCAACGCGCAGGGGGAAGGTGATGTCTTTCAGACCCTCGGTGACCTGGTTGGCAAGCTCGTAGACGTCCACCTGGGCTCGCCCACACGACGGGCAGGACACGATTTCCAGCTTGCGCGGGCGCAGGCCGAGGGACTGAAGGATCTGCTCGCCCACCTTGACCTCTTCAACCGGTGGGGCGGACAGGGAGACCCGAATGGTGTCTCCGATGCCCTGGGAGAGCAGGGCGGAGAAGGCCACGGCCGATTTGATGGTGCCCTGGAAGGCCGGGCCCGCTTCGGTCACGCCAAGGTGCAGCGGCCAGTCGCCCTGCTCGGACAGCAGTTCGTAGGCGCGCACCATGACGACGGGATCGTGGTGTTTGACGGAGATGGCGAAGTCGTGGAAACCGGCCTCTTCGAAGAGCCGGGCCTCGAGGACTGCGGATTCGACGAGGGCCTCCGGGGTGGCCTTGCCGTGCTTCTTGAGGATGCGCGGGTCGAGGGAGCCGGCGTTGATGCCGATACGCATGGCGGTGCCGTGCTCATTGGCAGCATCCGCGATCTCCGGAATCCGGTCATCAAACTTGCGGATATTGCCCGGGTTGACGCGCACCCCGCATCCGGCCTCGATGGCGGCGAAAACGTAGCGCGGCTGGAAGTGAATGTCGGCAACAACGGGAATATTAGATTGCTGGACGATGATCGGCAGGGCCGCCGCGTCCTTATCGGTTGGGCAGGCCACGCGCACAATGTCGCAGCCGGCAGCGGTGAGCTCCGCAATCTGCTGAAGGGTCGACCCGATGTCGTGGGTCTTCGTCGTCGTCATGGACTGGACGCTCACCGGGGCGTCCCCGCCCACCTTGACGTTACCCACCTGAATCTGGCGAGTCTTCTTACGCGGCGCAAGGACCTGGGGTTCCTCGCGCACCTTCGGCATGCCAAGAGAGATCGGAGTAGTCACCCCGCCATTATTGCACCCTTCTGCGTACGGCACGAACAGGGATGTCCTGTTTCACGCCATCGAGTCACGCCCCACCCGGTCATCACCCGCGCGTCCCCCGTCCGGCCGCGTATCTGCCCCAGCAGACACGCAACCGGGACGCCGGGCCTGACCGAAGGTGCAGACAGGCTACCGGCGCCTGCGCTTACTAGCGGAGGGTGACGGGGTTGACGATGTCAACGACGATAAGGAGAAGGGTCATGGCGATGAAGGCGAGGGCGACCGCGTAGGACAGCGGCATGAGCCGGGCGGTGTCAACCGGGCCCGGATCGGGCCGCCCGCGCAGGCGCGCCCAGCTACGGCGCAGACCCTCCCACAACGCCCCGGCGATATGCCCACCGTCGAGGGGCAGCAAAGGCAGCAAATTGAAGGCAAAAAGGGAGATGTTGAGGGCAATGAGGAGATTGAGGAGGTCGGCGGTGCGCTCCAGGGCCGTGTAGCCCTCGATGTCCGCGCCGGTGATCTGGCCGGCCACCTGGGCAACGCCCACGAGCCCGACGATCGAGTCGGGTGCCCGCTCATCGCCGTGAATGAAATCATCGGTGAGCTGGAAGAGCTTCATCGGCAGCCGGATGATGATACCGGCGGTGCGCCACAGCATGTCCCCCAGGTAGGGAATGGCATCCGCCGCCGTACCCGGCTCCAGGCCCACCTCGGGGCCGACCCCGACGTAGGGAATCTCGCGGGTAACAGCCGTGCCGTTCTCGGTCACCACCTGCCCGGAGGAATCCAGCACGGGACGGGTGGCGAGCACCGGGGTGATGTTCAACGTGAGTTCCGCGCCATCGCGCAGTACTCGCACCTCGGTGGGCGAGGCGCTGCCGGCGGCAATCGCCTCGCGCACATCATTCCAGTCGGAGGCCTCCTGCCCACCCCAGGCAAGGATCTCATCGCCCACCTTCAACCCGCCAGCCTCGGCCGGTGAGGCCTCGCCTTCGGCGCACACCTGCCCATCGCACGGGGCCAGCGTGCCCACCTTATTGAGGTAGGTGGGGGCGCCGATGCCGGCGATGAGGATGATGGCGAGGACGACGGCGATGACAAGGTTCATGGCCGGCCCACCGAACATGACGGTGAGCTTCTTGGGAACCGAGAGCAGATAAAAGGCCTCGTCCTCGCGGCCCTTGACATCCTCGGCAGACGCCCGTCGGGCCTCGGCAGCGAGTGTCGGCTGGCCATGCCGATTCGTCTGCCGGCCGCCGCCGGTGGGCGGGAACATGCCGCCCAGGCGAACGAAGCCGCCGAGCGGAATCGCCTTCACTCCGTATTCGGTGTCCCCGCGAACGGTGGACCACAGGGTCTTGCCAAAGCCAATAAAGTACTGGGGGACATAGACGCCGAAGAGCTTGGCCGGGGTGAGATGGCCGAGCTCGTGCAGCGCAATCGAAGCCAGAATCCCCAGGATGAGGATGAGGAAGCCGAGCACGCTCATGCCATTACCTTCCGTGCGGTGGCCCGCGCCCAATCCTCCGCCCGGGTCACCGCATCGAGACTGAGCTCATCGGCCTCGCCGGCCATGGCCAGCACCTTCCCCACCGTGTCGGTGATCTCGAGATATCCAAGCCGCCCGGCGATGAAGGCGGCCACGCATTCCTCGTTCGCGGCGTTGAGGATGGCGGGATGGAGCGGCCCTGCCGCAAGTGCCGCAGCGGCCAGGCGCAGAGCCGGGAAGGCCTCGTGGTCGACCGGCTCAAAGGTCCAGGCCGTGGGCTCATCCCACGGGCAGGGCCGGGCCACGCCGGCGAGGCGTTCTGGCCAGGACAGGCCGAGTGCAATCGGCAGGCCCATATCCGGCGGGCTCGCCTGGGCGATGGTTGAGCCGTCGACGAATTCCACCATCGAATGGATGACCGACTGGGGGTGAATGACGGGGGTGATGCGCTCGGGTTCAATATCGAACAAGAGGGCCGCCTCGATGAGCTCGAGGCCCTTATTCATGAGGGTCGAGGAATTGATGGTCACCACCGGCCCCATCGACCACGTCGGATGGTCGAGGGCCTGCTCGGGAGTGACCTCGGCCAGTTCGGAGCGCCGCCGGCCACGGAACGGTCCGCCGGAAGCGGTGAGGATGAGCCGCGACACCTCGCTGCGCCCGGTGAGGGTGGGGCTGGTGAGCCCCTTCTCGTGGCGCCCCGAGGCGAGCGCCTGGGCAATCGCCGAATGCTCGGAGTCCACCGGCACGATCTGCCCGGGGCGGACCATGGCCTCGCGCACAAGCGCGCCGCCGGCCACGAGCGATTCCTTATTGGCCAGGGCGAGCCGGGCCCCGGAAGCGAGGGCGGCAAGGGTGGGGCGCAGGCCAACCGAGCCGGTGATGCCATTGAGAACGATGCCGTCGGGGACACGCGAGGCGAGCTCGCACATGCCCTCGGTGCCGGTGAGAACCTCACCGGAAAAACCGGGAAGTTCCCCCGTCGCCACGGCCACGGCGGGAACGGAGAACTCTGCCGCCTGGGCAGCTAGCAGCTCAGGGTTGCCGCCGCCGGCGCCGAGGCCGACCAGCTCGAAGCGGCCGGGGTGAGAGCGCAGCACATCGAGGGCCTGGGTGCCGATCGAGCCGGTTGAGCCCAGGATAACGAGAGGGATCACTCGACCGCCTGAAGGACGGAGACGGCGCGGTCGAGATAGACATCAACCACGGCAATGTCATAGGCCTTGGTGGCCTTGACCTCGGTGAAGGCGGTGGCGCGCAGGTCCGCCGCGGTGAGCTGGCCCTTGCCGTCGAAGTAGGCGGTGAGCCGCTTCATGAGGGCGTCCACCTCGCCCCGGTCATAGCCCCGGCCCTTCTCCGGTTGCTCAAACCGCTCCCCGTCGGGCATGCGCAGGCGCGGATAAAGCGTCGCGGCCTTCTCGTAGGTGCGGCTCAGCCAGCCCTGGGAGCCATGCTCGGCCACATAATCGGCGCGTAGCCGCTGCGAGCAGGCCTCCTCGAGGCGGTCGAGGGCCTGATCAACGGCATCCGGCGCATATCCCCCGCGCTTCATGGGGAAGGTGACGGAGCGGACCCGCTCAACGGTCAGCTGCTCGGTGAACTCGTCGGACTCGTAGATCTCCCGAGCATCCTCAAAGAAGCGGTCCACCGCCTGAGGATCGTAGCCCTGGCGGAAGATCCCGCACCTGGGAAAGGTCACATTGCTCATGAGAGTCCTTTCTCAACGAGCTCGGCGGCCAGCTGGCCACACGCCCCGTCGATATCCGATCCGCGAGTGTCGCGGATAGTCGTTCTGACCCCATTCTCGCGCAATGTGTCGACGAATCGCTCCTGCGCCCGGCGTGTCGAGCATGTCCAGATCGATCCCGGGGTGGGATTGAGCGGAATCGGATTGACGTGCGCCCAGCCGCGGCCCCGCTTGTTCAGCTCATCCGCCAGCATCTTTGCCCGCCACTCGTGGTCGTTCATGTCCTTGATGAGGGCGTATTCGATGGAGACGCGGCGGCCGGTCTTCTCAAAGTAGTCGTGCGCGGCATCCAGCAACTCGCCCACCTTGAAGTGGGAGTTGATGGGAATAAGCTCATCGCGCAGCTCATCATCCGGGGCATGCAGGGACACCGCGAGGGTGACGGGCAAACCGAGGGCGGCGAGGCGATTGATGCCGGGAACGAGGCCAACGGTGGAGACGGTTACCCCGCGTGCCGACATGCCAAAACCCGAGGGAATCGGATCGCAGATCCGGTGCAGGGAATTGAACACAGCCTTGAAATTGACCATGGGCTCGCCCATGCCCATGAAGACAATGTTGGTCAGCCGGGTAGATTCGCCAAGATCACCGCGCTCGCAAGCCAGGTGGGCCATGCGCACCTGCTCGATGATCTCTGCGGTCGACAGATTGCGGGTGAAGCCCTGCTGGCCGGTCGCACAGAACGGGCAGGCCATGCCGCAGCCGGCCTGAGAGGACACGCAGAGGGTGGCCCGGTTCGGATAGGCCATGAGCACGGATTCGACCCGGGCGCCATCATGCAGCTGCCACAGCGTCTTCACCGTCCGCCCATCATCCGCCTCAATATCGGAAACCCGCTTGAGCAGGGTGGGGAACAGCGTTTCGGTGAGCTGCTCGCGGATCGCGGTCGGTAGGTCGGTCATCTCCGCCGGACTGGCGCACCGCTGACCGTAATAGTGTCGGGCGATCTGGTCCATGCGGAAGGCCGGAATCCCCATCTCCCCCGCGAGCTTCTTCCGCTCCGGAATATCGAGGTCGGCGAAGTGCCGCGGCGGCTTGCCGCGGCGCTTGGCCGTAAAAGTAAGGACGGGAACCGGGCCGGATTCCACCCGGGGCCGCACCTGACGTTCGCTACTCACGGCGCTAGTTAATCAAAGCGGGCGCCCGAGACGCCACAGGGGTGAGCAATGTCGCGGGCCCTCCCCTCCCCCACATTCGCGGTTTTCGGCGCGGTTTCGGGCCTGATGGAGCGAGGGCGGAAAGCCACGGAGGATTGGCTACATAGCCAACAGGAGGATGAGATAAACAATGGGGGCGCATACGAGGATTGAATCCACCCGGTCGAGCACGCCGCCGTGCCCGGGAAAAATCGAACCCATATCCTTCACCCCGAGATCGCGCTTGAGGAGGGACTCGGCAAGATCCCCGCAGGTGGCTCCGATGGCGCAGGCAATGCCAAGCACGAAGCCCCACCAAAAGTCGATGTCGAGGGCAAAGTGGCTACACACCACGCCCACCGCGGTCGCCAGGACCACCGATCCGGCAAAGCCCTCCCAGGACTTCTTCGGGGAGATGGTGGGGGCGATGGGGTGGCGGCCGGCGAGGATACCGGCGAAGTAGCCCCCGGTGTCATTGGCCACCGGCAGCACGACGAAGGTCACCACCGCCCACGGCCCATTGGGCAGCTGGGCAAGCAGAAGGGAAAAGCCTCCGAGCAGTCCAATCCAGGCGAGGGCAAACATGGCTGCGGCGGCATCCCGACGCGCCCACATGTCGGCCCGGCGTACCCGCAGGGCCACCACCGCGAGGGAGGCAATAAAGAAAGAGATGAGTAGCCCAGCATCCTCCCACAGCCACGTGGAGACCGCCATGGCGATGGAACCGATCCACAGGGGCGCAAGCGGAATGTAGACCTGGCGGGCGCTGAACGCCCCGGCCGCCTCCCACAGGCCCACGACGAGGAAGGCGATGACGAGAAACAGGAATCCCTCGCTCCAGAGGAAGAGGGAGGCCCAGACGATGGCGAGGAGAATGACCGCCGTGGCAATCGCCTGAGGCAGGTTGCGTCCCGCCTTCGAGGCGCTCGGCGCCGGTCTTTTCGGCGGATGGGGCGCCAGGCGCCCCATCCAGTCGTCATTGAGGGAGGTCAAGTTTAGACTTCCAGCAGCTCGGCTTCCTTGCCCTCCAGCAGCTCATCGACCTGGTCGGTGTAGCGCTTGGTGATGGACTCGAGCTCCTTTTCGGCGCGCTCGACCTCATCTTCGCCCGCCTCGCCATCCTTCTTGATGCGATCAAGCTCATCCTTGGCCTTGCGACGCACGCCGCGGATGGAGATCTTTGCTTCCTCGGCCTTGGTTCGGGCCAGCTTGACGTAATCCTTGCGCCGCTCCTCGGTGAGCGGGGGCAGGTTGACGCGCAGCACATTGCCGTCATCGACCGGGTTCACCCCGAGGTCAGATTCGCGCAGGGCCTTGTCAATCGCCTGCATAACCGTGCGGTCATACGGGGAGATCATCACCGTGCGCGGCTCGGGGATGGACACGGAAGCCAGCTGCTGCAGCGGGGTGGGTGCGCCGTAGTATTCGACGAGGATCGGGGTGAACATGCCGGCTGAGGCGCGGCCGGATCGGATGTGAGAGAAGGCTTCAGACGCCACCTCGATCGTCGTATCCATCTTGTCCTGGGCGTCGAGGAGAATATCTTCAATCATTGGTCTTCCTTTGAGGGTTCCGATAGAACAACCGTACCGATCTTTTCGCCGAGGAGGGCGCGCGTGACGTTGCCCGGCTCTCCCATGCCGAACACCCTCATGACGAGGTTATTGTCCATGCACATGGAAAATGCCGCAGCATCCGCCACCCGGAGGTTTTGAACGAGAGCCTCCTGGTAGCTCACCTTGTCCAGACGCACGGCGGAAGGATCGGTGTTGGGATCGGCGGTGTACACTCCGTCAACGCCGTTTTTACCGACGAGAATCTCGTCGCAGCGCAGCTCGAGAGCACGCTGGGCAGAGACGGTGTCGGTGGAGAAGTAGGGCATGCCAGCGCCGGCACCAAAGATGACGACCCGGCCCTTTTCCAGGTGCCGGATGGCACGCAGCGGAATGTAGGCCTCGGCAATCTGAGCCATGTTGATGGCGGTCTGCACGCGGGAAGGAACGCCGGCGGACTCCAGGAAATCCTGGAGAGCCACGGCGTTGATAACGGTACCGAGCATGCCCATGTAATCGGCGCGCGCCCGGTCCATGCCAGCATCCTGAAGCTCCACGCCGCGGAAGAAATTGCCGCCACCTACGACGATGGCAACCTGCACTCCGGCCCGCACGGCCTCCTTGATTTCTCGGGCAACGCGCGTGAGGACATCAACGTCCAGGCCGACACTGCCACCGCCAAACATCTCGCCCGAAAGCTTGAGAAGTACTCGGCGGGGATGGGATGGAGAATTGTCCTCCGACGGCATATCGACTTCCTTTCGTTGTCGCGTCCGCCGACCATTCTAGCCGATAATGATCCCCCTAGCCGCGCAGGCGCTCCAGCAGTTGTGCGGCGCTGGCCTCGGCCACCACATAGTCTTCCCCGGCCCACAGGCTCATCCGGTCCGCATCCCCCTCCGCCGTTGCCGCCGAACGAATCGGCTTCGTCATCGCGTTCACGCACGGATAGCAGGCCGGAGCGTTGGCGTGCCTCGTCATGAACTCGGTGACCAGGCCGCGCGCGAGGCGCCCCGAATAGGCCCTGGTGAGCGCGGTGGACCGCGTACCCTCCCGCAGAGCTCGGCGGTAGGGCTCATTGGTGCCCGCCTCTGTTGCACACAGGAAGAGCGTTCCGGCAGCCACGGCATCGGCCCCCGCGTTGAGCGCGGCCAGCGCCTGCTCTCGGGTGGAGATGCCGCCGGCGGCGATGATGGGCAGGCCAAGCGGGCGCACCTGGGCAATGAGCTCGGCCAGGCTGCCGCCCGGCTCGGGCGCCGTCTGATCAAACATTGCCCGGTGGCCGCCCGCCTTCGGTCCCTGACAGATAAGGGCCTGCGCGCCACCGCTCGCAGCCGCCCGAGCATCCGCCGCCGTGGCCACGGTTGCCAGGACCGCAATGCCCTCGCGTCTGAGGCGGGCCACAACCTCACCCGGTGGGAAACCAAAGGTGAAGGATAGCGCGGGAACCTTGAGCTCAATCGCCGCCTCAAGCTTGTCCCAGAACCGATCATC
>JAUNVM010000007.1 GCA_030537635.1 Flaviflexus sp. | reverse complement strand
CCGAAGGGCGCCGTTACCGTCCACCGACTGCCCAAGGCGGTTCTCGAGGCCTACGCAGGTTAGTCCTCATATTTCTGCGGGCCGGGAAGCTATTCCCGGCCCGCAGCCAGTCTCGACCTCTCAGCTTGCAGACTGTCTCTCAGCTGAGACGGGTAAAGCGACGAGCTTCTTCCTCAAATATCGCAAGATCGGCTTCAGTCATACAGTGCAAGCCAACAGCGCGTAACATAGTCAAGCGGTCGCCCGCTCTGATGTTGATCAATTCACCTGATACAGAACCGATGATGGAACTGATTCGGCGAATATATCGATTATTTTGCAATACGTTGGTTGATACCAGGAGGGAAAGATCCCTCATATCCTCAATGCCTTGAGAATCACTACCACCGAATCTCCGCGGTTGCGAGTTCCGAAGGTTCATCTCCTCGATAATCGCGTTGGCAACCTTGGCAGGCTGCACATCCGTCTCCACAGGAGTGGCCGCGCTCTGCTGATTTGTGAGGTGATAGATTATTCTCTGCCCAAGAGACACGAGCAGGAACTGTGACTGAATCAACGCTGACATGGCGCTCGTGAGCCGGAAATCAAGATAGCTATTTTGGGAAACAGCCATGCTGCCTCCATCCACAAAGAGCGGGTTGCAGCTCGTTGCAGAGAGCCGATTCTCCAAGGCTTTCAAAACGTCTTGGAGCGACGCGACAATCTCATCAATATATGGGCTGACATCTCTGAGTGAAACGGGAAGCTGACGATTTCCGCCCTCCTTTGGCGCTATACCTTCTCGGGCAAGTTGAGATGCCAGCTGCACAGCAATTGAACCGCTCTCACGCACCGGCACTTGACCTATAGAACTCAAGGCACAGAGAATCCCCAGCAATTCACGAATCGCATCTAAAACTGCAATAAGACCGACGGCAGTGGAAACAAAGTGGCCGTTAATTAAGGCCATGACGTCGCCGGCCAACGTGTCATTCTCGGAAGTCTCACGATACAAGTCATGGACAAACCAGGCTGCGGGAACGACGTCACCAGCCCCATAAGATGCTGTCCAATCACCGACTACAGACCTCTCATACGGGGCACTAACTCGCGTAAGAAGGCGTCGGTAGGCCAGTGGTGAGATGCCGGAGCCTCCGTGTGAAATCTGGGATAGCTTTACCGCTGCAAGTAACCGGGAGAACCTGTCGGTCTGCTCCCAGCTATGACCGACTAAGTGTTTCTCCAAGAGGCGCCACTGCTCTTGCCTAGTGGATGAGCAACCATCAAACTGTCCAAATAGAGTGTTAAATCCGTAGACTTGTGTTGCAGGATTTCCAGAAATAAGAGAATCTACGGATTCCCTTTCTGCCGCAATGATTGACGAGGCATTGACCCAGCGAGCATCCGCGGACCTGCTTTTCACAGCCGCTAACACGGCACATAGAGCCGGATACATGACTACCCGCCTACCACCTTTCGTCCACGAATAAACTGCCAGAAAAGCCGAAAGCCTGCCAGCAAAGCCAGCACCATTGCAACTGCCACAATTATATCGGCGTTGATGGTCCGAATATATTGCATAATATGCATTGGCGAGTCATGGCCCGGCACATGGCGGCTGGGACCAGAGTAGGCTGTTGAAATCACACTAAGGGCGAACTCAACTAGGCCAAGGATCGCTAAGAACGCCAGGATCCATTCAATGAGTTTCCGATACCCTCGTTCGCTTTTGGCTTGGAGACTGAGCGCGACTGCTTGCGCATCCTGAATGCGCCGATCCACCCGCCCCAACACGCCGCTGTAGCCCCACGCCTCCAACAGTGAAACCGCAACCTCACGGCGGACTCCCTGAACAGAGAGCTTCAACTCGTCATACGAAAGCTGATGGAGCGCGAGCAGACCTTGATATTCGCCTAACTGGTCGTAGAAAAGAGAGCGCTGCCGCAGCGACATGCCCTCATAGCCTGAATAGAGGTTGATGAGATTACGGTGTGAGATCGTCGCCAGACTGTCTAGCTCAATCCAAATGACCTGAGCGTCGATCAATCCTCGAACTAGAGAATCCCAATCCTTAGTCCGCTCTTTCTTTTCGACAAATAGGACGCTGTTTCCCCAGGCCAAATGGACCTTGAAGCTGTGTTCCTCATGGTCGATGCGAACAACGCGAGGACTACCTAACAGCCAGCCTTCTGGAATAGCTTCGTCTTGGGTCAGCCTGAGGTAGCGCCCGACCCACATGGGAGATTCATCCCCGATCTCGTGCGCTAGTTCAGCGATCTTAACGCCAGCCTTCGATAGTGTCTTCTCGAGTTTGAGCACGTCATCAAAAATCTGCTTACCATCAGTCCGGTAGTCCTCTAGTTCGACATCTGCCGCAAGAAAACGCTTGCCTCGGCACGTACTGATTGCAGCAGCTGTCACCTTGATCAGTTGGTCATCGGCAATCATCCCCTCAAATTGAGGTGAATCAAGCTCATCCCAGCACTGCACAAGGGTTTGCGTCGCAAACGATACCCGAGTTGCCATGCGCAAGCCTTCGGTCTCGTCCTCTAAACACCGCTCTTCTGGCTTAGCAGTCATTTCCTCAAGCATGTTGGCCGGAGTCATCACGTAGTTGGCGGGCTTAAGTGGCGCAACAATAAGAAATGAAACCATGATTAATGGTATCGGCCACATCAAGGATGAGACAATTGCATCTTATATAAAGGGATGCCCTGGCTCGTCCTATTGACAATGCCAACTGCCATCAAGATGGCATTCTCTGGCCGGAGGCTGGGAAGACCAGCATTTGGAACAGTCGGCAGCTCTAGCCATCGAGAAGTACGGAACCGGCCAGGCGGTGGGCCCGGCCGGTTTCGAACCGACGACCTCCTGGGTGTAAACCAGGCGCTCTGACCAGCTGAGCTACAGGCCCGCAAGGGAGTGTAGCAGGATCACGGTGGGCGGCGAAAGGCCGGCGGCTAGAGGCGCGGCCCCCGGGCGGACAGACGCACCCCGGTCCAGGTCTGAGAGAGAGCTGCGGCATTGGTCGCCGACAGGCCCGCGGTTTGGGCGGCCTCGTCGACGATAACGTGGTCGACGAAACCATCTGAGCCGTGGGCGGGCACCATCACCCAGATAATGCCGGAGCCGTGATCGAGATTTGACCGAGCATCCACAAGAAGATCCGCGAGATCTTCCATGTCTCCGTCTTCCGCGCGCCACCACACGAGCGCACCATCAAACATGTCGAGGGATTCTTCGTCGGCGAGTTCCTCGCCGGTTTCCTCCTCGAAGCGGGCGCGAAGAGCCTCATCGACGTCTTCGTCCCAACCGAATTCCTGAACGACCTGACCCTTCTTCAGTTCGAGCGAGGTCGAACCGGGTACCGTGTTCCTTTCCTTAGACCGCCCGGAGGCGAGTGCTTTTGTATCCACATTCATAGTGGACCAAATTCCCCTCAAAATTTCCAGCAGCACACCCGGCGTGAGGCCCACGACACGTATTTTATGACTCGTCAGGCCATTTCTCCCCTCCCGTTTCCAGGCCCGGACCTATCGTAACGCGGGCTGTTCACGCGGAATTTCCTGGGATAAACCCGGCGTTGAGGGGACGTTCACAGCCAGAGAACAAATCGAGGGGGGACGTTTGGTCCTTCGACCAGGTAGATTGAAAGAAGTGGCGCTGGCGGCCAAAGCCGGCCGCGCGCCGAGTCCCAAACTAGGAGATGCAGTGAGTTCACCCAGTACGTCACCTCTCATTAACGGCCTGCTCTCGCAGGTGCCGGATATCGATACCGAGGAGACCGCCGAATGGCTTGAATCCATCGACGATCTCATTGCCGAACGCGGCGGACCACGCGCCCGCTATATTCTCCTGTCGATGCTGCGGCGTGCCCGGGAGCGCAATGTTCAGGTTCCCGGACAGCTCACCACGCCGTACGTCAACACGATTGCGGTCCAGGACGAGCCGTACTTCCCCGGCGACGAGAAGATCGAGCGCCAGATTCGTCGCTGGATCCGCTGGAACGCCGCCGTTCAGGTGACCCGCGCCCAGCGCACCGGCATCCAGGTAGGCGGACACATCTCCTCCTACGCCTCTGTTGCCACCCTGTACGAGGTCGGCTTCAACCACTTCTTCCGCGGCAAGGATCACCCAGGCGGCGGAGACCAGGTTTTCTTCCAGGGCCACGCTGCCCCCGGCAATTACGCTCGCGCCTTCGTCGAGGGCCGTCTCACCGAGGCGGACATGGACGGCTTCCGCCAGGAGCACTCCCGCCCCGCCGGCGGACGCGGCTTGCCCTCCTATCCGCATCCGCGCCGCATGCCTGACTTCTGGGAATTCCCCACCGTGTCAATGGGTCTAGGCCCCGCCCAGGCCATTCACCAGGCCTGGTTCAATAAGTACCTGCACGGGCGTGGCATCAAGGACACGAGCGAGCAGCACGTGTGGGCCTTCCTCGGCGACGGGGAGATGGACGAGCCGGAGTCGCGCGGCATGCTTCAGCTGGCTGCCCAGCAGAATCTTGACAATCTCACCTTCGTCATCAACTGCAACCTGCAGCGCCTCGATGGCCCGGTTCGCGGCAACGGCAAGATCATCCAGGAACTCGAGTCGTTCTTCCGCGGCGCCGGCTGGAATGTCATCAAGGTCATCTGGGGCCGCGAGTGGGATCCGCTGCTCGAGGCCGATAAGGACCGCGCGCTCGTCAATCTCATGAACGAGACTCTCGACGGCGACTACCAGGGCTTTAAGGCCAATGACGGCGCATACGTGCGCGAGCACTTCTTCGGCCGGGATCCGCGCACCAAGGCGATGGTCAAGGACTGGTCGGATGAGAAGATCTGGTCGCTCAAGCGCGGCGGTCACGACTACCGGAAGATGTACGCGGCCTACAAGGTGGCCATGGAACACACCGGGCAGCCCACCGTCATTCTCGCCCACACCATTAAGGGCTACGCGCTCGGCTCGAACTTTGCCGCGCGTAACGCCACGCACCAGATGAAGAAGCTGAATTCCGATGATCTCAAGATGCTGCGCGATACGCTGCAGCTCGACTTCACGGATAACGAGCTCAACGATCCCTACAATGCGCCGTACTACGTGCCGGATAAGAAGTCCGAGGCCTACGAGTACCTGCAGGACCGCCGGCGTGAGCTCGGCGGATACCTGCCCAAGCGCCGCCAATCGTGGGAGGGCGTCACCCTGCCGGATCCCAAGCACTACGACGTGCTGAAGAAGGGCTCGGGTAACCAGAAGGTGGCGACGACGATGGCGCTGGTCCGCCTCCTCAAGGACCTGATGCGGGATAAGGAGTTCGGCCACCGGATCGTTCCCATCATTCCCGATGAGGCACGCACCTTCGGCCTGGACGCCGTCTTCCCCACCGCGAAGATCTTCAACACGCACGGCCAGCGCTACACCTCGGTGGATGCCGACCTGCTGCTGTCGTACAAGGAATCGGATTCCGGCCAGCTGCTCCACATGGGCATCAATGAGGCCGGCTCGGCCTCGACGCTCGCCTGCGTGGGCACCTCGCATGCCGTGCACGGCGTGCCGATGATGCCGTTCTATATCTTCTACTCGATGTTCGGCTTCCAGCGCACCGGTGACCAGTTCTGGGCCGCCGGAGACCAGCTGGCTCGCGGCTTCATCATTGGCGCCACCGCCGGGCGCACGACGCTCACCGGCGAGGGCACCCAGCACATGGACGGGCACTCCCCCGTTCTCGCCTCCACCAACCCCGCCATGGTCATCTACGACCCAGCCTATGCTTACGAGATCCGTCACATCGTCCGTGATGGTATCGAGCGTATGTACGGTGATGGCTCGGATGGTCGCGATCAGGACGTCATGTACTACCTCACCGTGTACAACGAGCCGATGCACCAGCCGGCCGAACCGGAGGATGTCGACGTCGAGGGCATTATCCGCGGTATCCACAAGGTGGCCGAGGCAAAGCCGGACTGCGACAAGGTCGGCCTGCTCGCCTCCGGCGTGGGCGTCCCGTGGGCCTTGCACGCCAAGGAGATTCTCGAAAATGACTGGGGTATCTCCGCCAACGTCTTCTCGGTGACCTCCTGGTATGAGCTGCGCAAGGAGGCCAAGGCGGTTGAGGAGCACAACTACCTGCACCCGACCGAGGAGGCTCAGGTTCCCTACATCACCCAGAAGCTCGACGGTCAGGCCGATGTCTTCGTTGCCACGTCGGACTTCGAGCATCAGGTGCAGGACTCGATCCGCGCCTGGGTGCCCGGCAGCTATGCCACGCTCGGCGCGGATGGCTTCGGCTACTCCGATACCCGCCCGGCGGCCCGCCGCCAGTTCCATATCGACGCCCACAGCATGGTGGTTCGCGCGCTTGCCGAACTCGCCGAGAAGGGCCGCTTCGATAAGGCCAAGGTGGCCGAGGCGATCGAACGCTACGACCTGTTCAATGTGACCGCCGGCCAGTCCGGCGAGGTCGGCGGCGACGCCTAACATCCATGTGTGAGGGGGGCGGGCCGCGCGGCCCGCCCCCCTTACATATTCTGTCACCACGGGCTTTGGTACGGTATACAGCACCCGGCCACCGGCACCGCTTCGGCCCAACGGGCGCCCAACTTTATTTATCCACGAGGTGTCGGTAACCTGAGTCCAGTCAGTGACGCGCGGACTTCCGGGCGTCACCTCAGCTAGCCGAACGAACGCGGGGATTTTCGCTCTCGCTCAACCGGGAATATCAACGTCTGTTCCAGCGTTTCATCGGCTTAGTCCACGTAGTTGATTACCATCTTATTCGCAGTTATCGAACCGAGGTCCCATGCTCATTCGCCTCTCCTGGGGGTATCTGAGGAACCATAAGGGAGCGTTAGCGGCACTCCTCATCCTGCAGGTCATCCAGTCAATGGCCATGTTGTGGCTGCCCACACTCAATGCCGACATTATCAATGACGGCGTGCTCACCGGCGACATCCCCCTGATCTGGCTTCTCGGTGGAGCCATGCTCGGCATCACCCTCCTGCAGGGTGCGACACTCGCCGGCGCCATGTTCTTTGGTCAGCGCCTAGCCGCCGCGATGGGCGCGCACATTCGCCGCCGCATTTTCTCCACCGTTCAGGGTTTTGGTCGGGCCGAACTATCGGAGTTTGGGGCCGGCTCTTTGATCACCCGCTCAACAAATGATGTGACTCAGGTTCAGCGGGTGGTTCAGGCCATCTTTTCATTTGTCGTCATGGCGCCGATCATGGGGATTGGCGGGGTGGTGATGGCGATTCGCCAGGACACGGTACTCTCGGGGGTTTTTCTCGTCATCGTGCCCGTTCTGGCCGCCTTTTCCTATGTCATGATGCGTCACCTGTCGCCGCTGTATGGCCGGCAGCAAAAGCGGGTGGATGCGGTCAACCGGATCCTGCGTGAGCAGCTGTCTGGCGTGCGCGTCATCCGGGCCTTTCTCCGTCAGAGCGAGGAGAGGGACCGCTACACTCAGGCCAATGACGAGCTGCGCACCATTTGGCTGAAGATTGGCATTTCCTGGGCGCTGCTGTGGCCGGTGGTCGACATCATCGTCGGTATGTCCTCCGCCGCCATCATCTGGTTTGGAGCCATGCGTATTGACGCCGGTGCCATGCAGGTCGGTTCGCTTATCGCCTTCATCAACTATCTTGGCCAGATCCTCGGAGCCATCATGGTCTCCGCGTTTATCGTCATGATGGCGCCCCGGGCCGAGGTATCGGCCAAGCGCATTGCTGCCGTGCTCGCTACCGTCCCGGAGATCACGAGCGCGCCGGATGCACGGCCAGCTCCGGCCGATGGGTCCTTTGAGCTCATCGGAGCCGGTGTGAAGTATCCCGGGGCAGAGGCCTCCGTGCTGCGCGATATCAGCTTCCGGCTCTCCCCCGGCACCACCACCGCAGTTATCGGTGCCACGGGTTCGGGCAAGTCCACCCTCGTTCACCTCCTCACCCGCATGCTCGACCCGACCGTCGGGAAGGTGAGCTATGCGGGGCAGGATATTCGCACCCTTGAACTCACCTCCCTGCGCGACAAGATCGCCCTGGTCCCGCAAAAGGCGTATCTCTTCTCCGGCACGCTTGCCGGCGCCATCACCGGGGAACGCGGCGAGATCACCGATGAGGAGCGCGTATGGAAGGCCCTGGAAATTGCCCAAGCAGCCGATTTTGTTCGAGAGCTCGACGGCGGGCTCAACGCCGAAGTCTCCCCCGGGGGAAAGAACTTCTCCGGCGGGCAGCGTCAGCGGCTCACCATTGCGCGGGCGGTCTATCGCCTGCTTGGCGGACAGACGCGCCTGCTCATTCTCGATGACTCGTTTTCCGCCCTCGACTTCGCGACGGATAAGGCCCTGCGAGGGGCACTCTCCGAGGTCACGAAGGATATCGCCGTGCTGGTCGTGGCCCAGCGCGTCTCCTCCATCCGTTCCGCCGAGGCCATCGTTGTTCTCGAGGCCGGAGAGATGGTGGGGTATGGCCGGCATGAAGAGCTCATGGAGAGCTGTGATACCTATCGGGAGATTGCCCACTCCCAGCTGAGCGCGAAGGAGGCGGCATGAGCAAGAGAGGACAGCTAGAAAAGCCAAAGGACCTCAAGGGCGCCGTCAAGCGGATTGCCGCCCGGCTGCGCCACGAGAGGCTGCGTCTGTCGATTGTCCTGGTGCTCTCCGCCCTCGGAGTTGTGGGCCAGGTGGCGAGCCCAAAGCTGCTCGGCGAGGCCACCAATGTCATCTTCCGTGGCGTGCTTGACAAGTTCACCGGGGATCTCCCGGCCGGCATGAGCACGGAGCAGGCGGCCGATGCGCTGCGCGAGCGCGGAAATAACACCCTCGCCGACATGATCGAGGGCGCGGACGTCGTGCCCGGTCGAGGCTTGGAGACCTCGCTGCTGGCGAAGATTCTCCTCGTCGTCATCGCCGTATACGTTCTCTCCTCCCTCTTCCGGTTTATTGCCGGCTGGATTGTGCGCCACATCGTCCAGGATCTCGGCTGGCAGTTGCGGGCCGATGCTCAGGCGAAGGTGGATCGTCTGCCCCTGTCCTATCTCGATCAGCATTCGCGCGGAGACCTACTCTCCCGGGTGACCAACGATGTTGACAACATCACCCAGGCGCTCATGCAGACCATCATTTCGCTCTTCCAGGACGTGCTCACCCTCATCGGCATCACCGCCATGATGTTCTGGATCTCGCCGAAGCTCGCCCTGCTCTCCTTTATCGTCTTGCCACCCGGGTTCTTCCTCGCTCGGTTCATCATGAAGAAAGCCCAGCCACATTTCCGGCGCCAGTGGGATTCCACCGGCAAGGTGTCCGACACCGTCGAGGAGGCCTTCACCGGCCATGAGGTTGTCACTGCCTTCGGTCTGGAGGAAGGTTTCGCCGAGGAATTCGAGAGCCGCAATGATGAGCTGCGCGATTCGGTTTTCAAGGCCACGTTTATCTCCCATCTCATGGAGCCGGCCATGTCCCTGGTCAATAACCTCGGCTACGTCATCGTCGCGGTGGTCGGCGGACTCGAGGTCGCTGCGGGCCGCATTTCCCTCGGCTCCATCCAGGCCTTCATCCAATACTCCCGCCAGTTCGCCCAGCCGATCTCCCAGCTCGCCTCCATGGCCAATACGCTCCAGTCGGCCGCGGCTAGCGCCGAGCGCATCTTCAACCTGCTCGATGCCGAGGAGATGGAGGAGGACGCGCAGGGAGAGCTGGGCGAGATTAAGGGTGCGGTCACCTTTGACAATGTGCGTTTCTCCTACACGCCCGGCACCCCGGTCATCACCGGCCTCAGCCTGCACACCGAGCCCGGCCAGACCGTCGCCATCGTCGGCCCCACCGGCGCCGGCAAGACCACCTTGGTCAATCTCCTGCTGCGCTTCTACGAGGTGGACTCGGGGACCATCACCATCGATGGCACCGATATTGCCACCGTCTCCAAGGACTCGCTGCGGGCAAAGATGGGAATGGTCTTGCAGGACACGTGGCTGCGCTCCGGCACCATCGCGGACAATATCGCCTTTGGCCGGAGCGGGGCCACTCGCGAGGACGTCGTAGCGGCGGCCAAGGCCTCTTCGATTGACCGGATGATCAATCAGCTGCCTGACGGCTACGAGACGGAAGTGTCAGACGAGGGAGAAGGAATCTCGGTCGGAGAAAAGCAGCTGCTCACCATCGCCCGCGCCTTCCTCGCCGATCCTCACATCCTTATCCTCGACGAGGCCACCTCCTCGGTGGACACGCGCACGGAGATGATGGTGGCCAAGGCCATGGAGCGACTGCAGAAGGGCCGCACCTCCTTCATCATCGCCCACCGCCTCTCCACGATCCGCCACGCCGATCTCATCATCGTCATGGAAAAGGGCGATGTCATCGAGCAGGGCACCCACGCCGAGCTCATCGAGGCCGACGGCGCCTACGCCCGGCTCTACCGCAGCCAGTTCGCCGACGCCGCCACGCAGTAGTGCCCGGTGGCGTCCGGGGGCAAGGACGCGGAAAAGCTACAGGCGACGACGCAGGAAGGCCCTACGGCCAGATGCGGATATGGTTTGGGCTGGTTATAGCAGCTCGGCCAAATCGGCCACCGTATCCACGGCCTGGCGGGCCTGCTCGGCCTCACCGGCACGGCCCGCGCCCCAGGTGACGAGGATGGTGTCCAGGCCGTGGGCCCGGGCCGCCTCGATATCGTGAATGCGGTCCCCGATCATGAGGATCTCACCGTCGATGGGGCCGGCCACACGCCGCAGTTCGGCAAGCGCGGTCCCAACGATCTCGGATTTGGGCTCGCCCTCCGAGCGGGACCCGGACACTACCGTGAAGTGGTCGATGAGGCCGTGATGGGCGAGCACCCGCTTGGCGGCCTCCTCCTTCTTCGAGGTGGCCACGGCGATCGGCATGGTGAGCGAGGCAAGGAGTTCCGGCATGCCAGCAAAGGGCGGGGAGTCGGTCATGACCTTGCCGTAGCGTTCACGAAAGTAGGCGATAGCGGCGGGAACCTCGTCCTCGCTCGCCCCGAGCTCTGCCATGGTCTCGCTCAGGGGCGGGCCGACAAAGCGCTGGAAATAGTCGAGGTCTTCGTCCACCCCAAATAGCTCGCTTGCCACCTCGGACATGATTCGGGTGACGATGGGCGCGGAATCGATGATGGTCCCGTCCAGGTCGAACAGGACGGCTGCCGGCCTCACTCGAACAGCGAGGTGTCGCCGGCGCCCTCGCGCATGACCTCCGCAAAGCCCTCGGACATGTCAACCACGGTCGTGGCACCATCAACGCCCACCGGTCCTTCGATCACAATATCGAGGGCGTGACCGATGGCCTCGTTGACCTGCCAGCCCTCGGTCATGGGCTCCTCCTCACCGGGGAGGATGAGGGTGGAGGACAGGATGGGCTCGCCGAGGCTGCCAACAAGTGCCTGGGTGATGCGGTGATCGGGGATGCGGACGCCGATCGTGTTCTTCTTCTTATTGAGCGTCATCCGCGGCACGTCCTTCGTGCCCTTGAGAATAAAGGTATAGGGGCCGGGGGTGAGGGTTTTGATGAGCCGGAACTGGGCGTTGTCAACGATGACGAACTGGCCAAGCTGGGCGAAGTCGTGGCAGAGCATGGTGAAGTGATGCTTCTCCCCCACCTTGCGAATGTTGCGGATCCGGTCCAGGCCGTCCTTGTGGCCAAGCTTCGTACCAATCGCATATCCGGAGTCAGTGGGGAAGGCAATGACGGCACCCGATCGAATGTGGTCCACCACCTTGTTGATGAGCCGCTCCTGCGGGTTGTCCGGATGGATCTCGACGTAGCGTGCCATTACTGCTCCTCTTCGGTGGCGAGGCGGCCAGCCTCTGCCTCTCGGTGTTGTTCCTCGCGCTCGCGCATGCGCTCTTCCTCGTCATCCTTTGCCCGCTCCAGCTGCTCGCGTAGCGCGGCGAGCCGGGACGCGTGCTTGTCCTTGGCCTGATGGGTGAGCATGGCGAGGTGGTCGTCGGCGAGATCGGGCCGGCCAGCATCCAGCTGGGCGAGAACGAGCTGCTCACCCGCCTTAAACTTCTGTCCCTTGGGATCCCAGTAGCCCATGCCCAGGGAGAAAGCCTCGTTGGGGTGCCCGGCCTGGCGCAGCACCTTAATCGCCTCGGCAAGCGCCTGACCCGAATCATCGCGCTGCACGGCGGTGGTGAGGCGACGCACTGCCCCATCCAGGTCGGAATCAACTGACAGGCGGGCCAGCTCGATCAGCGGATACCAGGCATTGGGGCGGGCCGAAAGCTCCTCGGCCAGCGACCACAGGGCAAGGGCGGCTCGGTCATAGGAACCCGTCGCCCCCTCATCCGCCGTCAGCGGATCTTCCACCTCGCCAGACGATCCGGCGGAATGCACGATCTCCGCTAATTCGCCAAAGGCATCGATATCATTGGGGTCATCGGAGAGAATCTCCCGCAGTTCCAAGCCGCGCCTCGCCGCAAGGGATCCTGGTGAATCCGGCGACTCGTTGACCTGCAACAGCTGCTTAAGGAGATCGAGAAAAGCCATGACTTAAGCTTAGCTGACACCAGTCCCGGCTGCAGTAAGCGCCACATGAAGGAGAGACATGGAACGCCTGGAACAGGTTCGGAGCCTGCTTGCCACCATCGCCCCGGAAATTGAGGAAGCAGAGATTGTCCCTGAGGCCCGCATTGATGATGATCTGCGCCTCGACCAGGTCTCCCGTTTCGCCCTCGGCGTCGGCCTGGAGCGCGAAACAAAGAAGACGGTGCCCGACCGCGACATCTGCGAAGCTGCCACGCTAGGCGACCTCATGGCACTCTTTCAGGCCGACACCGACTAGCAAAACCCGCCCAGTCAAGACGGGAACGTGCCACCGGAATGTCCGCGGAATGGCTCTGCGGGCCTTCGGACCTTCTCGTCCGGCGAGCATAAGTTGAGCCTCGGGCTGGGAGGAAGCCCGAGGCTCACGCAGGCGCGGCCAGGCCGCACATGTGGAGGGTGCCGGCCGACTTATCCGACGCGATGCAGCCAGCGCACCGGCGCGCCCGCCCCGGCATAGCGGAACGGTTCCAGCTCATCGTCCCAGGCCTGGCCCAGGGCAAGATCGAGTAGCCTGCGCATCTCCCCCGGATCGGAGTCCGCATATTCCAGGGCGGCACGAATCCGATTCTCGGGGATGACGACATTGCCGATGAGATCGGTCTGTGCGTAGAAAATGCCAAGGCCGGGGGTATGCGACCAGCGACCGCCCTCGGAATTCGGTGTCGCATCCTCGGTGATCTCAAAGCGCAGATGTTCCCAGCCATTGAGTGCGGAGGCGAGCATCGCCCCCATGCCTACCTCGCCGGTCCACGACAGTTCGCCGCGATGGTAGGAGGGCTCGGCAGGCTGCGCCGTCCACTCGATATGAACCTGGTATCCCAGGACACCAGAAATAGCCCACTCGACATGTGGCTGAAGAGCAGGCGTCACAGAATGTATGAACACCACCCCGCGGGTGGGGCGTTGCATTGTCATCGGTACCTCCCTAGGTGAGATTCCCCGTCACACCTATCGGTTCCGATATCCCTACTGTGCCACACCTTGGGTCGCCCTGGCTAGTCCCGGCGACATACTGCTGCTCCCATCGGCGCGCCCCTTCTCAGAACGGCAGCCCACCGTTCAGATATAGAGTCGCCACGTCACCGAGACGGCAAGACAGTGAGGCAGCGAGCCAGCAATGCCCATCAGAAGCGGGTAGGTCGGCTGCTAGAGGGAGAGTTCGCGAATCGCCCGCATGGCCTTCTTGCGGGTCTCTCGGTCGAGGCGGTCAATGTAGAGATGACCATCGAGATGGTCGACCTCGTGCTGAATGCACCGGCCCATGAGCTCCTCGCCCTCGACGACAACCTCGTTGCCTTCCAGATCGGTGCCAATCGCCTTGGCGTACCAGTGGCGCTTGGTCGGGAAGTACAGGCCCGGAACGGACAAGCATCCCTCGTCACCGTCCTGAAACTCATCCTCGGACAGGTCGACGATCTTCGGATTGAGAATGTAGCCGATCTCGCCGTCGATATTCCACGAGAAGGCGCGCAGGGAGACGCCGATCTGGTTGGCTGCCAATCCGGCGCGGCCCTCGTCGTCCACGGTCTCCAACAGGTCGTCAACGAGCGAGCGGACTCGATCATCGACCTTGACAATGTCATCGCACGGGGTGCGCAGAACGGGGTCACCGATCACTCGAATATCTCGATAAGCCATGGCTAACAGTGTACACGCACCCAGATTCTTACTTGCCCTGCCACCAAGCGCGCGAGGACAGCCATGCGCGCGAGGACAAGGGTTAGGTGTCTGATAGCCAGGAGCATAGAAAGCATGATGGAAACCATGAGACCCTGCCCGAAGGACCCGAAGGAGGAGCAAAGACCGGGCTAGGTCGAGGAATCTTCGGCTAGCCCTTCCTGGATGATTTACCGGGCTCTCGGCCGCTCATCTCACCCGCGGCTGGCGGTGGCGGCCTAGCGGAGCTGCACGAAACGAAAAAGCCGCCCTTTCGGGCGGCTCTGGCTCCCGCAGCTGGATTCGAACCAGCAACCGTTCGATTAACAGTCGAATGCTCTGCCGTTGAGCTATGCGGGAATGCAACACAGTGACTTTAGCAAGCTCAGCCCGTCAGTTTCAAACTCTCGGCGAGAGGCCTTAGCCACTGTGCTCAAGGGCACGATCAGATCGGCATGCCAGCCGTGCTTCGCGCTTCGGCCTCGAGGCTCTCGGCCAACCGGTGAAGCTCGGCCTCAGGCACGCCTTCCCCGCCCGCCACGACGGTCTGGGTGTAGAGCGTGCCATCGGGATTGCGGCGCACAAAAACCCGCAACCATCCGGTCTGGCCAAGGGGTGCGGATTGCTCGAAGACGATGGAGGAGTCGATCCGATCGGCAAGGATGACGCCGATGACGGGATCGACCTCATCGGTGAAGCTGAGGACGAGATCCTCCGTGTCAATCCCCCGGGCGGTGAAGGTGTTGTCTTCCCTGCTCCACGTGCCCGAGAGGAAGTCGGTCCACGCCCACACCCGCTCGGGTGCCTCGACGCCGAGAATGAGACCGGAGTTCTCCGTGACGACGAGGTAGCGAACGCCGGTGAGCGGCTCGATTCTCAGGTGGTTGGCGGGAACATCGGCGCGCACGGCC
The DNA here is from genome assembly GCA_030537635.1 of Flaviflexus sp. Taxonomy (GTDB): domain Bacteria; phylum Actinomycetota; class Actinomycetes; order Actinomycetales; family Actinomycetaceae; genus Flaviflexus. Next base: position 83,004 of record JAUNVM010000007.1, on the reverse strand, counting down.
TCGGGTAGATCCTTGATCTTCACGCCCGCTCCTCCCCCAAAGCAAGAACGATCGAGGCCGTTGCCCGCGCCTGATCTGGCTTATCCTCACTCATCCACGAGCGCACCGTCTTGCCCGCATAGAACGCGAGGATCATGAGGGCGAGGCCGAGCAGCACGGCAATGATCGCGCGCTTCTTTTGCAGGGCGATGAGCTCTTTATCGGTGGTGGGTAGCCCATCGGGATTCTTCTCCACGGTTCTCCTCCAGGTCGATCTGGCCTCCAGCTTAGTCGAGTCCGCGCCGATCCTGGTGTCCGCCCAGGCCGCAGCAGTGACCGCAGCATTGGCCACAGCTTTGACCAGGGCAGTACCCGCAGTCATAATTGCGCGGGTGGCCGGTCATTGACCGGCCAGAAGTTGATCTGGAGGATAGGTATCTGGCCGCGCACATGTCATAATCGACAGGGCGTCACTTGCCACGCCCCCATAGCTCAGTCGGTTAGAGCAGCGGACTCATAATCCGTCGGTCCTCGGTTCGAGTCCGAGTGGGGGCACTGGGGAATCCTCTCCCACATCGCAGCGGTTCGCGAACCTTCCAGCTCGCTATGATGAGCCCATGGCTAAGAAGAAGTCAACCGGAGTAGTGGTCTGGGTCGGAATCGCTTTTTTCTGCCTCGCCGGACTGGCCGACGTCGTCGCGTTCTTCACCGATGACTACGCGCGCAACATGCTTTATTCTGTCCCGTTGTGGTTCATCGGCTTTGCTTGCTTCGTCATTCTCGGCTCGGGTGAGTCAAAGAAGAGTCGCCCAGAACGGCACCGCTAGGCCCGGGAGGCCTGGATCATGACCGTCGTCAAGATGCTGTTGTTTGGCGGCGCAGCCGTCGTCTCACTGTGGCTGACGTGGATGGAGGGGCCCAATGCTCGGGAGAAGAAAACCGGGCGACAGCGCAGCTACCGCGAGCGCTGGCGGCTCATGTCCGGGCAGTTGCGCGGCCAGCTCATCTGCGGCCTTATCTCGGCGGTCATTGCCGGCTACTTTGCGCTTAAGCTCCTGGCGGTGATGTCCTAAGCTCGCCGTTTCGTTCCCGCACCGGCCGAGATCACTCGCTGTCGTAGGAGCGTTTTTCTGCCTCGAGGCGCATGAGGCGGGCGAAGAGCTCGTCATAGCCCTCGTCATTGGAGTTCATTTGCCGGATCCGGGTGCGCAGCTCGGCGATCTGGCGGGTGATGCCGAGGCGGAGGAGGGCCATGATGACGCCGCGCACATAGGTCCAGGCCCCCTGGTCGGAGTCCTGGGGAATGGGGGCGACGGAGATCTCGGTGATGGCCTTGGCGATTTCTGGTTCAGTGGTCTCGCAGACGTCCTGGACGAAGCTGATGCCGGCCTGCTGGGCGGCCCGGGCGGGATCGATACCCTGTGCCATGAGCTTGTCGACCCGCTCGCGGTAATCGGCGAGCCCGCCGGTGGCGGAGATGGCGTCGTAGATGGCGCGGTGGAGGGGGACGGTGAAGATCTGGGGTGGCAGCTCGACGCCCTGCAGGGCGTGCAGCACATAGCCGGGCTGCTGGAGCATGACCTCGAGGGAGATGCGCTCGATGCGCTCGATGGGATCGGTGATGGTGTGGCGCGGGGCGAGCTGGGCGGGGGTGTGTGGGGCGGGCTCGGAGGGCTGGCGGGCACCGCGAACAGCCTGGCGCACATCATCCTCGTCCATGCCCAGCCAGCCGGAGAGCTGCCTTGTATATTCGGAGCGCAGCACCCGGTCGCGAATGCCGCGAACCATGGGGGCGGCGGCCCGCAGGCCCTGGACGCGGCCCTCGGCGGTGTCGAGCCGGGTGCCGGCGAGGACGGAGCGGATGGCGAAGGCGAAGAGCGGCTCGCGCGTGTCGATGAGACGGTGGAGGCCTTCGTCTCCGTCTTCTTGACGAATGTCGGCAGGATCGCGCCCGGCCGCATCGGTGGCGATAAATGTTTGGGCGGCAAACGCCTGGTCTTCCTGATAGGCGCGCAGGGCCGCCTTCTTGCCAGCCTCATCCCCATCGAAGGTGAAGATCACTTCCCCGCCCACGGCCTTGCCCGAGGCGAGCATGACTCCGGCGGCCGGGGAGGCAGCATCACCGAGCAGGCGGCGCACCACCTTGATGTGCTCCTCGCCGAAGGCAGTGCCGCATGTGGCGACGGCGGTGTCAATGCCGGCGAGGTGCATGGCCATGACATCCGTGTAGCCCTCGACGACAACTATCTGCCGCTTGGTGACGATCGCCTTCTTCGCCCGGTCCAGCCCGTAGAGCACCTGGGATTTCTTGTACAGCTGGGTTTCCGGGGTGTTGAGGTACTTGGGCTGCCCGTCCCCCATGATGCGGGCTCCGAAGCCGATGGGTTCGCCGGTGATGGAGGTGATGGGCCACATGATGCGGTCACGGAAGCGATCATAGAATCCGCGCTTGCCGGTGGAGAACAGGCCGGTGGCCCCGAGCTCTTGCTCGGTAAAGCCCCGGTTGCGCAGGTACCGCAGCAGCTCATCCCATGAGTCCGGAGCGTATCCAATCCCGTAGTCGGCGATCGCCTCGTCGTCAAAGCCGCGCCCGTGGAGGAACTCACGAGCCTTCGGGGTTGCGGCCAGGCAGTCGGCGAAGAACTTTTGCGCCCCCACGTGTGCGTCGACGAGGCGGGAACGGGTGATGCCCCGCTTGTCGCGGGGGCGGTCCTCGTTGCGGATCTCCACCCCGGCCTTCCGGGCGAGGTATTCGACGGATTCGACGAAGGAAATGTGTTCGATCCGCTCGATGAAGTTGAAGACGTCACCGCCCTCCCCACATCCGAAGCAGTGCCAGCGTCCCACGTGCGGGCGCACGTGGAAGGAGGGGGTTTTCTCGTCGTGGAAGGGGCACAGCCCCTTCATGGAACCCGTGCCGGCGCCCTTGAGGTTGACGTAGTCGCCAACGATTTCTTCGATACGGATGCGCTCGCGCACCTTATCGATGTCTTCGCGGGGAATCATAGACCGCTCCGCAGCATGCCACACAGGCGCGCGTGCCAGGACATCGCCGACAGGTCGGTGAGGGCGGCCACCTGGTCGATGACGGCGCGCAGCTGCCCGGCCTCATCGTCCGCCTCGCGGCGGGCTGCCAGGTACGGCGCCTCCATCTCCTCCGGACGCTCCCACAGCGCGTCCACGAGGTCGAAGAGAACCGAGCGCTGGGACAGGTAGGTGGGTTCGAGCTCGCGCGGGCCCATGACGTAGGTGACGGCCACTCCCTTGAGGAAGAGAATCTCGTCGAGGAATTCCCGGGGGATTTCCACCCCGCCGGTGTAGCGCAGGGAGGGCGGCGAAGCCTCAGCTGCGGCCGTGATGAATCGGCCGATGAGATCGGAGGTGAGGTCCTTCAGCTGTGCAAGATCGGCCTGGGAGCCGGTAAAGGAGTCGGGCAGCAGCGGGGCGATCCGATGGAAGGCTCCCTCGAGGCTGTCCCCGTCGATCCCGTACCACTGGACGGTTGCCTCGATGATCTTCTCGTGCTCCTCATTGAGGGTGGCGAGGGGGACCCTCCCCCGCACCACAGCATCCTCCAGATCGTGCACCGAATAGGCAATGTCATCGGCGAGGTCCATCATCTGTGCCTCGGCCGAGAGCACCTCACCGTGATCCTCGTGGGCCCAGGCGGCCAGCGGCGCATCGGAGGCATAGAAACCGAATTTGCGCGTGCCCTCCTTCCGCGCCCACGGATACTTCATCGTTGCGTCAACCGAGGCGCGAGTGAGATTGAGTCCGGCCGATGACCCATCGGGGTAAAAGCGCTTGGGCTCCAGCCGCCCGATGATGCGCAGCGTCTGCGCATTGCCCTCGAATCCGCCAATATCCGAGGCCACCTCGGCGAGCGCACTCTCGCCATTGTGACCGAAGGGCGGATGGCCGAGATCGTGGCACAGGCAGGCGGTTTCCACGAGATCCTCATCGGCGCCGAGAATCTTCGCCAGCGAGCGGCCAATCTGGGCAACCTCGAGGGTGTGAGTCAGTCGAGTGCGAATAAAGTCACCCGCCGTTGGGCCCAGTACCTGCGTCTTTGCCCCGAGTCGCCGGAGCGCTGAGGAGTGCAGAACCCGGGCGCGATCCCGATCAAATGGGGTGCGCGCGTGAGAATGCTCGCCCTCCGGGGCCCGCCGTAGAAAGTCTTGCGTACCGTACTCCACGCCTCGAGTCTACAATGAAGTATGTGAGCAACGAGCACGTCGAACCTGTGGACAGTGGAGAGGGGCTTGCCAAGGCAATCCAGCTCCACCGCCCCTCGTATCGCGAGCCGTGGCGATACGGGACCGCCCTCACCGACCCCCGAGTCTTTACCCCTCAGGCCACCGCTGACCTCCTGGAGCTCCTCCACGATGCCACCCGGCTCGGCGTGGATGCCCTCGACGTGTCTCTCTCCGGCATTGACCCCGCTGATCCCATCATCACCTCTGTCATGCGTCGGGCCGGACAGCGCGGCATCGGAGTGAGTCTGCGGCTGCACGATGATGATGAGACGATCATCAAACGGGCTCCCACCTGGCTGGGTACCGGCGTGCTCGGCTTCGACGTCACGGACCGCCCTCATCTTGCCGCCCCGCTCGCCGAGCCCGTCGTGGCGCGCGGCGAAGACCGGATTCGCACCATGCTCGTAACCGGACCGGATCTCGCTCCCCTCGAGCATCACCTGCGCGAGGACTGGGTGGAGATCACCCGCTCCGATGCTCTGCTGCATATTGAATGGACGCCGGACAAGCTCATCGACCTGCTCACCCGATTCTATTCGTTGCACGCCTCCACCGGCTCCCAGCCTGCCTGGGACATCTCGGTGGCCTCCTCCCGCCCCGAGGACCGGCTCGGGCCCGCCGCGAAGATCCTTGCCATGCTCGCCCTGCCCGGATCGCTCACCCTGGGTTCGGATCTTGTTTCGGCCATCCCCAATCTGCGTCGCATCCTCCGCTACCGTTCGGCCTATCGACTCCAGCGCGCCCCGCTGTCCTATCTCGATCGCGGCGAGCTGCACATCTGGTTCACTCCGCAGGTTGCGGTGCTCATGAACGTCGGTGACGACATGATTCCCGCCCCCTGCCCCGGGCAGGTCCTGTCCACCACCGGATCCCAAGTCGAATCCGGCCGGCTCTGGCTCGCCCCCAGATCCACCACGTGGTGCTCGATCACCAACACAGCGGAGATGAGCCCCTACGACTAAATCTCCGGCTGTCGATCGCCGCTCCGCGGGATAGCCCGCTCAAGACCATCGAGTTCCCGGCCCCGTTATCCGCCAGAAATGGCGAGCTCAGCTGCGCGAATGCGCTGAGCCTCGGCCTCGCTGAGGTAACGCGAATCCAACCAGCCATCGGGAACATGCGGCCTCTTTGGACTGCCAGCCCGTCCACGCGGGCCGTCAGCTGCCTCGGGATAGGGCTGATCCTCGATGGCGGACAGGCGCTCGCTAAGCTCGGCCAGAGAGGAGACCAGTGCGAGATCACGCCGGGCCTCACCACCGACGGAGAAGCCTCGCACATACCAGGTGATGTGCTTACGCAGCTCGCGCATGGCCCGCCCCTCATCCCCGAAGTGTGCGATGGACAGGCGGGCGTGCTCCTCGATGATGGCCTGAAGCTCGCGGAACGTGGGGCGGATCCGAAAATCGCTACCGTGGGAGGCAGCCACAAGATCAGCGAAGAGCCAGGGCCGGCCCTGGCAGCCGCGGCCGACCACAATGCCGGCACAGCCGGTAGCCTCTCGCATCGCCCGTGCGTCATCGGCGGAGAACACATCACCATTGCCGAGCACGGGAATGCTGAGGGTCTCGACGAGGCGGGCGATGAGATCCCAGTTAGCACGGCCAGAATAGTGCTGGGCCATGGTCCGTCCGTGGAGTGTAACAGCGGTGATACCAGCGTTTTCAGCGATCTTGCCGGCCTGAAGGTAGGTGTGGTGTTCGTCGTCGATTCCCACCCTCATCTTCACGGTCACCGGAATCTCGCCGGCCTGCGCAACCGCCGTGCGCAGAATATCGGTGACAAGGTCAATTTTCCAGGGAAGGGCCGATCCCCCGCCCTTCTTCGTCACCTTCGGCACCGGGCAGCCGAAGTTGAGGTCAATATGGTCGGCCCGGTCCTCGGTGCGAAGGAGGCGGATGGCGGCGCCGATGGTGGCGGGCTCCACCCCGTACAGCTGGATCGAGCGAATGGGGTCGCCTTCCTCCGGCTCGATCATCCGCATGGTTTCCGGATGTCGCTCGACGAGTGCCCGGGAGGTCACCATCTCACAGACATACAGCCCGGCGTTACCCGAATAACCGGCCGCCTTCGCGCCCGCCATACCGCTCGTACGGCACAGGGCTCGAAATGGCGGATTGGTCACCCCCGCCATCGGCGCTAGCACGATGTCGGTGGTGGTGATGGGTCCAAGATGTAGCTCAGGCACGGGCGAGCCTCGCAGCGATAGCAGTGGTGAGGGGAATGGCGAGAATAAGGCCGATGGAGGCAACGAGGGTGCGAGCAATCTCCTCGGCCACCTGGGCCGCCGTCAGGGTGTCGAGGAGGCTGCGGTCGACGAGGGCGGCGGCGAGCAGCAGCGGGAGGGCGGTACCAACATAGGCAAAGGCGAGGGTGTACACCGTGGAGGCGATATGGTCTCGGCCGACGATCATGCCCTGGCGGAACAGCGCGGCAGTGTTCGCTGCCGGATTGGCAAGGCGGAGCTCCCACACGGTGGAGACCTGGGTGATGGTGACGTCATTGAGGGCGCCGAGCCCGGCAAGCACCATGCCGCACATGAGGATGTGGTCCAGGCGCAGCCCGTAGGAGATGAGCATGCCGGCGTCGGCCGACCACGCCCCGGACAGGCTCGCCCGATCGGTAACGAGGTGGGCGAGGATGATGGTGACGATGAGGCCGGCCGCGGTGCCCAGCACGGCGGTGGTGGTGCGCACCGAGATCCCGTGGGCGAGGTAGATGGAGGCAAACATCATGGCGCCCGCACCGGTGAGAATGACGGCGAGCGGAGAGCTGCCGGCCAGCAGGGCGGGCAGCATGAAGAACATGACGACGGCGAGGGAGAGACCAAGCCCGACCACCGCCGCAAGACCCTTCCAGCGGGCGACGAGGGCAACCACGGCGAGATAGGCGAGGGCCAGCAGTCCGAGCGGCGTTGAGCGCTCAAAATCCCAGAAGATGTAGGGGGCGCCAGCATCCAGTCCGACCGGATTGAAGATCGCCTTGACCCGATCCCCCTCGGACATGCCGGAGGCGGCGATCTCCGGGGGCACGTGCAAAGGCACCTCGACGCCCTCCTCATCCAGCCGCATCGTCACCTCGGGTGAGGTCATGGCATCCCCGCCGGATATCCCGGTCACGGTGCCAAGCTCGATACGCACCTGCTCACCGGTGGCCATCACCGTCCCCGCGGGTGATTCGGTGGGCCACAGCCAGACGAGGCCGACCACGGTGGCGAGGGCCAGCGGGATAACAATCGCGCTGAGCATCCTCACCACCGTGCGACTTCGCGGCAGCTCGACGCCGTGGTCGTGCATGCTAGAGGTTGTCGGCGAGGTAGCCGGCCACCTTGTCGAGGCTGATGCGCTCCTGCTTCATCGTGTCGCGGTCGCGAATAGTGACGGCCTGATCCTCGAGCGTGTCGAAGTCGACCGTCACGCAGAACGGCGTGCCGATCTCGTCCTGGCGGCGGTACCGCCGGCCCACCGCCCCAGCATCGTCATAGTCGACGTTCCATAGGCGGCGCAGGTCCGCGGCGAGATCCTTGGCCACGCCCTGGAGGTTCTCCTTGCGCGACAGCGGGAGGACGGCGGCCTTGACCGGGGCCAGACGATTGTCCAAGCGCAGCACGGTCCGCTTATCGACCCCACCCTTCGTGTTGGGCGCCTCGTCCTCGGCGTACGCCTCGACGAGGAAGGCCATGAGGGAGCGGGTGAGACCGGCCGCCGGCTCGATGACGTAGGGAATGTAGCGCTCCCCGGTCTGCTGGTCGACGTAGTCGAGCTTCTTGCCGGAATGCTTGGCATGGGTGGACAGGTCAAAGTCGGTGCGGTTGGCCACGCCCTCAAGCTCGCCCCACTCGCCGGAGGCAAAGCCAAACCGGTATTCGATATCCACGGTGCGCTTGGAATAGTGGGAGAGCTTTTCCTGAGGATGCTCGTAGTGGCGCAGATTCTCCCGGTCGATACCAAGGTCGACGTACCAGTTGGTGCGAGCATCGAGCCAGTACTCGTGCCACTTCTCATCCTCGCCCGGCTTGCAGAAGAACTCCATCTCCATCTGCTCAAACTCTCGGGTGCGGAAGATGAAATTGCCGGGGGTGATCTCGTTGCGGAAGGACTTGCCGATCTGGGCGATGCCAAAGGGCGGCTTCTTCCGGGCCGAGGTCATGACGTTGGCGAAGTTGATGAAGATGCCCTGAGCGGTTTCCGGGCGCAGGTAGTGCAGGCCGGACTCGTCCTCAACCGGGCCGAGGTAGGTCTTGAGCATCATGTTGAATTCGCGCGGCGCCGTCCACTGACCCTTGGTGCCGCAATGCGGGCAAGCGAGCTGGTCGAGCGAGATCTCGGACTCGTCCTCAATCCCGTGCTTGTAGGCGTACTCCTCCTGCATCTGATCCACGCGGAATCGCTTGTGGCACGAGAGGCATTCGGTGAGCGGATCGGAGAACACGCCAACGTGGCCGGAGGCCACCCAGGTTTCCCGCGGAAGGATGATGGAGGAGTCGAGGCCGACCACGTTGTCGTTCGCGGTCACCATCGCCTTCCACCACTCGCGCTTAATGTTCTCCTTGAGCTCGACACCGAGCGGTCCGTAATCCCAGGCGGACCGGGTGCCGCCGTAGATCTCCCCGCAGGGGAAGACGAATCCGCGGCGCTTCGCGAGCGCAATAACATTGTCCAGCTTAGACGCTGCCATGTGGACCTCTTTCTCCGTACCTGGATGGCACGGCTAGAGCCGTACCTGGATGGCACGGCGAAACGTTCGCTTCCAGTATGGCCGATGGGAGAGCAAAAGCGCTGATCCTCGCCGGTGCGCAACACCACACCCCCTCAGTTGACAATGATTCTCACGAGCAACAAGAATCGATTTATGCGTAGTCGGATCCTCCTTACCCTCGCCCTGTCCTCGGCGGTGCTGACCGCCTGCTCGGCCGAGCCCGATTCCACCAAGATCGAGGTCACCACCTCGTTCTATCCGCTCCAGTACGCGGTACAGCAGATCGGTGGGGACCGCGTCGAGGTGGCGTCGCTCACCCCACCCGGATCCGATGCTCATCATCTCGAGCTATCCCCGCGCCAGGTGACGGCGCTGGCCGAAACGGATCTCGTCGTCTACCTCTCGGGCTTCCAGCCGGCCATGGATGAGGCGGTGGCCGAGGCCTCCCCCACCCACGTGGTCGATGCCGCCGACATTGCCTCCTCCGATCCGGCGCTCGACGGGAATCCGCACTTCTGGGTCGACCCTCGGCTCATGGCCGAGCTGGCCTCACCGATTGTTCGGGAGCTGACGGAGATCGATCCCGATCACGCCGATGAGTATGCGGAGCGGGCCGAGGAATACGAGCGGACGCTGACCGACCTGGATGAGGGATTCCGTTCGGGTCTGGCCTCATGCGAGCGCGATACCTTGATCGTCACCCACGCCGCCTTCGGCTATCTCGCCCACTCCTACGGGCTCACCCAGGAGGCGATTGCCGGCGTGGAGCCGGATACTGAGCCGTCCCCGGCCCGCATCGCCTCCGTCACCGAGCTCATTCGCGATTCCGGGGTGACCACCGTCTTTGCCACCTCCAAGCCGGAGGTGGCAATGGCGCAGGCGCTGGCTGGGGAGGCCGATGTCGAGGTGAAGCTGCTGGACGCACTGGAGTCCCAGCTCGATCCGGAGCGGGACTACGCTCAGGTGATGGCGGATAATCTCGCCCTCCTGCGCGAGTCACTGGGGTGCAAATGATCCCGGCGCTGCGCATGAGTGGGGCCGGGGCGCGCTACGGCGCCACCCGGGTGCTTGACGGTATCGACCTGGAGGTGGCTTCCGGTAGCGCGCTCGGCGTGCTCGGCCCCAACGGTTCGGGCAAGTCCACCCTCGTGCGCGCCTGCCTGGGCATCATCCCCCACGACGGCCTCATCGAGCTGCTGGGAGTGCCTCAGCCCTCCCGCTCCACCCCGTGGCGCCGGATCGGTTACGCCCCACAGCGCATGAGCGCGGCCGGCGGGGTGCCCGCCACCGCCCGGGAGGTTGTCGCCTCCGGGCTGCTTGCCGGAACAATGATCCGGCGGGGCCGGCGCGCTCGCGACACAGCCATGGCGGCCCTTGACGAGGTGGGGCTCGCCCACCGGGCCGATGAGTCGGTGCATACTTTCTCCGGCGGCCAGCAGCAGCGGGTCCTGCTCGCCCGCGCGCTCGTCCGCCATCCCGATCTCCTCTTCCTCGATGAGCCCTTCGCCGGGGTTGACGAGGGATCGCGCCAGTCGATTGCCCGCGTCCTGGCGGACCGGGTGTCCAGCGGTATGACCCTCGTGTGCGTGCTCCATGGCTTGGGCGAGCTCGCCCCAACGATTACGCACACGATCACCCTCGAGCGCGGACACATTGTCTCCCGCGCCGGCAATGGTTCGGTTGCCTGCCCCGGCTCTCCGCTCGATGAGCACTGCGAGGGCACTCCCGACATCGAGCATCCCAATCCGCTCGGAGGCCTCACATGATCGACCTGCTCACCGAGATGCTCTCCTACGGCCTGCTGCGCCGTGCCCTCGTCGTCGCCGCCCTCGTCGGGCTGTCCGCCCCGGTCATGGGCACCTATCTCGTGGCCCGCCGGCTTACCCTCCTCGGGGATGGGATCGGGCATATGGCTCTCACCGGTGTTGCGGCAGGCTGGCTCATGGGCGCCTGGGCGGGAACCGCCGACCAGGATGCGTGGGCCATGCCCGGGGCGATTATTGCGGCCGCCGCCGGCGCCCTCATCATCGAATACCTGCGCGAACGCGGCAGGGCCTCCGGGGACGTTGCCCTCGCCCTCCTCTTCTACGGCGGCATTGCCGGCGGCGTCCTCCTCATCGGCATTGCCGGCGGAACCACCGCCAATCTCAACGGTTATCTCTTCGGCTCCATCTCCACCGTCTCCACCGCCGACATGTGGCTGTCCCTCATCCTCGCCCTCGTCGTCTTCGCCATCGGCATAGGGATGATGCCCGCGCTGTTTGCGCTGTGCCACGACGAGGAGCACGCCCGGGCCTCCGGCCTGCCGGTGCGCCTGCTCTCCGTCCTCATCTCCGTCACCGCGGCCCTCACGGTGGCCATTGCCATGCGCGTGGTGGGAGCCCTCCTCGTCTCCGCCCTCATGATCGTCCCCGTCGCCACCGCCCAGCAGGTCACTCGTTCGTTTGCGGCCACCATGCGCCTCGCCATGATCATCGGCCTCATTGTGTCCGAGATTGGCCTCGTCATCACCTACATCAAGCCCTGGTCCCCCGGCGCCACGGTCGTCATGCTCGCCGTCGGTCTCTACGCCCTCGTCACCGTCATCCGTCCTCTTCTAGTAACATCGAGGGAAAGGTCCGCCTCAGTGGAAAGGGAGAGCGTTGTCGAAGGACATGCCGGTTAGACGGGCAACTCGTAAGAGGGCCACAATCCGTTCGGCCATGGAGTCGATCGACCGGTTCGTCTCGGCCCAGCAACTCCACGAAATCATCCGCTCCGGTGGAGACAACATCGGCCTGGCCACCGTCTATCGCAATCTGCAGATCCTCGCCGAGGACGGCGAGGTGGATACGCTGCGTGATGATCAGGGCGAGATGCTCTACCGCATGTGCGGGCACGCCCACCACCATCATCTTGTGTGCCGGCGCTGCGGGCTCACCATCGAGGTGGCCGGCCAGGACGTCGAGAAGTGGGCCGACAGGGTGGCCAGCGAACACAATTTCGCCCAGGTCAATCACACTATCGAGTTGTTCGGCCTGTGCGCCGACTGCCACGGCTGATGCCCCAGAGCATTGCTGAGGGCCCGTTCATCTGGCTCTACCTCTTCCTGCTCACGGTGGTGTTCTTCCGCGCCCAGGCCACCTATTGGCTGGGCCGCTACGCCGGCCACCTCTCGGCCCGCTACGCCCACCGGAGGAATCTCACGGCCCGCCCCTCGGTCAGCCGAGCTATCGCCGCCCTGCGCGAACGCGGCTGGGTGGTCATCCCCCTGTCATTCCTCACCATCGGCTTTCAAACCGCGTGCAATCTTGGAGCCGGCCTCATCGGCATCCGCCCCCTTATCTACACCGCGGCCATGATCCCCGGCTGCCTGGCCTGGGCCGGAATCTACGCAACCGTCGGCTTTGCCGTCTGGCAGGCCGCCCTCGCCTCCATCGCCGGCTCCCCCGCCGGCACGATCGCTCTCGTGGCCCTCACCATTGGCGTCGGCGCCTACATCTTCCTCCGCCGCCGGGCCCGCACCGCAACCAACGTCAAGGAGCACCGTGTCTGATATCGAGACCCTCCAGGTCACCACGCCGATTCGCCTCGGCCAATTCCTCAAGCTTGCCAATCTCGTCGGCTCGGGCGCCGAGGGCGCTGAGCTCATTGCCGCCGGCGAGGTGACCGTCGACGGTGAAACCTGCACAGCCCGGGGCCGCCAGCTCACCGGCGGCGAGGTTGTCGAGGTGGGCGATCTCGCCATGAAGGTGGCCTCCCGATAACGGCGGTCCTCTACCGCCATGCACGGGCTTCCGGTGCGATGTCGGATACTTGCGCTAAGCCCTGCGCAGCGAGGCGGCGAGGGTGGCGATGCCGGAGATGGCCGCGCCGAGGGAGAGCCCGGCCCCGCGCAACGCGTGGCGCCCACCCTTGACCCGTGCCGTGGCGGCAATGGCAGCGGCGATGGGAAGAGCCGGAGGAACGAGAAGTGCCTCCAGCCTCGAATATCCCGTCCGTCCCCGCGCAATCTCCCAGCCGAGAAGCGCCGAGCCAATGACCTGGCCGGAGAAGTAGACCAGGTGGCCCGGCGTGATCGCCTTGGCTACCTCCTGGCTCTTCTCCACCAGCGCGTGTGAATCCACAACCGGACGTGCCGGATCCCGTACGAGTTCCGCCTCAGCATTCACATCCTCTGGCACGAGACCGCGCTCGGTCTCCCAGATGCGCTGGGCCTCGGCGAGCCGAATGAATTCGCCGAACGGATAGAACATCGAGTGAATGTAGCCGGCATAGCCCTCCGCGGCGGCGAGGAGGAGAATGCCAGCGGCGGCGGTGCTCGTGGGCCGGCCGGTCGGCCCGCTGGCGAGGCGCCAACGGGCAATGCCGCCGGCGAGATATCCGGGGCTGGCGAGCGCACCGGCAAGGGCGCCGGCGCGCAGCGAGGACGATGGCTGCTCGAGCATGCCCTCGACGGATTCGTTGAGCCGCGGGTCATCGAGGATGGCGTGGCGGCGCCGCGGGACCCCGCCGAGGAGGAGAACATCGCCGAGAATATAGGCGGCGGGAGTGATTACTCCGGCAAGGGCGGCAAGGCGGCTCATGATGCTCCTCAGATGTGAAGTGAAACTAAGGGCACCCTAGCAAGATTGTCGGGCTCAGCCAAGGTTATCGGCGCGCTCGCTTTTCTCTTTGCTGGGCCTGCCAGGCACGGCGCTTCTTGACCAGCTCCTCGCGCAGCTCCGGATCCTCCATGACGAGCTTGACCGTCTGGCAGTCCTCGGGCCCGGTGACAAAGGCCTGACAGAGCGTGCAGGGCTCGCCGATGCGCAGGGGGCACATCGGTGTGGGTTTGGCTCTCACTGAACCGCTCGCCTCCCCAGCAGCACGGCGATATCGGCGGACAGGGCCGGCGAGGCGTTAACGCAGAACTTCGGATCGAGCTCGACCAGGGTTACCTTCCCGGGTCTACTCAGGCGCAGGTGGACGGGGGTGAGACCCGGATAGTTGAGCAGGATGTTGCGCAGCTCGGCGAGAGTTTGCGGGGTGCACCTGGCCTCGGCCAGCGCGATCTCCACCGGTCGGTCAGTTGCCCCAGCCGTATCCACCGGCGCAATCGACTGGGCATTCAGCTGAACGTCACCGCCATCGCGCATGGAGATGCGGGCGGTGACCGCGATGATGGAGTCAGGGACGAGCATGTCGGCGACCTGCGTGTAGGTCTTGGGGAAGACGTTGATGGTCATGGAGCCGGTCATGTCCTCAACCGTGAGCTGGGCCCACATCTTGCCCGACTTCTTCGCGATGCGCGCGGACACGTCGGTGAGTAGTCCGGCAACAATGACCTGCTGACCATCGCTCACCCCCTCGCCCTCGAAGAGCTGGACCATGGAGACATTCGAGGCGCGCTCGACGGCCCGCTCAAGCCCAGACAGCGGATGGTCGGAGACGTACAGGCCGAGCATGTCCCGCTCGAAGTTGAGCTTTTTCTTCTTCTCCCATTCGGGCAGGTCGGGGATCTCCACGTCGAAGGACGGGCCGGTGGCGCCGTCCATGCCCGCGAAGAGATCGAACTGTCCGGCCGCCTCGTTGCGTTTGACCGAGACGATGGCGTCGACGGCTTCCTCCGCCTTGAGCGCCAGCGACTTGCGCGTATAGCCGAGGGAATCGAAGGCCCCGGCCTTGATGAGACAGTCAATGGCTCGCTTATTGCACACGTTGAGCGGAACCTTGTTGAAGAAGTCCTGGAAGGACGTGTACTTGCCATCGGCGCGCCCGGAGATAATGCCCTCAACGACATTGGCGCCGACATTGCGGATCGCGGCAAGCCCGACGCGGATATCATCGCCCACGGCGGTGAACTGAGCATCGGAGGTATTGACGTCCGGGGACAGCACGGTGATTCCCATCCGGCGACATTCGGCAAGGTAGAGCGCTAGCTTCTTCTTGTCGTTTTGCTGGGAGGTGAGCAGCGCCGCCATGTACTCCACCGGATAGTTGGCCTTGAGGTAGGCGGTCCAATAGGACACGAGGCCGTAGGCGGCGGTGTGCGATTTGTTGAAGGCGTATTCGGAGAACGGGACGAGAATGTCCCACAGGGTCTTCACGCAGTCGGTGGAAAAGCCGTGCTCCACCATGCCGGCCTCGAAGTGCGGGTACTGGGCGTTAAGCACGTCAAGCTTCTTCTTGCCCATGGCCTTACGCAACAGGTCTGCTTCACCGAGCGTGAAGCCGGCGACCTTCTGCGCGATCTGCATGACCTGCTCCTGGTAAACGATGAGGCCGTAGGTGGGGCCCAGGATCTCGGCCAGCGGCTCGGCAAGCTCCGGGTGAATCGGTTCGATCTCCTGCTTGCCGTTCTTGCGCAAGGCGTAGTTGGTATGCGAGCCCGCTCCCATCGGGCCCGGCCGGTAGAGGGCCGAGACGGCGGAAATGTCTTCGAAATGGTCCGGCTTCATGAGCTTGAGAAGAGATCTCATGCCGGCGCCATCGAGCTGGAAGACGCCGAGGGTTTCAGCATTACCGAGCAGTTCGTAGGTCTTCGGATCATCGAGGCTGAGGTTGTCCATATCGGGCACCTCCTTGCCGTTGCGCTCGATATTGACGAGTGCGTCCTCGATGACGGTGAGGTTGCGCAGTCCGAGGAAATCCATCTTCAGCAGTCCGAGCTCCTCGCACTGCGGATACTCCAGCTGCGTGATAATCGCCCCGTCAGCCACGCGCTTCATCATGGGAATGACGTCGGTGAGCTTCTCCGAGGACATGATAACCGCGCAGGCATGCACGCCCCACTGGCGGGTGAGGCCCTCCAGGCCGCAGGCTAGATCGAAAACCTTGGTCGCCTGCTCATCGGCCTCGAGGAAGGAGCGGAATTCCCCGGCCTCGGCGTAGCGCTTGGCCTCGGGATTGTAGACGTCCCCGAGCGGAATGTCCTTGCCCTGCACGGTGGGCGGCATGGCTTTCGTCATCCGGTCGCCCATCTCAAACGGGAAGCCGAGCACCCGGCTCGCATCCTTCAGCGCCTGCTTGGACTTAATCGTGCCGTAGGTGACAACCTGGGCGACATTGTCGTGACCGTACTTGTCCTCAACGTAGGCGATGACCTCGTCGCGGCGGCGATCGTCAAAGTCGACATCGATATCGGGCATGGATACGCGCTCGGGATTGAGGAAGCGCTCGAAAAGCAGATTGTGTTTGATGGGATCAAGTTCGGTGATCTGCAGGGCGTAGGCAACCATGGAACCGGCTCCCGAGCCACGCCCCGGCCCAACCCGGATACCCTGGCTCTTCGCCCACTTGATGTAGTCGGAGACGACGAGGAAGTAGCCGGGAAAGCCCATGTCGCAGATGACACTCACCTCGTAATTGGCCCGCTCGCGAACATCGGAGGGAATCGTCGCACCAAACCGCTCATGGAGCCCCTCATCGACCTGCTTGACGAACCACGAGGTGACATCCTCACCGGCCGGAGTGGGAAAGACGGGCATGAAGTTGGCACCCTCGGCGGCCGTGGTGAAGGAGACCTCGCACCGTTCGGCAATCTCGAGGGTGTTGCTGAGCGCCCCCGGAATATCTCCAAACAGCCTCTCCATCTCCGCCGTGGAGCGCAGGTGGTAGCCGGAGCCGTCGAAGCGGAACCGGTCCGGATCGGAGAGCACAGAACCGGAGTTGATGCACAGCAAAGCATCCTGGATCCGAGCATCGTCCTCGTCGACGTAGTGGGAGTCATTCGTGGCGATGATCGGTGCGCCAATTTTCTTTGCGAGCTCGAGCAGCTCATTGCGCACCCGGCGTTCGATCTCATTGTCGTGATCCATGATCTCGACAAAGTAATTCTCCTTGCCGAACAGGTCCTGCATCTCCCCCGCGGCTCGGTAGGCCTCCTCGAACTGGCCGAGACGCAGACGTACCTGCACCTCCCCCGACGGGCAACCGGCGGTGGCGATGAGGCCCTCGTGGTAGGTCTCGAGCAGCTCCCGGTCGATGCGGGGCCACTTGCCCATCTGCCCCTCGATCGAAGCCGCCGATCCCATCCGGAACAGGTTGTGCATGCCGGTGTTATTCGTCGACAGCAGCGTCATGTGCGTATACGCGCCGCCCGCCGAAACGTCATCGGAGCGCTGGTGATCCTCGCCCCAACGGACTCGCTCCGTGGAGAATCGGGAGGTTCCCGGGGTGGCATAGGCTTCGAGGCCAATAATGGGACGGATGCCTGCGGCACGGGCAGCCTGGTAGAACTCATAAGCGCCAAAGAGATAGCCGTGATCGGTGATCGCGAGCGATTTTTGACCATTCTTCACGCAGGCGTCAACGAGCTTCTTGATCTTCGCCGCACCGTCCAGCATGGAGTACTCGGTGTGAACGTGAAGGTGGGCGAAGTCTGCGTTATCGATGGCCATGGCACCAGTGTAGGAGGTTGCCGGACACCTGTCCCGGAGGGTCCGCCTCGAGCCTAGGGCCGCGGCACCTTTTCCATGTCCCGATGCCAAATCCCAGCATCGAGATAATCCTCACCGCCGACTTCGGTGTAGCCGAGCCGACGGTAAAAGCCGAGTGCGGTGAGCTGGGAAGACAGGACGATTTTTCGACCGGAGGCGATCTCCTCAGCCCTCATCATGAGCCCCCGCCCCACTCCGGTTCCCCGGGCGTGGTCGAGTACGGCCACCCGCTCCACCTTCCATGCCTCGCCCACCTGGCGCATGCGGGCTGTGCCCAGCGCCCTGCCACCCACAAAGGCGAGCAGGTGAATCGTCTCCGGGTCGGCATCGTGTTCGTCGATCTCCAGGTCCTCGGGCACATTCTGGCCAACGATGAAGACCTCGCGCCGAATCCGCAGGCAGGTGTCGAGATCGGTGGTGGGCTCAATCATGTGTCCTCCTTTCCCGGTCATGATAAATCAGCTGCGGCCGCCCGAGTCCACACCGGCTACAGCACCGGCTCGGTGTGTCGATGCGGTACGGCCGGCTGCGGCCGGCTCAGCGGCCCTCGCGGCGAATCCGCTCGAGGACCTCCGTCAGCTCGGGCGGATAGTCGGCCTCATAGGTGGTGGGTCCAAGCTCGGGGTGGGGAATGGTGAGGCGGCGGGCGTGCAGCCACTGGCGAATGAGGCCATCGGTCGCTGCCTTCGCTCCGCCATACCGCGGATCGCCGAGGCAGGGATGGCCAATGGCGGACATGTGCACCCGGATCTGGTGGGTGCGGCCGGTGTCAATCTTCACCTCGAGCAGGGAGGCCCCGGACAGGGTCTCCAGGGTGTCAAAGTGGGTGATGGCCTCGCGTCCGCCCTCGAGAACCGACATCTTCCACGCCGTCTTGCGATCGCGCCCAATCGGCGCGTCAATCGTTCCCGAGGGCGGGCTCGGATTGCCGAGGACGAGGGCGTGGTAGATCTTGTCCACCTCGCGTTCAAAGAAGGCGGTTTTCAGCCGATCGTAGGCCCGCTCGGAGATGGCCACGACCATGACGCCCGAGGTGCCGACGTCGAGGCGATGCACAATGCCGCGGCGGTCATTGTCACCGTAGGGGCAGGTGGGCACCCCAGCATCCCGCAGCGCACCGAGCACATCCGGTCCCTGCCATCCCGTTGTCGGATGCGCGGCCAAGCCGGCAGGCTTATTGATGACAACGAGATCGGAGTCGATATGTACGATATCAATGTCATCGGCTGATCCCCGCGGGCTGACCTCGTCTTCTTCGGGAATCTCAATGTTGACGGTTCCCTCGGAAATCTTGTGCGAGGGGCTCGCCTTCCCGCCATCGACCTTGACCCGCCCCTCGGTAATAAGATCGCGCGCCTTGGTGCGGGAGATACCGGCCAGCCGGGACACCGCCACATCCAGCCTCTCCCCCACGAGCGATGATGGCACGTCGAAGTAGTTCACGAAGACTCACCGGCCCGATCCGGATTCACCCGATCGGCACCCGGTTCCCGGGGCGGGCTCGAGGATGGCGCATCATCGCCAAGCCGGTGCCCGCCGTCGCAAGAGTTCTCTGCTCCCGGCTCAGCCGTCTCCTCGCCGGGCGCGGAAGTGCCGGAGGCGGTGTCGCTCGCCGAGGACGCGAAGGGAGTGCCGGTGAGTTCGAGGACGATGAGGACGATGACGCCAAGCACGAGGGCGATATCGGCAATGTTGCCGATGAACCAGCCGCCGTAGTTGATGAAGTCAATGACGTGACCGCGACCGAATCCGGGCTCACGCACCAGGCGGTCGATGAGGTTGCCAATGGCGCCGCCGAGGATCACTCCGAGGGCGAGGGCCCACGGCCGAGACTCACAGCGCCGCAGCGCCCAGATGACGCCGAGCGTAACGACGACGGAAATAATCGTGAGGATGAGCGTCGAGCCTGATCCAAGCGAAAACGCCGCCCCCGGATTGCGCACGAGCTGCAAGGACAGGACATTACCCAGCAACGGAACGGTGCGCCCGGGCAGGGCGGCGAGCGCCCACAGCTTCGTGGCCTGGTCGACCAGGAGGGTGATGAGGGCGAGGAGATAGGCGGTGCGAGACTTCATGAGGCCAGGCAAATGGCGGCCCTTGCGGGCCGCCATGAGCATTGGTGTTAGACGCCGCGCTGGTTTCCGGCCTGGCCGGACTCCACATTCGACAGCAGGGTCTCGAGGTAGGACTTGAGACGGGCGCGGTAGTCGCGCTCGAAGTCGCGCAGCTCGGAGATCTTGCGCTCGAGGAGCGAACGCTCCTGCTCGAGCTGGGCCAGGGTGCGGTTGTGCTGCTCCTCGGCCTCCTTGATGATCCGCTCGGACTCGGCATTCGCCTCCGCGACAATGCGGTCGCCCTCTTCCTTGCCGTTCGCCACGTACTCGTCGTGGAGCTTCTGGGCCAGGGCGATAACGCCGGCGGCATTCTGCGCCTCATCGCTAGCCGGGGCAGCGGCGGCGGCCTGCTGCGGCTCGGGCTCGGAGGGGATGCCGGGGCTGGCGTGCTGCTCGGCCGGGGCACCGGCCTCGAGCTCGCCAATGCGGGCCTTCGCCTCATCGAGCTCGCGGCGGAGCTGGTCTCGCTCCTGGGTGAGCTTCTCGATAGTCTCGGCAACCTCGTCGAGGAAGTCATCAACCTCGTCCTGGTTGTAACCCTCCTGGCGGTAGTTTGTTGCCGTGAACGTCTTGTTCGCGACATCATCTTCCGTGAGCAGCGCCATAGTCTTCACCTCTGTAGGTCGTAGGGTGTCTGCGTGGACGTGAACGTCTTTAGACTACACGAGTCATGCGGGCTTGCGCTCTATCCTTCACCCTCATTGCCCATACTCAACCGCTTTGACCATACTTGCACGGGAAACTGGTGGTACTTGTCCACCTCGAACCGGAACGCTTCGCGCGCCGACACTCTGGGAACCACACACGCTCCCCACAGCTACCGGGCGCCCTTGTTACCCGCTCTGGCCGGCTGAGCATCCTCGTACGTGGGCACGGATATGGGAGATCAGCTGCGAGCCGGTGCTTGGCGCCGCCCTCAGCGGGGCGCTGGGCGGCACGGTATGACGCGGGGCGAGAGAAGCCCCGCGCACAGACACGTGTCCCCCGCGGTGGCGGGGGACAGAGGGCTAGAAGAAGCGCGGAAGGAGGGAGGAGAGGAAGGAGACGCCGAAGAACAGGACGAGGAATCCCATGTCGAGGGCGATCCCCCCGAGCCGCAACGGCGGTATGTATTTGCCGAGGAAACGCAGCGGCGGGTCGGTGAGGGAATAGATGACGTTGGCGATGACAAGCAGGATGCCCGTGGGTCGCCAATCGCGCGCGAAAACCATGACCATGTCAAAGACCACTCGGCCAATGAGCACGAAAATGTAGATTCGCGCCGCGAGGTAGAGAACGATCGCGACTGTTCCCACGTCAGTGCCCGAAGCGACGCGTGTTATCCGAGCGGTGCTCCTCCAGGCGCATGGTGCGCGGAGTCAGGAGCAGCACATCCTCCGAGATCTGCTCCAGCTGGCCGCCCAGACCGTAGGCGAGGCCGAGCGCGAAGTCGGCGATGCGCTGCTGGCCGGCCTCCTGGTCGGTCTCGGACAGGTTGAGAATGACCGGGATGGACTTGCGGAACTGATCGGCGAAAACGGTGACATCTTCGAAGGTGCGCGGCCAGCAGGTGGCGATCCGCGAGATTTCCTCGCTCGGGCTGACGGCTCGAATGGAGCTGACGGGGGCTTCCTCTTCCCCGGCGACCTCGTCATAGTCGTCGTAGTCATACCCCTCGTCCTCGAGGTAATCCAATTCGCTGTCATCGGTCAGCGTCGCTTTTTCCATAAAGCGCTCAAACATTCCCACGGCGCTCTCCTTCCTTTGCTACCTCGACGGTATGGCACTCGCGTTACTTCGGGCGCGAACCTTCTCGGAGTGTCGCGGTATCGCAAGCACTCCCGCACAGCGACCCGTGCGCCCGCCCGAGCCGCGATGCGAAAAGAATCTGTCATCCTCCATGGTGCACGCATCCACCTGGGTGATGGTGACGCCGAGCGGGGCCAGCTGGGCCACAATTCCGGCGCGGATGTCGATGCCGGGGGTGCCCCAGCGGGTGAGGACGCGGCAGCCTGGATATCGGCGGTCAGCCTCGGCCGCCATGTCCTCCGGCACCTCGTAGCACTGTCCGCACACGGTGGGTCCGATAACGCAGGTGATGGTGGCGGGATCGATGCCGGCGGCGATAAGAAGGCGGGCGGCCTTCGCTGCGATTCCCCTCATCATCCCCGGGCGCCCGGCGTGCACGGCGGCCCCGAGGCGGTTGCCTCCCTCCCCGCCGGCCATGAGCACCGGCGCACAGTCAGCCACCATAACGGCCCCGGCCTGACCGGGTGCGATGATCAGGCCATCGGCCTCGGGCTCGCGGCTCGGATCGGCCAACACAATCTCATCGCCGTGTGCCTGGGTGAGCCAGGAGATGCGTCCGAAGACCGGCTCGAGGGCGGCCCGGTTGGCGGCGACGGCGCGCGGATCATCGCCCACGTGCGGGCCAAGATTGGCTTCGTCGTACGGGGGCGCAGATATCCCGGGCACGCGCGTTGTAAAGGCGGCGCGCGCCCCGGGAATCTCGACCTCGATCAGGGGATCAGTCCTGGTTGAAGAGGAAGGACGGAATGTCGAGTCCGCGATCCTCGGCGCTCTTCTCGGCGTGGCGAGGCTGACCGGCCGGGGCGGAGGGGGTGACAAGGTGGCCCGGCTCGGGGGATTCAGCGGCGGGAGCCTCCTCGGGCTGCGGGGAAGGCACAGCGGGCGGAGCGGCCGGCGGGGCCTGCTGGGCCTGCGCGGTCGGATTGGCGACAATCTCATCCTGGTTCTCGTCAAAGCCGGCGGCAATGACGGTGACCCGAACCTCGTCGCCAAGCGAATCCTCGATGATTTGGCCGACAATAATGTTGGCATTCGGATCGACCGATTCCTTGACGAGCTTCGAGGCATCGGCGAGCTCCTTCATGGAGAAGTCGGCGCCGGCCTGGAAGGACAGCAGGACGCCGTGGGCGCCATCGATGCGGGCCTCGAGCAGCGGCGAGGAGATGGCCT
Source organism: Flaviflexus sp. (assembly GCA_030537635.1). Lineage (GTDB taxonomy): Bacteria > Actinomycetota > Actinomycetes > Actinomycetales > Actinomycetaceae > Flaviflexus. The sequence continues at coordinate 60,603 of JAUNVM010000007.1, read as the reverse complement.
TCTCGGTGGCCGCCATGGCCCGGTCCTCTCCGGAGGCGGAGCCGATGCCCATGATCGCCGTCCCAGCATCCTTCATGACGGCCTTGACGTCGGCGAAGTCAAGGTTGACGAGGCCGGGGATGGTGATGAGATCGGAGATGCCCTTGACGCCGGAGCGCAGGACCGCATCGGCCATGTGATAAGCCTCGAGGACCGACAGCTCCTTCTCGGCAATGTCGAGCAGGCGGTCATTGGGAATGACAATGAGGGTATCGACCGCCTCGCGCAGGACCTTGATGCCGGTGATGGCATTGTTGGCACGCTGGCGTCCCTCGAAGTCAAAGGGGCGGGTGACAACACCGACCGTGAGCGCGCCGAGATCACGGGCGACCTGGGCCACCACCGGGGCAGCGCCAGTTCCGGTGCCGCCGCCCTCGCCGGCGGTCACGAACACCATGTCCGCGCCCTCGAGAGCCTGGCGGATCAGCTCGATGTTTTCCTCGGCGGCCTTCTTGCCGATCGTCGGATCGGCGCCCGCGCCTAGACCGTTGGACACGTCGCGGCCAATATCCAGCTTCGTATCGGCCTCGGACTTGACGAGGGACTGGCTATCGGTGTTGACGGCGATGAATTCGACGCCGGCCAGTCCGTCCTGGATCATGCGGTCGACCGCATTGACGCCGCCGCCACCAACACCAATCACCTTGATATTCGCTGTGCTATTGATCGTGGACATACCCTGTCTTCCCTTCGAGGCCTCAAGCAATGGTTGAGGTTTTTCGGCCTCAACCTCGCGGATAAGGTACGGAGGTGCGGGCCCGGGATCAACGACCGCGCCCGCGTGTCGGCAAGTTCAGGACGTGACCGGCGCTGTGGGGATGCTCACGTCGTAGATATTGGCCTCCTGGCTGAGGAGCACCTCGAGGACCTGGGCCTTTTTCTCGTTGTCGACGGAGGCTCCCCACTTGACGACCGGGCCGCCAAGATCAAATTCGATGAGCCCGGTCTCGGAGATGTTGGCCGTGGTCACGCGGGAGCGCACACCCTCGGGCAGCACCGCCATGACATCAAGCAAATCGGAGATGCCGGTGGGATCCCCGGTGATGTTCGGCAGCTCCTCGGCTCCTTGAGCTCCGGGCAACTTCACCCCTTCAGTGTCGATCGGGGTGCACTGCTCAGCCTCGGTGAGGCAGGCGACCGGGATGCGTCCGGTGACCTCGACCGTGAGACCGGAGGGCAGGGAGCGGTGAACGTGGGCGGAGGACACCTCGGGCAGCTCCTCGATGAGGTCCTCCACCGCCTCGGTGTCAATGGACAGCACCGGGCGGCCCACGTAGGGGCCGGTGATGGCGTCGATACTGCCGAGGGGCAGCACCCGGGCAGGATCGGTCGTCTCCACGCTGATCTTGTCCTTCTTCACCGCCAACAGCGGGGAGAAGAAGAGGATATAGGTCATCGCGGCGAGAACGGCGAGAACGGCAAGGATCAGACCGATCTTGCGAATCCGGCGCGAGCGGCGCGCGGCCTTCATATCCCGGCGCGCGGCCTCGAGATCAAGGGGCTGGGAGGAGGCCTTGCGCCCGGGCCGTTTCTTCGCCTTGGCAACGGACCTGCCTGACGTCGGGTCCGGTGCGGGGGCGGGCGGCTTGGCAGACGACGTCGCCGACGCCCTGCCGTCAGGCCGCGGAGATCCCTCGGTTGTCGCTTCTGAGCGGGCGCGCCGGTCGGCGGCGGGCTTGAAAAAGCCGAGCCGGCTCAGCCACGCGGAGCGCGGGGAATCTGGGGTTGCTCGCGGCTCCTCGACCGGTTCGGCGGGTACGGGAGCGGTGGGCGCGGTGTCGCCGCCGCCCGGCACGGCTCCGCGCGGGGAGAGGCGGACCGGCTGGCGGGTGCGGCGGGCCTGGCGCGGATCTGCCACTTCCTCAGGTTCGGCCGCGGTTTGCGCGCTGCGCGGCGGGGTGGCCCGGCGCAGGCTGCGCTCGATCGATTCCTCCGCCGGAGCCGGGCGTGGCTGGCGCGCCGGCTGGCGCATGGCGGCGGGCCGCTTGGGCTGCTTAGGCGGCCTCATAATGCCTCCAGAATGCGGCGGCCGAGCTCGGTAACGTTTCCCGCACCCATCGTGCACACGATGTCCCCGTCGCGGGCGCTGCGGGCAATCTCATCGGCCGCCTCGAATCGATCGGCAATGAAGCGGCCCCGGGTCATGGCACGGGTAATGAGATCGCCATCGACTCCCTCTTCGGGTTCCTCTCGGGCCCCGTACACGCCGGTGACAATGACCTCGTCGGCCGTATCGAGGGCGGCGGCGAAGCGCTCAGCGAAGATCCGGGTGCGCGAATACAGGTGGGGTTGGAAGAGGACGAGCAGTCGGCGATTCTCCGCGCGCAGTGCGTCGATGGTGGCAGCCACCTCGGAGGGGTGGTGGGCGTAATCGTCGATGACGCGCACCCCGTTCTTCTCCCCCACCACTTCCATGCGACGGGAGATGCCGGGGAAGGTGGCCAGAGCATCGGCCGCAACCTCGGGGTCGATGCCGAGGGCCCGGGCGGCCGCCCAGGCCGCGCAAGCATTGCGCAGATTGTGCTCGCCGGGCTGAAGCAGCGTGAGATTGACCCGCTCGCCGGCGCACCGGATCGAGGCCGTGCGCGGAGTGTGCATGATGAGGTCGATCTTTGTTTCGGCTCCCTCGTAGGGCTCGGTGCCGTATGCCCAGCGCGTCCCGGTGGCGCGCTCGAGCAGGCGGCGCGCACCCGGATCATCGGAGCAGGCGATGAGGGGCCCGGTGCGCAGGTCGGCGAAGCGCGTGAACGCTTCCTCGAAGGCCTCGGTGGATCCGTAGTGGTCGAGATGATCGGGCTCGATGGTGGTGACGACCTCGATTTCGGGCCGATAGTTGAGGAAGGAGCCATCGGATTCATCGGCCTCGGCCACGAAGGCGTCCCCGGCTCCGAGCCGGGCGCCCGAGGATCCCTTCATGGTGGCCCCAAAGGCCCAGGACGGGTCCTGGCCGGATTCGAGCAGGACGTGGGAGATCATGGCGGAGACGGTGGACTTACCGTGCGCCCCGGCCACGGCAATGAAGCGGCGGTCTGCGGCGGCCAGCGCAAGAGCCTCGGAACGGTGAATGATGCGCTGTCCGCGCTCGGCGGCCACCGTGAGCTCGGGATTGTCCGGGGAGATGGCGGAGGAACGCACAACGGTGGCGGAGGGGTCGACGGCGGCCGCATCGTGGCCGACCGTGCAGGTGACGCCGAGGGCGCGTAGGTGGTCCAGGTTGGCCGATTCGGCGCGGTCCGAGCCGGAGATCTCGTGGCCGCGGGCGGCCAGTAGCTCGGCCACCGCCGCCATACCAACCCCGCCAATGCCAATGAAGTGGTACATCTACATCTCCTCGATGAGGTCGGCCAGGGCGGCGGCACCATCCCCCACGCCGGCGGCGGCCAAGAGTGCCGAGCGGCGGGCGAGTTCCTCGCCCTCGAGCAGGGGCGCGATCCGGGTGGCCACCGCGGCCTCGTCCAGCTCAGCATCCCGAATGAGGAGGAAGCCACCGGAGTCGATATAGGGTCGGGCGTTGAGCTCCTGCTCCCCATTGCCGATCGGCAGGGGAACAACGACGGCCGGAATGGTGAGGGCGGCAAGCTCGGCCACCATCCCCGCCCCGGAGCGGGACACGACAAGATCGGCCACCGCGTACGCCTCCTCCATCTCCCGCAGGTACTCGAGCACCCGGTATCGCTCGCCGGGCGCGGCCGGGTCAATATCCGCCGTCTTTCCCTTGCCGGTGAGGTGCAGGACCTGGCCACGCTCGGTGAGGGTGGCTGCCGCCCGAGAGATGACCTGGTTGAGGTGGCGGGCTCCGGAAGATCCGCCGGTGATGAGCACGGTTGGCAGGTCCGGATCCAGGCCGAACCGTTCGGCGGCCCGGGCCCGGCGCTCAGCCCGATCATCGGCGCCGGCGAGTTCGGCGATCGCGGGGCGCAGCGGCAATCCGGTCAGGCGGGTGACCCCCGGTGTGGATAGCTTTGTTCCGGGGAAGGTGAGGGAAACGCCGGCGGCGAATCGCGCGCCGAGCCGGTTGGCCAGGCCCGGTCGAGCATTTTGCTCCTGGACGACAATGGGCACGCCCCGGCGGCGGGCGGCGAGATAAGCAGGAGCGGAGACGTATCCGCCAAATCCAAGGACGACGTCGGCGCGGGCGGAGTCGATGGCCTCGCCGGCCTGGGCGACCGCCCGGCGCAGCCGCACGGGCAGGCGGAGCAGGTCGATGCTGGGACGGCGTGGAACCGGCACCTTGTCCACGAAGAGGAGCTCGTGGCCGGCGGCGGGAACGAGCTCGGCCTCCAGGCCGCTCTTCGTGCCGAGGCAGGTGACCTCGTGACCGCGAGAGATGAGTTCGGCCGCGGCGGCGAGCATGGGGTTGACGTGGCCGGCGGTGCCTCCGGCGGCAGCGAGTATTCTCATGCGGAGCTCCTCTTGATCGAGGCGGTCGAGCGGAAGGATAGCGCCGGTGGCATGCGGAAGGTTTCGCGCACCCCCGGGGCGGACAGGGCGAGGGAGACGGATACGCCGATGGCAAGCATGCCCGCAATAAGGGCGGAGCCGCCCTGGGAGATGAAGGGAAGTGGAACACCGAAGACGGGCAGCGCCCCGGTCACCACCATCATGTTGAGCACGGCCTGGCCCACCAGCCACATGGCAACCATGGCAACGAATAGCTTCACCCACATCTGCGGATGAGCGATGATGATGCGCACGAGACCCCAGCCGAGCATGACATAGAGGATGACGATGGCGAGCGCCCCACCCAGTCCGAGCTCCTCGCCGACGACGGCGAAGATGAAGTCATTGTGCGCCTCGGGCAGATAGTTCCACTTCTCCCTCGAGGCTCCGAGGCCTACTCCTCCGATGCCACCGGTGCCGAAGGCCCACATGGCGTAGTCGGACTGGGTGGGCTTGTCGAGATCGGGATTAGAGGCGAGATTAGTGATGAAGGCACCGACTCGCGCGAGACGGGAGGGGGCGATGGCGACGAGGACAACTGCGGCAACCGCGACGAGAATACCGCCGTAGGCAAACCAGGTAAGCGGCAGCCCCGCCAGCCAGAACGCGGTGACGTAGATGATGACATAGATGATGCCGGTGCCCATATCCTTACCCAGCATGACCGCGCCAAGAGCAACAAGGGCTCCCAGACCGGAGGGAATGGCAACCGCTTTCCAGTCCGACAGCTGATGGCGGTTGAGCCTTCCGAGCTGGATAGCCAGCCACAGGGCAACGGCCAGCTTGAGGAACTCGCCCGGCTGGATCTGGATGGGGCCAATGGCAATCCAGTTGACGTTACCGCCCACCTCGATACCGAGGGGGGTGACGACGAGGGCCTGAAGGATGAGGCCAAGGCCAAAGAGCGGCCAGCTCATCCTCTGATAAACGCGTGCCGGCACGAGAACGGCGATCGGCAGGAGGATGAAGCCGACGATGGCGTACATGAGCTGGCGTTGGGCCTGACTAAAGCGCAGCGCCGGATTGTCGTGGGCAATCGCCACGGTGAGTGAGGTGACCGAGGTTGCGGAGAACACCATGACCACGCCGATGATGGTGAGGATGGACGTGACCGCCAGGGTGAGGATAATGGCGTGACGCAGGGCGATGACCCGCCCGTCAACAACTGTGGTGTCGTCCATGCCTACTCCATGACCGCGTCGCGAAATTGGTCTCCTCGTTCGCCGTAGGACGAGAACTGGTCCCAGGAGGCGCACGCCGGCGCCATCATGACGGTGTCACCTGGCTGCGCCACCCGCTTTGCCTCGGCCACGGCCTTCGACATGACTGTATCGGAGGGTCCGGTGATCCTCGTGACCGGCACGCCCGGGGCTGCCGACATTGCCGAAAGAACCGGTTCGGGATCCACCCCGATGACAATGACATGCTTGAGTCGAGAGGCAATGGCGGCCACGAGGCCATCCAGCCGGGCGCCCTTGGCGAGCCCACCCGCGATCCAGATGACCCGATCTCGCGCCATGATCGACGCCTCGGCCGCGTGCGCATTCGTCGCCTTCGAATCGTCAATCCAGGTGATTCCGTCCGTGGTGGGAACCCGCTCGGCGCGATGCCGGCCAAGTTCAAAGCTCGCCAGCGCATCCGCGATCTGCTCCGCGCTCACTCCCGCGCTGCGGGCCAGCGCCCCCGCCATCATCGCATCAGCAAGGAGGTGGCCTCCGCCGCCGAGTCGATCCAGGGCGCCGGCCTCGAAGAGGACCTCACCCGACCCGAAGGCCCGGTCGATGACCGCGCCGGCGTCAAGACCAATCTGGCCCGGCTCGGGTGCGGTCATACTCAGCGCCACCGAACGCGCCCCGCCCGACCGGCGGGCCACATCCAGGCGCTCAGCCGGGACGGTGCGCCCGGCGGGCTCGTTGTGCTGATCCTGCGCCGCCCGTGCGTCTTGCTCCGCGGCATGGACCATGGCGGCGACCTCCGGCTCGGAGAGCGGATAGCACCTGGCCCCGGTCACGAAGCGGTAGATGCGGGCCTTATCGGCCCGGTAGGCGGCCGGCGAGCCGTGCCAGTCGAGATGATCATCGGCGATATTGAGGCAGCCGGCGGCCAGCGGGGCCATGGTGTGGGTGGCGTGCAGTTGGAAGGAGGACAGCTCGAGGGCCACGATCTGCGGCGGGGCATCCAGGTCCGTGACGGCGGTGATGAGGGGATTGCCGACATTGCCGACCACGGCTCCCCGGGTCATCGCCCCCAGCATCTGTACCGTTGTCGTCTTACCGTTGGTTCCGGTGACCGCGAGCCAGGGCGCCGGACCATCCTCGCCGACGCTCCGCAGGCGCCAGGCGAGCTCCACCTCGGACCACACGGGAATCTCACCGAGGCCCTCGAAGAGGCCGCCGGTTGCGGGAATGCCGGGCGAGGCAATGACCAGATCGGGTTCGAAGGCGGTGATCGCGGGGGCGGTGAGCTCGGTGTAGTCGCCTCGATCATCGAAGCAGGCGAGCGTGGTGTCGGTGTGGGCTCGCAGGGTCTGCTCCACCGCCCGACCGGTGGTTCCCATACCGGCGATGGCGATGCGGGCTCCGGCAAGATCGGCCGCTCCGGGAATTGTTCTCACTGCTGGGCCAACCATTCGGCGTAGAAGAGCCCGCCGCCGAGGACGGCGAGGAGCGCGGCGATGATCCAGAAGCGGATGACGATGGTCACCTCACCCCAGCCCTTGAGCTCAAAATGATGGTGCAGCGGCGCCATCCTAAAGACGCGTTTGCGGGTGAGTTTGAAGACGCCGATCTGGATCACGTCGGAGAAGACGATGATGACGAAGAGGCCGCCGAGCAGAACGGCGAGTACCTCGGTGCGGGTGAGGATGGACATGCCGGCGAAGGCGGCGCCGAGGGCGAGCGATCCGGTGTCCCCCATGAAAATCTGGGCCGGGGAGGCATTCCACCACAGGAAGCCGAAGCAGGAGCCAACGATGGCGGCGCCGATGATGGCCAGATCGCGCGGGTCGCGCACCTCGTAGCAGCCGGCCGCGGTGTCCACGAGGGCGCGGCAGTTCTGATTGGACTGGAAGATCGCGATGATCGTGTAGGCGCCGAAGGCGATCATGGAGGCACCGGTGGCCAGACCGTCCAGACCATCGGTGAGGTTGACGGCGTTGGACCAGGCGGAGATGAGGAAGTTGGCCCACAGGATGAACAGGATGAGGCCGATCCCCACTCCCCAGTAGGCGAGCGTGAGATCGGTATCGCGGACAAAGGAGATCCGCATCGAGCCCGGCGTGCGATTCGCCTCGTCCTTGAACTGAAGGGCGAGCGCGGCGAAGAGAATGCCGACGAGGGCCTGGCCGATGAGCTTGCCGAGCGGGTTGAGGCCGAGGGAGCGCTGGTGAGAGATCTTGATGTAGTCGTCGATGAAGCCAATAACGCCCATGCCGATCATGAGGAACAGGAGTAGCAGGCCGCTGGCTCCCGGCCAGCGCTGGCCGACAATGTTGGCGGCAATGTAGGCGATGACGGTGGAGATGATGATGACCAATCCACCCATGGTGGGCGTGCCACGCTTGGTTTGATGCGAGGTCGGACCATCCTGGCGGATGAACTGGCCGTACTGGCGGCGCACGAGCAGGCGAATGAGCAGGGGCGTGCCGAGCAGGGAGATAATCATGGCCACCCCCATGGCCACCATGATCGCTAGCACAACTCCTCCTTCAACCGATCGGCAAGGGCCCACATCTTCGAGCCGTAGGACCCCTTGAATAGGATAGTCCCCCCGCCCGCGATCTCCTCAATGACGGCGGCGTGGGCCTCGTCAAGGTCGGCGGGCTCACGCACCTTGAGCCCGGCCTCGGCCGCTGCGGCAGCGAGGGCCGGGGCCCGGTGGGCAATGAGCGTATCGATGCCACGGTCGGCGAGCTCGCGCCCAAGGCTGGCATGCTCCTCATCCGAGCCCTCCCCCAACTCCAGCATCGCGCCGAGCACGGCGATCTTCGTTCCTTCGCCCAGCTGGGCCAGGGCGGCAATCCCGGCCCGCATCGAATCCGGATTGGCGTTGTACGCATCGTCAATGACCGTGAGATCTCCACTGCGCCACACGTCCATGCGATGCGGAGAGGCGGCCTTGGCGTCGAGCCGGCCGGCAATCTCCCCCGCGCTCAATCCGGCGGCGTGCGCGCAGGCGGCAGCGGCCAGAGCATTAGACACGTGGTGGGCGCCGATGAGACCGAGGCGCACGGGGGCGGATTCCGCGCCGATGACGAGGTCGAAGGACGCTCGACCATCTTCTCCCAAGTCAACGTTTCGCGCGGCCACATCGCCGTTGCCGGTGGCCGAAAAGAAGGTGACCCGCTCGGCCAGCCGCGACATGGCCGCCACCCGGGGATCATCGGCGTTGAGAATGGCCAGCCCACCGGGGCGAATCCCCGTGACGAGCTCAGACTTAGCCCTGGCGACGTTCTCGAGGCTGCCGAAGCCGCCGATGTGGGCGCGGGCCACGGCGAGAACGATACCGATGTCGAGCGGGGCAATGTCGGTGAGGTAGTCGATGTTGCCGACGTGATCGGCTCCCATCTCCACCACGAGGGTTGCCGTGTTCTCATCGGCCCGCAGGACGGTGAGCGGCAGGCCGATCTCGTTGTTGAAGCTGCCCGGAGGGGCAATGATCGGCCCGCGCGGGGCGAGCACGTGAGCAAGCAAATCCTTCGTCGTCGTCTTACCGACCGAGCCGGTCACGCCGACGACCAGCGGATTGCCGAGCCTGCGGGCGAGGGCGAGATTGGCCTTGGCCAGGCGGCCCAGGGCGGCCACGACATCCGGGACGGAGATGATGCGCGACCGGTCGGCACCGCCGGCAATCGCGCGGTCCGGATCATCGGTGAGGACGCCGGCCGCTCCCCGAGCCAGAGCATCGGCCGCGTGATCATTGCCATTGGTGCGCTCCCCGGCGGTGGCCACAAAGATCTCCCCGCCGGTGACAAGGCGGGAATCCACGACCGCTGCCCGCGCGGCCACCTCAGCCAGACCCGCAGTATCCGCCCCAGCATCCGTCGCAATCTCGACGAGGCTGCGCTCAATCATCAGTCTTCTCCCCCAGGGCCCGACGGGCCTCCACTCGGTCATCCAATTCGACGGGCGTTCCCGCCATATCCTGCACCTGCTCGTGGCCGCGCCCGGCGATGAACACGGTATCGTCCGGCCCCGCCTCGGCAATGGCGGCGGCAATGGCGCGAGCCCGATCGCCAATTTCAACGAGCCGGCAGGGTCCGCTCACCCCGGCCGCAATGTCGGCGCGGATCACTGCCGGATCCTCGCCGTGCGGATCATCGTCGGTGAGATAAAAAACATCGGAGTTCTCGGCCACGACACGCCCCATGATCGGCCGCTTCCCCCTATCCCGGTCTCCGGCGGAGCCGGTGACGGTGATGATGCGGCCCGGACAGGTCTCGCGCAGGGACGTGATAGCAAGCTCGAGCGCCTCGGCATTGTGCGCGAAGTCCACCACCACCCGGGGTGATTCACTCACGACTTCCATTCGCCCCGGCACGGCCGGGGAGATTTCCGCGAGCGCCGCAGCCAGCTCCTCCTCCCCCACCTCAAGGTCGGCAGCAAGAACCATGGCGGCGGCCAGCGCCGCATTGGCCACATTGAAATCTCCGGGCAGGTCGGTATGGCACGAGAAGGTGCGGCGCGTGTCGGAGGATTCCCCACCCGCTACGCCACCCGGCTCTCCGGTCTGCTCGGCACCGCCCTGCTCGGTGAGTGTGAAGGATTGGCCGCCGCTGACCAGCCAGCCCGGTCCCGGACGCGGATTGCGCCCCACCCAGCGGGCCGTGGGATGGCGATCGGCGAGCCGGGCACCCCACGGATCATCTGTCCAGATGACCGCCCGCTCGGACTTGTTCTCCTCAAACAGGGTGGCCTTCGCCGCAAAGTAGTCCTCGAGGGTGTGGTGAAAGTCGAGGTGATCTTGGGTGAGGTTGGTAAAGCCAGCAACCGTGAAGCGCACCGGATCGGTGCGTCCCTGGGATAGGGCGTGGGAGGAGACCTCCATGACCAGCTCGGTGCCGCCGGCGTCGCGAAGCCGGGCCAGCAGGCGCTGCAGATCAGCCGGCTGGGGCGTCGTCAGCTCGGCACTGACGTCATCGCCGGCGATTCGCAGGGTGACGGTGCCGATGAGGCCGCGGGTGCGGCCGAGCCGGGCCAAGATCTCATCGATCATGAACGTCGTCGTGGTCTTGCCATTCGTGCCGGTGACGGCAAAGGACGTGAGCTGGGCGGACGGGTGGCCGAAGATTCGGGCACTCGCCTCGCCGATCATGGGGGCGACGGGGTCGGCAATGGCGAGTGGCACGCCGGAGTCGACGAGGCTGGCTCCCGTCGGGTCGGTGAGTACGGCGGCGGCCCCGCGCTGCACCGCATCCATGGCGAAGCGGGCCCCGTGAACGTGCTCGCCGGGCACGGCCGCAAAGAGATCGCCGGGGGCAATCTTGCGGTTGTCGGAGGCGATGCCGGAAAGCTCGGCATCGCCACGGATCTCGGCCAGGTCGGCCAGCTCGCTTAGCTTCACTTGCGTCCCTCCGGAATCTCGAGATAAGCGCCGTTCTCGTCGAGCAGCCCAGCCCCCCGCGCATCCTGCAGCTCCTGGGCGGTCCAGGGGAAGACCGTGCGGGGCGTGGACGAGGGCGGGATACCGAGGTGGCGCACGGCGAAGGAGGCGAAGTCCCGGAACACCGGGGCGGCCGTATCGGAGCCATAGCCGGGCCCGGCCCCGTTGTAGACGACCACGGCGACTGCGATCTGCGGGTCTTCGGCCGGGATGACGCCGGCAAAGGTTCCGGCCCGGTGAGTGAGGCGGCCATTGCCGTCCGGCATCTGCGATGTACCGGTCTTACCGGCCACCCGATAGCCGTCCACCCGGGCCGGATATCCGGTCCCGCGCCGGTCAATCGTCGCCTCCATGATCGACAGCATCTCGGAGGCCGCGTCCTCGGAGATGACCCGGACGGGATCATCCACCACCGTCGGGGTGATCGTGCCATCGTCCGCCACCACAGCATCAACCATGTGTAGGTCGGTGCGCACCCCGCCGTTGCCAATCGTTGCGGCAATCTGGCCAAGCTGAAGGGTGGTCAGCGCATAGGACTGACCAAACATCGTCGTGTAGTGGGTCCGCTTGGACCAGTCATCCGGCGGGCGGACGATGCCCGGGGATTCGCTCGGGAGCTCGATGCCGGTGCGTGCACCCAGACCGTACTTGAGCATGTAGTCATAGCGGGTGTCATCCGAGATCGTGTCGCCGATCTGAATGAGACCGGAGTTGTAGGATCGGCCGAGGATGCCCGCCACGGTCATCATCTCCGTGGCGTGCGGATTATTATCTCGGATCGTCTCCCCGTTCGGCATGGTGCGCTGGGAGGACACCTCGTAGAGGGAGACCGGAGTGATCTGACCCTGGTCGAGAGCCGAGGAGAAGGTGATGAGCTTGCCGGTCGAACCCGGCTCCACCGGGGCCTGGGCCGCGCGCGAGCCAATTTTACCCCCGGCATCGGGATGCGAGGGATTGAATGACCCGGTATCCGACAGGGCGAGCACGCGGCCGGTGCCAACCTCGATGGCAACAGCTGCGCCCCATTCAGCCGACTGGGCGGCCACCGAATCGGCCAGGGCCTTATCCAAAGCGTCTTGCAGATCGGCGTTGATGGTCAGCTCAATGGTGGACCCGTTCACAGCCGGTTTTTCCACCTTGCGTCCGCCGGGAATGACCGCGCCGTTGCGCGCGATCTCCACCTGAATGGATCCGGGGGTGCCGGTCAGCTCCTTATCGAAGTAGCGTTCGATGCCGGCCTGACCGCCCTCATTGCCATCATCATCCGTGCCAAGGAAGCCAATGACGGATAGTCCCACCCCATCATTCGGGTAGTCCCGGCGCATGAAGGACTCGGGTTCGATGCCGGGAATGCCGTAGGAGTTGATCTTCCGCCACTGCTCAACCGAGATGTCCTTGACAAGATAGCGCCACGTCCGCCTTTCATCGGGCTTATCCGAGCCGTAGAGCATACCGGCGAGCTTGGTTTCCTCGATGTCGAGAATGGGGCTGAGCACCTTAGCGGCCTCCACCGGGCCGCGGCCGAGGATTTTGCCGCGCGAATCGCGGTGGACGTACTCGTTGATGAGGACCTGATTAACCGCCACGTTATAGCGCTGGCGAGAACGGGCGAGCACCACGCCCTCGGAGTCGACAATCTCACCGCGCTCAGCCGGAATCGTGTAGGTGCGGGAGCGGAAGTCGCTCGCCGTCGTCGCCAGGGAATCCGCCCGCACCACCTGCAAGTCGACCAGTCGGACGGTGAGAAGGAGAAGGCCGATGAGGAAGAACGCAATAATGACCCGGAGCCGGCGCACGACTTGGGATCCGCCGGTGAGGCGAGAACGCAGTCCGGCCGGCCGGGCGGGCTCGGTGGTCGACGTGGAGGTCACGTCTGCCATTATCGCGCTTCGCTGCCCGCAGTCTGCGTCACCACACCGGCTTCGAGGTCAAGGTGACGAATCTCAGTCGCGGGAACCATGCCCATCTCCTCGGCACTGCCACGCAAAGCGGACGTTGTCGAGGCCTCGGTCACTCCCTCATAGAGTCGCTCACGCTCATCGGCCAGATCGTTGAGCAAGACATTGGTGCGCTGAATCTCGTACGCCCCATCCACCATCTTCGTGTTGAGCACGAAAACGGCCGCGAGCGCGCCAAGGAAGATGAGCGCGCAGGTGACAACCGTGGCGGCCAACCCCTTCATGGGAGCGGGGGTGGGAACGACCTCGATACGCGGCAGGCCGGCAATGACCGGACGCCGGCGGATGCGCGGGGCGGTGGCGGTGGCACTCATGAGATCGGTCCTTCGGTTCGTTTCTCGGCTGCGCGCACGCGCACCGACGCGGATCGGGGATTGGCACGGACTTCGTCCTCGGGCGCCTTGAGTGCGCCCCGTGTGAGCAGCCTCAGCGGCGGCTCCTCCGCCTGGACCGGCAAGTCGAGCGGGGTTGAGGTGGTGGCGTGGGCGGCGAGGGTCCGCTTGACGATGCGGTCCTCGAGGGAGTGGTAGGACTCGACGACAATGCGGCCACCCAGGGCCAAGACGTCGAGGGCTCCGGCGAGTCCACGCTCCAGCTGGCCCAGCTCGTCGTTGACGTGGATGCGTAGAGCCTGGAAAGTGCGCTTGGCAGGATGTCCGCCGGTGCGCCGGGCGGGGGCGGGAATGGCCTCGCGTACGAGCTCGGCCAGCTCCCCCGTGGTGAGCTCGCCGCGACGCGGGTGGCGCACAATCGCCGAGGCGATCTTGCCGGCGAAGCGCTCTTCACCGTAGGTGGAGATCACGCGGGCGATCTCGCCGTGGCTGGCCGAACCCAGGAAGGCGGCCGCCGGGATTCCCGACGTCGGGTCCATCCGCATATCCACCGGCCCATCCTGGGCGTAGGCGAAACCGCGGCCAGCGTCATCCAGCTGAAGGGAGGAGACGCCGAGGTCCATGAGAATGCCGCGGGGCGCCTCGGGGGCAATATCGGCGATGGACTCGAATCCGGATTTGACGGCGGTGAACCGATCCCCGAAGGGAGCCAACCGCTCACCCGCCAGAGCAAGGGCCTCCGGATCGCGGTCGATGCCAATGACCCGAAGCTCGGGGAATCGTTGCAGCGCGGCCTCGGTGTGCCCGCCCATACCGAGCGTGCAGTCGATAAGGAGTGCGGGGCCGGCCAGCGCGGGCGCGAGCAGATCCAGGCACGCGTCCCGCATGACCGGGATGTGCAGCTGTTCGGCTCCCACCATGGCCCCTCCTTTCCGATTCGGGCAGTGGCCCCCTCCCGTATCTCTGGCTGTGGGGAATTCAGCCAGAACCACGGGCGGAGACCACCGCTCGTCCTACAACACTCCTGGAATGACTTCCTCGTCGCGCTCGGCGAAGACCTGCTCCTGCTCGGCGAGGAAGGCCGCCCACGCTGCCCGGTCCCAGATCTCCACCCGGTTCCCGGCGCCGATGACGGTGAGCTCGCGCTCTAGCCCGGCATAGTCCCGCAGATTCGCCGGTACGGAGATCCGCCCCTGACGATCCGGCTCCTGATCCGCCGCACCGGAGAGAAAAACACGCAGATAGTTGCGCGATTCCCGGTTCGACAGCGGCGCCTGGCGGGCCTGCTCCTGCATCCGAATGAATTCCTCCATGGGGAACACAAACAGACACCGCTCTTGGCCGCGCGTGATGACGAGGCCATCGGCGAGCTGGTCGCGATACTTGGCAGGCAGAATCAGGCGCCCCTTGTCGTCAAGCTTGGGTTCGTACGTGCCGAGGAACATCTGATCCCACCTCCCCTCATTGCCCACCACTTTACCCCACTTCCCCCCACGAGCAAGCATAAATGGCCGGAGAGTTTAAGATTTTCAGCTAGATATCAAGAGAAAGTCGCGTGGAGGGAAATTCTCCCCAGCCCCTTATCGAACCCGGCTTAAAACAGGTTTTCTGGGCACTCGCCGCACTCGCTCAACGTCCGCCAACGCCCGTGCTCGCACCGAAAGACCCGTGCGGGGAGCGCAGTGGATCGGCCCGGTGGAGCACAGTGGGGACGGCTCAGTGGGTCCGCTGCGACGCCCTCGGGATGTGGAGGTGCGGACCGGCGCTGTGGCCCGTCGCTACCTCAAGGCCGAGATGGCGGCTAGCTCTCGTGAGATCGCGACCGGCTCCACACTAGTTCGGTCCAGGGCGGGATCAGCTCGGTCTCGGGAATAGAAAAACCCGCCCTTGCGGGCGGGTGAATGGGAGGGCCGGATTAGCGGTCGGGTCCCTGTTCGCGGCGGCGCTCCCAGAGCTCGGCCTGCTTGTCCATGAAGGAAGAGCGCGGCGGCTTGGGGCGGCGGGGCTGCTGCGCGGCCGGGGCGGACTCCCCCGTCCCGGAGAACATGTAGAGGGTACCGGCGAGCATGATGCCGAAACCGATAACGCCGAGCCACCACCAGCGGGTTGAGACGCCGCCGACGAGGACGGCGATGCCGGCGACGATGGCGAAGATGCCAAAGACGAGGCGACGCAGAGAAATTTGACGCGGAGGCGTGAACGTCTCGGCCAGCTGCGGATCCTCATCCTTGAGCTGGGCCTCCAGCTGCGCGAGCATCTTTTGCTCGTATTCAGACAGGGCCATAGTCACTCCCTTAGCTCAGGTCGCTGTCCATCATACCCGCTTCCCTCTGTTGGCGGTAGGAGAGTTCCGGGAAGGACGAGGCCTCGCCCGAACTTTTCCCGGATGGAGTCCAGGGCGCGTTCAGCCTGCTCGGTGCGTCCGTTGTCACCCAGCTGCCCCTGCGTCCCCGCCGAGCGCACGAGCCCCTCAACCCGGACTCCGATGAGGCGAACCCCGCTCGGCGGCATGACGAGCAGCGAGTCGGCCACCCGGTAGATCTCCCGAGCAAGCTGGGTGGGCGCGGTCATCGTATGCGAGCGGGTGATGGTGTGAAAGGAGGCGTCGCGCACCTTAATGGTGACGGTGCGAGCCAGCCACCCCCGCGCCCGCAGCCGGCTCGCGCATTCATGCGCCTGATGAAGCATCCGGGCGGCCACCTCGTCACGGGTGGTGAGCAGGTCGAAGTAGGTTTCCTCTTTGCCGATCGACTTCTCCTCCCGGCTCGTCACCACGGGCCGCGGGTCGATGCCGTGGGCAAGATCCCACAGATGCCCGCCGTTGAGTCCGAGCAGGGATTCGAGGTCGCGGCGGCGCAAGGCGCGGATGTCGGCAACGGAGGTGAGTCCGGCCCGCTCCAGCTTGGCCAGGGTGGCTGAGCCCACGCCCCACATGGCGCCGAGGGGCAGCTCGAGGAGGAAGTCTGAGGTGGCCTGCTTGGGCACGAGGAGTACGCCGTCGGGTTTGGCATGGGCGGAGGCAATCTTGGCCACGTGTTTGGTGGCGGCAATGCCGATCGAGGCGGGAACCCGCTCGGCGGCGCGGATCTTGGCCCGCAGGTCCGCCGCGATCTGGGTGGGGGTGCGCTTGGCGTCAAGCGAGACATCGAGGAAGGCCTCATCGACCGACACCTGCTCGACGAGCGGGGTGGCGGCGCGCAGGATCTCCATAATCCGTGCCGAGACGGCGGAGTATTTGCCCGAGGTCGTGGGAATGATGATGAGATCGGGGCACAGCTGCTTGGCCCGCGCAACCGGCATGGCCGAGTTCACGCCGAAGCGCCGGGCCTCGTAGGAAGCGGAGGAGATGACACCGCGCTCCGAGCCGCCGACGGCGATCGGCAGGCCGCGTAGGTGGGGGCGCTCAAGAAGCTCGACCTCGACGAAGAAGGCATCCATGTCGACGTGGAGAATCGGCGTACCGGAGTCATCGGTGCCCCACGAGCGGCGCACCGAATCCCCGCGCGGTCCGCGTGACATGACTCCTCCGTATACCCTGGGGCTGTGGATACCTCATTCGGCACCGCGCAGCTGGTCAGCGACCGCACGCGGCCCTCACTCACCACACTTTATCTCGACGGAGTGCCCTCCTCTGCCATTGACGCAGCCGATCCGTCCTATCTCGAGTTCGAGTACATGCAGCACATGCGGCTACTCATCGACGCGCTGTTCCCTCCCCCGGCTCCGCTGCGTGCCCTCCACCTGGGGGCGGCCGCCTGCGCGCTACCCAATGCACTGGAGGCCGACCGCCCCAACTCCCGGCAGCTGGCGGTGGAGGCCGATAAGATCCTTGCCGCTCGGGTGCGCGACTGGTTCGATCTACCCCGCAGCCCGCGGCTGAGGATCCGGGTCGGCGATGGTCGGCGGGTGCTCGATTCCCAGGCGGGCAGGGGCTGGCAGATCATAGTTCGCGATGCTTTTATTGCCGGCCACGTTCCCGTCCATCTGCAAACCCTCGAGGCGGCGGCCTCGGCCCGAGCCGCCCTCGCCGATGACGGCGCCTATATCGTCAATGCGGGGGCGAACGTCAAGGAGGAACTCGCGGCCCTGCTGCTTACCTTTAAGCACGTTGTGGCACTCGGTGATCCGGCCGTCTACTCGGGTAAGCGGCTCGGCAACATCACGATCGGGGCGAGCCAGCGTCCCTGGCCGAATGTGGAGCGCGAGGTTCGTAAGCTTCCCCTGCCGGTCCGCGTCTTTTCCGGTCTTGTTCCTTCCGCAGCGCCGTTTCACGACGCTCGCGGCGCAGCCGATCAATCACCTCGCGAACCGGGGGAACCCGGGTCCCCTCCCGCGCCATCCGCTCCCTCGTCCGCCTCCGCTGACGCATAAAGCCGATAAGGCCGACGGCGACGACGGCCAGCTGCACGGTCATGGCGACCCGGAAGTCGTCCCGGCCCAGATTCCCGGAAGGTGCGCGCCAGTCGAGCACGAGGCCGATGAGGTAGGCGGAGGTGAGGGAGGCGATGAAGCCGCCCTGATTGACAATGCCATTGGCCGAGCCGAGGCGGGACAGGGGCACCGACGTGCGCGCATAGTCAAAGCCGATGGCCGATCCGGCCCCGCAGATGGCAAGAACGATGAGCAGGCCGGCAAATTCGATGGGGGCAATCGGCCGGGGCAGGAAAAGCAGATATCCCCAGGCGGCCACGACGAGGGCAAGAATGCCGAGCACCAGCCAGGAGCGGCGCAGCGGGTGACGGGCAATGAGGACCGCGAGCGCCGGACCGGCGCCAATGCCGGCGATGGAGCCGACGATGAGAAGGGCGGAGGCGCTCGCCTCGGTCATACCGTTCGCGATCATCATGGGCACGCCCCACAGCAGGAGGAAGACGTTCATGGGAAAGCCGAGGAGGAAGTGCGTCCAAAATCCCAGCCAGGTGCCGGGATGACGGAAGGCCTCGGACATTCCCGTGGTCTGTGCGGATTCCTCGGTGCGGTCACGAATAAGGAGGGCGGCGAGCAGGGCGAGGCCCGCCCCGCCGAGCGCAAGCCCGGTGAAGGCGACGGTCCATCCGGCCTTGGCCAGGGCATAGGCGAAGGGGAGGGAGGAGATGACCTGGCCGAGCTGGCCGAGGATGCCGGTGAGCTGGGTGAACATGGGGACGTGGCGCGGGGCGAACCACTGCGGGATGAGGCGCAGGACGGCGATGAAGGCGGTGGCGTCCCCCAGGCCGATGAAGATGCGGGCGCCGAGCGCGCTCGGATAACTGCCGGCGAAGGCGAGCCAGGCCTGGCCGCCGGCGAGAATGAGCGCCCCGATGGTGAGGATGCGCCGGGAGCCGAGCCGGTCGAGCAGCAGGCCTACGGGAACCTGGGCGGCCGCGTAGACACCCAGCTGGATGACGGTGAAGAGGGAGAGCTGCGCGGCGGAGATATCGAATCTCTCCAGGGCCACCGGGGAGGCAATGCCAAAGCTGGTGCGACCCGCGATCGCCATGATGTACACGGCCAGCGCGGTCAACCAAATGCGTAGACTCACGTGTCTCGCTTGATGTGCCTGCCGCGTTTACGTCCGGGCCGGCGGGCGAGGAACTGCTCGGCGGCGGCCCCGATCTCGTCGGCCGAGGGAATCTCATCCTTCTTCTCGGTGGGGATGATGAAGGCCGATCCGGGGCCGTCAGTGTCGTAGTCCTCCTCGAGGCTGGCCACCAGCTTGCTGAATTCTGGCTGGTCGGCGAAGGCCGTGTCGATCTGCGATCCCTCAATGTCGGCCACTCGCTCAAGATCGCCCAGCGGCAGCGCGAGGCCGGAGTCCTCCGACAGGTAGGTGACGACCGCACCGGCCGCCTGGGCATAGACGGAGTTCGCGAGATAGAAGGGCACCCGCGCCATGATTGAGGAGGTATCCAGGCCGGCGGTACCAAGCGCATAGACGAGGAATTCGGCAAAGCCGACCGACTGCATGTAGCTCGACTGGTGATGCGGATCGGGCCGATCGTAGCTGCGCACGAGCAGATCGACCGGGCGGGTGTGCGGAATCCCGGAGCCGAGCCCGCCAACCGCGTAGAACTTCTCGATGGCGAACTGGGTGGCGATCTGCAGAACCCCCTCGGCTAGCGAATGCCAGCGCAGATCGGGCTCATTGCCCTTGAGCAGGAGGAACTTGTCCCCCTCGAGGTCGGTGAGCAGATAAACATCAAGTCGCGGATCCACCATCTTCGTCATTGCGCCGTTCTCGAAGGCGATGACGGGGCGCTCGGCCCGGAAGTCGAAAATGAGATCCGGGTCGAAAGAAGCAATGAGTTCGCCCTCACCAATCGTCTGGGTGAGCGCACCGCAAATCCCTCCAGCATCCGAAGGATTTCCCTCAATTGCGCAGATGAGGGTCGAGATCTGGATCGGGGTTTCATCGGGATCCGATGCGAATTCCAGCAGGTCAGCCACGTTCCTCCTCCGCTTCGTAGGTGACAACGACGCCTGTCTTCAACGATAATTGTAGGCCCAATCCATCTGGAGGGAGAATGGACCCGATTACCGAGGAGCAGCAGTACGTCGATCAAGCGTACCGCCGCCTGGACGAACTCATCGCCCAATATCGCCATGAACTGGCGGCGATTCGGCTCACCGGAGACCGCGATAATCCGGTCGATGCCTTTCAGCGCGACTCATTTGCCGCCACGTATGAAGACGAACTCAACCGGCTGAGCCACGTCCGCCATCAGCTTGTCCTCGGCCGGCTCGACGATGCTGACGGGGGATCCCACCACATCGGCCGCATCGGCCTACGCGATGCGAATCACGAGGTGCTGCTGTTGGATTGGCGGGCACCGCAGGCGAGCGCCTTCTACCGGGCGACAGCCAAGCATCCCCTCGGCATGATCCGCCGCCGGCACATCCAGACCCGGGGGCGCACCGTCACCTCGGTCGAGGATGAGCTGCTCACCTCGGAAACCGCCAAGATCTCCCGGCTCTCCCTCACCGGGGAGGGCGCCCTGCTCGCCTCATTGGGCCGAGCCCGCGACGCGTCGATGGGCGACATTGTCTCCACCATTCAAGCCGAGCAGGACCGCATCATCCGCGCCGACGGGGACGGGGTGCTGCTCGTCCAGGGCGGGCCCGGAACCGGCAAGACCGCGGTCGCCCTCCACCGGGCGGCCTACCTGCTGTACGCACAGCGGGCCCGCCTGGCCCGCTCCGGTGTCCTCATTCTCGGCCCGTCCGCCTCCTTCCTCTCCTACATCTCCAAGGTCCTGCCCTCCCTCGGCGAATCCGGGGTGGTTTCCACGACGATTGCCCAGCTCCTCCCCGGGGTCACCCCAACCGGGACGGATGATGCTCAAGCAACCGAGATCAAGGGCCGCCTCGCCTGGGAAAAGATTGCCCGCCGGGCGGTGCGCTATCTCGTGCGCCCGCTGTCCTCCCCCGTCAAGGTCCGGGTCGCCTCGGTCAACCTGGAGATCACGCCGGAGATGATTGAGCGGGCCCAGGCGGTGGCTCGGCGGACCGGACGCGCGCACAATGCGGCCTGGGCCACCTACGCGAAGACGATCATCGCCGAGCTGGCAGGCGCCTATGAGCGGCAGGCCGAGGGCGGGGATTGGCTCACCGCCGACATTGCCTCCACCGATGAGGTGCGCCGCACAGTCAACAGCCACTGGCTGCCGGCCACGCCGCGCTGGCTGCTCGATCATCTGCTCGCCCACCCCGATCTGCTCTCCCGGCTCGCCCCCGAGCTGACCGCGCAGGACATCGCCGCCATTACCCGCCCGCGCGGTAGCGAACTCACCGAGGCCGACATTCCGTTGCTCGACGAGCTGGCCGAACTGCTCGGCGAGACACCACGGGCGCCCCGGGAGGATGATGACCTTGAGAAATACGCCGAGGCGGCCATCTCCGGGATGAATCTCGGCGGCGGCATTGTCGACGCCGCTATGCTTGCCGAGCGCATGCGGCCCGCGCGGGCCCATGAGCCGCTCGCGGTCCGGGCGGCTCGTGATCGGACCTGGACGTACGGTCACATCGTCGTCGACGAGGCCCAGGAGCTGTCACCTCTGGCGTGGCGCATGGTGGGGCGTCGCTGCCCGGCCCACTCCCTCACCATCGTCGGCGATCTGGACCAGCGCCCGGGCGGGGCTCCCGAGGGCGGCTGGCCGGCCCTGCTGGGCCCCTTGGCTAAGAAGATGCGACAGGAGGTGCTGACGATCTCGTATCGCACCCCCGCCGAGGTGCTCGCCGCCGCCGAAGAGGCCATGGCCGTGCGGGGTATCGAGCTCGCCCATCCGGTGAGTCCGGTGCGCTCGGTGGACGGTTCGCTGCGCACCGCCGCCACCCTCGACGAGGCCATCGAGTCCGAGCTGGCCTTTCTCGATGAGCACTACGGGGCGGGCCGGGGCCTGCTCGCCATCATCGCCGAGAACCCGCCAAGCATCGATCATCCGCAGGTCCACGTCATGACACCGCGCGAGGCGAAGGGCCTCGAATATGACAGCGTCATCCTGCCCGGACCCATCCGCGCCCCCGGCGATCTCTACGTCGCCATGACCCGACCCACCCAGCACCTTGTTCTCGTGGAAGGAGAGCACCGTGAAGCTACCGATCGCCGGTAAGTCCACCCCGGGGCCCACCGAGCCCACCCAGCTCGCCGATGATTCGGCAATCCGCCGGGCCCTCGCCGGGAACGATCCCGCCCGGGTAGCGGCCGATCATCCCGCCTCTCCCACCGCGTGGGCGGCCGTCGCCGAGACCGCATGGCAGGCCGGAGACGTGCTCGCCTCCTATGCCTATGCTCGGGTCGGCTACCACCGGGGCCTGGACGCGCTGCGGGCCGCTGGCTGGCGCGGGCGCGGCCCCGTGCCGGCCAGCCACGAGCCCAACCGGGGCTTCCTCTCCGCACTCGTGGCGCTGCGTCGCGCCGCCCGCGCCATCGGAGAGACCGCTGAGGTGCACCGTCTCACCGACTTCATCGCCGAATGCGATCCCGGCATCAATCCCGATCAGGCTGAGTAGCGCCGAACGACCCAACGGGTATGGTCTTCTCGCCATGCGGCGCCTGTTGAAGGGAGATGTCGCATGGGCAAGGATGGAGGGGTGACACGTGCACTGCTCCTAGAAAACCCGCATTCGAACGCCGATGCCGCCTTTGCCCGAGCCGGCATCGAAGTCATCCGCCACCGCGGCGCCCTCGACGAGGATGATCTCATCGAGGCCCTCGATGGCATTGATATTCTCGGCCTGCGCTCCAAAACGCAGGTGAGCGCCCGAGTCTTTGAGGCTCATCCCCAGCTCACCGCGATTGGCGCCTTCTGCATCGGCACCAACCAGATCGACCTGGCGGCAGCCTCGAAGGCGGGCGTGGCGGTGTTCAACGCCCCCTATTCCAATACCCGATCGGTTGTCGAGCTCGCCGTCGCCGAGATCATTGCGCTGTGCCGTCGCCTGCCCGTGCTCGATAAGTCGCTGCACAAGGGCCTCTGGGAGAAAAACGCCTCCGGTGCCCACGAGATTCGCGGCCGCACCCTCGGTATCGTCGGCTTTGGCAACATCGGCATGCAGCTCTCCGTCGTCGCCGAGGCCCTCGGCATGCGGGTCTGCTACTACGACACCGCCGAGAAGCTCACCATCGGCAATGCTCGCCGCATGCGCAGCCTCGAGGAGCTTCTCGAGGTCTCCGACATTGTGTCCCTCCACGTCGACGGGCGCGCCTCGAACGAGGGCCTCTTCGGCGAGGAGCAATTCGCTCTCATGAAGCCCGGGGCCTACTTCCTCAATCTCTCCCGCGGCTTCGTTGTTGACGTTGACGCGCTCGCCGCCCGGCTGGCCGACGGCCGCATTGCCGGGGCCGGAGTCGACGTTTTCCCCGCCGAGCCAAAGGCCAATGGGGATCCCTTCGACTCCCCGCTCATGGGGGCACCCAACGTCATCCTCACTCCGCACATTGGTGGCTCCACCGAGGAGGCCCAGCGCGGTATCGGACTGTTCGTCTCTGAAAAGCTCGTCGATTATTGGCGCAAGGGATCGACCGACATGTCCGTCAACCTCCCCATCATCGCCGCGAGCCCCGCCCACTCCTCGCTCTACCGGATCGCCTGGGTGCACGAGAACATGCCCGGCGCCCTCGCCATGGTCAACTCCGCCTTCGCCTCCCACGGGGCTAATATTGACGCTCAGCAACTCGCCACCTCCGGTGAGATTGGCTACATGGTGACCGATATTTCCTCCGAGATTCCCGCCCAAGCGGTGCAACAGCTGGCCCAGGAGCCGAGTACAATACGGTTGCGGGTGCTTTCTCGGGACTGAGGTGCCAAAAGCATGGCACAATAACGGAGCGTACTCCGAATTTGTCAATCGAGGAGATGATCATGCGCCCGCACTACGCCCCTGGAGTCCCCGATGAGGTCACGATTCCAGATGAGCCGCTGACCAATCTGCTCGACGAGGCAGTCCGCGACTTCCCGGACCGTGTCGCCATCGACTTCATCGGCGCCACCATGACCTACCGGGAGCTGTCCACGCAGGTCAAGCAGGCCGCCGCCCTGCTCTCCATGGCCGGCGTGCGCAAGGGAGATCCCGTCGCCGTGATTCTCCCCAACTGCCCGCAGCACGTCATCCTCGCCTACGCCGTATGGTCCCTCGGCGCGGTTCTCGCCGAGCACAATCCGCTCGCCCCGGCCCGCGAGATCGAGGCCCAGCTCAAGAACCACGGCGGCAAGATCATCTTCGCCTGGGAAAAGACCATCGACGCGGTCGGCGATGTGTTCAACGGATACACCGTCTTCTCCGTTGACCTCACCCGACACCTGCCCTTGCGCTCCCGGCTGCTGCTGCGTCTGCCGGTCAAGGCCGCCCGGGCCCAGCGAGAGAAGATGCGGGCGGAGGTGCCGTCCTGGACCCACTCCTTCGATGACCTCCTCGACATCTCCCCCACCGAGTATTTCGGCCACCGCGCCGACCCGAATGACATCGCCGTCTACCTGCATACCGGCGGGACCACCGGCACCCCGAAGGCGGTTTGCCTCACCCACCGCAATCTCTACGCCCAGCACGTTCAGACGGTGGCGTGGATGCCGCACTTCGATCAGGGCAAGGAAACCATCGGCTCAGTACTACCGTTCTTCCACGCCTTCGGCCTCACCCTCTCCCTCGTTCTCGCCGTGGGATCAGCCGCGACCCAGGATCTGCTTCCCACCTTCGATCCCGACATGCTGATTGCGGCCAATAAGCGCCACCCCATCACCTTCTTTGGCGGCGTGCCGCCCATGTACGACAAGATTGTCGACGCCATGAAGCCCGACTCGGACTTCTCCGCGCTGCGCTATTCGGTGGCCGGGGCCATGCCCGTGGACCCCGAGCTCGCCAAGCGCTGGGAGGAAGCCACCGACTCCTATCTCATTGAGGGCTACGGTATGACCGAGGCCGCCCCGGTGATCTCCGGATCCCCGGTCTCCCCGGACCGCCGTCCCTCCACCCTCGGCCTGCCCTTCCCGTCGGTCGAGGTAAAAATTGTCGATCCGGAGAACATCGATCGGATCGTCGAGGACGGCGAGGTGGGCGAGATCATGGCCCGCGGACCGAACATCTTCGCCGGCTACCTCAACAATGAGGAAGAAACGAATCACGCCCTCGTCGATGGCTGGCTGCGCACCGGCGACCTCGGCAAGTGGGTCGACAACTTCCTCGTCATGGCCGACCGCCGCAAGGAACTCATTATCTCCTCCGGCTTTAATATCTACCCCTCCCAGGTCGAGGCCCAAGTGCGTCAGATGCCGGGGGTGGCCGACTGCGCGGTGGTCGGGGTTCCCGACGGATCGCGCGGCGAGGAGGTCGTCGCCGCCCTCGTGCTCGAACCGGGCGCGTCGGTCGATCTCGACCAAGTACGCCGCTGGCTCTCCGATCGGATCTCGCACTACGCCATGCCCCGCTCCGTCGCCGTCTTCGACGAGCTGCCCCGCTCCCAGCTCGGCAAGGTCATGCGCCGCCGAGTGCGCGAACAGCTCGACAACTTCGAACGGGTCGGCGGACACTGGCGCCGCAAGCTCTCCGAATCCTCCGATGAATTGCGTGACCGCATGAGTGAAACCCGCGAGCGGATGAGCGACGCAGCGGAAGACCTGCGCGACCGCGTGAGTGAGACCCGCGAACGGGTCAGCGGTACGGCCGACGAGCTGCGCCAGCGGGTCAGCGAGACCGCCGACGAAATCAAGGAGCGGGTCACCGAAACCGCCGACGACATCCGCGAACGCGCCCAAGATCGCCGCGAACGCGCCGCTGGCCGACGCGACCAGGCCCAGGACCGCAAGGACCGCCGGGAGGCCAACCGCACGACCGCGAGCGGCGACGACACTCAGCCGAGCGCTCCCATGCCCGAACCGCCGGCGCGCAAGGAGTAACCATGAGCCAGTAGTGGGGGCGACGAAAGTCGCCCCCACGCGGCCTTCCCCGCCAGCATGAAAACCCACGCCGTGCGTGGCATCTCAGCATTGCAGCGGTGTCACGCACACGCCTTCGGGCCCGGCCGAGCTAGCGTCCGTTGCGAGATCTGTTCGGAGCCAGACCCAAGGCGCTGCCCGCCGAACCGCCTCGGCTTCGCACACACAAGCTGGGCTCAGACGAGCGCGCCGGCGGGCGCGCTTATGGGGAACTTGCTAGTCGGCGTGGTCGTTGCGCAGGGAATCGATGGCGGCTTGAAAGTCATCGAGGTTTTCAAAGTTCGAGTAGACGGAGGCGAAGCGCAGGTAGGCTACCTGGTCAATCTCCCGAAGCGGCTCGAGAATGTGGCGGCCGATGTCATCGGCGGAGATGTGCGCGGCGCCGGATTGACGAATCCGCTCCTCGACTCGGCTGGCAAGCACGGCGAGGTCATCACGCGAGACGGGACGGCCCTGACAAGCCTTGCCAACGCCTTCGATAATCTTCTCCCGCGAAAAGGGCTCGGTTGCCCCGGAGCGCTTGACGACGACGAGCATGGCGCTTTCTGTCGTCGTGAACCGGCGGCGGCACTGCACGCACTCGCGGCGTCGACGAATGGCCTGCCCGTCCTCGGACGAGCGGGAATCGATAACGCGGGAATCATTGTGATGACAGAAGGGGCAGTGCACGCTGCAACATTAACACCTCACGATGACCCCGTGGTGGCACTTCAGTCACAGGAGCCACAATAAAAACGCCCGCGCACCTCAGAGCATGGTCATGAGCTGGATGCCGTACCCGGCAATGACCCCACCCAGGCAGGCCACGCTCACGCGAGCCGCAAGCAGCGGAACTGGTACCCGGCTTGCCGGAGCTGTCGCAACCGCGCGGGCCGGAGCCGGCACGGGGCGAGAGGGCGCTGCCTGTTCGGGCTGTTCGGGCTGAGGAAGCCGCGGAATGTCGAGCGGCGGGCGGGTGGACACCGCGCGCAACGGCCGTACATTGACGGGTCGAATCTTGGCCTGGGGGCGGTGGGCGACGAGAGCAGTCATTTCCTTACCTCGCTATCTCGAACAAGTGTTCTCGAACATCTGTTTGAAGTCTATACCCGACATGCCGATTAGAACAAGTGTTTGATCCTGCGGCCTGTCGCACATATCATCACAGTAAGAAGTTGCCCGGACAGAAATTTCTTCACGGACCTAAGAGGAGCGGGAATATGACGCAGGACCTGACGGCTCGCCAAGAGGCGGTGCTCAGCTTCGTGCGCGATTTCTCCGCTCGTAACGGTTATCCGCCAACCGTGCGGGAGACGTGCACCGGAACCGGCCTCTCCAGCCCCTCCTCAGTCAAGTACCACTTCGACGCGTTGGAGAAGAAGGGTTATCTCACCCGGGATCCGCGCCGGCCTCGCACCCTCATGCTCACCGAAGAGGCTGTCGCCCAGCCGGAGGCCTCCGTGGCCGAGATGCATCCGGAGTGGATTGATTCGGACCGGGCGGTGGACGTTCCCCTCGTTGGTACCATCGCCGCCGGCGCCCCCATCCTCGCCGATCAGCACATCGACGATGTCTTTGTCTTGCCTCGGCAGATGACCGGGTCGGGCGAGCTCTTCATGCTCAATGTCTCCGGCGATTCCATGATCGATGCCGGAATCCTCGACGGCGACTGGGTGGTGGTGCGCCGACAGCCGGTGGCCGAGCGGGGCGACATTGTCGCAGCGCTGATCGACGATGAGGCAACAGTCAAGACCTTCGACCGGCGCGACGGGCACATTTGGCTACTCCCCCAGAACCCGGACTACCAGCCCATCCCCGGCGACCAGGCCCGCATTCTCGGCCGCGTCGTCACGGTGCTGCGCGCCCTCTAGGCGTCGGCGGGGCCTTCCGGGCATTGTCCCGGCCGGGCACGCCCCTTACGATGAGCCGGTGGCTCAATGGGGATCTCCCTACGGAGATGAACCATCTCCCGCATCGCGATCTTCATGCATGCCTTCGTCCTGACCTTCCCGCCGGCCTTCGCCACGTTGATCAGGATTTGTTCTCGATTCTTCCTCCGGGGGTGTTTCCGGGCCTGCCTCTGCCGAGCTTGCTCCGGAGGCTGGCGGATCCTCACACTCCCCAGGTTCCTCGAACTCCTCGGGATTGTCCCCGCGGGCGGCCTGGCTGAGCCGACTGAGCGCGCCAAGAACGATATCGCGGTCCCCGGTGGGCCACATGGGCGGCATGCTCGACCGCAGGTAGCCGCCGTAGCGCTGGGTGGCGAGACGGGAGTCGAGGACGGCCACGACTCCCCTGTCCTTCCGCGAGCGCAGTAGCCGCCCGGCCCCCTGGGCGAGTAGTACGGCGGCGTGGGTGGCGGAGATCTGCATGAAGCCATTGCCGCCCCGCTTGCCCACGAGCTCGGTACGGGCGGAGGCGACGGGATCATCGGGGCGGGGGAACGGAATCCGATCGATGACGACAAGGCGGCAGGTGGGACCGGGAACGTCGATGCCCTGCCACAGCGAGATCGTGCCAAAGAGACTCACTTGCTCATCGGCGCGAAACTCCTCAACGAGGGTGGAGAGCTGATCTTCACCCTGGCAGAGGATGGGGAGGCCGGTGACCTCGCGCAGGTAGTCGGTGGCCACCTCGGCGGCCCGCCGGGAGGAGAAAAGTCCAAGCGCTCCCCCGCCACTGGCCGTCACGAGATCGGCCAGGCGCTGGAGCATCTCCTCGCTCGGGCCGCCCCGGCCGGGTGCGGGGAGATCATCGGCAATGTAGAGGATCCCCTGGGACTGATAGTCGAAGGGCGATCCGACGTCGATGCCCTGCCAGGGTCCCTGGGAGGGAAAGGCAAGCCCGACGGAGACCGCCATGGGGGTGAAGGACCGGCCGATTTCGAGGGTGGCGGAAGTGAGAACGACCGCCCTTTCATCAAAAATCCGGTCGGCGATGGGGCCGGCCACGTCGAGGGGCGCCCCGTACAGGGATTCGTCCCGGGCCCACAGGACGACATCGCCGGCGCCGGATACGAGCGTGTCGATGTCGGCCTGGAAGGCATTCGCCCACTGTTCCTTTTCCACCTCGGCGGCCAGTGCCTCGGAAAGGCCGACGAGTGCCTCGCGGATCTCCTCCGGCATCCTCCGCATGCGACCATCTCGCTCGGCGAGGACGTCAATGAGGGCGTCGGCCCTCCGGTTGAAAACCCGGTCGGAGGCGCCGGCGGAGCGGATCATGCGGGCAATGCGGTTGAGTTCGCGGCGGGAGATGCGGACGGTGAGCTGGCTGGTGACCCGGCCGACGAGCTCGTGGGCCTCGTCAATGATGACGGCATCGGCGTGCGGCAGGAGATCCAGTCCCATCGAGTGCACGCCGAGCATGGCGTGGTTGGTGACGACGATATCGGCGGCGTGGGCGCGCAGGCGGGCCGATTCGGCGAAGCACTCCTCGATGAGTGGGCAGTCCTTGCCCTCGCATTCTTGCTTATTGATGGAGATCTGGCTCCACACCTTGTCCGGAACCCCGGGAACGAGATCATCGCGATCCCCGGTGTCCGTGGTCAGCGCCCATTCGCGCGCCCGGTTGACCTCCTCGCCCATATCCGTGGCCCCGCCGTCGATCGGCAGCGCCACGCGCATGTCCTCGTTCACCCGTTTCAGGCAGGCATAGTTGTGCCACCCCTTGAGCACGGCCACCGTGAGTTTGCCGCCGCTGTGGGCGATCACCGCGGGAGCATCGGCCGCGGTGATCTGGCGTTGCAGGGCGAGAGTGGCGGTGGAGACGATCGCCCGCGAACCGGTCTTCAGGGCCCAGGAGGCAACCGGAGCAAGATATCCGAGGGATTTTCCGGTTCCGGTACCCGCCTGAATGATGAGATGCCCGCCGGTGTCGAGCGCCTCGGCAACCCGCCGCACCATCTCTTGCTGGCCGGCGCGGTCGGAGCCTCCCATGTCGGCGACAACGGAGGCAAGGAGTTTCTCAGGCTTCACAGTCTGCGAGTTCGGCGGCCAGCTCCGGCGGCACGAGGGCGTGGAGCTTCGTGCCCTCCCCGGTGTACTCCTCGCTCATGATCTCCCCATCGGCGTGCGCGCGAGAGATGAGATCGCCGCGGGTGAAGGGGAC
Organism: Flaviflexus sp.; assembly: GCA_030537635.1. GTDB lineage: Bacteria > Actinomycetota > Actinomycetes > Actinomycetales > Actinomycetaceae > Flaviflexus. Next base: position 30,741 of record JAUNVM010000007.1, on the reverse strand, counting down.
GAGGACCCGCACCTCGACGTTGGGGCGGGGCAGGGCGTCGGCGATGGCGGCGCGCAGATCATCCATACCCTCGCCGGTCTTTGCCGAAACGATGACACAGCCGGGATACCGGGCGCGCAGGCCGATGAGGTCGATGGGATCGGCCAGATCCGCCTTGGACAAGACGATAATCTGCCGAACATCCATCGCGCCGTCCACCTCGGAGAGTACCTCGGTGACAGCCTCGACCTGCCCAACGGGATCGGGATGGGAGGCGTCGACCACGTGGAGGATAAGATCCGCCTCGGCCACCTCCTCGAGGGTGGAGCGGAACGCCTCAACGAGTTGGGTAGGCAGGCGACGCACAAATCCCACCGTGTCAGAGAGGGTGTACACCCGCCCATCCTCCGTCTCACACCTGCGGACCGTGGGGTCCAACGTGGCGAACAGGGCGTTTTCGACGAGTAGGCCGGCGCCGGTGAGCCGGTTCATGAGCGAGGACTTGCCGGCGTTCGTATATCCGGCAACGACAACGGAGGGAAGCCCGTGGCGGCGGCGCCCGGCCCGCCGGGTGGCCCTGGCCGGGCCCATGTTCTTCATCTGCCGCTTCAGCTTGGCCATGCGGGTGCGAATGCGGCGGCGATCGAGCTCGATCTGCGTCTCGCCCGGGCCGCGCGAGCCAATGCCGGCACCGCCGGAGACTCGGCCACCTGCCTGCCGGGACATGGACTCGCCCCAGCCGCGCAGCCTGGGCAGCAAGTACTCCAGCTGGGCGAGCTCGACCTGGGCCTTGCCCTCCTTGGACTTGGCGTGCTGGGCGAAGATATCGAGGATAAGGGCGGTGCGATCGACGACCTTGACCCGAACGATGTCCTCGAGTCCGCGCCGCTGATTAGGCGAAAGCTCGGTATCGGCAATGACGGTATCGGCGCCGGTTTCGGCCACGAGATCCGCGAGCTCGCGGGCCTTGCCCGAGCCGAAGTAGGTGGCATTATCAGGCTTATCCCGCCGCTGCAGAACTCCACCCAGCACGGTTGATCCGGCCGTTTCAGCGAGGGCGGCGAGTTCGCGCAGCGACACCTCGGCCTCCTCGTGATCGGAGTCGTAAATTCCGATGAGAATGACCCGCTCGAGGCGCAGTTGGCGGTATTCCACCTCGGTGACATCGGTGAGCTCGGTGGAGAGATTCTCGATGCGGCGGAGGGCGGAACGCTCCTCGCGTTCAAGATCGTCTCCGGAGAACTCGGCATGATAGGACGGGTCTGCCTGCAGGGCGGTGCCCCGGCGGGACGTAACATCTCGGTCGGACATGTGCTCCTCTCGTTCCTCCCATTGTCGCATGTCGCCCCGGGGCACGGTAGGTTGGTGTCGTGGCAGATCACTACTTTTCCGCACAGCCCCTCACCCCCGATGAGCGCTATGAGCGCGACGTCACCATCGACGGGACCGAGTATTCCATCCTCGCCTCCCCCGGCGTGTTTTCCCCCGGTCGGCTCGACAAGGGGACGCGGGTCCTCCTCAAGTATGCTCCCGAGCCGCCCGATGAGGGCCTCCTGGTCGACCTGGGTTGCGGCTGGGGTCCGCTTAGCCTCGCACTGGCAACTGCGTGTCCCGAAGCCCGCGTACTCGCCGTTGACGTCAACGAGCGCGCCCGCGAGCTCACTCGGCTCAATGCCGAGCGGGCCGGCCTCACCAACATCGAGGTGTGCGGGCCACAGGAGGGCTTGGAGATTGCTCGGGAGACGGGCGTGCGGGGGCTGTGGTCCAATCCCCCGGTGCGGATTGGCAAGCAGCACATGCGGGACTTGCTAATGGATTGGCTGTCCCTCGTAACCGGCGAATCCATTCTCGTTATCGCGAAGAATCTCGGCGCCGACAGCCACGCGGCCTTCCTCGCCGATACCTTCGAGGTCGCCCGGCTCGGCTCCTCCGGCGGCTTTCGCGTGCTCTCGGTCCGGCCCCGCGAGAGCTAGCCTCCTCGGACCCGCATCGGCCAGCGAGGCCGATGCTTGGCCGGCCTGCCCAACCTGCCCAACCTGCCTGGCCTGGCCTGCCTGGTTAACCTGGCGCTACTGTCCGGGCATAGCCTCGCCGGCGAGGCCGGTGAGCATGAATTCGGAGATGAGGACGGGGCGGCCAGTCACCTCGACGGTGTCCCCGAGGAGGCGCACCTCCCACTGGCTTCCGGCAATGTCGAGGCGGGAGATCGCCGGTCCGGCCCACGCTGCCAGGGCGGCTGCGGTCGCACCCAAGGCCTCGATGGTGTTGGTTAAGGCGCGCACGCGGGCGAGATTGCGCCGGCGGCGCTTGCCATCAATGTCCGCGACCGCATCACTACCGTAGGGGTGGACAAGGGCGACCGGCCGATCATCGGCCGGATCGATCTGGATTCCGGCCAACTCAGCATCCAGCAGCTCCCCACCCTGCCGCAGCGCCACGACCACGTGGCTTCCGGCCGATAGTCCGGCTCGGTCTCCATCCACCCCGGGTACGCTGACCGCGCGGTCAAAGGCCCGCTCTTGTGCCGCCGGGTCGATGACTGGGGCGGGCAGGCTCACGCAGTAGCCCCCGGTGACCATGGCAACGGTGCGGGTGCCACTCGCCGTCTCAAAGGTGATGACCGGATCGATGCTTAAGAGGCTTGCCGCCAGGTAGTGGGCGGCCAGAAGCAGGCTCGCTGCCTCCGGCTGCACCATCTGCTCTCCCCGATCGTTCCATACCTCAAGCCGCCAGGGCCCACGCCCGGAGATCCGCATCAGGCCCCCGGCATCCATGCCCGTGTAGCGGGCGCACAGGGTGGCGACATCCTCCCCCACGATGGTCCGCCCAGCATCCAAATCCGGGACGATGATGTAGTCGGAGCCGGCGGCGTGGCCCTTGGACAGGGTGAGACCCTCGAATGCGGGAATAATCATGACTCCAGCCTAGCGAGCGCGACCAGCTCCGAGGTACTCGTCGGCGCCTCAATCCAGCGGATGCGGCGGTCGCGGCGGAACCAGGTGAGCTGCTTGCGTACGAGCTTCCTCGTGGCTCGGGTGATTTCGTCCTTGGCCTCAGCCACCGTTAGTTCACCGTCGAGTACCTGCCCGGCCTCCCGGTATCCGGTCGCTCCGGCCGCGGTGCGGCCGATGCCGCGCTCTCGCAGCTTGGTCACCTCATCAAGCAGGCCGGCCTCAAACATCGCCTCCGTGCGTCGAGCGATCCGGTCATCCAGCTCCTCCTTGCCCATCCGCAGCCCAATGAGGGTGATTCCCTCATAGTGCGGGGTGTGACGCGGAAAACGGGGCTGGAAGGAGCGCCCGGTGAGCTCATTGACCTCGAGGGCCCGCACAACCCGCCGGGAGTTCTCCGGGGCGATAACGGCCGCGGAGGCCGGATCTACCTCGCCGAGCATGGCGTGCAGGGCGGAAGGGCCCCGCTCCGCCAGGATCTCCTCGTAGCGGGCCCGGATACGCGGATCGGTCCCGGGAAAGTCGATTTCGTCGAGGAGAGCAGAGACGTAGAGCCCGGAACCGCCGACGATGATGGGGAGGCGGCCGCGCCCCTGAATTGCCGCCAGGTCGGCACGCGCGTGGCGCTGGTAGGCGGCAACCGAGGCTGTTTCGGTCGGGTCCAGCACATCGATCTGGTGGTGGGCAATGCCCCGGCGCTCGGCGACAGTTGCCTTCGCCGTGCCAATATCCATGCCCCGATACAGCTGCATCGCATCCGCGCCAATGATCTCCACGGCGTGCGGTCCGCCGAGAGCTTCGGCGAGTTCGATTGACGCGGAGGTCTTGCCCACCGCGGTGGGGCCGACGAGCGCGATGATGCTCATCTGATCTGCGGCATCCCCAGTCGCACCGGGCCGGCGGCCTCGGCGGCCAGTTCGGCAGAGCGGCGCTCGGCCGCTTCCCAAGCATCGCCGGCCCGCGTGCGGCGAATCTCGAAGGTGCCCCCACCGAGTGCGGAATCGGCGAGGAGGTGATGCGGGGCGCCGTGGGTGACGGTGGCGCGCACCATGTCGCCCGGCCGGGGCATGCCGTCCTCGCCGAGCTCGCGGCCAATGAGATGGGCGGGCAGAGCGGCGTGGACGAGGCGATTATCGGCCGCACGCCCGGTGATCCGCGCGGTCTCACCGTCCTTGCGCCCCTCTCCCTCAGAGACGAGGATCTCCACGGTCGTGCCCTCCTGGGCCTCATTCTCCTCGGTGGAGATGCGGTTTTGCAGCTCAATCAGGCGCTGATAGCGCTCGAGCGCGACTTCGCTGGGCACCTGGTCGGTGCGATCCGCCGCCGGGGTGTTCGGCCTCGGGGAATAGAGGAAGGTGAAGGCGGAGGAGAATCGGGAGGCCTCGACCACCTCGAGGGTCTGACGGAAGTCCTCCTCAGTTTCGCCGGGAAAGCCGACAATGATGTCGGTGGTGATCGCAGCGTCGGGAATCTGCTCGCGCACCCGGTCGAGGATGCCGAGGAACCGGGCCGAACGGTAGGAGCGGCGCATGGCTCGCAGCACCCGATCCGACCCGGACTGCAGGGGCATGTGCAGCGAAGGCATGACATTGTGAGTCTCCGCCATCGCGCTGATGACGTCATCGGTGAAGGCGGCCGGGTGCGGGGAGGTAAAGCGCACCCTCTCGAGGCCCTCGATGAGCCCGCAGGCGCGCAGCAGGTCGGCGAAGGCACCGCGCTGACCAAAGCCCACGCCATAGGAGTTAACGTTCTGTCCGAGCAGTGTCACCTCAATGACGCCCTCGGAGACTACCGCCTCGACCTCGGCGAGCACATCACCCGGCCGCCGATCCCGCTCCTTGCCGCGTAGCTGGGGAACGATGCAGAAGGTGCACGTGTTGTTGCAGCCCACCGAGATCGACACCCAGGCCGCGTAGGCAGATTCGCGCTTCGTCGGCAGGGTGGAAGGAAAGACCTTGAGAGACTCCTCGATTTCGACCGCGGCAGATTCATTGTGCCGGGCCCGGTCGAGCAGGGCGGGCAACACATCGAGATTGTGCGTGCCAAGAACCACGTCTACCCAGGGGGCGCGGTCGACGATTGCCCCGCGCATCTGCTGCGCGAGGCACCCGCCCACCGCGATCTGCATGCCGGGGCGCTCCCGCTTGACGGCGGCAAGCTGGCCCAGATTGCCGAACAGGCGATTGGCCGCGTTTTCCCGCACCGAACAGGTGTTGAGGACGATGACGTCCGCGCCGGCATCCCCGGCGTCGGTGGCCCGGGCAGCCGCCTCGGGCACCGTATCGACATGCCGATATCCGGCCCCTTCAAGCAGGCCGGCCAGCCGCTCGGAGTCGTGGACATTCATCTGGCATCCGAGCGTGCGAATAGCGTAGGTGCGTGGCGTAGTCATCGCTATATTCTACGTCGGTGCCGGCCGGGCCAAAAACTAGTCCTCGCCGAGGACCTGCTCGACGGCGCGGCGGCACTGGGGCGGGCTGAAGCCGCGCCGGGCCAGCGCCCCGTAGATCCGCCGGTACCGAACCTGTCGGTCCAACCCCTGCGTCATCCGGGCCTTGTTCTGCGCCAGCTCGAGGGCAGCGAGGTCTTCTTCCTCATCCCCCACCTGTTCCAGCGCCGTCTCAATAAGCTCCCGTTCGATTCCCTTGCGGGCGAGGGCCGCGGCGAGGCCGCGCCGCGAGGAGGGTTTGCTCGCCATCCGGGTCGCCACGAAACGGTTGGCAAAGGCCTCGTCATTGACCAGGCCATGCTCCTCGTAGCGGTCCACGGTCTGCTCGGCAATGTTCTCGGGAACATTACGCTTCGTCAGGGCTCGCATAAGCTCGTGGCGCGTGCGATCCATCATCGACAGCTGGCGGAGGACGATCTCCTTGGCCTCGGACCGTAGCGTGTCCTCGTCTTCCTCTCCGGTGAGCTTCATGAGAGCTCGGCCGGCGCGGGCTCCTCACCGTCGGCCATGGCCGGTTCGCCGTCGATGGAGATGCCGAGGGCAGCGCGGATCTTCCGCTCGATTTCCTCGGCGGTCTCGGGATTGTCCTTGAGGTAGTTGCGGGCCTTTTCCTTGCCCTGGCCGAGCTGTTCGCCTTCGTAGGTGAACCAGGCACCGGACTTGCGGACGATACCCTGCTCGACACCGACATCGATGAGGCCGCCCTCGCGGGAGATGCCCTCGCCGTAGAGGATGTCGAACTCGGCCTGCTTGAACGGCGGGGCCATCTTGTTCTTGACAACCTTGACGCGGGTGCGGTTACCAACCTGGTTACCGGCATCCTTCAAGGCCTCGGCACGACGCACATCGAGCCGGACGGAGGAGTAGAACTTCAGGGCCTTACCGCCCGTCGTGGTCTCGGGATTGCCAAAGAACACGCCGATCTTCTCACGCAGCTGGTTGATGAAAATGGCGGTGGTGCCCGAGGCGGACAGGGCGCCGGTGATCTTGCGCAGCGCCTGGGACATGAGCCGGGCCTGGAGGCCGACATGAGAGTCACCCATGTCGCCCTCGATTTCCGCCTTGGGAACAAGCGCGGCCACGGAGTCGACGACAACAATATCGAGCGCACCGGAGCGAATGAGCATGTCGGCGATCTCGAGCGCCTGTTCCCCGGTATCCGGCTGGGAGACGATGAGGGAATCGGTGTCCACCCCAAGCTTGCGGGCGTACTCCGGATCAAGGGCGTGCTCGGCGTCGATGAATCCCGCAATGCCGCCGGCCTTTTGCGCATTAGCAACGGCGTGCAGCGCCACCGTCGTCTTACCGGAGGATTCCGGTCCGTAGATCTCAACGACGCGACCTCGAGGTAGGCCTCCAATACCGAGGGCGAGGTCGAGTGCGACCGATCCGGTGGGGATGACCTTCACCTTCTGCGCGGCCCGGTCCCCCAGGCGCATCACCGAACCCTTGCCGAACTGGCGGTCAATCTGCGACAGGGCGGTCTCGAGGGCTTTCTCGCGGTCTTGTGCCTTGGTGGCCATGTGTCTACTCCTCAGTATCGTGGCGAACAGATCAGGCGCTGTTCAGGGAACCCGCCCTCTCCGAGCGGCAACCTGGGAGCCAGGCTATGCCACGCCTTGGACACATAAATCATCGGGTCGCACCATGTGGGCATCCGCTGATCGCCGGCTCCGCAGAACACCCTACCTGAACATTCGTTCGATGAAGCGCGACGCGCCGAGTGAGCTTTGCCGCCGGTTCACATCCTGCGGTGTCGCTCCTCGGGGTCAACCCGGTGCAGATAGGCAAAGCGTTCGGTCATACCGGTCTCGTGGAGCAGGGCGAGCCACACCCGCTGCGGATCGGCGCCATCGTCAAGCAGTTCAGCGGCCGGCCGATGTCCCATCTGGGGCAGTGCGAGATCCCGGGTGAGCGCCTGGCCATAGGCCGAGCCGTACACGGACTCAACGAGTGCCCAAAACTCCGAATGCGTCATGCGCGCCTCCTCCTCTACTCAGCCGGCCCGCGCCACAGCCGCACGGGACTGCCCGCAGTTGTGCAGTGTACTCGCCGCTCCCCTGCCGAACATTCTCGCGCATCCGGAGTGCACCGCCTTACCCGCTAAATGGTGCGTGGCCGGAGTGTGCAGCGTGGGTGGCGCGGCCGGAAAGACGGGAGGGGAAGAAAAATGTGAGCCCCGTTCGGGGCTCACATGTGGTTGTGTTAGTCGAGGCCGACCTCGGCTAGGGCCTCTTGAACCGTATCCGGGACCTTGAAGCTCGGCGGAATGCGTCCCTCGATGAGGTCGATCCGATCCGCGACAAGCCGCAGGACATGGGACATGGGGACGTTGAGGGCCTGGCAGATCGAGGAGAGCAGCTCGGAGGAGGCTTCCTTCTGTCCGCGTTCCACCTCGGAGAGATAGCCGAGGGAGACCTTCGCATCAGAGGAAACTTCTCGCAGGGTGCGGCCTTGCCGCTGGCGATAGGAACGCAGCACGTCGCCGAGCTCGTGCCGCAGCAAAATCGACTCGGAGGCGTGCGCGATGTGCGACGCGTCATTGACGACGATGTCATTCTTCTTCCGGGTAACGCCGGTACGTCCATTCGTTGTCATCATTTAAGTCAACGATGTATTCCCCATTTTTGTTCCCGGTATTCCCGCCTCAACCAGGGGCGTTCAGCCTACTCCCAGACTTGTTTCACATCGGCGGGCACTCGCCCGGCCAGAATGTGCAGTGCGGCATTTGCCGCGGCCCGGCGGACCTGATCGCGATCTCCGCCGAAGGCAAAGCGCCAGGCGCGCCCATTCTCGCGACCGATCCACACGGTGCCAGCCTCGTGACCGTCGGCCGGCCCGGGCCCGGCCACTCCGGTGGTCGATACGGCGGTCTCAGCACCCAGGAGTCGGGCCGCCCCCGCCGCCATCTCCGCCGCCACCCGAGGGTGGACCGGGCCGTGGTCTCTCATCAAGAGGGAGTCAACGCCGAGAAGCTCGACCTTGACGTCGACGGCATAGGCGGTGACGGACCCGCGCAGGATCTGGGAGATCCCGGGGGTTTCGGCGAGAGTTGAGCACACCAGTCCCGCCGTCAGGGATTCCGCGACCGCGATGGTGCGCCCCGAGCGAAGTAGGGCCTGGCCGATCTCCCCGGTCACGATTGCGTCCTGGAGATCCGGATGGCATCGCGCACGTATTCAGCGGCGGAAAGCAGGGAGAGGATAAGCGCGCCCGCCACCATGCCCCATGTGATCCATTCGCAGGCGGTGGCCAGCACGGATGGTAGGAAGGAGCGCCAGGGAATGAGCAGGCCGAGGATGAAGAAGACCTGGAGTACCATCTTGAGCTTGCCGCCCCGGCCGGCCGCCATGACTTCCTTGCGCACCAGCGCCATCCGCATGAGGGTGATACCGAGTTCGCGCGCCAGCATGAGAATGGTCACCCACCACCACAGCATCGAATGCGTGGACAGGAGGATGAGGGCAGCGGCCACCAAGGCCTTGTCGGCAATCGAGTCGGCAAGCTTGCCAAAGTCCGTGATAAGGCCCCGCGAGCGCGCCAGGTGTCCATCGAGTTTGTCGGTGGCGGCGGCAATGAAGAAGATGGCGGCGGCCGCCCAGCGGTGGGCCGTATCCGCATCGAGGAACACCCAGATGAACAGGGGAACGAGGAGGAGCCGCAGAATCGTCACCGCATTGGCGATGTTGAAATTCGATACCTTGTCAGCACTGGTCATTCCTTCACCCTACCCGCAGGTCGGACTTGGGGCACACAGCCGGGAATTATTAGTTACGCTTTCATCATGTCTGCACGCACTCTGACCGGCCTTTTTGCCGCCTGCGCCCTGGTGGCCGGATGCTCCTCCGCCATCCCCGGAGACGATGCTTCCGCCCCCGATTCTCCCTCCTCGCCGGCCGCTGGGCCGGAGGAGACTATGCCGGAGACCACGCCGGAACCAACACCGGAGATCACGACGGAGCCGGAGCCGGAGCCGAACGAGATCGTTGACGAGCTGACGATTGTCTCGGGCGGTGACGTCCTCATCCACTCCTCGGTGTGGGAGGCGGCGGCCCAGGCGGATGGCAGCTACGACTTCACCTTCCAGTTCGCGGGAGTTGAGGACTGGATCGCGGGTGCGGATCTGGCCCTGTGCTCCCTCGAGGTGCCGATTGCCCCGGAGGGTGAGGCCCCATCGAACTATCCCCTCTTCGGGGCGCCCGCCGATCTCATTCCATCGCTGAAGGCGGTCGGCTTTGATGGCTGTAATCTCGCCACCAATCACACGATGGACCGCGGCTTCCCCGGCATTGCCCGCACGGTGGATCTGCTCGAGGCCAATGGTATGGGTTGGCACGGTGGGGCGCGCACCGAGGAGGAGTTTAACGAGACCCAGTTCTATGTCATTCCCTCCGAGGAACGGGATGTGACCGTCGCCCATATCTCCGCCTCGACCCTGACCAACGGACTGTCGGCGCCCGCAGACAAGCCGTGGGCCTGGTACGTTGTGGGCGATCTCGGCCCGTACGACGTCACGGATGTCATTGAGCAGGCTCGTCGGGCCCGCGCCGATGGCGCCGATCTCGTTGTCGTGTCCATGCACTGGGGTACCGAGTATGTGTCCGAGCCCATTCCCGAGCAGGTTGAGCTGGGCCGCCAGCTCGCCGAATCCGGGGAGATTGATCTCGTCTACGGCAATCACTCCCACGTTCCCGAACCGGTGGAAAAGCTTCCGGGAGGCCCGGATGGAGATGGGATGTGGGTCGTGTGGTCGATGGGCAATATGCTCTCCGGTCAGCAGGTGTCCAGCCACGGATACCGGGTAAACACCGGGATTCTGGCCACCGCTACCGTCGAGGTGCCCCGCTCGGGCCCGGCCAAGGTGGCCACCCTCGACTGGACGGCGATTACCCAGGACTCGGCCGGCGGCAAGCGGCTATTTCCGCTGTCAAAGCTGCGCTCTGGCGAGGTCGTGGCCCCCACGCTCAGCGCTCGCGAGATTGAGGCTCATGCCGCGGCCACCTATCCGGTCATGGACCCGTCCGGCCCCGAGCGAACCGAGCCGCCCACGTCCTCACGCACCGTCACCCCCGAGCGGCGCTAGCCGACTGGCGAGAAACGATGCTGCCGCGCACGGCGCCCCGCGCGGCATCGGTGAGGATCGCGGTGGGTTACACCCGTTGCGGTAAGGGACGAGACAGTTCCAGGGGCAGAACTCGAGAGCGAGCGACAAGAGCCGCGCCGTAGGCAACGCACGGCATCGATTCGCATGAGGTGCGGATGGTCAGGCCCTGCGCGGTAATCGGGTGGGAGGCCTCGAAGGTGTAGCGGATGACATCCTCGGCATAGCCCTCCAGGCGGAAAGTGTCTCCGGTGAGAACGACGTTGGCGGGATTGAGGAAGTTCGCGAGCATGGCGACGGCAGTACCGAAGGTGCGCGCCCGCTCCTCCATGAGCTTGCCCGGAGCGAGGTGGCCGCGTCGGGAAAACTCAAGGATGTCATCGACGCTCTCCACGGGGAAGCCGGCAGCCCGCACCTGTTTGATCAAGGCGCCGCCCGAAACAATGGTTTCCAGACAGCCCCGCCCACCGCACGTGCACTCCTCATCCCAAATCTTACTGAGCCGCACGTGGCTGATTTCCCCGGCGGATCCGCTGGCGCCGGGAATGATCCGCCCACCGTCGACGATTCCCGCACCAAGGCCGCGCGAGGCATAGATACAGAGAAGGGTCTCCCCCTCCTTCATGAGGCCGGTGTTGACCCCGTGATGGTATTCAGCCAGGGCCATGCAATTCGCATCATTGGCAAAGACGCACGGCCCGGTGCCAAAGGCAGAATCAAGGTCGGACGAGGTGATCTCCTCGAGGTGGGGCAGCCGGGCGGAGGTTTGCACTCGCTGACCATCCCGGCTGACGACGCCGGGCACGCCCACGACAATAGCTCCCACCTCCCGGTTCGGGCAGGAGACAAGGAAGTGAGCCACGAGCCTCTCGATCTCCTCCACCCTCGATCCCCCGGAGAAGGTGAGTGGGCGACCAATGAGGGCGCCGGAGCCATCTACTCCGAGAATTCTGCCGCCCTGCTCGGAAATCTCAATCCCGATAAACACATCCGTCGCGGGCCCCAGCTCAAGCATCATCGAGGGCCGCCCACGCGTGCCAGGGGTGAACGTTTCCTCCACAAGCATGCCCCCTTCCATGAGGTCGGAGACGTGAGCGGAAATAGTTGACGGGGCCAAACCAATCTCTTGCCCCACCCGTCGCCGCGTGATCTGACCATGGCGGCAGACGGCACGCAGAATCTTGCCGGGCGTCCGAGGGGAACGCAGTGTTTCCAGAAAAACAGACTCCATGTCGCTTCTCCCTCCGGGAAGTGGCTTTTAATTTTGTTAAATAGTAATGCGACGAATAGAGCTACTCAAAGACTATTTTTCGGCCTCTGTCCACAGATTTGTCAGACATATATTTCTGACCAGGAGAAACAATACTTACTGTTATTTTTCATCCGATTATCTCACTCTTGGCGTGTTTCATGTGTCTTAAACCTGAATATAAGGACGCTGATGGAGTAAGATGCATGCAATAAAACGAAATCTCAAATTGTTCAAAAAAAGATATTCGATTTTTGATTTTCAGCAAATTTGTTACCCTTATCATCAATACATCGTCGTACTAGGGGGATCCAGTGGAAACTCAACTCAACCGTTTCGCCGGCAAGGCCGTCATTATCACCGGTGGTGCGGGTGGTATCGGCCTCGTCACCGGCAAGCGCCTCGTTGCCGAGGGGGCAGCGATCACGCTCGTCGATATCGCTGAGGATGCGCTGTCTGAGGCGAAGAAGGATATTCTTGCCGATCACCCGGATGCGAAGGTCATCACCTGCGTGGCCGACGTATCCAATGAGGAGGACGTCAAGGCCTACGTCAAGGCCACCCTCGACGCCTACGGCGCGATTGACGGCTTCTTTAATAATGCCGGCATCGACGGCAAGCGATTCCCCATGCCCGAGTACACGCCCGAGGAATTCGAGCGCGTCATGACCATCAACTCGACCGGCGTCTTCCTCGGCCTCAAGCACGTGCTGGCGCAGATGTCGAAGCAGGGTTCCGGCGCCATCGTCAACACCGCCTCCATCGGTGGCATTCTTGGCTGGGGACATCAGTACGGCTACATTGCCTCCAAGCATGCCGTGGTCGGCATGACCCGCGCGGCGGCCGCCGAATTTGCCTGCCAGGGCCTGCAGATTAACGCCATCGCTCCCGGCGGCGTGAAGACGCCGATGGCCGCGCAGGCCATGGCAAGCCTCAACCCGGACGATCCCGATGCTGCCGAGCGGAACTTTGCTCAGGGAATTCCGGCCGGCCGCATGGGTCGCCCGGAGGAGATCGCCGGCGCCGTGGCCTTCCTGCTCTCGTCCGACGCCTCCTTCATCAACGGGCACATTCTCCTGGTTGATGGCGGACAAACCTGTCAGTAAACCATTCAGTAAACCATAACGTGCAAGGGGGCGGGTTGAACCCGCCCCCTTCTGCGTACATCGGCCACGGCGCCTAGAGCGCGATCTCGTCCAGCTCCTCGGGATTAGCATCGCGGCGCTTATCCAGGCCCGCCTCCACGCTGGCGTAGGCGGTGAGGGCGACGATGGCGCCGGCGATGATCGAGTAGATGCCGCGCAGCCACAGCGGTCCGGCTCCCATGAGGACGGCGCCGAGGGCCAGCTCGACAATGATGAGGCCGAACAGGCCGGCAAGCAGGCCGCGCAGGCGCGGAGCCGCAAGCACCATCACCCCCAGGGCAACGATGACGACGATGGCGGCAACCCACCGAGCCGCCTGCAATCCGGCCCACTTATCGTGCTCGATGAGGGCAAAGACCGGCCATCCCAGACAGCGAGTAAAGGACTCCTTCCCCGCCACCAGCACGCCGAGTGCGTGCATGACAAGCAGCGAACCGAGTGCCACCATGCCAAAGCTGGAGGCCCGGGTCCACCGCCACCTGAAGTGGCCGCGCAGGAAACCCACCGTGGCGAAGGTGATCGCGCACAGCGCGAGGAGAGAGCACATGAGATCGAAGGCGGCAAAGGCCGGGGAAATCCCCCACAGAACGATGGACATGCCGAGGATAGCGGCGGCAATCGCTCCGGCCACGGCCCCCACCGGTAGCCAGCGCAGCCAGGGATCACGCTCCTCGCGGCGGAACTGAATCATCGCGGCGAGGATGAGGGAGAACAGGCACAGGCCCGAGACCAGGCGGTGGCTGAACTCGATCCAGCCGGGCAGGTGCGCACCGGGCATGATCTGCGAGCCGTGGCACGTCGGCCAGGTCGGGCAGGCCAGCCCCGATTCGGTGGCGCACACCAGCCCGCCCATCATCACCGTGAGGGCGGTGATGACGGTGGCAAAGATGAATACCTGGCGGGCGGTTCGGTGCGGCGTTGGCATACCAGTCCTTTCTTTCCCACCATCCTAAGCCGCCCGCGTAGGCCTTTCCCAGGCCCTTCCGGCCACGCGGCACACCAATACGACCAAGAACACGCTTGAGGCCAGTCACTATCCCGGCCCAGCGCGGTAATCTAGTGGGCGATATTGTCACCTGCCCCGGAGCGCAACGTGCCCACTGCCTACAGCCTCTACGGCCCCCTCATGGACGCTTCCGTCCTCGACACCATCCTCGAGTGGTTTAAGAATCCGGAAACGCTGCTCCTTGCCCTCGGCCCCTGGGTCCTCGGCGGCGTCGCCCTCATTGTCTTCATCGAATCGGGCGTGCTCTTCCCCGTCCTACCTGGAGACTCTCTCGTCTTCTCGGCCGGTTTGCTGCACTCCCAGCTCGGACTGTCCCTCCTCATCCTCATCCTCACCATCACGGTGTGCGCGGTGGCGGGCAGCCAGGTGGGCTATTGGCTCGGCGCCAGATTCGGTCGGCGCCTCTTCTCCGATGATGCTCGATTCCTCAAAACCGAATACCTCCACCAGGCAGAGGATTTCTTCAACCGATACGGCGGGCGCGCCCTCGTGCTCGGCCGCTTCGTTCCCTTCGTGCGCACCTTCGTGCCCCTCGCCGCGGGAATCGCCCGCTTCCACTACGTGAGCTTCACCCTGTGGAACCTCGTCGGCGCCGTCCTGTGGGGAGCCGGTCTCACCTACCTCGGAGCGGCGCTCGGTGGAGTCCAGTTCATCCACGACAACCTCACCGTCATCATTCTCGTCATCGTCTTCGTCTCCCTCCTGCCCATGGTCGTGGAGATCCTTCTGCAGCGCCGCCGGGTGGCCAAGGCGCAACCCTCCCCCGAGCCGCATGGCGTGCGCGGTGACGAGGCGGCCCCGCACAGCGATACCGCCGCCGACTCCGACGAGCTCAGCTAACGCTCGACACGGGCCCAGCTTCGGCCGTAAGACAGCAAAAGAGGGGGAGCAGTGCTCCCCCTCTTCGCATGCTAATTAGCCGATGTCGCTGTGTTCGAGCTCGAACGCGGCCGGATCAAGGTCAATGCGGGCAGCCTTGTCCTTGTCCTTGCGGCGCTCGCGGCGCTCGGCACGAGCCAGGCGGGCGCGCTCGCGGCGGGTGCGGCGGTGGCGCGGGTAGCGCCGCCAGGGCCGGGCGGCAATAAATGCGGGGCGCTTGGAGACCAGCAGCGCCATGATGCCATCGATGCCGAGAATGACCACGGCGGCCCAGATGCCGAGGTAGGTGACCCACTGTTCACCGCTGATGCGCTCGCCGAGCAGCACGGCGATAAGGGTGACGAGGGCGGGCTCGGCGTAGGAGAGCATGCCGAAGATGCCATAGGGCAGCATGCGGGCGGCGAGCACATAGGCCACCGTGGCAATGACGGAAACACCGCCGAGGCCAAGGAGAATGGCGATGGCCGAGGGGCTACGGAAGGCGATCTGCGGGCTCTGGCCCGCGAAGGCCACCCAGGCGGCCACGGGCAGTCCGAGAGTGAGCTCCCAGGTGAGGGCCCCTACCCCATCGGTTTGCAGGTACCGGCGCACCACGAAGTAGGCGGGATAGCCGAGGGCAACCAGGGCGGTCACCCACGATAGTCCGCCTACCGCCCACGTCTCGTGCGCGATCGCGAGGGCGGCGACAATGGCGGCGAGGATCGATAGGGGGCGCATGCGCTCCTTGAACAGGACCCGGCCGACAATGACCATGACGAGCGGAAGAAGGAAGTACCCCAGCGTCATTTCCAGGGCTCGGCCGGACTGGAAGGACCAGCCAAAGAGCCACATCTGCACGGCCAGCATGGGCGCGCAGAATGCGTAGGAGGCCAGCCGGATCGGATGATCCATGGTCCGCCGAAATTCATTGGTGAAGGCGTACCACCGGCCCATGACGACAAGCATGAGGAGGATGCCGGGAACGGTCATCAAAGTTCGCCATCCCCACACCTGCACACCGCTCAGCGGCGCGGCCTCGGCCGCAAACCACGAGAAAGACGCAAACGCAATAGAGGCGAGAAGGCTCATGGCCACCCCACGCGAAGTTCCGTTCATCAGCACCTCCTTGAAATAGTAGTTTTGCTTTCCACATCCAAGTGTGGGGTAGATACCCAAGGCGCGTAAAGCCACAACTCTGTGATCTCATCGCCACCCTCCGCGCATAATCCCACATTGCGCAGAAACGATCCGAAGTTTTCCGTGAGGCCGCGCCAAAATTGCGATTTTTCCGCGATATACCAGGGCGAAGAGCGCCCGGGACCTGTGCCCGAGATCTCCCTCTCACCCGTATTTCACGGACTCTTTCTATAAGATTAATGCCCGATTCAATAAACAGCGATTACGTGCTCTTTAAAGGCCGGGTGACGTGCTGAAGCGGGAGCTTCGCCGGACCTATATCCCACTCCCGCGAATTCTCTTACCGGCGGTCACTGCAGCCATGACCGCCACTCACGCGGCCGGGAAAACTGGCGCCCGAGTAGTCAGCACCCGGCTCTCGCGAGGGCGGTGAGCCTGGCGGCAAGCTGGGGGTCGGTGCCGGATGGTCCGGGGGCCCGGAAATGGACCTGTGTGCAGCCGCTCTTGGCAAGGACGGTGGCAATATTGTGGGCACGAAGCGATCCGGAGGCGATGGCTGGAAGGATCTTGTTGGTGTACGCGAGGCCCTCCGGATCCGCGGTTCCGCCGGGACCACCGGTGGTGAGGACCGCGTCGAAGCCGGCCTGCGCAATCGCCTCGAGAGCCTCGGTGCGCCGCGCTGCGGCATCGATGGCGCGGTGGAAGACGAGGGCGCGCTGCCCGGCGGCACTGCGCAGCTCGGCGAGGAAGTACGGGTCAACCCCTCCCTCGGCATCGAGTGCGCCGGTGACAATGCCGCTGAGCGCGGGATGGTCGATGGCGGCAAGACGCGCAGTCTCCGTGACGAGGCGGGTCATGGCGGATGGGGTGTGTCGGAAGTCCTCCTGCTCGCGCACGATAACTCGGATGCCGAGATCTCCGGCTGCGTTGAGTGCCTCGGTCATCTCGGTGTCGGTTGGGGTGAGGCCGCCGATGTCGAGGCGGCGGCAGAGCTCGACCCGGTCGGCTCCGGCAGCGACCGCAAGCGGCACCTCGCCGGGGGCGAGGCAAATTTCGACGATCATTCCCGGCCCGTCAGCTGCCAGGCATCCTCATCCGAGGGAGCCTCGACCACGTCAATGTCCTCGGGGGTAGCGGCACCAATCTTGTCGGGCTCCTCCCCCGTCTCGTGTCCCGCGCCGGGGCCGGGGCCCTCCCCGCGGAGCATGGCCTTGACCTCGTCGAGCTGATCGGGCTTCACGAGCACCTCGCGAGCCTTGGAGCCCTGGGACGGGCCGACAATCTCGCGCGATTCCAGCAAGTCCATCATCCGTCCCGCCTTGGCAAAACCGATGCGGAGCTTGCGCTGAAGCATCGAGGTGGAGCCGAAGTCGGTTTGGATGACGAGCTCAGCGGCCTGGAGGAGCAGGTCGAGATCATCTCCGATGTCCTCGTCGATGTGTTTGGCGGCCTCGGTCTTTGGAGTGACATCCTCGCGGTAGTCCGGGGACATCTTTGCCTTGACGTAGTCGACGACACCCTCGATTTCGGCCTCGCCCACCCAGGCGCCCTGAACGCGGGTGGGCTTGGCGGCTCCGGAGGGCATGAACAGGGCATCGCCCTGACCGATAAGCTTCTCGGCTCCCGCCTGGTCGAGAATGACCCTGGAATCGGCGAGTGAGGAGGTGGAGAAGGCGAGCCGGGAGGGCACATTGGCCTTGATGAGGCCGGTGACCACATCCACCGAGGGCCGCTGGGTGGCGAGCACGAGGTGGATGCCGGCGGCGCGGGCCAGCTGGGTGATGCGCTGAATGGAGGATTCGACATCGCGCGGGGCGACGAGCATGAGGTCGGCGAGCTCATCGACGACGACGACGAGGTAGGGATAGGGCTTGAGTTCCCGCTCGGAGCCGGCCGGTGGGGAGATCCGCCCGGCCCGGACCGCCTCGTTGAACTGGTCGACGTGGCGGAATCCAAAGGAAGACAGGTCATCGTACCGGCGGTCCATCTCCTCCACTACCCATTCGAGGGCTTCGGCGGCCTTCTTCGGATCGGTGATGATCGGAGTGATGAGGTGGGGGATGCCGGCGTAGATGGTGAGCTCAACCCGCTTGGGATCAACGAGGATGAGGCGCACCTGCTCCGGCGTGGCCCGCATAAGAATCGACGTAATCATCGAGTTGACGAACGAGGACTTGCCCGAGCCGGTGGCACCGGCAACGAGCAGGTGCGGCATCTTCGACAAGTTCGCGCACACATACTTGCCCTGAACGGACTTGCCCAGGCCGACGACGAGCGGATGGGTCTGCCGGGTGGCCACCGAGGAGCGTAGTACATCCCCGAGCGCCACTGTCTCCCGGTCCGCATTGGGAATCTCGATGCCAACCGCCTGCTTGCCGGGAATCGGGGCGAGCACGCGAACATCCGGCGTGGCCATGGCTAGCGCAATGTTCTTCGACAGGCTGGAGACCTTCTCCACGCGCACGCCGGGGCCAAGCTCAACCTCGTACTGAGTCACGGTGGGCCCGCGGGAAAAGCCAACGACCCGCCCATCGAGGCGGAACTCATCGAAGACGCGGGTAAGGTTCTCCACCACCTCGTCATTGACTTCCGAGCGTTCCTTGTGCGGCGCACCAAAGGCCAACATGTCCAGGCCGGGCAGCTCGTAGGCAAGATCGGCCGAGAGCTCGGGCTGTTCAATCCTCGTCGGCATCGGCTCCGGCTCCGGCGCCGGCTCGGGCTCAGGCTCTGGAACGGCTACCGGCGGAGTATCCGAGGCGGGCGTGGTTGGCGCCGTGGTCCGGCTCTTGGCTTGCGGCTTGGCCACGACGGTCGGCTCTGGTTGAGGAAGCTCCTCATCATCTTCGAGGACAATGCCCGGGTCGTGGGGGCGGGTGAGCTCGATCGTCTCAGGCTCCGGTTCAGGCTTGGCCCGCCACGACAGGAGCCGGGAAAGGAAGCCGCCGCGCTCGGCGAGGGGCTCATCATCCTCACCGTAAGCGTCTTCCGGCTCCTCCTCGGCGCGCGGCCGCCTCCGCCGGGAGCTCTGATCGGCCCGTAGGCCCTCCTCCTGCTCGGCGATTCGACGCTGGGCCGCCTGAGCCCGCCAGGTCTCAATCTTGGCGGACAGCGAGATATTCAAGGCGTAGAGGACGGCGAAGATGGCGAGCAGGACGAGAACGGGAACCGCCGCATAGGCCGAGACCAGGTAGGACAGCCCGCCTCCAGAAATCCAACCGATGAGGCCACCCGCGTCTTCCACCGCGGCCGCCCGGATCATGGGATCCGGGGAACCGAGGGCGATGTGGAGGATACCGCACACGGCGAGCAGCCCAAGGGCTACGCCGGTGCTCAGACGCGGATCGGGCTCCTTGCCGCGGCGGAAAATGAGGCGGGCCGCGGAGACGAAGAAGATGATGGGAATGAGGACGGAGAGCACGCCCACGGGGCCGGCGGCCGCGTGATGGAGGAGGTCCCCGAGCACGCCGGACAGCCCGAACCACTCGCGCAGGGCAAAGATGATTCCGAGCGCGAGCATGGCGAGCGCCAGGCCGTCACGGGCGAACGGCGAAGGCTCACGCGCGGCCGCCGGCTTCGCCTGGGCCTTCTTCGACGGACCCTTTTTGGGCTGTGCCGGGCGGCGCCGCGAGGATTTCTGGGAGGCCGAGCGGCCCCCGGATTTCTTCGTACTCACATTTCCCGACACTAGCGGGGTTACGGGATATTGTCCGGCTCACGCGCCGGTTTAGACCTCAACGACCGTGGGGATGATCATGGGACGGCGACGCAGCTTGCGGGAAACCCAGCGACCGATGGTGCGCCGGATCGCCTGCTGCATGCGGTAATTGTCTGCTCCACCCTCGTCCAGGGTCTCCTGCAGAGCCTGCTCAACCGAGGGCAGGATCTCCTCGAAAACGGACTCCTCTTCGGCCATGCCGCGGGCCTGAATGTGGGGGCCGGAGAGGATCTGCTTCTTCTTCGTGTCAACGACGGCAAACAGGGCGATGAAGCCCTCCTCGCCGAGGATGCGACGGTCCTTGAGTTCTGCCTCGGTGATGTCGCCGACGGAGGAGCCGTCCACGTAGACGTATCCGCAGGGTACCCGGCCCGCAATCCTGGCTTTCCCATCGTGCAGGTCGACGACGAATCCGTCCTCGCACAGCATGATGTTCTTCGCCGGCACCCCGGTCTTCACCGCGAGCGCCCCGTTGGCCACGAGGTGGCGGATCTCCCCGTGAATCGGCATGACATAGGCCGGCTCCACCGTGTTGTAGCAGTAGAGCAGCTCGCCGGCCGAGGCGTGTCCGGACACGTGCACCCGAGCATTGCCCTGGTGGATGACCTTGGCGCCCAGGCGCATGAGGGAGTTGATGAGCCGGAAGACGGAGTTTTCATTGCCGGGAATGAGGGAGGAGGCGAAGACGACGGTGTCGCCGGGCTCGAGGGAAAGCTTGGGGTGGTTCTGGTTGGCAATCCGGGACAGCACGGCCATGGGCTCGCCCTGGGATCCGGTCGACATAAACACGCGCTTCTCGGGCGGATAGTTGCCGATCTTCTTGAGGTCGACAACCACACCATCGGGGATTTCGAGGTAGCCGAGCTCGGCTGCGAGTCCCATGTTGCGGACCATCGAGCGGCCAACGAAGGCCACCACTCGGTCATTGGCCGCCGCCGCATCGAGCACCTGCTGGACGCGGTGGACGTGGGAGGAGAAGGAGGCGACGACGATTTGGCCGCTCGCCTGCCCGAAGACCTGGCGTAGCACGGGGCCGATTTCGACCTCGTGGGTGGTGAATCCGGGGACCTCGGCGTTGGTGGAGTCGACCATGAACAGGTCGACGCCTTCATCGCCGAAGCGACCGAAGGAGCGCAGGTCGGTAATTCTCCGGTCCAGCGGCAGCTGGTCCATCTTGAAATCGCCGGTGATGAGGATGTTGCCCGCCACGGTGCGGATCATGGCGGCCAGGGCATCGGGAATCGAGTGATTGACGGCGACGAATTCAAGTTCGAAGGGGCCAATCTGCTCAATGTCGCCCTCGACGACCTCGTGCGTGAAGGGCTTGATGCGGTGCTCGGAGAGTTTGGCCTCAACGAAGGCGAGGGTGAGCCGCGAGCCGATGATGGGAATATCCTTCTTCAAACGAAGGAGGTAGGGCACGGCGCCAATGTGATCCTCGTGCCCGTGGGTGAGGACAATGGCCTCGATATCGTCGAGACGGTCCTCGATGTATTCAAAGTCGGGGAGGATAAGGTCAACGCCGGGCTGGGATTCCTCGGGGAAGAGCACGCCGCAGTCGATGACGAGCAGCTTTCCGTTAAGCTCGAAGACGGTCATATTGCGACCGACCTCTCCGAGTCCGCCGAGCGGAACAATTCGCACAGTATCCTTGGCCAGCTTTGCCGGCTCATTCATAGCATCAGTAAAAGTCACGTTTCCATTGTGTCATGTTGCGTCCGTGGTATCGACAGGTTGCGAGGCGGCAAATCTCACCGCGCTACAGATCCATCGAGGCGTAGCTACCGGCAACACCATCAAGTCGCCCTCACCCACGCGGGGCCGCGCTCATCCCGAGCGTCGGTGCCGCGCCGGGCCGCGCGTCGGTTGCGATGCGTGAGCGAACGGGCTCGGCCGGTGCGGCTCGGGCGGCAGTGCGGTTATTCCTCGCTAGTGGGTGCAGGGGCGGGCCTGCGCGGGTCGGTTGTCCCCGCCGGGGAGGTAGCCAAGGGCGGCCATGGCCTCGGCCAGCGCATCGACCTGGTCCTGCGGAGCGCGCACCAGAGGCAGGCGCGGGGTGGGATTGGGCAAGACGCCAAGCAGGTGGAGGGCTTCCTTCGCCATGACGGCACCCTGTCCCCCGCCCATGATCGCATTGACCAGCGGGTGGAGCTCACCCTCGAGGGCCTGGGCGCGGGCGAGATTGCCAGCGGCCACCGCCTCCGCCATCTCCCGGTACTTTCCGGCGGCCACATGGCCGACAACGGAGACCATGCCGGAGGCGCCTCCGGTCAGCCAGGGCATGTTGAGATCATCGTCGCCAGAGTAGTATTCCAGCCCGGTGCGGCGCATGACGCACAGGCCCTGGGGCAGCTTGCCAACCGCGTCCTTCACTCCCTTGATCCTCGGGTGTTCGGCCAGCCGATCCAGTGTCTGATCAGCGATCTTCACCCCGGTGCGGCCGGGAATATCGTAGAGCAGGACCGGCAGCTCCGTTGCGTCCGCAATCGCCACAAAGTGGCGGTAGATACCCTCCTGGGAGGGCTTGGAGTAGTAGGGGCTGACCGCGAGTAGCCCGTTAGCCCCCGCCTTCTCGGCACTCTTGGCCATCCGGACCGCGTGCGCGGTGTCATTCGATCCAGCCCCGGCCACGATGAGAACATCCGGGCCCACCTCGTCGCGCACCTCTTCGATGAGACGCTCCTTCTCCGGACCGTAGGTCGTCGGAGACTCCCCGGTGGTTCCCGAGAGCACGAGGCAATCCACACCCTCTCCCACGAGATAGGAGGCAACGGTGCGCGCGGCGGCGTAGTCGAGCTCTCCCTCATCATCGAACGGGGTGATCATGGCGACGCCAACAGTTCCAAAGGTACTCATGACCCCCACCCTATCCACTGCTGCCGGTCGCGGCGGTGAGGTGCGCGCGACGAGTCCCGGGATATGAGCCAGGCGGGCGTATTACCTCCGGTTTTCGCCGAGACGTCCGCAGGAATAGGTTATCCCTGGGCGGATCCGGCTGGGGTGCGGCGGTGTGCGAGAACCGGTTAGTCTGGTGGAATGAGTGCCGATGACTTCGTTCGCCCAGCGATCGTCTCCGATGTCGAGCCGATCGGCAAGATTCACGCCGCCACCATGACGGCCACTCTTGAGGCTGCTCTTGACAGGGGCATACCCGCAGATGTTGCCAGCCAGATTACCCCGGCCAGCCTGACGCCGGGATGGAGCCAGGCGCTTACCGCGCCGCCCTCCCCCAACTACCGGGTGCTCACCGCGGTCTCCCACACCCGCATCGTCGGCTTTGCCGCTCTCGCACCGGCGGATCAGGAGCTCGGTTCGGCGCCGCCGGAGGAGCCGGCTCCCATCGTGGCCGAGATCCTTGCCCTTGAGGTGCCGGAACCGGATGGTCGGCGCGGACACGGCTCGCGCCTCCTGTCGGCCTGCGCCGACCTGGCCAAGGAGCAGAACGCCACCGAGCTGCAGGTGTGGATCGCGGTGGGTGACGAGGCACATATTCGCTTCTACTCCTCGGCCGGCTTCGCCCCGCGCGGACTGCAACGCACCCTCGCCGTCGGCGATGATGAGGTCGTCGAGCAGTGCTGGTATGCCCTGCTCGGTGAAGCCCCGCCGGCCGGCGAACCAAGGTAACCATTGCCTGAGCTCTCCGCCCCCGCTAGGGTGAGGGCGGGAGGAGCACATGCACGATCACGAACACCAGCACAGTCACGTTCCCACCGGCCGACACGCCCTCATCACCGTTCTCATCATCACGGCGACCGTCCTCATTTCCGAGCTGGTGGGCGCCCTATGGTCGGGATCGCTGGCCCTTCTCGTCGACGCCGGGCACATGCTCGTCGATTCCTCCGGCCTGGTCATTGCCCTCATTGCCGCGCACCTCATGGCTCGGCCCCGCTCCGATACTCACACGTGGGGTTTTCGCCGCTCCGAGATCCTGGCCGCGGCCCTGCAGGCCGGCATGCTCCTCATCATCTGTTCTCTCGCCCTCATTGAGGGCATCCGGCGACTCATTACGCCCGAGCCCGTCACCGCCGGCATCATGATGATCTTCGCGATCATCGGCCTTCTCGGCAATCTCGTGGGCATGGCGGTGCTGTTTGGCTCGCGCAGCCACAATCTCAATCTCAAGGCTGCCTTCCTCGAGGTCACGGCCGACACGCTCGGCTCGGTTTTCGTGCTCATCGCCGCCGCTATCACCCACCTCACCGGTTTTGACCGCGCCGACGCCCTGGCCTCCCTCGCCATCGCCGCCATCATGGCACCCCGCGCCATTCACCTCATGCGGCAAAGCGCCCACATTCTGCTTGCGGCGGCTCCGAAGGAGTTGGATCTGGCGGAGGTGCGCCAGCACATCCTCGACATCGATCACGTCATCGACTGTCACGATCTGCACGCCGCGACGATTGCCACCGGTCTCCACACCCTCACCGCGCACGTCACCGTGGACGCCGAGTGCATGCGCTCCGGCCACTCCATCGACATTCTCCACCAGCTCCAAGACTGCGTGGCCCAGCACTTCCCCGTGTCCATCGAGCACTCCACCTTCCAGCTCGACACCCCGGAGCATCGAGCCCACGAATCCCTGCGCCACTAGCTCACATCCGGCCCGGCCCCGGCGCACCAGCGGCCGGGCGACACCGCGAGACAGGTTCGGTCTGGCCGATCAGAGCGGCGACAAGGACGAAGCCGGCCGCTAGGCGTGTTGCCGCGCGGCGCGGCGCCTGTCCGGGCACGCTCGCGCAGCCGGACGCTACAGCAGAGCGGAAAGCTCGGATTGTGCCCGGCGGTGAAAGTCCACCTGACCGGCACGATGCGCCCAGGCGCCGATGGTCACGGCCTCGCGGATGCGTTGAATGCGCAGGGAGTCAAGATCGAGGCTGGCGCCGTAGCCTCGTAAAAAGTCTGTGGCGATGGTGGGCCACCAGGGGTGGGTGAGCAACTGGAGGAAGTCATAGCTTGGCGGCCGCATGCCGCTACGGCCGAAGTCGAGGACGATGAGGCGCTCGCCGATGAGCCAATTGCGCGGGGAGTAATCGCCGTGGCAGAAGGTCACCTCGAGCGGGATGGCTTCGTGGTGCTCCAGGACGGCGCGGGCCCGGCGAATGAGGCCGTCGTCGAACCCGGTGGGTTTGCTTAGCCAGCGCAGGGCGGAGGCGGTGAGCTTCTCATCGAGCGTGGTATCGGTGTCCGGAGGGACCAGGTCGTGCAGCTCGGCGAGCAGGGCACCGGCCTCCTCGGCGTGCCCGGGGCAAGGCTCGGCATGGTCCGCCAGCGTGCCGGGTACGTGCTCGAGAACGAGGATCTTGGCGCCCCGGTCCGCAGCCACCAAGGCCGGGGTGGCCGAAAAGTGGCGCAGCGGTCCGGTGTGCGCATCGATTTCGCGGTGCAGATGACGGTTGGCCTCTCCCCCACATTTCACCGTTTTGGGCCCGCCGGCCTCCACCAGCAGCACCTCCTGGTCGGAGATTCCCCAGCCGAGGTCGCGCAGGATTCGCCAGGGGCCGAGCCGGTCCAGGAAGGCCCGCTGGTCGGGGGTCACAGCAGCTGGTCGAGCCCGATGATGAGGCCTTCGCGTCCCATCACCTCGCGGGCGGCGAGCGCCACCCCGGAGAAGAAGGCGGCCCGGTCCGTGCAGTCGGTGCGGATGATGAGCTGGTCTCCCGGATTACCGAAATGGATTTCTTCCCGGGCCGTCACGCCGGCCAGCCGCATGGCGTGCACCGGCACACCATCGACCCGGGCACCGCGCGAGCCAATATCACGTGTTGTCGCATCCGGCATATCCCCCATGTCCGCGCGGGCGCGGGCGATCTTCTCGGCGGTGGCAATGGCCGTGCCGGAGGGCGCATCGAGCTTTCCCGGATGATGCGTTTCGATGACCTCGGCGGAGGTGAAGTAGGGGGCGGCCTGCTCGGCGAAGCGCATGGCGAGGATGGCGGAGAGGGAGAAATTCGGGGCGATAACCGCGCCGAGTCCCGGCTGCGCGGCCAGAGCATCGCGCACCTTCTCATAAGCCTCCTCGGTCCATCCGGTGGTCCCCACGACGGGGCGCACCCCGGCCTCGATGAGGGACAGCACATTGCCCAGGCTGGCATCTGGCTGCGTGAATTCGATGGCGACTTCGGCACCGCCCAGGGTGTCCGAGGTGATGTCCTCATCGACGTCGAGGGCGGCCACGAGCTCCATATCGTCCTCGGCGCGGACGCCGGCACACATTGCCTGGCCCATCCGCCCGGAGGCTCCAATCACTGCGATCTTCATGCTCTCACTCTACCGGGCCCACCATGACGAGCGACCGGGGTCCGGATGCCAGGAGGTTGAGCATCTCGCAAATATCCTCGCGTCGCACCTCTCGCTGGCGGCGCAGCAGCTCGTCGAGGGAGAAGAGCTTGCCGCTGATGAGCTCGGCCACCCCCAGCCGCATCATCCGCTGCTGCAGCGATTCGGCATCGAAGACGGCGCCGGCACGCAGCCGACGGTAGGCCGATTCCACCTCGAGTGGAGTGGGTCCGCCGGAGGCGAGATTCTCCAGCGTCTCGGTCATGAGGGAGGCGACCCGGTAAGCCTGGACGGGCTTGGTCTGCGCCACCATGGCACTCATGCCGCCCCCGCCAAAGGACGAGGTGTAGGCATAGGTCGTGTACGCGAGGCCGCGCTTCTCACGGATCTCCTGAAAGAGGCGGGCTGAGGAGCCCGAACCGAGGATGGTCATGGCGGCGAGCAGGGCCGGGCGGCGCGGATCCCCATAGGCAAAACCGGGAAGGCCAATGGCGACGGCGGCCTGCTCGGCCGGGCGGCGCAGAATCCGCTCGGTCATCTCGTAGCCCACCTGCTCGTGTACGGGGCGGGCCACCGGCTCCTCATCGGTAAGATCCCAGTGCCTGGACAGCGCCTCAAGTACGAGGCGCACCAGGTGGTCGTGGTCAACCGATCCGGCGGCCGTGATCACAAGCTCCGGGGGGCGATAGTGGGTCGCGTAGTGCTCGGCGAGGGCCTCGTAGGCCAGATCCGCCACCGATTGGGGCGTCCCGCCGACCGGTCGGGCGATGGGGTGGTCGCCGAAGGTGGCGATGGGAAGCTGCTCGGAGGCCACCTCGGCCGGATCATCGGCATACATGGCGAGCTCGTCGAGAATGACGCCCCGCTCCAGACCCATATCTTTCTTCGTGAACGTGGCGGAAGCGACCATGTCGGCCAACAGGCTTACCGCCCGGGGCAGATCCTCGTCAAAAACCCGGCCGTGGTAGCAGGTGAATTGCTTGGAGGTCATCGCATTGATGTCCCCGCCGAGAAAATCGATTTCCTGGGCGATGTCCTGCGCCGAACGCTCCCGGGTGCCCTTGAACAGTAGGTGCTCGAGGAAATGGGTGGAGCCGTAGGCCCCCTCCTCCTCATCCCGGCTGCCGGCACCGATCCACAGGCCGAGCGCCACCGAGCGCTGGGTGGGAATGTTCTCCGTGAGCACCCGAATTCCGTGATGGATGGTGCGCCGCAGGACACGACCGTCCTCTTCGGCGGTCAGTTCCTCGGTGAGATGGAGCTGGTCGTACACGAAACTCACTTCCGTTATGCCCGGTCGGGAGCCTGCCGCGCATTGGGTGGCACCCGGAAAAGGGACGGGCCGGGGATAACCCCGGCCCGTTGTGGTTTAGTTGTCGTCGGATGAACGCGTCCGGCGGCGCTGGCGGCGCGGCCGGCGACGGCGATCGCCGTTATCCTCGGAGTCACGATCCTCGGACTCGTCCTCAGCATCGGCCTTGGCCTTGGCCTCGGCCTCATCGTCGGCGTCGATGACGGCGTGCAGAGAAAGCTTGCCACGCTGGTCAACCTCGGCGAGCTCAACCTCGACCTTGTCGCCGACGTTGAGCACGTCCTCGACGGAGTCGATGCGCTTGCCACCAACCATGCGGCGGATCTGCGTGATGTGCAGGAGGCCATCCTTGCCCGGGGTCAGGGAGATGAAGGCGCCGAAGGAGGTCGTCTTGACAACCGTTCCCACGAAGCGTTCGCCCACCTCGGGCATGGTCGGATTCGCAATGGCGTTGATCGCCTGGCGGGCCGCCTCGGCGGAAGATCCCGTCGTAGCGCCCACGAACACGGTGCCGTCGTCCTCAATGGAGATGTCGGCGCCGGTGTCCTCCTGGATCTGGTTGATCATCTTGCCCTTGGGGCCGATGACCTCGCCGATCTTGTCGACCGGGATGTTGATGGTGATGATCCGGGGTGCGGTCTCGCTCATCTCATCCGGGGCGTCAATCGCGTCCTCGATGATGTCGAGGATGGCAAAGCGGGCATCGCGCGCCTGGCCGAGGGCCGCGGCCAACACCTCGGCGGGAATGCCGTCGAGCTTGGTATCAAGCTGAATCGCGGTAACGAATTCGCGGGTGCCGGCCACCTTGAAGTCCATGTCGCCGAGCGCGTCCTCCGCGCCGAGAATGTCGGTGAGGGCGCAGTAGCGCTGCTCGCCATCCACCTCATCGCTCATGAGACCCATGGCGATGCCGGCGACGGGGGCGCGCAGCGGCACACCCGCATTCAGCAGGGAGATCGTCGAGGCGCACACCGAGCCCATGGAGGTCGAGCCATTGGAGCCGAGAGCCTCGGAGACCTGACGGATCGCGTACGGGAATTCCTCGCGAGCCGGCAGAACGGGAACCAGGGCACGCTCGGCGAGCATGCCGTGGCCGATCTCGCGGCGCTTCGGGGAGCCCACGCGGCCGGTCTCGCCGGTCGAGTAGGGCGGGAAGTTGTAGTGGTGGATGTAGCGCTTGTGGGTCACCGGAGAGAGATTATCCAGCTGCTGCTCCATCTTCAGCATGTTGAGCGTGGTGACGCCCAGGATCTGGGTCTCGCCGCGCTGGAACAGGGCGGAGCCGTGCACGCGGGGCAGCACGCCAGGCTCGGCGGTGATCGAGCGAATCTCCACCGGGGAGCGGCCGTCCATGCGCACACCATCGGTGAGCACCCGGTTGCGCATCTGCTTCTTAAACACCGCGTTGACGGCGGCGGCCAGCTGACCCTCGCCCTCCGGGTAATCATCGGCGAGCTCGGCCACCACGTGGGTGGTGAGCTCGTTGAGAGCATCGTCGCGCTCGGCCTTGCCGATGAGCTGAAGAATCGGGTTGAGGCGATCGCCGATCTGCTTCTCGACGCGCTCGAACTGCTCATCGGTGAAGGCCGGGAACAGCGGGTAATCCTTGGTTTCCTTGCCCGCCTGCTCGGCGAGATCGGCCTGGGCCTCGCACAGGACCCGGATAAAGGTCTTGGCGGCCTCGAGGCCCTCGGCCACGGTCTCCTCGGTCGGAGCCTGGGCACCGGCCTGGATGAGATCCCAGGCGTACTCGCCGGCCTCAGCCTCGACCATCATGACGGCGACATCATCGCCGACAATACGGCCGGCCACGACCATCGCGAACGTTGCCTTTTCCAGCTCCGCGTAGCGCGGGAAGGCGACCCAGGTGCCGTCAATGAGGGCAATGCGGGTGGCGCCGATCGGGCCGCTGAAGGGCAGCCCGGACAGGGTGGTGGACATGGACGCGGCGTTGATCGCAAGCACGTCATAGGCATCGTCCGGGTGGACGGACATGATCGTCTCGACGACCTGAACCTCGTTCCGCAGGCCCTTGACGAAGGCGGGGCGAAGCGGACGGTCAATGAGACGGCAGGCCAAGATGGCATCCGTGCCGGGGCGGCCTTCGCGACGGAAGAAGGATCCGGGGATCCGACCGGCGGCGTAGGCCCGCTCCTCAACATCCACGGTCAGCGGGAAGAAATCAAAGTGATCCTTCGGCGCCGAGGAGACGGCGGTGGCGGACAGGACAACGGTCTCGTCATCGAGGTAGGCCATGGCGGAGCCGGCGGCTTGGCGGGCGAGCAGCCCGGTTTCGAAACGGACGGTGCGGGTGCCAAAGTCACCGTTATCGATGGTGGCTTCAGTGAATTGAATGTCGGGACCTTCCATGGTTCCAGTTAGCTTCTTTCTGCCCTGGCGGTCATCGATTGCAAGTCTCGGACTCTCGCTTCCGAAAGCCACAACCGAGGACCGGCCGCGGGCGGGTTTTATTGACTGTCATTCACCGTGAGTAGCGGAGGGCCCGGGCGCGTGGCCCGGGCCGTCGAACTCATCGGCGCAGGCCGAGTCGCTTAATCAGCGAACGGTAGCGCTCAATATCCTCGGAGGCGAGGTACTGCAGCAGCCGCTTACGCTGGCCGATCAGCAGCATCAGGCCGCGACGAGAATGGTGATCGTGGGGGTGGGAGCGGAAATGCTCGGTGAGACCCTTGATCCTCGCCGAGAGCAGCGCAACCTGAACTTCCGGAGAACCGGTGTCACCCTCATGGGTGGCAAATTCAGAGATGATCTGCTGCTTTTTTTCTGCATTAAGAGACATGATTCTCCACTTCATTCGTTGCACAGAGCTTCGGGGCCTGTTCTCCCGAGCATGACGCATCCGTGGCCGATCTAACGGCTCACTTAGCCTACCACGCCCTCTGGGCATACCCGCAGGCCCGGCCCGTGATCTTCGCTACCGCCATCGCCAATAGTCTCATCTATTTCCCTCACCAAACGAGCCTCTCACACCCATGTGATCCGTCCCCCGTAGATATTCCCCTCCTCCCCGCGAGCATTCCCATCCTCTCGGTCACCGCTCTACGTCCGGCTGTAGCCTGGCACCGCACGGGCATCGATATCACTGAGTGAGCCACACCGATGTCCCGAGTGGGACGATCTGCCACTATGTGGAAACGCGATTACAGCAGATTGTTGTTCATCCAAACGCAAATACCGCAGTTGGTAGCGTCAAAGGAGCATTTAGGGTCTAAGAGCCACCTTTCTGGCATCCGAGAATGGCCATGAGGAGGGAAGAATCACGTTACGATGTGATCCAACGGATAACGTGATGTCGCGTTTTCCCGCACCCATCACCAGCCGGGTATTCGCCCGACGTTTCCAAGGAGGACACTTAATGAAGCAGTTGATCGGCAACTTCTGGTTTGCCATTATGTCGGGCGTGGCGATTGGCGTTGGTGGCGCCGCCTATCTCATGAACGCCTCCCTCGGGGGCTCGAAGATCGTTGGCTCGCTGCTCTTCTGCGCGGGCCTGTACATGGTGGTCACCCTCGGTTGGCACCTGTACACGGGCAAGGTCGGTTATG
>JAUNVM010000033.1:2186-23575 GCA_030537635.1 Flaviflexus sp. | reverse complement strand
TCGACGTATCACCATTGGACCAGGACACCTCGGCAGACTCCGGCAGAACCGGAGCCACACCTTCCACGGTCTCCACCGGCTCCACACCCACGACCTCAAGGGCCTCGGCCGGGATAACCTTGACGGTGGCAGTCACGGGATCCTCGGCTCCCTCGACGGTGCCGGACACCGTGAACGTGCCGCCACCCCGATAGGAGTAATCCGCCTCATCAACCGGCTCCCACGTCACCGGAACCTCACCGGTCGAACCATCAGAATAATCCGCAGTCACCGTCTCAGGCAGCACCGGGGCGGTACCCGAGTTGGTGGCGATCTCGGCGGGATCCTCCACGCTCGTGATGACGGGCGCGGCCTCGGTAACAGTCACGGTGCCGGGAACATCAGCGCCAGCGGCTGTGCCGGTGACGGTGAAGGTGCCCGGGGCAGCATAATCAGCCTCATCCACAACCGGCCAAGCCACGCTCTCCTCGGTGACATCACCATTGGACCAGGTGACCTCCACCGTGCCAGGAAGCACCGGAGCATCACCCGCAACGGTGGAAACCTCAACAGAGGCAACCGACTCCACAGTCGCCGGATTCACAGTGACCTCAATACTCACCGGCTCAGCAACACCTTCCACGGTGCCATTGACCGTGAACGTGCCACCCTCACGAGCCGAATAATCCGCCTCATCAACCGGCTCCCAGGTCACCGGAACCTCACCGGTTGAACCATCAGAATAATTCGCAGTCACCGTCTCAGGCAGCACCGGAGCCGTACCCGACTCCGTCGTCACACCCGCCGGATTCTCAACACCGACCAACTCCACAGGAGCCTCAGTCACGGTGACCGTAGCAGTCACATCAGCGCCAGCGGCTGTGCCGGTGACGGTGAAGGTGCCCGGGGCAGCATAATCAGCCTCATCCACAACCGGCCAAGCCACGCTCTCCTCGGTGACATCACCATTGGACCAGGTGACCTCCACCGTGCCAGGAAGCACCGGAGCATCACCCGCAACGGTGGAAACCTCAACAGAGGCAACCGACTCCACAGTCGCCGGATTCACAGTGACCTCAATACTCACCGGCTCAGCAACACCTTCCACGGTGCCATTGACCGTGAACGTGCCACCCTCACGAGCCGAATAATCCGCCTCATCAACCGGCTCCCAGGTCACCGGAACCTCACCGGTTGAACCATCAGAATAATTCGCAGTCACCGTCTCAGGCAGCACCGGAGCCGTACCCGACTCCGTCGTCACACCCGAAGGGAGCTCGAGGCTGGTGATGGAGGCACCGACGACGGTGAGGGTAAAGCTCGCCTTCTTGCCATTGGACATGATGACGCTCGCGGTGGTGGTGCCGGGGGCGACGCCGGTGAGGCCAGCCTCGGAGGCGGTGGCAATCGCCGGATCATCGGTGGCCCACTCGCCACTGAGTGTCGCAGTGGTGCCATAAACCTGACCGATGACCGTGGGATTGATCGTCTCCCCCACGGCTACCTCGGAATTGGACACGGTGACGTCGGTGAGCGCCGCCGGATCCACATTCATCGGAACAGAGTAGAGCCCAGCAATGTTCGTTGCGGACTCGTTCGGAGAGGCCTTGGCTTCACCGAGACCTGCCCACACGTAGTTAACGGAATAGCTGGGGGTGAGGGGCACATCGGCGTTGGATACACCGGCGAATCCATAAGAGAGGTAGGTGGGGTTAATGAGAGTCGTATAGTGGCCGGTCACGGCATTCGGGGTCTGATTAACCCAGTCCGCCTTCTCGGTGGCCCACTGGTCAATCGCCCGCGTGCACGTGGGGGGACCCCAGGCGAGAATCTCTGCGGCCAGAGCTCCCATGCCGCCGCGGGTCGCCGTATTCACCGCATCATCGGTAAGGCGCTTGTGGGCGATCTTGCTGTGAACCGCGGTCTCGGCCACGCGCTGCATGGCCACGTATTCGAGATCGAGTGACCACTTGGGATCCAGATACTGGCTCTCAGCGATCCCGTTATCGGCGAGATACTGGCGAACCGTGGTCTCCTCGCCCCCGACATTCCAACGCACGTTGTCGTTCAGGGCGTCCTGGCGCCACCTCACGACCGCGGAGAGGCACTCGTCCTTGGCCCCGTCTTGGATGAACTGCTGTTCGGTGGTGATGGTGACACCACCGCCCTTGTCGACGCCCAGGTCCAGTTCCGGCGCGGCGGCCGAGGCAGGCACCACAGCCAACCCCAGGCACAGCGCGGACAGACCCGCAATTGCTCGTGTTCTCATACCTATCCTCTTGCTAGCTTCGATCAGGCGTCGCTGCCTCATCGGTGGAATTATTTCGATCGTATCCACGAAATATGAAGCTGGCAATGAAAAAGCCCTGTTCAGATGCATTAATGAGAATAGCGAGAATTGTTCGGAGGGGGTGATAAGTAGCTGTCTTGCAGGCAGGGATGTCGGCAATCGTCCGGGCGAGCACCTAGCGCGTAGATCGGCGCACCACTTCCGGGCACATGGCGCATCTGGCCAGCCCGGGCAGCTCGCGCAGGAAGGAGGTCAGCACGCGGTGTAACCTCCGCACCGGTATGGGAGGGCCTACCCGTCCTTCTTGCCATCGTGAGGCGCTTGGGTAAGCGGGATGGATGGTCATCCTCGGGGTGGCCACCCTCGGCGTCAGCGACGGGCTCGCTCGGCTCCTATGGATGATCCGATGGTTCCTTGGCGGACTCGACGACCCATCGGGAACCTCGATGACGCTCACCGGCTAGGCAATCTCAAGGGCGGTAGACATGGCCTTGCCGGTGGGGTTCCACGCGGAGGCATCGTGACCCTCGCGCGCCTCGCCGCAGATGACATCAAATCCAGCATCCGACACCTCACCGCCGGAGTCGACGGCGCCGACGGTCTCGCTATCCGACTTCTCTTCGTCGAAGCTGGAGAGGTTGGAGACGGCCGAGCCACATAGGGCGGTGACCTCGCGGACTCCCACCGGGCGGCGAAACCGCTATACAGCCGCTCGAGCGCCGACCATTGGCCCGGTTTTCTCGATCACAACTCGCGGTCTGCCACCTCCACCGATCAATCGCCCCTCCGCAGCACGCGACTTGCCCGCTCCGAGCTAACCGATCACCGCAGGGCGAGGTCAGAGCCAGATGTCTGCTCTGTTGCCGACCCCCAGTTCTCGCGAGAGGGAACCGCACCAAGGACAGCTCTAGGCAATTCTGTTCCATCCACGAGCGTGACTGAGCGTCCTAGACGAGCTGATGCCCCCGCCGGGGCGGGGGCATCGAATCGGCTCGCGGTTAGCTGATGTCGGGGGCGGGCAGGCCGACGTAGATGGTTTCGAGGTATTCCTCGATGCCTTCCTTGCCGCCCTCGCGACCCAGGCCGGACTGCTTGAGCCCGCCGAAGGGTGCGGCCGCATTGGAGATGGTGGCGCCATTGACGCCGATCATGCCGATCTCGAGGCGTTCAGCAAGCCGGAGGATGCGGTCGGTAGAGCCGGTGTGAACATAGCTGGCCAGGCCCATGGGATCGGAGTTGATGAACTCGATGAGTTCCTCCTCATCACCGAAGGAGCAGATGGGGGCGACAGGCCCGAAGATCTCCTCCATCATGATGTCGTCATCGCGCTTGACGTTGGTCAGCACGGTCGGCGGGTAGAAGAAGCCATCTCCCTGCGGCATCTTGCCGCCCGCGAGCACGGTTGCTCCCGCCTCGACGGCCTGGGAGACCATGTTGGCGATGGTCTCGCGCTGCCCGGCATTAATCAGGGGGCCAACCTGGACGCCGTCGTCCAGGCCATTGCCAACCTTCTGGGAGCCAAGGGCGTCCGCAAGACGCTGGGCGAAGTCGTCAATGACAGACTCGTGGACGAAGAAGTGGTCGGCGGCATTGCACGCCTCTCCCATGTTCCGCATCTTCGTCGCGATCGCGCAGGTGACCGCGTGATCGAGGTCGGCATCCTCGAAGACGATGAAGGGGCCGTTGCCGCCAAGCTCCATCGAGGTGCGCAGGATGTTGTCAGCCGACTCCTTGAGCAGGGCACGACCCACCTGGGTTGAGCCGGTGAAGGACAGCTTGCGCAGCCGGGGATCTTGAATCATGGGCCCGGTGACGGGCGAGTTGCGCGAGCCGGGAATGACGTTGACGACGCCGGCGGGGGCTCCCGCCTCGTGCATGATCTTCGCGAAGAAGAGGGCGGTGAGCGGGGTGTCCTTCGAGGGGCGCAGAATCGAGGTGCAGCCCGCCGCCATCGCCGGGCCCACCTTGCGGGTGGCCATGGCCAGCGGGAAGTTCCACGGGGTAATAAAGAGGCACGGGCCGACGGGGCGGCGCACCACCATGGCGCTGATGTGGCCCTCGGGCACCCGGAAGTAGTCGCCGCGGATGCGGGGGGCTTCCTCGGAGAACCAGCGGAGGAACTCGCCGCCGTAGGTGACCTCACCATCGGCCTGGTCAAGCGGCTTACCCATCTCCAGCGTCATGACGGCCGCGAGATCCTCGCGGTAATCCTGGACGAGATCGAAGGCGCGGCGCAGAATATTCGAGCGCTCCC
Source organism: Flaviflexus sp. (assembly GCA_030537635.1). GTDB lineage: Bacteria > Actinomycetota > Actinomycetes > Actinomycetales > Actinomycetaceae > Flaviflexus. The sequence goes on along the minus strand of JAUNVM010000033.1, from coordinate 19,052 downwards.
TCGATGGGGTCGCAGCCCAGGCGCGCTGGGCGGCCACCGCGGCATCGAGCGCGGCCATGCCGTCTTCCGGCGTCGCGTCGGCCACCTGGGCAATCACCTCGCCCGTGGCGGGGTTGAGCACATCGAAGGTGGCACCCGATGACGAATCACGGAATTCGCCGTCGATATAGAGCTGGGTGGGAATCTCGGCGAGCAGCTTCGCTACGCGGTCCTGGTTCATGGTTTCTCCTTCGAATCCTGCGAACGACTTTTTTCATTCTAGCTATTTCGGTTGACATGTCTCACACACTCGCTAGAATCATATCAAGGATCATATATCAAATGTGGAGCGAAGGAGCTTTCAGCGGTGGCAACTTTCACTGAGATCATGGGCGGTCGCCCGGGCAAGATCATCGCCGTTCACCTGGCATATCCCTCCCGAGCCGATCAGCGCGGACGGCGCCCATCAGAACCCTCCTACTTCCTCAAGACCTCGTCCTCACTCAGCACCGGCGGCGAGGTCATCCGCCCCGAGAACTGCGAGTTGCTCGTCTTCGAGGCCGAGATTGCCCTCGTTATTGGCACGCCCGCGCGCAATGTCACGGTGGATGAGGCCTGGAATCACGTCGGCTGGGTGGCCGCCGGCAATGACATGGGAGTCCTCGACCTTCGATACGCCGATAAGGGATCGAATCTGCGCTCCAAGGGAGCCGATGGCATGACCCCGCTCGGTGAGCTCATTGAGGCGGACAAGGTCTCCCCCGACGCGCTGCGCATCACCGCCGAGGTTGATGGTGAAACCGTTCAGGATGATTCCTCGTCCACCCTCATGTTCTCCTTCGCGATGATGATCGCGGACCTGTCCCGCTTCATGACCCTCGAGCGCGGCGACATCATTCTCACCGGCACACCGGCCGGTTCCACGGTGCTCAAGGACGGCCAGTCGGTGACGGTGCGCCTGGAAAGCGAGGCCGATTCCGCGCTGTGCTCGCAGGTCACGTCGACCGCGGTGGCGGGTCCGGCGATTGCGGGACCGGGCTCGATGCCCAAGGCCTCCACCCAGCAGCGGATCGAAGCCTACGGCTCGGCCGAGGCGGCCGGCGAGGTTGCCGCGGTGGATACTCCGGAGTTCCGCGAGCGGCTGAGGAACGTCGCGGTTGCCACGCTGTCCTCCCTGGCCCGCAAGGAGGGCTACAACGAGATTTCGATCGATGGCGTGCGCCCCATGGTGCCCGGCCAGAAGATTGTGGGTCGGGCCCGTACCCTGCGCTACGTGCCGCACCGCCCGGACCTGTTCAAGGCGATCGGCGCCGGCTTCAATGCGCAAAAGCGCGCCATTGATTCGGTTCATGAGGGCGAGGTGCTCGTCATGTCGGCCCGCAACACCGAGTTCGCGGGCACGCTCGGCGACATCTTGGCCCTGCGCGCGAAGGTGCGCGGCGCCGAGGGCGTCATCACCGATGGTGCGGTGCGCGACTGGGCGGCGGTGGCCGAGGTGGGCCTGCCCGTCTTCGCCCAGGGCCCCCACCCGGCGGTGCTCGGCCGCCGGCACGTGCCCTATGAGACCGACGTGACTATCGACTGCGGCGGTGCACTCGTTGAGGTTGGCGACATTATCGTCGCCGATGACGATGGTGCGCTGGCCATGCCGCCTGCCCTGGCCGAGAAGCTGTTGCCGCTCGCCGAGGCCCAGGAGGCCGAAGAGGAGTTCATTGCGCAGATGGTGGCCGAGGGCCACAGCGTCGATGGTCTCTATCCGATGAACGCGCACTGGCGGGCGATCTACGAGGAGCGCACCGCCACCGAGTAATTGCCTGGCCCGCAGTGCCGCCGGCCAGCCAGCAGCCAACCAGTCCAACCAATGAACGCCAGTCAGTTAGCAATCCAGGGCCCGAGCCCGCGAGGAAGTGAAGGATTCCATGTCGCACAATCTCACCGGAGCGATCGCTCCCCTATTCACCCCCTTTAATAATGGCGAGGTCGATCATGATTCGCTTCGCGCCATGGTCGACTGGCAGATGGAGGCGGGCTCCGCCGGCATCTCCATCGGCGGGTCCACCGGTGAGCCGGCTGTCCAGAGCCTGGAGGAGCGGGCGGCCGCGATCCGCACCGTCTCCGAGCACCTGGCCGGACGCGGCTCGTTTATTCCCGGCACCGGTTCGCTCAGCCTCGAGGACACCCTCGAGCTCACCCAGGTGGCGGACGATGCCGGGGCGGATGCCGTGCTCATTATTTCGCCCTACTACACCAAGCCCACCCAGGAGGCGATGTACCAGTGGTACACCCGGATTGCCCGGGAGTTCCCGCATCTGCCGATGATTGCCTACAACGTGCCCACCCGCACCGCGGTGGATATCGCCCCCGAGACCTTCGCCCGGATCTACCGGGATAACGACAATGTCATCGGCATCAAGGAGACGACGAAGGACTTCGAGCACTTCTCCCGCACCCGCCACCTGTGCGGCAAGGATGTGCTCATGTGGTCCGGCATTGAGCTTCTCTGCCTGCCGATCATCGCGCTCGGCGGCACCGGCTTTATCTCCGCCCTGTCGAACATTGCGCCGAAGGCGGTGGCCGAGACCTACGCGGCCGCGGTCGAGGGCGATTGGGAGCGGGCCCGCGAGCTGCACTACGGCGTGCACCCGCTCGTTGACCTGCTGTTTGTCGAAACCAATCCGGTGCCGGCTAAGTGGCTGATGAAGGAGCGCGGCCTCATCGCCTCCGATGAGGTTCGCCCGCCGCTCATTGGCCTGACCGAGGCCGGCCAGAAGCGCACCATGGAGCTGGCCAAGCAGGCTGAGGATTTCCTCACCCCCGTCAAGTAAACCGCCGGCCCACCAGACGTTAGTGAGTCGCTGCCCGGCAGCGCATAAGCAAAGGAACACCATGACTAAGCCCGAGGGACTGCCCGATCATATTCAGCACTACATTGGCGGAGAGCTCGTCGATTCGGTTTCCGGTGAGACCTTCGACGTGCTCGACCCCACCACCAACGAGCCGTACATCACCTGCGCGGCCGGCGACAAGGCGGACGTGGATAAGGCCGTGGCCGCGGCCCGCAAGGCCTTTGATGAGGGGCCGTGGCCGAGGATGCTGCCCCGCGAGCGTGCCACCTACCTGTACAAGATTGCCGACGAGGTGACGAAGATGCACGAGCGGCTGGCCGCCCGGGAATCCTTCGACTCCGGCCTGCCGATTCGCCAGGCCTCCGGCCAGGCCAAGCGCGCCGCGGAGAACTTCCGCTTCTTTGCGGATCTCATCGTTGCCCAGATCGATGACGCGTTTAAGATGCCCGGGCGGCAGATCAACTACGTCAATCGCAAGCCGAAGGGCGTGGCGGGACTCATCACCCCCTGGAATACCCCGTTCATGCAGGAGTCGTGGAAGCTGGGCCCGGCGCTCGCCTCCGGCTGCACCGTCGTGCTCAAGCCCGCCGAATTCACCCCGCTGTCCGCCGGCCTGTGGGTCGAGGTCATGGAGAATGCCGGGATCCCGGAGGGCGTGTTCAACATCGTCCACGGCATGGGCGAGACCGCGGGCGACGCCCTGGTCAAGCACGAGGATGTCAACCTCATCTCCTTCACCGGCGAGGCGGCCACCGGCCGGGTCATCTTCGGCAATTGCGCGCCGACGATGAAATCGATGTCGATGGAGCTGGGCGGGAAGTCCCCCGCGATCGTCTTCGCGGATTGCGATTTTGAGGCGGCCCTGGATTCCACCCTCTTCGGCGTCTTCTCCCTCAACGGTGAGCGCTGCACCGCCTCCTCCCGTATCCTCGTCGAGCGCCCCATCTACGACAAGTTCGTTGAGGCGTATGCGGAGCGGGCGAAGAAGGTCAAGGTTGGCGAGCCCTCGAATCCCGACACCGAGATTGCCGCCCTCGTCCACCCCTCGCACTACGAGAAGGTCATGGACTACATCGAGATCGGCAAGTCCGAGGCCCGCCTCGTTGCCGGCGGCAAGCGCCCCGAGCATCTGCCGGTCGGCAATTATGTCGAGGCCACCGTCTTCGCGGACGTGGCCAAGGATGCGCGGATCTTCCAGGAAGAGATTTTCGGTCCCGTCGTTGCCATCACCCCCTTCGACACCGAAGAGGAGGCCATCGAGTTGGCCAATGCCGTCGAGTACGGCCTGGCCGCCTACGTGTGGACCTCCAACATCACCCGGGCTCACCGGGTGTCCCACGAGATCGAGGCCGGCATGGTCTGGATCAACTCGCACAATGTGCGAGACCTACGCACCCCGTTCGGCGGCGTCAAGGCGTCCGGACTGGGCCAGGAGGGCGGCTACCGCTCTCTCGAGTTCTATTCCATCCAGCAGGCGATCCACGTCTGCCTGGGGGATGTTCACACCACCCGATTCGGCGCGAGCGGCTACGCCGACAACGATCTGGGCCTGGGTGGCCCAGGAGCCTAACCGCCCCCGGTCCCAACCACCATCCAGCCAAAGGAGGCTGACATGAATGAGATCAAGGAGATCCCTACCCCTTCCGCCGCCCCGCCTGATATCTTGCGGTGCGCCTACATGGAAATCGTCGTTTCCGACCTCGCCGCCTCGCGTGAGTTCTACGTCGATAATCTCGGCCTCGTTGTGACGTGGGAGTCCGACACCGAGATCTACCTGCGCACCTTCGAGGAGTTCATCCACCACAACCTGGTCCTGCGCGTGGGCCCCGAGCCGGCGGTTGCCGCCTTCGGATTCCGCGTGCGCAGCCAGGAGGACGTGGACAAGGCCGAGGCCTACTACCAGGAGCTCGGCTGCGAAACCAAGCGTTCGGAGGAAGGCTTCGTCCGCGGCATCCGCAACGCCGTGCGCGTCCTCGACCCGCTCGGCTTCCCCTACGAGTTCTTCTACGAGGTCGACCACGTCGAGCGCCTCGCGTGGGCCTATGAGCGTCAGGGCGCCGGAGCCCTCGTGCGCCTCGACCACTTCAACCAGGTCTTCCCCGATGTGGACAACGGCGCGAAGTACCTCGAGGCCCTCGGCTTTAAGCGCACCGAGGACATTGTCGACGATGATGGCGTCACCTACGCCGCCTGGTTCTGCCGCAAGCACACCGTGCACGACACGGCGCTGACCGGCGGCGCCGGCCCGCGTATGCACCACATCGCCTTCTCCACCCACGAGAAGCACAACATCCTCTACATCTGCGACAAGCTCGGGGCGCTGCGCAAGTCCGACATGATCGAGCGCGGCCCCGGCCGCCACGGCGTGTCCAATGCCTTCTACCTCTACCTGCGCGATCCGGATGGTCACCGGGTGGAGATCTACACGCAGGACTACTACACCGGCGACCCGGATAATCCGCTGGTGTCCTGGGACGTGCACGATAATCAGCGGCGCGATTTCTGGGGCCACCAGGTGGTTCCCTCCTGGTACACCGATGCTTCTCGCGTGCTCGACCTCGACGGTCATCTCGTGCCGCTCATCGAGCGCGAGGAACCGAAGGAAATGGACGTCACCATCGGCGCCGACGGCTTCTCGTACACCCGAAAGGGTGACACGGAGAAGGGCTACAAGCTGGGAGGCCAGGTCTGATGGCAGCCAAGGATACGATCATCCTCGACGAGAACAGACCGCAGGATCGCCGGGTCGCCCTGGCCACCCTCGTGGGCACCACCGTCGAGTGGTATGACTTCTTCATCTATGCGCAGGCTGCGGCGATTATTCTGCCCGCCCTGTTCTTCGACCACCTCGTGGAGAACTGGGCGGCGGGTGGCCAGATCCTCGCCTTCGCCTCCGTCGGCGCCTCGTTCTTCTTCCGTCCCCTCGGGGCGGCGGTCGCGGGGCACTTCGGAGACAGGGTGGGCCGCAAGGGCATGCTGGTGGCCACCCTCATGCTCATGGGTGTCGCCACCTTCCTCATCGGCTGCATGCCCACGTACGCGCAGATCGGCGTCGCCGCTCCCCTGCTGCTCCTCGTCCTCCGCTTCGCCCAGGGCTTTGCGGCCGGCGGCGAATGGGGTGGCGCGGCGCTCATGGCCGTTGAGCACGCCCCGCCGAATAAGCGAGGCTGGTTCGGCGGCTTCCCGCAGATCGGTGTTCCCACCGGCATGCTGATCGCCCTGCTCGTCATGACCACGGTGGACATGTTCACCACCGAGGAGCAGTTCGTCTCCTGGGGCTGGCGCGTTCCCTTCCTCCTGTCGGTTGTCCTCATTGTCACCGGCATGCTCATTCGTCTCGGCGTCGCCGAGTCCCCGATCATGGAGAAGATTGCCCAGCAGGAGGAGCAGGTCCGCCTGCCCATCATCGACATGTTCCGCACCGCGTGGAAGCCGCTTATCCTCGGCGCCCTCGTCTTTGCCGGTAACATCACCTGCGGCTACATGATCACGGGTGGGTACCTGCTCAACTACACGACGAAGGATCTCGGCATGGATCGAGGGCCGATCCTCCAAATGGTCTCGCTTGCGGCGGCCGTCTGGATCTTCACCACCCTCGCCTCCGCCAAGCTCTCCGATACCTGGACTCGCACCCGCGTGTTCAAGGTGGGCTTCGTCCTCCAGCTGATCTGGATCGTCCCCCTCTTCCTCATCACCGATATGAAGAACATTCCCATGTTCGCCATCGCCGTGATCCTCCTGACGATTCCGCTCGGCATGACCTACGGACCCCAGTCGGCCCTGTTCGCCGAGATCTTCCCCGCGAAGATCCGCTACTCGGGCGCCGGTCTGGCCTACGCCTTTGGCTCCATCCTCGGCGGCTTCACCCCGATGATTGCCCGATCCCTGCAGGACGCGACCGGGAACTCGATGTCGGTGGCGGGCTATCTGCTCGTCATCACCACCATCGCCCTTATCGCGACCTTCATGATCAAGGACCGCACCGGCCAGGACATCTCGGCCGAGGCGGATGCTGAGATCAACCGGAAGATCGCCGAGGTGGCCGCGAGCCGCAAGGCAACCGAAATCCACTTCGATCGAGGAGTTGGCTACTAGGCGAGCCGAGCCCGCCACACCACCAACACTCACACGAGGGGGATCGGTTAACCGATCCCCCTCGTAGATTCGTTAAACTAAGGGGAGTTAGCAGAAAGAGCGGATACCACCATGACCCCCTCCACATCCCTATCGAAGTCGGAACTTGTTTACCGGGAGCTACGCCAGCGAATTATTTCGGGGCGATATACGACGGGGTATCGGCTCGTGCTCGACCAGATCGCGAGGGAAGTAGGGGTGTCTCCGGTCCCGGTGCGCGAGGCGATTCGCCGCCTCGAGGCCGAGGGGCTCGTCACCTTTACCCGCAACGTTGGCGCCGAGGTCACGTCCATCGACGTCGATGACTACGCGAACACCATGTTCGTCCTCGCTTATCTCGAGGGCGCCGCGACCGCCCTGTCGGCCGAGAAACTCACCAAGGAGCAGCTGGCCGAGGCCACCGACACGAATGAGCAGATGAGGGCGCTGACCGACTCATCAAACTTCGATGCTCGTCTCTACACCTCACTCAACGGCCGATTCCATCAGCAGCTGTGTCAGGCCTGCCCTAATGAGCGGCTCAATGGACTCATCACGCGGGAGGCCGAGCGGATCACCGTTATTCGCCGCACCACCTTCTCCTTCTCCCAGGAGCGCTCTCGCAAGTCCGTCATTGAGCACGATCACCTACTCAATCTCATCCGCTCCGGCGCCCCCTTTGACGACATTGATCGCGCGGCCCGCGAACACAAGATGTTTGCCATGCGCGACTACGTCCGGCGCACCCAGGAGGATTAACCGGCCCGGGCCGGCGGCCCACTCATCGACTCCCCGTCATCGCCGCGGTCTCCTGGGACTGCGCGGCGCTACGGCGCTGCGGCTGGTTCTCGGGATGTGATGCCGAATGGCGCGGAGAACGCTCGGCGGCTCGGATCATCAACGCCCGACGACGCGGATAGGCAATGCGCGGCCGAGGCGCACCCGGCTAGTTGTCCGTCTCCAGTAGCTGCCGCACGAGCTCGCGCATGGGCTCGGTATCGGCGGAATCGACGTAGGCGGAGGCCATGCGCATCGGATCGCCGAAGAAGAAGTACTCGTAGAGCTCCTGGCGTCCGGCAAACGAGGATACAGCGGCGTCAAAGGCCAGCTGGAACAGGCGCACCCGCTCCTCGCCGGAGCGATTGGCCGACTGCAGGTAGGTGGCGATATCCCCGGCTGCCGGACCGGCGAGATCCGCTGCCGTGGGCAGGGCAACAAGACCGGACGCACCGAATTTCCGTACCGCCTGGGAAAAGGCGTGGAAGGAGCGCGGGAACCAGTTGCGCACCGCGTCGAGCGGGGCCGGATCGGGTTGGAAGAAGCCGTGGGCATTGGTGAACCCATCGACCTCACTGGCGCGCAGGGCCGAGCGACCCAGCTGGGCCGCCATGATCGCCTGGGCGATGTCATCGCGGATGTGATCGAAGCCGGCAATCCCAATCGCGTCCGCCATCTCCAGCAACAACCCGGCATAGAACTCGCTTTTCACGGTGGTGCGGGAAATCACCTGGTGGGCCATGAGCACGCTGGCCCCGGTTTGCGAATAGAAGCCGTTGGCGAGCTCGGGATGTCCGAGCAGGAAGATCCGATCGTAGGGCACGTGCACCCGATTGAAGATGCAGGTGGCATCCATTTCCTCAAAGCGGGCCGCGAGCGGCTCACCGGCCACCCCCTGCCCGTGGGCGAGCGGGGCCCGGCACAGGAACTTCAGCCCAGGGGTATCGGTGGGAATGGCGAAGGCAAAGGAATACTGGGTGTCCTCGGGGCCGGGACGCAACACGGTGGCCGGGAAGACGAGCAGCTCATCGGACATCGGGGCGGCCGTACCGATCATGCGGGCACCAGAAACAATAATGCCGCTATCGTCCTCGTCGACGATCCGCAGGGAGACGCCGCCGCCGGCCTGCTCGGCCGGGGGCATGGAACGGTTGATCTGCGGGGGGACGAGAGCATAGGTGGCGAAGATGTCTTCCTCGCGCACCCAGGAGGTGTAGTTGGCGATGTTCGCGGCGAACTGCGGATCCGCCTGGGCAAACCACTCGCTGGCCGCGCCGAGCGCGGTGAGTGCCGAGTTGAGATAGTCGCTCGTTCGCCCGAGCATGCCACCCGACAGGCGCGCCCACGCCTCGGAGGCCTTCCGACGGCGCACGAGATCCTCGGCGCTGGTGGGTACGAGGTGTGACATAGGATAGCGGGTGCCGTTGTCGGCAAAGCTCAACAGCTCGGCATTGTCCTCATCCGACTGCAGGTCATACAGCCTCGCATAGCTCGCGATCGCTCCGGCGAAGGCCGGATGGCTGGCCGGATCCACCCGCTGGCCCGCGAGGTACACCTCGGGATTCGCCGCGGCGAGGGCGGCCCGATAGTCCGCTCCGTTTCTCACAAAAGATGCTCCAATCCGAGAATCCGTTCGGCAATTTGGGTGAAAGCCGAGCCATTGAATCCCAGCGCGTCGCCGCGAACATAACCGAAATCCTGGACCTCGCCAATGAGGAGGGAGTGATCCCCGGCCGGATACTTGTTCCACGGGGTGCACTCGAAGTAGGCGAGGCTGCGGGTGAGCCGGGGTGCGAGCTTACCCGCCGTCCAACCGATGTCGAGGTGGGGCCGACCCGCAAAGTGCACGGCCACATCCTGCTGCCCAGCATCCAGCACGTTGACCGTGAACGGCGTGCTCTCGTCGAGCAGATCGTGGGCGGCGGTGCGCTCGTGGAGGGAGATGAGGATGAGCGGGGGCGCCAGGGACACCGAGGTGAACGAGTTGACCGTGATCCCACGCGGGGTGCCCTCATGCTCATAAGTCACGGTGCACACGCCGGTGGCAAACTTGCCAAAGGCGCTACGCAGCCGCTCTTCATCCGTGGGCCGGGGCACCTTGAGGGCCCGGCTACGTCCGGAGAGCTGTTCCAAAAAGCGGTCAATCATAGCGCCGCCAGTCTACCGCGCCAAGGCCGCCCTCAGTTCAGCCGGCAGGGAACGGGCAGGCTTGCCGAGCCTAGGCCTCCCGGGCCACGACGGTGTTGGAGGCCTGGGCGACCGGGCGAATGATCATCGAATCGATGTTCATGTGCGCGGGCAGCTCGAGGCTCCACATGATGGCCTCGGCGATGTCGTCCCCGGTGAGCGGGTCCTTCACCCCCGCATACACCGCATCCGCCTTCGCCTGATCCCCGCCGTAGCGATTGAGGGAGAACTCCTCGGTGTGAACCATGCCGGGGGCGATCTCCATGATCCGGATCGGCTCACCAACCAGCTCGAGCCGCATCGTGTTCGCAATCATCCGCTCGGCGTGCTTCGCCGCCGTGTAGCCGGCTCCGCCCGGATAGGTACCGTGCGCGGCCGTCGAGGTCACGAGCACGACATCTCCCCCGTCGCGCAGCTCCGGCAGGGCCTCCTGGGTGAGCCGCAGGGTGGCAATCACGTTCTTCTCATACATGTCACGCCAATCCTGCGCACGTCCCTCCGCCACCGGATCGGTGCCGATCGCACCCCGCACACGTTCACCAGCGAGGTGAAGCCGCCCAGCTCGCGGGCCTTGGCCACCACCTGGCCCGGCCCCTCGTCAGTCGTGAGGTCGGCGGCGACCCAGTCGCATCCGGTTTCCTCCGCGAGCGCCGCCAGCCGCTCCGCCCGCCGGGCCGTGGCCAGCACCTTCCAGCCCGCGCCCACCGCCCGGCGCACCGTGGCCGCACCAATTCCGGTGGAGGCACCGGTGATGATGACGCGTCGGCCCGCACCGGCCGGGGAACCTGCTGGGGATGTCATTGTCTGTCCACTCCTTGCCTGTGGTGTTGGTTGTGGCGGTCGCGGTCCGCGCCGCCTTCTTCTAGTATGCCCCCGCGAAGTGAGCGCCCGGCCACTAAGCTGGGAGCCATGATCGGTTTTTGTGGTTCTGGAAATATGGCACGCGCGATTGTCACCGGCCTCGTGGCCGGCGGCACGGTGAAGCCGGAGGAGATTGTGGTGTCGGGCACCGGTGGCACCGCCGAGGCGCTCGCCGCTGACACGGGCGCCGTGGCGGTCTCCTCTAACGAGGAGCTGCTCGAGGCCATCGGCCCCTGCGGCATTCTTATTCTCGCGGTCAAGCCCCACATCATCCCCCTCGTGTTGGACGAGATTGGCGAGAAGGTTCCCTCCGATGTCCTCGTCATCTCCATTGCCGCGGGTACCTCGCTTGAGTCGCTGGCTGCCCGGCTGCCTGATGGCCAGCGCATCATCCGCGTCATGCCGAACGTTAACGCCCAGATCGGGGCTGGTATGGCGGGGCTGTGCGGCAATGAGTACGCCGGCGAGGAGGACCTTGATCAGGCCCGGACGATTTTCGAGGCGGTGGGCCGCGCCGCCGTGATCGAGGAGGGTGACTTCCCCGCCTATTCGGCGCTTGCCGGCTGCTCGCCGGCCTTCGTCTTCGAGTTCATCGAGGCGCTGGCTCGCGGCGGCCTCGAGGCGGGTCTCACCAAGGCCGATGCGGTGGAGTATGCCGCCCAGGCCGTACTCGGCTCGGCGAAGATGGTGCTGGAGCGGGCCGAGGAGGGCATGTCCCCGGCGAATCTGCGGGATCTGGTCACCTCCCCGGGCGGCACCACCATTGCCGGGGTTGCCGCCATGGAGCAGGCGGGCTTTGGCGCGGCCATCGTTGCCGGAGTGCGTGCCGCCATTGAGCGCGACGGCGAGCTCGGCTAATCCCGGGGCCGGCAATCAGACGGTGCGCCGCTAGTCCTGATCCTCATAGGTGAGCAGGTGGCCCAGGCCGCGCACGAGCACCACGGGGTGATTCGGGTGCGTATTAAACAGGGTTTCAGCCAGCGCGGCAAGATCCTCGCGCAGGTTTCGGCCCGCTAGCTCCCGGTCCACCCCGGCGGCGGCCACCCGCCCGGTGATGATGACTCCCGGGCGCCCGCCAAGGCGAGCATCGAGTGCCCGGCGCAGCTCCCTGGCCTCGGCGCGCGGATCGGCAAGCGGCAGGACCGCGAGGCCGGCGGGAAGATTCTCCTCACTCATCGCGCCCTCGGTGCCGGATCGGACGAACCCGTGGCAGCGGGCGAGGAACTTCTGACTGACGATGACGATGTCCCCCATCATCGTGCCCACCCGCCCATCAGGCCAGACGGCCCGGCTGAGCGCGGGGGCGATGAGGGCGGCGGCATCATCACGGGAGGTTGCCTGCGCAATCCCGTCGGGGGCGATGGCAAGAAGAGAACTGGTTGGAGCTTCCACACCGTCAGTGTAGCCGCGCCCTCGCCTCCCGCCCGATTGCCGCCCTCGGCGGGCGGCACACCATTCGTGCCGGGCGGTGTCCGGCGCCGGGCCCGTGACCTGCCCGGTGTCGGTGTTCTTCACATCCTCGATATCTCTCGTTGGAGAGCAAATATGAAACAATTGGCCTCATGACTGAGAATGCTTCGATAACCGCACACGTCAACGCTCCGAAGAAGGCGAGCCTTGATGGACTGGAGGACAAGTGGGGTGAGGCGTGGGAGGCCAATGGCACCTACAGCTACGAGCTCGCCCCGCGCGAGAACACCTACTCGATTGACACCCCTCCTCCCACGGTATCGGGCTCCCTGCACGTGGGGCACTGCTTCTCCTACACGCACACCGACATCATCGCCCGCTACAAGCGCATGCGAGGCATGAATGTCTTCTACCCGATGGGCTGGGACGATAATGGGCTGCCGACCGAGCGTCGCGTCCAGAACTACTACGGGGTGCGCTGCGATCCCTCCCTGCCCTACGAAGAGGACTTTGTTCCGCCGCATGATGGTGGGGATGGCAAGTCGATCAAGTACGCCGACCAGAAGCCGATCTCGCGGCGCAATTTCATCGAGCTGTGCTGGAAGCTCACCGAGGAAGACGAGCGCCAGTTTGAGCGCCTGTGGCGCCACCTTGGCCTCTCGGTCGACTGGAAGCAGCACTATCAGACCATTGGCGCCAAGGCGCAGAAGGTGGCCCAGGCGGCCTTCTTGAAGAACCTGGAGCGCGGCGAGGCCTACCAGAAGGAGGCTCCCGGCCTGTGGGATGTCACCTTCCAGACCGCGGTTGCTCAGGCCGAGCTCGAGGCCCGCGAATATCCCGGCCACTACCACAAGATCCTCTTCCACACCGATGGTGAGGATATCCGGATCGACACCACCCGCCCGGAGCTGCTGCCCGCCTGCGTCGCCCTCATTGCCCACCCGGATGATGAGCGGTACGCCCACCTGTTCGGTACCACCGCCACCTCCCCGGCCTTTGGCGTGGAGATTCCGATTCTCTCCCATCCCCTCGCCGAGAAGGACAAGGGCGCCGGCATCGCCATGTGCTGTACCTTCGGCGACCTCACCGACGTGGCCTGGTGGCGCGATCTCGGACTCGACATGCGGCCCGTGCTCGGCAAGGATGGTCGCATCATCCGCGAGACCCCGGCCTGGATCACGGATGAGAAGGGCCGCGAACTCTTTGCCGAGATCGCCGGCAAGACCCCGTTCACCTCGCGCAAGATCATCGCCGACTACCTCGCCTCGTCCGGCGAAATGCTCGGCGAGCCCGAGCCCACCCAGCGCATGACGAACTTCTTCGAGAAGGGCGATAAGCCACTCGAGATTGTTCCCTCCCGCCAGTGGTACATCCGCAATGGCGGCACCTCCTACATTGAGGACAATGGCAAGGAGCTCCGGGAGAACATGATCGAGGCCGGCAAGGAGCTCACCTTCCACCCGGATTGGATGCGGGTGCGCTACGACAACTGGGTGAACGGCCTCAACTCCGATTGGCTGATCTCCCGCCAGCGCTTCTTCGGCGTACCCCTGCCCCTGTGGTACCGGGTCACCGAGGCCGGGGACGTCGACTACACCGATGTGCTCACCCCTGACTTTGAGCAGCTGCCGATCGATCCCTCCTCGGACTGCCCGCCCGGATTCACCGAGGAGCAGCGTGGGAAGGCCGGCGGATTCGTCGGCGAGGTTGACATCATGGACACGTGGGCGACCTCGTCGCTGTCCGCCCAGATTGTTTCCGGCTGGTTGACCGATGATGAGCTGTTTGCCGCCACGTATCCGATGGACCTGCGCCCCCAGGGCCAGGACATCATCCGCACCTGGCTGTTCTCATCCATGGTCCGCGGCCACCTCGAATTCGGCGAGAACCCGTGGAAGCACGCGGCGATCTCCGGCTGGATCCTCGACCCGGACCGGAAGAAGATGTCGAAGTCGAAGGGCAATGTCGTCACCCCGATGGACCTGCTCGAGCGACACTCCTCCGATGCGGTGCGCTACTGGGCGGCCTCGGCCCGCCTGGGAACGGATGCAGCCTTTGAGGAAAACCAGATGAAGATCGGGCGCCGCCTCGCTATCAAGCTCCTCAACGCCTCCAAGTTCGCACTCACCATGGGCGGGGATACCGTCGAATTCAATCCGGCGAAGATCACCCTCCCTGTCGACCGAGCCATGATCGCGAAGATCGCCGAGGTGGTCGAGATCGCGACGGAGGCCATGGACGGCTATGACCACACCCGAGCCCTCGAAGTGGCGGAGACCGCATTTTGGTCTTTCTGTGATAACTATCTCGAGCTGGTTAAGGACCGCGCATACAACCGCGACGGAGTCTTCTCGACCGAGGATTGCGAATCGGCCCGCTGCGCGCTCGCGCTCGGTGTGGATGCGTTTGTCCGCCTGTTCGCGCCGGTTCTGCCCTATGCGACCGAGGAAGTCTGGTCCTGGTATGCCACCGGTTCGGTGCACACCGCGAACTGGCCCTCGGCCGCCCCGCTGCGCTCCGCAGCTGAGGGAGGCGATCCGGATCTGCTGCTGACGGCGGGTGCCGCGCTGGCCAAGTTGCGCAAGGTCAAGAGCGAAAACAAGGTCTCCCAGAGGACAAGCTACCTTTCAGTAGGTATGATGGCTCCGAACGAGGATCACGACGCGATCAACACCGTCCTGGCCGATCTGCGCTGCGCCGCCCACATTGCGGGTGAGTTCAGCCTGAGCGAGGGCGAGGAGATCGCCGTTGAGTCCTACGAGCTAGAGGCCGCCGAGAAGTAGAGGGGCGGCCGAGAGGAGTCTCATGGCCGCCGACCGCCCCGTGTCCTATGTCGAGGGCACCCACCAGGTTCCCGATGACATGAACCTTGCCACCATGCTCAAGGAACGGGTGGACGAGTGTCCTGACGAGGTGGTGATCGAGCGGAAATCCTCGCTCGGCAGCCACTGGGTCCCCATCACCTACCGTCACTTCGATGAGCACGTGGCGGCCCTGGCCAAGGGGTTCATTCACCTGGGGGTCAAGCCCGGGGACCGGGTCGCCCTCATGAGCCGCACCCGCTACGAGTGGGCGCTCATCGACTTCGCACTCGCCTATGCGGGCGCCCAGTCGGTGCCGATCTACGAGACCTCCTCGCGGAGCCAGGCCGAGTGGATTCTCTCCGACTCCGGCGCTCGCTTCGTCATCGTGGAGAATACGGCGCTGCGCGATCTCATCTCGCCGCTGTGCGAGAAGATCGACACGCTGGAGGACATGTTCGTCATCGAGTCCGGCGACCTCGACACCCTCATCACCAAGGGTGCCGGGGTGGCCGATGACGAGATCGCCACCCGGATTGAGAACACGACGGCGGATGATCCGGCGACGATCATCTACACGTCCGGAACCACCGGGCGGCCCAAGGGCTGCGTGCTCGCCCACCGCCAGCTCCTGCACGTCGTGCTCAACGGGCCGAATCATCCGACCCTCAAGCCGATCATCATGAAGACCCAGGGCGGTCAGCAGCGCACCCTGCTGTTCATGCCCATGGCGCACGTCTTCGCCCGGTTCATCAACATCGTTGCCATCTACGGCGGCGCCACCATCGGCCACTCCCCCGATACGAAGAACCTCCTGGCCGACATCGATTCTTTCAAGCCCACCTTCGTTCTCGCCGTCCCCCGCGTCTTTGAAAAGATCTACAATGCGGCGGACGCGAAGGCGGGAGTCTCCCCCGTCAAGCGCCGCCTGTTCCGCTACTACGCCAAGGTCGCCATCACCTACTCACGCGCCCTACAAACCGAGGAGGGGCCAAGCGCCTGGCTGACCGCGCAGCGCAAGATTGGCGACCGCCTCGTCTACGCGAAGCTGCGCTCCGTGCTCGGCGGCAAGCTCAAGTACGTGGTCTCCGGCGGCGGCCCGCTCGGCGAGCGTCTCGGCCACTACTTCCGCGGCATCGGCATCAACATTCTCGAGGGCTATGGCCTCACCGAAACCTCGGCACCCACGTGCGTCAACCGGCCGGATGCGATCAAGATCGGAACGATCGGCCAGGCCTATCCCGGCTGCATGGTCTCGGTGGCCGAGGACGGGGAGATCCTCGCCAAGGGCGATCACGTCTTCAAGTACTACCTCAACAATGAGGAGGCCACGAAGGAGGCCTTCACCCCCGATGGCTGGTTCCGCACGGGCGACCTCGGCTCCATTGACGATGACGGCTTTGTGACCGTGACGGGCCGCAAGAAGGAGCTCATCGTCACCGCGGGCGGAAAGAACGTGGCCCCGGCCGTCCTCGAGGACCGCCTGCGCGGCCATCCCCTCGTCTCCCAGGTGGTCGTCGTTGGCGACAATCGCCCCTTCATCGGCGCGCTCGTGACGATCGATGCTGACATGCTGCCCGCCTGGCTCAAGAGCCACAATCTGCCCGCCATGTCCGTCGAGGAGGCGGCCGAAAATCCGCAGGTCCTCGCCGCCCTTGACCGGGCGGTCACCCGGGCCAACGAGGTGGTCTCCCGCGCCGAATCCATTCGTAAGATCCGCGTGCTCACCACCGACTTCACGGTCGACAACAACTACCTCACGCCGTCGATGAAGGTGAAGCGCCACGAGGTCCTCAAGGACTTCGCAAGCGACATCGACCAAATCTACGCCGCCAAGCGTTAAGCACAGCGCCGAGTTAACGCACCGTTTGGCTCTCGAGCACCGCGCGGGA
>JAUNVM010000033.1:0-2086 GCA_030537635.1 Flaviflexus sp. | reverse complement strand
TCGCGCGCAATATCCTCGTGGTGGCGGATCACCTCGGTGACGATGAATCGCAGCAGCTTCTCTGCGAACACGGGATCGAGGCCGGATTCATCGGCGAGGCGGCGCAGGCGCTCAATCTGGGCCTGTTCGCGCTCCGGATCGGCCGGGGGCAGCCCGAGTTCGGCCTTGAGCCGGCCTACCTCCTGGGTGCACCGGAACCGCTCGGCGAGGATGTGAATGACCGCGGCATCGATGTTGTCGATGGTGGCGCGGGCGCTGGCCAGGCCCGGAGGAATCTGCTCGGACATGGCGGGGCTCCTTAGGCTGATTTCTTCTTACGCTTGGAGACGATGGTGGGTTCTCCCCCGTTCACCGTCTTGCCATCAATGATGACGCGTTCCACGTCGGTTCGCGACGGGATCTCAAACATGAGCTCGCGCAGAAGATCTTCGAGGATGGAGCGCAGGCCGCGCGCCCCGGTGTTGCGCTCGAGGGCCTTGTCGGCAATGGCGCCCAGCGCATCATCGGTGAACTCGAGCTTGACGCCATCGAGCTCGAACATGCGCTGGTACTGCTTGGCCAGCGCATTGCGCGGGGTGGTGAGGATTTCGGTGAGAGCATCGCGGTCGAGGGGCTCCACGGTCGCGATGACCGGCAGGCGGCCCACGAGCTCGGGAATGAGGCCGAACTTGTGCAGGTCATCGGGGTCGATGTCGGCCATGAGCCGCTCGGCCTCCTCCTTGCCCGTGAGGTGGGAACCGAAGCCGATGGAGCGGCGCCCGGAGCGGGAGGAAATGATCTCCTCCATGCCGGCGAAGGCGCCGGCCACGATAAACAGGACGTTCGAGGTGTCGATCTGGACGAAGTCCTGGTGCGGATGCTTCCGCCCGCCCTGCGGGGGAACTGCAGCGACCGTGCCCTCGATGATCTTCAGCAGGGCCTGCTGCACGCCCTCCCCGGACACGTCGCGGGTGATCGAGGGATTCTCCGACTTGCGGGCAATCTTGTCGATCTCGTCGATGTAGATGATGCCCTGGGCGGCCCGGTCAGTGTCCCCGTCAGCCGCCTGGATGAGCTTGAGGAGAACGTTTTCCACGTCCTCGCCCACGTATCCGGCCTCGGTGAGCGACGTGGCATCGGCGATGGCGAAGGGAACATCGAGCATGCGGGCCAGGGACTGGGCGAGATAGGTCTTGCCCGTGCCGGTGGGGCCGATGAGGAGGATGTTGGACTTGCCGATCTCGACCGGCTCGGCGTCCTTGGCGGGCACGTCGAGGCCGGAGCGGATCCGCTTGTAGTGGTTGTAGACGGCCACCGCGAGCGTGCGCTTCGCGGCATCCTGGCCGATGACGTATTCGTTGAGGAAGTCGTAGATGTCCTTGGGCTTGGGCAGGGATTCGAGGCTGAACTCGGATTCCTCGGCGCCAAACTCCTCGGCGATGATCTCATTGCACAGGTCGATGCACTCATTGCAGATGTAGACACCGGAGCCGGTAATGAGCTTCTTTACCTGCCGCTGGGACTTCTGACAGAACGAGCACTTGAGCATGTCCTGGGCGTCGGCCGTTCGGGTCATAGTACCTCCCTTAAACCACTCTCAACCTTAGCGATTCACGGCCGCTGACGCGAATGCACCACGCGGGGGCATGCGCCCCCGCGTAGGTAGATCATCGGCGCGAACAGATCAGCGCTGAATCTCCTTCGGTTTGCGGCTGGTCAGCACCTCGTCGACCAGGCCGTACTCCTTGGCCGCCTGGGCGGTAAGGATCTTATCGCGGTCAATGTCCTTCGAGACCTGCGCCGCATCCTTCCCGGTGTGCTCGGCGAGCGTATCCTCGAGCCAGGTACGCATCCGATCAACCTCGTCGGCAACGATGTCGATATCGGAGGCCTGTCCGCGCATGCCCTCCATGGAGGGCTGGTGGATGAGGACGCGGGCATTGGGCAGCGCGAGGCGCTTACCCGGAGAGCCGGCGGCGAGCAGCACGGCGGCAGCCGAGGCCGCCTGGCCGAGGCAGACCGTCTGAATCTGCGGCTTGATGTACTGCATGGTGTCGTAGATGGCGGTCATGGCCGTGAAGGAGCCGCCCGGGGAGTTGATGTACAT
>JAUNVM010000006.1:1599-104468 GCA_030537635.1 Flaviflexus sp. | reverse complement strand
ATCGTCGCTTTGATAGTGATCGGCGTGATGATCGTCGCGGTGGCCGTCGCTGGGAAGATCGTGGCGAGCGTCGTTATGACGATCGTCAGCCGCGCCGCTTCGATGACCGGCGTGATGATCGGCGCGAGGACCGTCCCAAGCGCAAATTCGAAGGACCGCGCGGTTCCGAGGGTGATCGGGGTGGTCGGACCAGCCGGTTCGATCGGCCTCATCCCGAGCGCGGGCGGCGCTTCGACGCCGGGGACAAGGATGCCCGCCGGTTCCACGGCAGGCGCTATGATCGCGGCCGGCGTGATGATCGCCCCTATGAGCGGGACAATGAGCCCCGGATTCCCGATGAGATTCAGGCCGAGGATCTCAGCCGGGATGCTCGACGGCATCTGCTCTCGCTGAACAAGGAAAACGCAGAGCGGGTCGCACGATTCCTCGTCATGGCTGGCGCCCTGATTGATGACAATCCCGCGCTTGCCTATGAGCACGCCAAGGCCGCATATCGCAGGGCCGCCCGTATCGACATTGTGCGGGAAGCCCTTGGCCTCACGTCCTATGCCAATGAGAAGTACGGCGAGGCACTGCGCGAGCTGCGTACCTACCGGCGCATGTCCGGCGACCTCACCCACATCAGTCTGGAAGCTGACTGCGAGCGGGGAATGGGGCGCCCGGAGCGCGCCCTACGCTACCTCGAGGAGGTTGATCTTCAGCAGCTGAGCCCCGATGCTCAGATTGAGCTGGCGCTCGTGCTCTCCGGTGCGTACGCGGACATGGGGAAGTCGGACACTGGGCTCGCCCTTATCGACACCCTCAAGGTTGAGTCTTTCACCGAAGCCATGCGTGCCAGGGTAGAAATCGTTCGCTGTGCCCGCCTGCGCGAGGTCGGCCGGGACGAGGAAGCCGAGCAGATCGAAGAGCAGTGGCGTCCGGTCTGGGAGGCCGAATCGGTCGAGGTCTTCGATGAGGAGATTGACGACGAGGACGATGAGCTCGGCGAGGAGGATGGCGAGGCTGAACGCGAATGGTCCGACGGCCCTGACCAGTCCGGTGACGCCGAAGCTGAAGCCGCACCCGAGAGCGCGGATGATGCCGCGACTGCTGGTGATGCGGACGATGATGAGACTGTACCGGAAGAGACTCAGCCGATGGGCGAGGAGGATGGCGAGGCGGTCCCGTCCGAGGATGCCGCCGAGGATAGCGAGGACACTGACTCGGCCCCGGGCCCGGAGATGACCGGTGCGGACGCTGACGAGGCTGGCTCGCCCCAGGATCCGCAAGACAACTCGGCCGATGATGGGGAGCAGGACGCTCCCAAGGACACCGCTGGCGAGAGCGAAACAGATTCCGTAACCGAAAACGCCCCGGATGATGCCGACGTGGCCGGCGGCGGATCCGTGGCGGACGCCGATGAGGCGAATGACTCGAAGCTGGGCGTGCAGGGCGTCGAGGATCAGGATGGGAATCCGGCCGAGCCTGCCGAGCCTGCCGAATCGGACGCTCCTGAGACCGCTGAGCCGGTTGCGGTATCCGATGGAGTACGAGAAGATGCGCCTCCTGTCACGCAGGGACATGAGGACGACATGGCGGATGAGCCCACCCTCTTCGATCTCTCCGATGCCGGAATGTATGAGGATGATCATCAGTGAACGACAAGCTTCGCGAGAAGTATGACGGCGGAATCTTTGACCTTGATGGCGTGTGCTATCGGGGTGCGGAGGTCATTGCCGGGGCTCCCGAGGCCATTGCCGAGGCCGAAGCTGGCGGCTTTTCCGCGATCTATCTGACGAATAATGCGTCCCGGCCGGCCTCGGATGTGGCTGCACATCTTCGCGAGCTGGGTATCAGCGCCGAGCCGGAGGCAATCTACACTTCGGCTCGCGCCGCCGCGGAGCTGGCAGAGGAACGCTTTGCCGAAGGATCGAAGATTCTGGTTATTGGCGGCAAGGGCCTGCGTGAGGAGCTCAGCCAGCGTGGTTTTGAACTCGTGGAGCGACGCGAGGATGAACCGGCGGCCGTCATTCAGGGCTGGGATGCCACGGTGGGCTGGGCGGAACTATCCGAGGGCGCCCTAGCAATTCGGGACGGCGCCATCTTTATCGCCACGAATCTCGATGCGACTCTTCCCCAGGAGCGGGGCTTCATGCTCGGCAATGGCTCCCTCGTCAAGGCCGTCGAACACGCCACCGGGGTAAGTCCGGTGGCCACGGGTAAGCCCACCCCGCAGGTGTTCCGCCGGGCGGCGGAGGCTGGCGGATTGGAGCGGCCCCTCGCCATTGGCGACCGGCTCGACACCGACGTGGCTGGCTCGGTGGAGGCCGGCATCGACTGCCTGCACGTCCTTACCGGGGTGACAACGGCGGCGGAGGTGGCGGTTGCCAGGCCCGGCCAGCGCCCCACCTACCTTGCGATTGACCTTTCCGCTCTGTCCGAGCCTTATCAGCGCCCCCGCCTGAACGGGGGCCGGGCCGAGCTGGCCGGCCAGTGGGCGAAGGTGTCCGGCGGAACCCTGGAGACCTCCGGAGATCGAACCCATGCCGATGTGGCTCTCTACCGGTGCATCGTCGCCGCTTGCTGGGAGGCGATTGATGCGGGGACACACGCCCAGCAGCTTGCCCCGCAGTTGGCTGATCTGAATGTGGTGGGATCATGATTCAGCGCGAGCTTAAATACGAGGTGGCCGAGCTTGAGGTGCCCGATCCGACGACACCTCAGGAGCTTGAGGCAGCCGTGGAAAGCTTCGACCGGATCGCCCGCACGCTCAGCGACGCTCTTGCGGGGGCACAGGGCTAGTGGGACGGCTTCGCCGCCTTGATGCCGAGCTGGTGCGCCGCTCGCTCGCCGGCTCGCGCGCCGAGGCCAAGCAGTTGATTGAGGCGGGCCATGTCAGCCTCGATGGCGCGCTGGTGACGAAGCCCGCTAGGCAGGTTGATCCGGCCCAGGCCATCGTCGTCCGCGCCGATAAGAGCCCGGGATATGCCTCCCGAGGCGGCTTTAAGCTGGCCGGGGTGCTCGACCTTTTGGGGGAGCGCGCCCCGGTGATCGCCGGGCGCAGGGCGCTCGATGCTGGCGCGTCAACCGGCGGATTTACCGATGTTTTGCTGCGGCGCGGGGCGAGCAGCGTCGTTGCCGTCGATGTGGGATATGGTCAGCTCGCCTGGCGGCTTCGCGAGGATCCGCGGGTTGAGGTGCACGAGCGAACCAATGTTCGCACTCTGGATCCCGGGCTCGTGGCCCCGGCGCCCCAGCTTGCGGTGGGCGACCTGTCCTTCATCTCCCTCACCCTGATCTTGCCCGCGCTGGTGCGGGCCTGCGCGCAGGACGCGGATTTCCTTCTCATGGTGAAACCGCAGTTTGAGGTGGGTAAGGAGCGACTGAGTCGGGGCGGCGTAGTGCGCTCAACCGTGCTGCACGAAGAAACAGTTCTCAAGGTTGCCCGATGTGCGGTCGAGCTTGGCCTGGATATTGCCGATGTCGCAGCTTCTCCCTTGCCCGGGCCAAAGGGAAATGTTGAATACTTTCTATCAATGCGGCGCGGGCACCCGGACCCGGTGGGAGACCTTGAGAAGGTTATCCACGGCGCGGTCGCCGCGGGTCCGGCCGGCCGGGGGTCCGATACAGTGGGCGTGGAGGAGGAGTGATGACTCGAGAAATCTATGTTGTCGTCAACCCGCGGCGCCCCGAGGCGGGACAATCGGCGGACCTCATGACCGCCGAGCTCGCCAAGCACGGAATCTCGGTCCGCCGCTCCGGCCCGCTCGGCCAGGCGGAGATCGTCCTCGTGTTCGGCGGGGATGGAACTATTCTTTCGGCAGCTGAGCTCACCCGAGCCACCGAGGTGCCCATTGCCGGTATTAACTACGGTCACGTGGGCTTCCTCGCCGAGGAGGACCCCCAGTCCATGTCCCGCGTGGTTGAGCAGATCACCCACCACCAATGGACATTGGATCGGCGGATGACTCTCGATGTCACCGTTCAGATCGGCCACCGCACCGAGACCACGTGGACACTGAACGAGGCGGCGCTCGAGAAGGCCACCGGTCGGATGATCGACGTGGCGCTTGGGGTGGACGGCCGCGGGGTGTCAACGTTCTCCTGCGATTCGGTTCTCATGGCGACGCCGACGGGATCAACCGCCTACGCCTTTTCCGCCGGCGGCCCGGTTATTTGGCCCGATGTCGAGGCCATGCTGCTCATTCCGGTGGCCGCCCATGCGCTGTTTACCCGTCCGCTGGTGGTCGGGCCGGACTCGGTTCTCGAGGTCGTTTTGCACGATGGGGCAGCGTGCCTGCGGTGCGATGGTCGCCGCGAGCTACCCACTCCGCCTGGCGCAATTATCACCGTGCGCCGCTCACCCCACCCGGTATATCTCGCCCGGCTCAACGACACACCATTCTCCGGGCGGCTCGTCAAGAAGTTTGATCTTCCGGTCAAGGGGTGGAAAAACATCGGGGGAACCCGATGATCGATGAGCTGAGGGTTCGCAATCTCGGGGTCATCGCTGAGGCCGATCTCGGCTTTTCTCCCGGACTCACCGCGATCACCGGCGAAACCGGGGCCGGAAAGACCATGCTGCTCACATCGCTTGGCCTTCTTCTCGGCGAGGCATCCCAGGCGAATAAGGTGCGCTCGGGAACCGATCGGGCGCTCGTCGACGGCACCTTCCTTGTGCCCGCTCCCTCCCGCGCCGCGGACCGCATCCGACAGGCCGGGGGAGACGTGGACGTCGAGGGCGATGAGGAGATCCTCGAGCTGTCCCGCCAAGTGCCGGCCCGGGGCCGCTCTCGAGCCTACGCCGGGGGCAGGTCCGTACCCCGTGGCCTGCTGGCCGATGTGGGGGCTGACCTCGTCACCATTCACGGCCAGGCGGAGCAGATGAAGCTCAAGAGCCCGGCCGCGCAGCGGCGCATGGTCGACGCGGCGGGCGGCGAGGAGGCCGATCGGGCTCTTGCCCGGTATCGGGCGGCTTATCAACGCCGCGAGCAGGCCCTGGCAGCCATCGCCGAATGGGAGGCCTCGGCCAAGCGCGGAGCTGAACGCCGCTTGGCGCTCACCGCGCTGGTCGAGGCGGTGGATGAGGTGAAGCCCACCGCGGGTGAGGAGGATCGCCTCAAGGACAAGATCGACTATCTGGATCGGGCCGAGGAGATCCGGGCCATGCTGCTCACCGCGCTCGGTGCGCTGTCCGGGGACGAGGCCATGATGGGGGCGGCGGATCTGACCGGGCGGGCCGTGCGCATGCTCGAGCCGGCCACTGACGAGCGGATCAGCGCGGCTGCTCACCGGCTTGATGGGATATCAGCCGAGCTCACTGACATTGTGGGCGAGCTATCCGGACTGCTCGCCGAACTCGATGGGGGAGAGAATCTTGATGAGCTTCATGCGCGTCGGGCACAACTCATCGAGCTATCGCGCACGCTGGCCATGCCGGTGGACGAGGCCATCGAGGCGGCCGAGCGGGCCAGGGCCGAGCTTTCCGGACTCGCCGACCCGCAGGCCCGCCGCGAGGAACTCGGGGGCCTGCTGGACGCCGCGCAGGAGGAGCTAGGCAAGGCTGCTGATCTCCTCCACGAGGCTCGCCGGGCCACCGCGAATCGCCTGGCGGAGGGTATCACCGAAGAGCTCGCGCATCTCGCCCTCGGTCGCGCCCAGGTGCGCATCGAGGTCACCCGCCGGGAACCGAGCCCCGATGGTGGGGATGACATCACCTTCCTTCTGCTGCCCGATGCTCACTCCCCGGCGACCGCCCTCGCCACCTCCGCCTCGGGCGGCGAGCTGTCCCGCATCATGCTCGCTATTGAACTCGTCACCTCCCGGGATCGGCCGGATCACCGCACCTTCATCTTCGATGAGGTTGATGCTGGGATTGGCGGGGAGGCCGCAAAAGCGGTGGGGCAGCGGCTGGCAGCCCTGGCCCGCCACTCCCAGGTCATTGTCGTCACCCACCTGGCCCAGGTGGCCTGCTGGGCAGATCGCCAGATCGTCGTGGCTCGAGGTGAGAACGCCACCGAGGTGAGCAGCGTTGGCGAGGACGACCGAGTGACCGAACTTGCGAGAATGCTCTCCGGCTCTGCCGATTTGGATTCGGCGAGGCGGCACGCCGCTGACTTGCTCGATGCGGCATCCGTGGGACGATAGATAGGTGATCTGGAAGTTTGGACGGCGCCGCACGGCGGCCGAGCCGGGCACCATCGGGGGCCCGGCGCGCCTTGATGGCCGAACGAAGAATCTCACCAAGCGGCTTGGCCCCGGCGAAGTCGCCGTTATCGACCACGAAGATATCGACCGTGTCTCGGCGGAGAGCCTTATCGCCTGCCAGCCGGTCGCCATTCTCAACGCGGCGAGTTCCACCTCCGGCCGCTACCCGAACCTCGGTCCGGGTATTCTCCTTTCCGCCGGCATCCCCCTCATCGATGATCTTGGCTCTGCCATCATGGATATTCGCGAGGGAGATCAGCTTCGCATCGAGGAGGACGGCTCGGTCTACCGGGGCGATGATCTCATCGCCGAGGGCCAGTGGGTGACCGAAGAGCTCAATGATCGACGGCTTGAGGATTCTCGGTCGGGCATGGCGGTGCAGCTCGCCGCCTTTGCGCACAACACGATGGAGTACGTGGAAAAGGAGCAGGACCTCATCCTCAACTCCGTCGGCGTACCCGATATCGCGACCAATCTTGAGGACCGCCAGGTCCTCATTGCCGTGCGGGGCTACAACTACAAGTCGGATCTGGAGGCGCTCAGCTCCTACATTCGCGACTACCGGCCCGTCCTCATTGGTGTAGACGGGGGCGCGGATGCTCTCCTTGAGCTCGGCTTCACCCCCGAGCTCATCGTTGGCGACATGGATTCGGTGTCCGATCAGGCGCTCACCTCGGGTGCCGAGATCGTCGTGCACGCCTATCGGGATGGTCGGGCGCCCGGTGTGGCTCGGCTCGAAGAGCTCGGTGTCGGCTACCTGCTGTTCCCCATGACGGGAACGAGCGAGGATGTGGCCATGCTGTTGGCGGATGCCAAGGGCGCCCGCCTCATCGTCGCGGTCGGCACCCATTCCACCCTTGTCGAATTCCTCGACAAGGGGCGGGAGGGAATGGCCTCCACCTTTCTCACCCGGCTCAAGCTCGGCGGCAAGCTCATCGACGCGAAGGGAGCCTCCCAGCTCTACCAGTCGAGAATCTCCACCTGGCAGCTGCTCGCCCTCATTGTCGCTGGTCTTATCGCTTTTTCCGCTGCCATGTCCGCCACGGCAGCCGGCCAAACCCTCGCGAATCTCGCGGTTGCCTGGTTCCAGGACGTGGCCGGCTGGTTCACGTCGTTATTGAGATAACCGAGGATACGATCATGGTCGATTTCCGCTACCACCTTGTCTCGCTCATCGCGGTGTTCATGGCTCTTGCCATCGGCATCGTGCTCGGGGCGGGGCCGCTGCAAAACTCCATTGGCAACACGCTCACCGATCAGGTGACCTCGCTTCGCCAATCCCGCGATGAGGCACGCCTGGATGCCGATCGGGCGGAGGCCGAGGCGGATTCCTATCGCTCCGGCATCGAGGCCGCCACCGGCGATCTTTTGGCCGACACGCTCACCGGCGTCAACGTCGCGATTCTCGCGCTGCCGGGTGCGGATACTGGGGAGATTGCCGAGCTCGGAGAGGCTATCGAGATGGCCGGCGGTACCGTGGCAAGCGAAGTGAAGCTCACGGCCGGCTTGTTCTCCACCGATCTTGCCTCCTACCGTCAGGCACTCGCCGGTCAGCTCTCCAGCTACGTGGCCGACAGCGGGGAGCCGATTGATGTGCTGGCTGATGGTCTTGCCCAGATCGTGCTCACCCCCGAGGCGGAGAATGCCGGCACGCTGCGTGAGCTGTACACGTCCGAGGAAAATCCGCTCATCGCCGTCGACGAGCCCCTCGCCCCGGCCCACGCCATCCTCGTTGTCGCACCAAAGGAAGACGGGGAAGCCGAATCTGTCACCGAGGAGGAGAGTGCCGCGCGGGATGCCCAGATGAGCTTCCTCAAGGCGCTCGGTGAGCATCCCCTCGTCCTCGTGGGATCCGATAGCGATATCTCAATTATCCGGCAGGCCCGGAGCTCCGAGGTGGGATCGTCCTTCTCGACCGTTGATGCGGTGGGAGACCCCACCGCGCTCATTAACGTTCCGCGCGCCCTCAGCCAGGAGCTCGCGGGCTCCACCGTAGCCTGGGGCCTCGGCTCCGATGCGACCGCGGTCCTTGGCGCGGCCGCCGACATTCCGCAGACACCCGCCGACAATCCCGATGATCCCGCCGTTGATACCACGCCGGATGAGTCGGGCGAAGAGGACCCGGCGGGGGAGGTTGACGGTGAGCCGGGCCGGGACGGAGGAACCGAGGGGGAGGCCAATCAGCCCCCGCTCAACGAGACCCCGCAGCCGCCGGCGCCCGAGGAGTCGTAATGACCGTTGCGTCCGTCCTTGCCGCGTGCGGGGCGAGCCGCGCTACTCTCGCTCTGCCCACCCCGGACCGCCTGCGCCGAACCAATTTCTCCGGCGATGACGTCAGCCTCATGGGGGGAGTCGCCGTGTGCGCCGGAGCGGCGGGTGGCCTTCTGGCCCTCCGGGATCAGCCCCGGCTCGCCCTGACCGGTGCCATTGCGACAGCCGCTGCTGCCGCCGCCGGATGGATCGATGATCATCATGAGCACGACTTTGCGGCCGAGGCAAAAGGCCTGGCCGGCCACCTTGGTCAACTGGCCGCGGGTAAGCTGACGAGCGGCACCGTGAAGATCGGCCTGATCGGCGCCGGGGCCCTCGCCTCCGCCGGAATCCTCGCAGGCCCCCGGCCGGTCGATCTCGGTACCCGCGCCGTCACCATCGCGGCAAGCGCCAACCTCGTCAATCTCCTTGATCTGCGCCCGGGCCGAGCGATAAAATCCGCCGTCGCTCTCGCCGCCGTGGCCGCGACGAGCCGGCGGAGCCGCCCGCTTGCCCTCCTTACCGGAGCAGTAGCCCTATCCGGGGCGCCGGAGGATCTCGCGGCTCGGACCATGCTCGGCGATCTCGGCGCCAACGCGCTCGGGGCGATGGTGGGAGTCGCGCTCGCCGCGCATCGACGTCCCGCCGTGCGGCTAGGTGCAGCTGCGGGGGCAAGTGCTCTCATCATTGCGTCGGAGAAGGTGTCCTTCTCGCACATCATCGAATCTCATCCGCTCACCCGGCGAATTGATGAGTGGGGCCGATGAAATTTCGGGGGCTCACGCAGACGGTGGCCGGAGCCGCCGGCGTCATTGCCGTGCTTACGCTCGCGGCCCGTGCGATCGGTTTCCTGCGCACCCTCATCGAATCGTGGGTGCTGGGTGCCACGCCGCTCGCCGAGGCTTATTCGACGGCAAACAACGTTCCCAATGTGCTCTTCGAGGTCGCGGCCGGGGGCGCCCTGGCGGGCGTGGTTGTTCCCCTGCTGTCAGGATTCCTCGCCACCGGCGAGAAGGAGAAGGCGGACCGCACGGCAAGCGCGCTGCTCACCTGGGTCATGGTGGCCGGGGTTCCGGTCGCCGCCCTTCTTATTCTCCTCGCCGATCCGGTGGCCGGGGCACTGTTGCCGGGGGCCGCGGAGGCGGTGCGGGCCACGGCAGCCTCCCTGCTACGCATCTTTGCCGTCCAGGTTCCCCTCTACGGAGCCTCGGTCGTCCTCACCGGGATCTTGCAGGCGCACCGCCGTTTCATTCTGCCGGCCCTCGCCCCACTGCTGTCCTCCATTGTTGTCATCGCCTCCTTCGGCATCTTCTGGATGCTTACCGGCGGCGCGAGCACCTATTCGGTGAGTGCCGCAGGCGCGGCCCTGGCCTGGCTCGGCTGGGGAACCACGGCCGGTGTGTTCGCCTTCGCCGCGCCCCAGCTCATCCCCGTCTTTGGCCAGGTGCAACTGCGGCCCACCTTCCGCTTCCCGCAGGGAGTGGCGCGCCGAGCATTGACCATGGCCTCGGCCGGGTTTGGCGGCCTGGTTGCCCAGCAGGCCGCCATTGTCCTCATCATGGTCGCGGCCAATGCTACGGGCGGCGGAACCTACCCGATCTTCAAATACGCTCAGGCCATCTACTTCTTGCCCTATGCGATCTTCGCCGTTCCGATTGCCACCGCCATGTATCCGCGGATTGCCGAGCGCGCCGCCCTGCCCGGCCAGGTGGGGCTGGGCCGCATGGTGTCTGGCTCCATCCGCCTCATCATCGCGGCGGCCGCGGTGGGCGCAGCCATGCTCGCGGCTGCGGCACCCGAGGCCGAGATCATCTTCTCCCTCGTTCACACCCTGCCCGGGTTGAGCACGACGATCACGGTCCTCGCCCTCGCCGTGGCAGGCTATTCGGTCCTTTACCACACCACCCGGGTGCTCTTTGCGCTCGACTGTCCCAGCCGTGCCTTTCTCGCCTCCCTGATCGGCTGGAGCATCGTTGCCCTCGGCGCGGTCGGGGCAATGTTGGTGGTGCCGGATACCGGGATGCTCCAGGCGCTTGCCTGGTCGATGACCGCGGGCATGAGCGCGGCCGGCATCATCGGCATCCGACAGTCCCGTCGCGCCATTGGCCCCGAGGTGTATTTCGGCCTGGCGCGTACCTGCCTGCTCTCCTTTCTCGGTGCCCTCGCCGGTGCCCTGGCCGGGCGCTGGCTCGGCACGCTGGTCATGGACTTGGCGGGTCATACCTTCGTCGCGGCAATCGGGGCCGGCGTGCTCGCCGCCCTGGTGGCGGCCGCCCTGCCCGCCGCCTTGCTGGCCTGGCGCGACCGATCGACCTGGCGGGTGAGAGAATGGGCGGTGGAACGCGGAGCCGCGCGAGAGGAATGATGCGTCAATGAACATCGTGGAACTTGTGTTGGCGGGCGATGGCGCCATGGCCAATCACGTCTCAGCCCTGGCATCCCAGCTTCGCCTGCGCGGCCACGATGTCGTGGTTGCCGCCGATCAAAATGTTCTGGATGCTCATGAGATGGGGGAGTCGATCACCGTCCCGGGACGCCTGTCCGGCACCCAAATCCGGCTCATCAAGCGCCTCGTGCGCAATTGCGATGTCGTGCACGCCCACGGGCGCAATGCCGGCCTGCTGGCCGCCACCCTGCTCACCGAGCGGCACCGGCCCGCTTTCATCATTTCCTGGCATGCACCGTTTGCCGGGGGAGCGGCCCGCTTCGCCCAGCGCTCGGCCGATTCCCTGGGGGCTCGCATGGCCGATGCGGTGACGGGAACCTCGGTGGATCTCGTTGCCCAGGCCCGCAAGGCGGGAGCCAAGCGCGCCTGGGTGGCCGAGGTGCCAAGCCCGCACCTGCCCGAGCTGTTGGCAACCACCCGGCCCACCGCGAGTGAGCGGGAGGCCCTGCGCACCGAACTGTTTGCCACCTTACCGAGGGCGGCGGCACCGGGCGCCCAGCCCGATCCGCGCCTACCTATGGTGCTCACCGTCGGCTCCCTCATTCCCCGGAAGAACATCCTTGCCTGCCTCGATGCTGCGCGGGAGCTGCGCGGGGAGATCACCTGGGTGGTCATTGGCCGGGGCGAAGTCTCGATCGATGACCAGCTGCGGCTTGGTGCCCTCGCCTCGCGCGCACCGCTCGTCCTCGCGGGCGAACGTGGCGACGTGTCCCGGTGGCTGCACGCGGCCGAGGCCTTTGCCCTCACCTCCGTGTGGGAGGCGAGTCCGCTCGCCCTGCAGGAGGCCATGGCCGCGCAGGTACCCGTTGTGGCCACCCGCACCGGTGGCATTCCCGACCTGCTCGGTCCGGCCGGTCGACTCGTCGAGGTTGATGATAATCGAGGCCTCGCCCAGGAAATCCGACAGATCCTCGACGATCCGCAGGCTGCCGAGGAACTCGGCCGAGCCGGCCGCACCCAGATCGCCTCCCGGCCCGACCTGGCCGAGGTGGCCGCAGCATGGGAGGAAACCTACCTCGAGCTCATCGAATCGCGCTGAGGGACCCCGCTTCGCGAAATTTCGCATTGAGACATGCGCAACGGCGCGCCTGGACTCGAGGGGAAGCAATCTTACGGTAATCTGGAATTCCGTGGATGAATCAGTCACGCGGCTGCCCGGCAACCGCCATGAAAAGACCCGTCAGATTATCGTCACCGGAGGCGTTGTCTCCTCGCTCGGCAAGGGATTAACGGCAGCCAGCCTCGGCATGCTGCTGCGGGCCCGCGGCCTCAACGTGGCTATGCAAAAGCTCGACCCCTATCTCAATGTTGATCCGGGAACGATGAATCCGTTCCAACATGGCGAGGTTTTCGTCACCGAGGACGGAGCGGAAACCGATCTCGACATCGGCCATTACGAGCGCTTCCTCGACACGAATCTCACCGGCCGAGCAAACACGACCACCGGTCAGGTGTACTCCTCGGTCATTGCCCGCGAGCGCGCCGGTGATTATCTGGGCGGCACCGTGCAGGTGATCCCGCACATCACCGACGAGATTCAGGCGCGGATGAGGGCGCAGGCGGAGGAGGAGGTCACCCCGGATGTCATCATTACCGAGATCGGTGGCACCGTGGGCGACATCGAATCGCTGCCGTTCCTCGAGGCCGCCCGCCAGCTTATCCAAAAGCTCGGCCGATCCGGTGCCCTTGTCATCCACGTGTCCCTCGTGCCGCGCCTCGCGGCGGCGGGGGAATTGAAGACGAAACCCACCCAGCATTCGGTTGCCCAGCTGCGCTCCCTGGGCATTGCCCCCGATGTTGTCGTCTTGCGTTGCGAGGAGGAGCTGCCCGAGGGCATTCGAGAGAAGATCTCGATGATGTGCGGCGTCGAGCTTGAGGGTGTCATTCAGTGCCCGGATGCTGCCTCGATCTACGATATTCCCCAAACCCTGCACGATCAGGGTTTGGATGCGCACGTCGTACGCCGCCTCGACCTCGCCTTTCGGGACGTGGATTGGCGCGGCTGGGATGATCTCATCACCCGCGTGCATGAGCCCAAGCGAACCGTCGACGTGGGCATTGTCGGCAAGTACATTGACTTGCGCGATGCGTACCTGTCGGTGACCGAAGCACTGCGGGCGGGCGGATTTTCCCACGAGGCGGAGATCAATGTCCACTGGGTGGCCTCCGATGATTGCCTCACTGATCCGGACAAGGTGCTTGGCTCCCTCGATGCCATCATCGTGCCGGGCGGCTTTGGGGTGCGCGGAATCGAGGGGAAGATCGCTGCGCTCAGCTACGCCCGGAAGGCCAAACTCCCCACTCTCGGTATTTGTCTTGGCATGCAGTCCATGGTCATCGAGGCGGCTCGATCGGTAGGCCTGGACGCCTCGTCCACCGAATTTGATCCCGACACGCCCCACCCGGTCATTAGCACCATGGCGGGGCAGGAAGAGATCGTGGCGGGAGAGGGTGAGCTGGGCGGCACCATGCGCCTGGGCGCCTTCCCCGCAGTTCTCACCGAGGGCAGCGTCGTGGCCCGCGCCTATGGGTGTACCGAGGTGAGCGAGCGGCACCGGCACCGCTATGAAGTCAATCCCGCCTACATTGATCGGCTCGCCGAGGCGGGCCTGCTCGTCTCGGGCACCTCGCCGGACGGTTCGCTCGTCGAATACGTCGAGATTCCCGATCACCCGTTCTACGTGGGCTGCCAGGCCCACCCGGAGTTCATGTCTCGGCCCACCCGTCCCCACCCGCTGTTTGCCGGGCTCATCGAGGCGGCGCTCAGCACGGACT
Organism: Flaviflexus sp.; assembly: GCA_030537635.1. Taxonomy (GTDB): domain Bacteria; phylum Actinomycetota; class Actinomycetes; order Actinomycetales; family Actinomycetaceae; genus Flaviflexus. The sequence goes on along the minus strand of JAUNVM010000006.1, from coordinate 90,811 downwards.
AAGCCCGCGGACCCATAGATCCCTGGCGAATATCCCTGTCCGGACTCCCGTCACGCCCGTGCGGTGGCCTTAGCTCCCGCTCGAGCGGTGGCGGTATGATGTGCGCGGAGGGATTATGTGGGATAGCAAGCGAGCGGACTATGCTCGCGTCACGCAGACGGTGCGCCACTACGAGGGCGGCGTCTTCTCATTTGTCAGCGAGGACATTGTCCTGCCCGGCGCCGAGGTGCCGGTTCGCCGGGACTTTGTCGATCATCCCGGCGCGGTCATCATCGTGCCGGTGAATGAACGCCGCGAGGTGCTACTGCTCAGCCAGTATCGCCATCCCGCGCGCATGGTGCTGTGGGAGCTGCCGGCCGGGCTGCGCGATGCTGAGGGGGAGGATCCGCTGGAGACGGCGCAGCGCGAGCTAGCCGAGGAGGCCAATCTGGCCGCCGACCGGTGGCACGTTTTGGTCGATATCCTCTCCTCACCGGGCGCCACCAACGAGGCCGCCCGGATCTTCCTCGCCCGGGATCTGCGCACCATCGACTCGGGGTATGAGCGCACGGATGAGGAGGCCGACTTTGACTACCGGTGGGTGGACATTGCTCAGGCGGCCCGCCTCGTCGCCGGCGGACAGCTGCACAACAACGCCACCGTCACCGGCATTCTCTCCGCCGTGCGCGCCCTCGATGATGACAGCCTGCTGCGCGAGCCCGACGCCCCCTGGCTGAGCTAAGTCCGCGGATTCGCCCGGCGAGGCATACTCGGTGCCAGTCGTCTACTCGGCGGCTGAGATGCGGTGATCATCGCCGCCGGTGGCGATGACGATATCGGCGTGGGACCGAGCATCGACATCCCCCAGCAGCCGCTCTTCTTGGGCCGCCCAGTCCGCCCACAGATCTGACCAGCTGTCTGCGTCTCGGGCCATGGCCCGAGCTTTGCGGACCCGCTCCGGAGCCTCCAGCCAGAGGGCGAGATCCGCTCGCACCTGGCCCGAGCCGCAGCCCACGAGCATGATGATCGGCCGGGGGATCAGCATGACGGTCTCGCCCCAGGTGCCGGCGTGCCAATCCCACCAGGTGACCTCGGCCGGCCCACGGCGCAGCTGCGCGATGAGGCGGTCGGCACGACGGACCGCGCCAGCCAGGTCATGCCAGCCCGCCGCCAGCATCTCCACCTCGATGAGCAAAGTGTCGGGGGTGGCAAGCTCACCGGCGAGGGAGGTCTTGCCCGCACCGGAGCGCCCGTCGATCGTGACGATGACGGGCTGGTGGTCCTTCGCCAGGTCCGCGATACGGGAGGTGATGGGGGAGTGCACGGCTTCAGGATACCTGCGGCTAGGATGTGGGCGGAGGATAGATGAGTACAGCACTACGCGTTATTCCGTGCCTCGACGTTGCCGCCGGGCGTGTCGTCAAGGGCGTGAACTTTGAAAATCTTCGCGATGCCGGGGATCCGGTGGAGCTCGCCGGGCGCTACGCGCGCGAAGGCGCCGACGAGATCACCTTCCTTGACGTCACGGCTTCGGCCGAGGCCCGCTCCACGACCCTCGAGGCGGTGAGCCGCACCGCCGAGCAGGTGTTCATTCCCCTGACGGTGGGCGGAGGCGTCCGCTCCACCGAGGACGTGGCCCGGCTGCTGGGCGCCGGCGCCGACAAGGTTGGGGTGAGCACGGCGGCGTGTGAGCGCCCCGAGCTGCTCAGCGAGATCAGCGCCGACCACGGCAGCCAGGTGACCGTCTTGTCGGTCGATGCCAGGCGGTGCCGGGACGGCGAGGACACTCCGTCCGGCTTCACGGTGACCACCCACGGTGGGCGTACGGCCACCGGCCGGGATCTCGTGCAGTGGCTGGCTGAAGCCTGCGACCGCGGCATCGGCGAAGTGCTCCTCAATTCGATGGATGCCGATGGTACAACGGCCGGTTTTGACACCGAGATGATCGAGGCGGCCCGCAGCCACGTCACCGTGCCCCTTATCGCCTCCGGCGGGGCCGGCACTCCCGAGCATTTCGTTGAGGCGGCCCGTTCGGGGGCGGATGCGGTGCTGGCCGCCTCCGTCTTCCACTTCGGCCACCTCACGATCGCCGCGGTGAAGGCCGCGCTGGCTGATGCCGGATTTGAGGTGCGCCGATGAGCACGGAAGAAGCGAATCTGGCCGAGCTGAGCTTGACCGATGACGGACTCATTCCCGTCATCGTTCAGGATGCCACCTCTCGCGAGGTGCTCATGATGGCGTGGATGGATGAGGAAGCGCTGCGGCGCAGCCTCACCACGGGACGGGCCTGGTACTGGTCGCGCTCCCGACAAACCTACTGGCGCAAGGGCGATACCTCGGGCCACATTCAGCGCGTCCGCTCCATTGCCGCCGACTGCGACCGCGATTGCCTGCTCATGGAAGTAGACCAGACCGGCCCAGCCTGTCACACTGGTGCGGTCAGTTGCTTTTTTCGACCATTGAAGGATCCGTCATGCGAGAACTGAGCTGGGGGGAAACCTGGCCGAGCTGGGAGGAGTTTGCGGAGAGGGGCACAAGCAGCCGCGTGGTTCCGGTGGTCATGCCCCTCCTCGTTGATGACACCTCACCGACCGGAATCTACCGGCGCCTGGCCCAACCCACCGGCTCCTTCATCCTCGAATCCGCCGAGCAGGGCCGGTGGTCTCGATGGTCCTTTGTGGGCGTCTCCTCATCTGCGGTGCTCACCGCCTCCGGCCCGGAAGGACGGTGGCTGGGGGAGGTGCCGGCCGGACTGTCGACGAGCGGGCGGGTCACTGACCTCATCGAAGAGGCCCTCACCGAGCTCGCATCGAGCCCGGATGACGATCTGCCGCCCTTGACCGGCGGGCTGGTTGGAGCGCTTGGCTGGGACGTTCTCTACGACTGGGAACCCACGCTGGCGCGCAATGCCGTCGAGGAATCCGAGCTGCCCTTCGTCGCCCTGTGCTTGGCCGACGAACTGGTTGCCATCGACCATCAGCGCTCCACCGCCTGGCTCGTGTGCAATGCGATCAATCGCAACAACACCAGTGAAGGTATGCGAGCGGCCTATGATCGCGCTGTCAGTCGCCTGGTGGCCATGCGCGAGGGGCTGTCCTCACCGGCCCCCGCCCACGCTTCCGGCCTGCGCACCAGCGAGGACCTGGCGGAGTCGATGCGGGTGGCAAGGGAAGACTTTGAGGCTGCCGTCGAGACCGGCAAGGAGCACATTCGGGCCGGCGATGTCTTCCAGGTGGTGCTCTCCCAGCGGGCCGACATTGACTGCCCGGCACCGCCGCTGGAGGTGTACCGGGTGCTGCGCTCGATCAATCCCTCCCCGTATATGTATTACCTTGCCCTGCCCGGTGGTCCCGACGGTGTCTTCCACGTGGTGGGCTCCTCGCCGGAAACCCTCATCAATGCCAGGGCGGGCCGGGCCACGGTCTTCCCCATCGCCGGATCGCGTCCGCGGGGACAGGACGCGGAGGAGGACCGGCGGCTGGCGGAAGAGCTGCTCAAGGATCCCAAGGAGGTCTCCGAGCACGTCATGCTCGTTGATCTCGCACGTAATGACCTCGCCAAGGTGTGCGAGCCGGGAACCGTTGAGGTCCGCGAGTTCATGGACATCCACCGCTTCTCCCACATCATGCACATCACCTCCGAGGTATCTGGCCAGCTGCGCGAGAATGCGAGCGCGGTTGACTGCCTGCGGGCCGCCTTCCCGGCTGGCACCCTGTCCGGGGCGCCCAAGCCCTCCGCCATCTCCATCATCGATGACCTGGAGCCGGCCCGGCGCGGCATCTACGGCGGCGTTGTCGGCTACTTTGACTTTGCCGGCAATGCCGATCTCGCCATCGCCATCCGCACCGCGGTGCTGTCCGGGGGACGGGCCTCGGTCCAGGCCGGTGCCGGAATCGTTGCCGATTCGGTTCCCGCCACCGAATATGAGGAAACGAAGGCCAAAGCGTTTGCCGCCCTCACCGCCATCCGGCTCGCGGCTCGCCTATCAACTGGGCCAGACGCACGGGCCTAAAGCCGGTAATGTGGAGAGAAGAAACGACGAGAGGAATCATCATGGCGTATCCAACGAAACCCGAACCCTACTCCCTGCCGCCCGCCGCGCCCTTCCACAACCACGGCATCACACCGGCGGGCTGGGTGCTCGCTCTTGGCGTGTGCGTGGGTGTGCTCATGGGCGGCGTGGGCCTCGCGATCGGCCAGCACATGCTGGTGTGGATCGGCATCGCGCTCGTGCTCCTCTCCATCATTGTTTCCTTCATCCTCCACGCCACGGGTCACGGGCAACCGACCCGGTTGACCCAGACTCGTCGCGCCGACAGCTGGTACAAGGACTAACGTGACCGTTCTTGACGAGATCATCGCCGGAGTTCGCGCGGATCTCGATGAGCGCCGTGCCCACACGTCGCTGGCGCAGCTCGCCCAGCGGGTTGATCAGCAGCCGCGGGCAAAGGATGCGCTAGCGGCGCTTGCTGGTCCCACCATTTCCGTCATTGCCGAGGTCAAGCGGGCAAGCCCCTCCAAGGGCGCCCTCGCCGATATTCCGGACCCGGCCGCCCTCGCCGGCATCTACGAATCCGGTGGCGCCTCCGCCATCTCCGTGCTCACCGAGCGCCGGCGCTTCTCCGGCTCACTCGCGGATCTGGATGCGGTGCGCCAGCGGGTGGAGCTACCGGTGCTGCGCAAGGACTTTATGGTCTCGACCTATCAGATCTGGGAGGCGCGCGCCCACGGCGCGGATCTCATTCTGCTCATCGTGGCCGCCCTCGATGATGATCAGCTGTCCCGCTACCTGCGCCTCGCCCACGACCTGGGCATGACCGCGCTGGTGGAAGCCCACGACCTGCCTGAGGCCGAACGGGCCCTGGGAGCCGGCGCCCACCTCATTGGCGTCAACGCCCGCAATCTGAAAACCCTCGAGGTCGATCCGGACCACGCGTGCCGGGTCCTGGAACAGCTTCCGGAAGACGTGACCACGGTGGGCGAATCCGGGATTGCCACCACCGCAGAGGTGCAACGCTATGCCGAGGCCGGAGCCAGTGCCGTCCTCGTGGGCGAAACCCTCGTGCGCAGCGGCGATCCCGCCGCAGCCCTCGCCGCCTTCAGCGCGGTGGAAAGGAGGCCCCATGGGGCTCGATAACCTCACCGGACCGTATTTTGGTCACTTCGGTGGCCGGTTCATTCCCGAGGCCCTCGTGGCCGCCCTGGACGATCTCGCCGATGGCTGGGAGAAACTTAAGGCCGATCCGGCTTTCATCGGAGAGCTTGCCGAGCTGCACGCCCACTATGCGGGGCGCCCCTCGCTGCTCACCGAGGTGCCGCGCTTTGCCGAACACTGCGGGGGTGCCCGGGTTTTCCTCAAGCGTGAGGATCTCAACCACACCGGCTCCCACAAGATCAACAATGTGCTCGGCCAGGCCCTGCTTACCCGCAAGCTCGGCAAGACCCGGGTGATCGCGGAGACCGGGGCTGGCCAACACGGCGTTGCCACCGCCACCGCGGCCGCGCTGCTCGGCCTCGACTGCACGATTTACATGGGCGCGGTTGACGTGGAGCGGCAGGCCCTCAATGTGGCCCGCATGCGGCTGCTCGGCGCCGAGGTCGTATCCGTCAAACAGGGCTCGGCCACGCTCAAGGATGCCATCAACGAGGCCTTCCGCGACTGGGTGGCCAACGTGGACACCACCAATTACGTCTTCGGTACCGCCGCCGGCCCGCATCCCTTCCCCGGCCTGGTTCGGGACCTGCAAAAGGTCATCGGGGAGGAGGCGCGCGCCCAGATCCTTGCTCGGATCGGCCGCCTGCCCGACGTTGTGACCGCCTGCGTCGGAGGCGGATCCAATGCCATCGGCATGTTCAATGCCTTCCTCGACGATGATGAGGTGGCACTGCTCGGTCTTGAGGCCGGCGGCGACGGTGTGGACACCGGCCGGCACGCGGCCACGATCAGCGCCGGTGAGCCGGGAATCCTCCACGGGGCGCGTACGTACCTCCTCCAAGATGAGGATGGACAAACGATAGAATCTCACTCGATTTCAGCGGGGCTCGACTATCCCGGCGTTGGCCCGGAGCACTCCCACCTGGCAGATCTTGGTCGCGTGACCTATGAACCGGTGACGGATGCGGAGGCGATGGAGGCCTTTGCACTGCTGTCGCGCACCGAGGGCATCATTCCCGCTATCGAATCCGCCCACGCGCTGGCCGGCGCTATGCGTGCCGGGCGGCAGCGGGGCACGGACACCGTCATTCTCGTGTGCCTATCCGGGCGCGGCGATAAGGATGTGTCCACGGCCGCCGACTGGTTCGGCCTGGATGGCTCGGCAACTCGAGAGGTGGAGTAATGCGCGCAGAAGAGGCATTGGCCAAGGCTCCCGGATCGGCGTTCATCGCCTTCCTTCCGGCCGGATTTCCCTCCGTTAAGGCCTCCATTGAGGCCGCCCGAACCGTGATCGACGCGGGTGCCGACATCGTCGAGATTGGCCTGCCCTATTCGGATCCGGGCATGGACGGCCCGGTTATTCAGGCGGCGAGCCAGCGCGCCCTCACCGGCGGCTTTCGGGTATCCGATCTCTTCCGCATCGTTGAGGCCATCTCCGATCGCGGCGCGGCGATCGAGGTCATGAGCTACATCAATCCGATCGTCCGCTACGGTATCGACAACTTTGCCCGGGACCTCTCCCAGGCCGGTGGCGCCGGGCTTATCACCCCGGATCTCATTCCCGATGAGGCGGGGGAGTGGATCGAGGTTTCCACCAGGCGCGAACTCGATCGCATCTTCCTCGTCGCCCCCTCCTCCCGTCCCGATCGACTCAAGCTTGTCGCGCAATCCTCCACCGGATTTGTCTACGCGGCGTCGACCATGGGCGTGACGGGAACACGCGACGAGGTGGATTCGCGGGCCGAACAGCTCGTGGCCGACACCCGAGCCGCGGGCGCCGAACGCGTCTGCCTCGGCCTTGGCGTGTCCACCGCCGAGCAGGCCCGCCAGGTGGGCGCCTATGCCGACGGCGTCATTGTCGGTTCGGCCCTCGTGCGCGCGCTCGCCGAGGACGAGTCCATGGCGAGGCTTGCAACGGTTGCTTCCGACATTGCCACCGGAGCCCACGAGGCTCGCCCATGATCACATCCATTCCCTCACCGGACCGCGCGGTCTGGTACCTGGGACCGCTGCCCCTGCGCGCCTACGCCTTCGCGATCATCATTGGCGTCCTCATCGCCTGGAAGATCGGCGAGCGGAGATATGCGCGCAAGGGCGGGGATCCCGAAGTTGTCACCGATGCTGCCGGCTGGATGGTGCTCTTCGCCATCATCGGCGCCCGCCTCTACCACGTGTTCACCACCCCGGAACCTTATTTTGGCCCGAACGGGGATCTCCTACAGATCCTGCGGGTATGGGAGGGCGGCCTCGGCATCTGGGGCGGTGTTCTCGGCGGTGTTGTTGGGGCCTGGATCGCGCTCAAGCGGCGCGGACTGCGACTCGGCCCCTTCGCCGATGCCGCCGCACCAGGAGTGCTGGCCGCGCAGGCGGTGGGCCGGCTCGGCAACTACTTCAATCAGGAGCTCTATGGCAGGCCCACCGACCTGCCGTGGGCACTCGAGATCGACCCCGAACATCTCGTTGCCGGATATCCGGAAGGAACCACCTTCCACCCCACCTTCCTCTACGAGATGATCTGCTCCATCATCGGGGTCTTTCTCCTTCTCTTCCTCGAGCGGCGCTTCCGCCTGCGGGCCGGCCAAACCTTCTGGGCCTACGTTGCCATCTACACGGCGGCGCGCTTGTGGATCGAGAATCTGCGTATCGATACCGCCCACACGATCGCCGGTCTGCGCCTCAATGTGTGGACCTCGATCATCGTCTTCACCCTCGCCCTCGTCATGCTCTACCTGCGCGGCAAGAAGGTCGCCGCAGATCCCACCGTTGATTCCATCGCCCTGCCAGATCCGCAAAGCGGTCCGGATAGCCCGAACAGCTCAGACACGTTGGACAAGGAAGAAGCAGCGAGCGAACGCTCGGCCGGACAGCACCCCCCGCAGCGACCTTCATCGGCAGCAAGCCCGGATGTGCCCGGCGCGTAACACCGGCTGCTCTCCGGAAGGCGCAGCAACGGGGTGACAGGCGCCCCGGTAGTGTGGCGGGCACAATGGCGCAGGGCGTGGCGCTGGCGCCGTGGTTCGATAGGCTAGAGGCATGCGCAAAGCTAAGATCGTCTGCACCATTGGACCTGCCACGTCGAGTAAGGACAAGGTGCGTGAACTCGTCGAGGCGGGCATGAACGTTGCCCGCATCAACGCCTCCCACGGCACCCACGAAGACCACGAGAAAACCTACGCCCACGTGCGGGCGGCCGCCGAGGAAACCGGGAAGGCCGTCGCCGTCCTCGTTGACCTTCAGGGCCCGAAGATTCGTCTCGGAAATTTTGCCGACGGTTCGGTGATCTTGCGTAAGGGCGATACCTTCACGATCACCACCGAGGACATTCTCGGTGACCGAGATCAGGTCTCCACCACGTTCAAGGGACTGCCCGGCGACTGCCGCGTGGGTGACCGCATCCTCATCGACGATGGCAAGATTCTCGTCGAGGTGAAGGAGGTAGACGGACCACGGGTGATCACCGAGGTTATCGTCGGCGGCCCGGTGTCCAATCACAAGGGCGTCAACCTTCCCGGCGTGGCCGTCTCGGTTCCTGCGCTCTCGGAGAAGGACAAGATTGACCTCGAGTGGGCGCTTAAGCTTGGTGTTGACCTCGTGGCCCTGTCCTTTGTGCGATCGGCCAAGGACATCGGCGACGTCTATGAGGTCATGGAGCGCGTTGGCCGCAAGGTTCCGGTGATCGCCAAGATCGAAAAGCCGCAGGCGGTGGAGAACCTCCAGGAAATCGTCAACGTCTTCGACGGCCTTATGGTGGCCCGCGGCGACCTCGGTGTCGAGCTGCCCCTCGAACAGGTCCCCACGGTGCAGAAGGCCGCGATTGAGATGGCGCGGAAGAAGTCGAAGCCGGTCATCGTTGCCACCCAGGTACTCGAGTCGATGATCACCAACCCCCGGCCTACCCGTGCGGAGGCTTCCGACTGCGCCAACGCCATCCTTGATGGTGCCGATGCCGTTATGCTCTCCGGCGAAACCTCGGTCGGCCAGTATCCGATCGAATGCGTGCACGTCATGGCAAACATCATCGAGTACACCGAGCAGGCCGGCGTTGACAAGATTGATCAGATTCCCGATCTGCGCCGAACCCGCAACGGCGTCATCTCCCGCGCCGCCATCGACATCGGCGAGGCGCTCGGCGTCCGCTACGTCGTGACCTTTACCACCTCGGGCCTCACCGCCCGCCGAGTGGCTCGGCTGCGTTCCCGGCTCGAGCACATTGTCTTCACTCCCGATGAGCTCACGCGCAATGCTCTCGCGCTCACCTGGGGCGTCGAGACCCTGATCGTGCCCCAAATCAAGCACACCGACGACATGGTCAATCAGGTCGATCACATCCTCCGCGAGCGGGGTTTGGCCACCGAGGAAGACCGGGTTGTCATCGTCTCCGGCATGCCCCCGGGGAAGGTCGGCTCGACGAACTCGATCCGGGTACACAAGATGGGGGAGACGCTGCCGGTCCGGCATGAATCGTGAGGCACGGCGCGCGGCGATGCGATGCCGGCCCCTCGATATGTAGAATGATCTGGTGCGCTCCGGTGGCGGAATTGGCAGACGCACCGCACTCAAAATGCGGCGCCGCAAGGCGTGCGGGTTCGAGTCCCGCCCGGAGCACAGTGGGCCCTCGGGGCCGCTACCATACAGTGATGAAACGCCCCGCCAGGGCGGCTGAGGAGGAATCTTGGCAAAGACCGAGGAGTCGCCGGAGGAGCTGGATCTCACCAGTCCGGCGCCCGAAGCGGAAAAGAAGCAGTACCGCGCCCTCGTCGTCGAGGACGAGGCGCTCATCCGCCTGGACATTGTAGAAACTCTCACAGAGGCCGGTATTGACGTCATCGGCGAGGCTGGGGATGGCGAAGAAGCCATCGACAAGGCTGCCGAGCTTGAGCCTGATGTTGTCGTCATGGACGTGAAGATGCCCGGCATGGATGGAATCACCGCGGCGGAGAAGATTCTTGCCGAGCGCACCTGCGCGGTCGTCATGCTCACTGCGTTCTCGCAGCGTGAGCTCGTTGACCGGGCGCGTGATGCCGGGGCGATGGCCTACGTGGTCAAGCCCTTCACCCCGGCTGATCTCATTCCGGCCGTTGACATTGCGGTCTCCCGGTTCAATGAGATCGTCTCGCTCGAAAACGAGGTCGCCAATCTCACCGAACAGTTTGAGACCCGCAAGCACGTCGACCGAGCCAAGGGACTGCTCATGGACAAGATGGGCCTGACCGAGCCCGAGGCTTTCCGGTGGATCCAAAAGACCTCGATGGACCGCAGGCTGACCATGCGCGAGGTTGCCGACGCCGTCATCGACCAGGTGGGCGGCAAGTAACGGCTGGCCGAACATTTATCAGGTGGGGAGGGCATTCGCCCTCCCCACTGCCGTGTCAACAGCGCACAGCCCCGCCCTCCAGCCTTGTTGCCCCGGGATCGTCCTCACCCCATCTCCCGCCTCCGTTCGCGCCCCTGCGCCCCGGAGCTCGTGTTGGCCCCTGCGGGCGCTCCACGCGGGCGGAGGCGCAGGATCACCGCGCTTGGCCCCTTCCGCGAACCCGCGCTCGGGCCGGTGCGGCTAGGCGGGAGGTGCGGCCAGGAAGCGGCAGGTGAGCCGGCCCCGGGCGGTGAGCTCACCCTGGCAGGTGATCTCGACGTCGAGCCAGATGCTTCGTCCGCGCTGGGCTGCCACCGTCGCCGTTGCCTCCACCGCCGAGCGGGCTGGGGCGATGTGGCTGACCTGCAGTTCGGTTCCCACCGCGACCATGTTCTCGGGACACACGTGATTGGCGAGAACGGAGGCCAGGTGCTCGACGAGGAAGCCATTGGCACCGCCGTGCATGATGCCCATCGGCTGGGTATTGCCCTCGACCGGTAGGTATCCGCTCGCTGAGGTGGTGGTGAGCGAGCGTAGTTCAAAGCCCATGCGGGCGGCGAGTGGTCCCATGCGAGCTATCCTATCCATGACTTTGTCGCCGGCACCGCCTAGGCTAGAAGTGTGAACGATCGACTCCTCCTCCTTGATGGCCATTCCCTCGCCTTTCGAAGCTTCTTCGCCATTCCGGCGGAGAATTTCCACACCGCGCAGGGCCAGTACACGAATGCTATTCACGGCTTCCTCTCGACGCTGATCAAGCTGTATTCCGAGGAGCATCCCACCCACGTGGCGGTTGCCTTCGACCTTCCGGGCGGCACTTTCCGCACCCGCGAATATGCCGAATATAAGGCGGGCCGGGCCGAAACCCCGGCCGAGTTTCAGGGACAGATCGGCCTCATCAAGGAAGCGCTTGATGCGCTGGGCATCGCCTGGGTGACCAAGGACCAAATCGAGGCCGATGACATCATCGCGACCCTCGCGACGCGGGGACGAGACGCGGGCATGGAGGTGGTTATTTCCTCCGGGGACAAGGATGCCTACCAGCTTGTTGGCGAGGGAGTCACCCTCTTGTATCCGATCCCCCGGGGGGAGATGCGGAGGATGGATGAGGCGGGAGTCGTCAAGCAGACCGGCGTCACCCCCACCCAATATCCGGATATGTCCGCCCTCGTGGGGGAGAAGGCCGACAATCTGCCCGGGGTTCCGAAGGTGGGACCCAAGACCGCGAAAAAGTGGATCGATGCCTACGGTGACCTCGACGGTATTTTGAGCCACGCCGACGAGATCACCGGCAAGGTGGGGGAGTCCCTTCGCGAGCACGCCGACCTCGCGCGGCGTAATCGCAAACTCAACGAATTGCTCCGCAACGCCGATCTCGATGTCGAGCTCGCCGACCTCGTGCCCGGCGGCCTTGACCGGGAGGCTGTACATCAGCTCTTTGACACCCTCGAGTTCAATCGGCTGCGCGATCGGGTGTTCTCCGTCTTCCGCGCGGATGGGGAAGAGGATAACACCCCGAATATTGATCTCGAGGCGGTGGAGATCGGCCCGGGTGAGCTCGCTGACTTCCTTTCCAAGCACGGCTCGGAGCCCCTGGGCATCATCCCCGGATCCCCGCTCGGCCTGGGTGGATCCGCCGCGGCCGCCTACCTCACCGATCCGAACAAGGAGGATCTCGAGGCGCTGACTTCCTGGCTGGCCGATAAGGAGCATCCGAAGGTTGTTCACGGAGCCAAGGACGCCGTTCGCGAACTTGCGCGCCGGTTCGAGGCGAAGGTCGAGGGCATCACGTGCGATACGGAGTTGGCCGCCTATCTCCTCCATCCCGATCAGCGCGACTATGAGCTTGGCGACCTGGTCAGCCGCTACACCTCGATGAGCCTTCCCCAGGTTGAAGAAGGGACGCTGGATCTCGACCTGGGGGGCGGCGGACAGGGGGATGCCGCTGGACTGCGAGCGGCCGCCCTTGTTCCGCTGTCCCAGGCCCTCATGAAGGAGCTGCGGGAGCGCGATGAGATGGAGCTGCTCACCGGCCTGGAAATGCCTCTGACCCGAATCCTGCGGGACATGGAAGACCGAGGCATTGCCGTCGATCAGCAGGTCTTTAATTCCCTCTTCGATAACTTTGATGCCCGGGTCAATCACGCTGCCGAGCGAGCCTGGGAGGCCGCCGGCTACGAGATGAACCTGTCGAGCCCGAAGGCCCTGCAGAAGGTGCTCTTTGAGGACATGGGCCTACCCAAAACGCGGGCCACAAAGACCGGTTATACGACGAATGCTGAGGCGCTGACCGATCTTGCGGCTAAGCTCGCCGGACGGGAGGATGCGGAGGCCGAACGCGGCCTGGAATTCCTCGGCCAGCTTCTCGAGCACCGCGACGCCATCAAGCTGCGTCAATCCGTCGAGGGTCTGCGCAAGGCCATTGGCGCGGATGGCCGGATCCACACCACCTTCCAGCAGACGGTGGCGGGTACGGGCCGACTGTCCTCGACGAATCCGAATCTGCAAAACATTCACGCCCGCACCGAGGAGGGGCTGAAGATTCGCGAGGCCTTTGTGCCGGGGGAGGGATTTACCAGCCTTCTCACCGCGGACTACTCGCAGATCGAGATGCGACTCATGGCCCACCAGAGCGGCGATGCCGCCCTCATCCAGGCCTTCATCGACGGCGAGGATCTGCACTCCTACGTCGCCTCCCACGTCTACGGGATCAGCCCCGACGAGGTCACCTCGGCGCAGCGGTCGAAGATCAAAGCCATGAGTTACGGTCTCGCCTACGGATTATCCGCCTTTGGGCTCTCCCGTCAGCTGCGCATCGACCAACGCGAGGCCCAGAGCCTCATGGACGACTACTTCCAGCGCTTCGGCGCGGTGCGTGACTACCTCGACTCGGTTGTAGCCCAGGCGCGCAAGGACGGATACACCTCCACCCTGCTTGGCCGGCGCCGCTACCTTCCCGACCTCTACGCCTCGAATCATCAGCGGCGCCAGGCTGCGGAACGAATGGCGCTCAATGCTCCCATTCAGGGTTCGGCCGCCGACATCATCAAGATCGCCATGCTGCGCACCGAGGAGGCGCTCGCCTCCGGCGGTTTCGCCTCGCAGATGCTTCTTCAGGTGCACGACGAACTTGTCCTCGAAGTCGCCGATGGTGAGGAGGAGGCCGTCACCGAGCTGGTTGAAACCCAGATGGGTGAGGCGGTTGAGCTATCCGTCCCGCTGTCCGTCTCCGTCGGCATTGGCCCAAACTGGCGGGCGGCCGCCCACTAGACGGTCGGGACAGGCTTTTGCGTGGAGAAGATGATCGTGCCCGGTAGATATGCGCCCCGTTCGGGGCCCCACGCTCCCCACGATTGATCATTGCCCGCAGGCCAGGCCGGCTCGAGCACACCGGTGATTGTCAGGCCTGCGGCAATGATCGCTCCGATGTGATCGGACACCGTGTGAGCATATTCGGCGTAACAGATGGTCGACCCCTCTGTCTCGGTGTACACCTCGCCGGAGCGGTAGGGGCGGATCACCCGCAGATCGTCGAGATGCGGGGAGTCAGGTAGCGGCCAGGAAAAGGGATGTGTGGCCGCGTAGATCCACCGTCCACCCGGGCGCAGCACCCGGGCCACCTCGGCGAAGGGCTCGCACAGATCGGGGAGAAAGCCAATGGCACCAAACGAGGTGAAGGCGGTATCGAAAGAGTTATCGGCAAAGGGAAGAGTGCGCACATCGGCACGGATGAGGGGCACATCAATGCCGGTCTCCTCATTCATCCTCGCCGCATGGGCAAGCATCCCGGAGGAAATATCCGTAGCGATGACCCTATGGCCCCGTGCGGCCAGCCACCTCGAGCACTGGGCGGCTCCGGCGCCCACCTCGAGAGTAAGGCCGGGATCGTCGGGGAGGAGGCGCAGGTCGTCCTCCGTCCAGCCTTCCGGGCCCCAGGAGAAATTGGTGACGCCGAGCAGCCGATGATCAGCGAGATACTCCGCACCGTGTCGGTCCCACCAGGACGCGGCAATCCGGCCCGGATCCGTGTCTTCCATGCTCCCAGTCTCCCACGCCTCGCCCGGAACGGGGAGATGAGGTGGCGAGGAGAGGGGAGGGGCGCTGTGATACGTCCCATCGGGTCGGCGGGTGGATGCCCGATCGGTCACGACGGCGCGAACCGGGCGCACATTCGCGCACGTACGGCGCCAAAGCGGCGGTATGCCCGCGATTATTCTCAATGGTGAGGCAGCGCACGTCGCCTATTTCGATTTTTGGCCCTGCGCGCCTAGCGTGGCGGGGCCATCCACGTTAATGTTGGTGTCTGGGTGGATTCACCACCCGAGCAATTTGTCCGTACTACTACAGTCCCAATCGGAGCACATACGTTCATGACAACCACAACGCCCGAACAGCCGACCTCCCCGCAGGTCGCCGTCAACGACATCGGCAGCAAGGAAGATCTGCTGGCCGCAGTCGACGAGACCATCAAGTACTTCAACGACGGGGATATCGTCGAGGGCACCGTTGTCAAGGTTGACCACGACGAGGTCCTCCTCGACATCGGCTACAAGACCGAGGGTGTTATTCCCTCGAAGGAACTGTCGATCAAGCACGACATCAACCCCGAAGAGGTTGTGCAGGTCGGCGACCAGATCGAGGCCTACGTCTTGCAGAAGGAAGACAAGGAAGGCCGCCTCCTCCTGTCCAAGCGCCGCGCTCAGCAGGAGCGCGCCTGGGCCAAGATCGAGGAGATCAAGGAAAACGACGGCGTCGTTACCGGCCAGGTGATCGAGGTTGTCAAGGGTGGCCTCATCGTCGACATCGGCCTGCGTGGCTTCCTGCCCGCCTCCCTCGTGGAGATGCGCCGGGTCCGCGATCTGCAGCCCTACATCGACCGTGAGCTTGAAGCGAAGATCATCGAGCTCGACAAGAACCGCAACAACGTTGTGCTCTCCCGCCGCGCCTACCTCGAGCAGACCCAGTCCGAGGTTCGCAGCCACTTCCTCAACACGCTCCAGAAGGGCCAGATCCGCGAGGGCGTCGTCTCCTCGATCGTTAACTTCGGTGCGTTTGTTGACCTCGGTGGCGTAGACGGCCTCGTCCACGTCTCCGAGCTGTCCTGGAAGCACATCGACCACCCGAACGAGATCGTCGAGGTTGGCACGCCCGTCACCGTCGAGGTTCTCGACGTCGACATGGATCGGGAGCGTGTCTCGCTCTCGCTCAAGGCCACCCAGGAAGACCCGTGGCAGACCTTCGCTCGCACTCACGCGATCGGTCAGGTTGTGCCCGGCAAGGTCACCAAGCTCGTTCCGTTCGGTGCCTTCGTTCGCGTCGAGGATGGCATCGAGGGCCTCGTCCACATCTCCGAGCTGGCCCAGCGTCACATTGAGCAGCCCGAGCAGGTTGCCAAGGTGGGCGACGATCTCTTCGTCAAGGTCATCGACATTGATCTCGACCGCCGCCGTATCTCCCTCTCCCTGAAGCAGGCCAACGAGGGCGTCGATCCGGAGTCCGAGGACTTCGATGCGTCGCTGTACGGCATGGCCTCCGAGTACGACGAGGACGGCAACTACAAGTACCCCGAAGGCTACGATCCGGAGTCCGGAGAGTGGATGGAAGGCTACGAGAAGCAGCAGGAGGAGTGGGAGGCCGAATGGAACGCCGCCTACGCCCTGTGGCAGGAGCACAAGAAGCAGGTTGCTCGCGCGATCGAGGCCGATCAGGCCGCATCGAATGCTCCGGCTCCGGCCGCCGAGTCCGCTCCCGCGACCTACACCGCTGGCTCCGAGCCGGCAGGCACGCTTGCCTCCGATGAGGCGCTTGCCGCGCTGCGCGAAAAGCTCACCGGTCACTGATCGCTTAACGTGAGGGGCGGGGTGCATACGCACCCCGCCCTTTGCGTTGCCCGCACAACCGTGCCGCACATATCGCCGGCGCGATCTCCCCGGGAGCGGGTCACGGCGACCGCGCCCATAATCGCCGTGGCCTGCCCCGGCACCGCCGCAGCGCCGTTTCCGCCCGGGTGACTGTTCCCCTACGCGCGCCGAGGGTGCGCGGGGCGAGACAGGTGTGTGTCATCAAGGACGAAGGAGTGGGAACGGGCCTTATATCACCGGATTCGCGCATAATCGCCCGTGAAAACCATCGTCAACCGCGACCATCTGACCTGCGAATTAGCCGAGCCAACTGCTCAATGAAGACAGACCGCGCTGGTCAGAGCCAATAACAGAGCACGATCCACACGTAAAAACGGAGAGCAAAGCTATTGTGGCCAACGCCGCACCGCGATATATTTGCCCAATGAGGCTCATTCCCAGACAGGAACTAATCCGGCATAAGGCTAGGCGACGTGAACTCGTCGTCACCGATGCCGAACAACTGCCTGGAAGTTTTGTGCGTCTCATGCTCGGCGGCGACCTCGCCGGTTTTTCGTCGCCCGGACCAGCCGATCACGCCAAGCTCATCATTGGGGGCGGGGTCGGACGATTCTATACGCCGATCCCGATGGGCGATTCGGTGGCCGTCGACATCTTCCTCCACCCCAATGGTCCGCTCGCCTGCTGGGCGAGTGCTCTCCCCGTCGATGACGATGTCATCCTCGCGGGGCCGCGCGGATCGAAGCTTGTGCCGACCGACATGACGCATCTCGTGGCGATTGCCGACTGCTCGGCGTTCCCGGCTGCCGCCCGGTGGATCAAGGAGACCGACGTGCCGATCGACCTCATTGCCGTCGGCCCCGGACTGCCATATCTCGGGTCCCTGCTCGACTCGGACCGGATCAGGGTTCAGCAGCTGCCCGAGGATCGCAGCGGGGCGGCCATCCTTGCCTCACTCCAGTCGATCGAGCCGCGCAACGGCACATTCGTCTGGGCGGCGGGGGAGGCCACGAGCCTCATCCCGGCCCGCCGATACCTGCGCAATGAGAGCGGGCTGGATCGCCAATCAATTGCCATGCAGGGGTATTGGAAGTTTGGCCGTGCCGATCACGACCATCACGCGCCCATCGACGAGAGGGACCCCGACGACTGATGTTTAGCGTTGCTCTGACAGGACCGATCGCCGCCGGCAAAAGCGCGGCAAGTGCCAAGCTCGCGCAGCTCGGCGCCCACATTATCGACTACGACCACCTGGCGCGCGAGCTCACGGCCGCCGGAAGCCCCCTCGTTTACGAGATCGGCCGTCATTTCCCGGCCGTGGTCTCCAACGGGATACTCGACCGGGGGAGGCTGGCCACCCTCGTCTTTGGTGATGATGCCGCGCTGGCTGATCTCAATGCGATCACCCATCCGGCGATCCGCAAGGCGGCCGAGGCCGAGGAAAAGCGGATCGTGCGGACTGATGAGCAGGCGATCGTCATTCACGACATTCCGCTTCTCATCGAAACCGGTCAGGCCTACTCCTATCCCTACGTCATTGTTGTCACGGCCGGAGAGGATGTGCGGCTCAGGCGGCTTGCCGAGCATCGGTCGATGCCGAGGGCGGAGGCGCTGGCCCGCATGGAGGCGCAGGCGGGGGATATTGAGCGCGCCGAGGCTGCCGATTATCTCATCGTCAATGATCGGACGCTGAGCCGGTTGGAGGCCGAAGTGGAGGAGGCTTTCCATCGGGTACGCACCATGGCCCGCATGCTGCGCGGCGCCTCCCTCTTCAATCCCGTGCGCACCTCGGTGGAATCGGCCCAACGCACCGCGCGCAAGCTTGAGGCTGCCGGACAGGTGGTCACCTCCGTTGGTAGTCGCATCATCGTTCCCGAATTCAATGGCCCGGCCCTCATCCGCGCCGGCTGCATCGCCATTCGCCGCGGCTGGTTCCGCGCCGATCCCTGGGCAGCGGTGGAAATTAGCCGCTAATGAACGGCTGAGGTTTCGTCTCAGCCAGTCGGTAAGCTGGGGGACATGCGCCCTCTCACCGATATTGTTCGTGCCGAAGCCCCCTTCGAGGTTGTCTCGGAATACTCTCCCGCCGGAGATCAGCCCACGGCCATTGAGGAGCTCGCAGAGCGCATTAATTCCGGAGAGAAAGACATTGTCCTGCTCGGCGCGACCGGCACCGGCAAGTCCGCCACCGCGGCCTGGCTTATCGAGAAGATTCAGCGCCCCACCCTCATCCTCGAGCCTAATAAGACGCTGGCGGCGCAGATGGCGGCGGAGTTCCGCGAGCTACTGCCCAACAATGCGGTCGAATACTTCGTCTCCTACTACGACTACTATCAGCCCGAGGCCTACGTTCCGCAGACCGACACCTTCATCGAAAAGGACTCCTCGATCAATGACGAGGTGGAGCGCCTGCGCCACTCGGCAACAAATTCCCTGCTGACCCGCCGCGACACCGTGGTGGTCTCCTCCGTTTCGTGCATCTACGGCCTGGGTACCCCGCAGGAGTACGTCGATCGAATGGTGCGCCTCGAGGTGGGCGAGGAAATCGAGCGCGATGAGCTGCTGCGAAAGTTCGTCAAGATGCAGTATTCGCGCAATGACATTGCGTTCACCCGCGGCACCTTCCGGGTCCGCGGCGACACGATCGAGATCATCCCGGTCTATGAAGAGCTTGCGATCCGGATCGAAATGTTTGGCGACGAGATCGATGCCATCAGTCTCCTGCATCCGCTCACCGGCACGGTAATCCGCGATACCGACCACGTGCACGTCTTTCCCGCCTCCCACTATGTGGCGGGCGATGAACGGATGGAGCGGGCCATGGCCTCAATCGAGGAGGAGCTCGATGCTCGGGTAGCCGAGCTCACCGAACAGGATAAGCTGCTCGAGGCCCAGCGGCTGTCGATGCGGACGAATTTTGACCTGGAGATGATGAAGCAGGTGGGCACCTGCGCCGGCATCGAGAACTACTCCCGGCATATCGATGGTCGCGGTCCGGGAACCGCGCCGAATACGCTCCTTGACTACTTCCCCGAGGATTTCGTCCTCATCATCGACGAGTCTCACGTGACGGTCCCCCAGGTGGGCGCCATGTACGAAGGCGACATGTCCCGCAAGCGCACGCTTGTCGAGCACGGCTTCCGGTTGCCCTCGGCCATGGACAACCGGCCGCTCAAGTGGGAGGAGTTCCTCGAGCGTATCGGTCAAACCGTGTACCTGTCGGCCACCCCGGGACCCTATGAGCTTGGCAAATCCGATGGCGTGGTTGAGCAGATTATTCGGCCGACCGGCCTGGTCGATCCCGAGGTGGTTGTTAAGCCAACCGAGGGGCAGATCGATGATCTGCTCGAGGAGATCCGCCAGCGCACCGAACGTGATGAGCGGGTGCTCGTGACGACGTTGACGAAGAAGATGGCTCAGGACCTCACCGACTATCTCCAGGAGCGCGGGGTGCGGGCGGAATACCTCCACTCCGACGTTGACACGTTGCGTCGTGTCGAGCTGCTGCGCGAGCTGCGGCTTGGCGCTTTCGACGTGCTCATCGGCATTAACCTCCTCCGGGAGGGCCTCGATCTGCCCGAGGTGTCTCTTGTCGCCATTCTCGACGCCGATAAGCAGGGCTTCCTGCGCTCCACCACCTCCCTAATTCAGACGATCGGTCGCGCCGCCCGCAACGTCTCCGGCCAGGTCCACATGTACGCGGACGAGATCACGCCGAACATGCGCGAGGCCATCGACGAGACGAATCGGCGTCGCGAGAAGCAGATTGCCTATAACACCGAGCGGGGACTGGACCCGCAGCCGCTGCGCAAGAAGATTTCCGACGTCACCGACATGCTTGCCCGGGAAGCGGTCGATACGAAAACACTGCTCGAGGGCGGCTACCGCGATTCGCGCAAACGCAAGGCCCCCGTGCTGGAAACCTCCGCCTCCGGGGATCTGCGCTCGCTCATTGCCGATCTTGATGAGCAGATGCGACAGGCCGCCCAGGACCTGCGCTTCGAGCTCGCGGCGCGCCTGCGCGACGAGATCAAGGATCTGAAGAAGGAGCTGCGGCAGATGGAGGACGCACTCAATTAGCGCTCAGCCCGGTGGCGTGAGAGCGTCATTTCACAGCGTGGCGGTGGCAATTTTGTGCCGTCTCGGGGATAATCGTGGGGAGCGAGGGGGAGTATTCCCATACAACAGCGGGCCGTCACCACAGTGCGGCGCACTCGGTCCGCGGCCTGGCAAGGCGGGAAGAGACCTTCGGAACACGAACCGGAGGGATATATGACTTTCTCGCACGCGCTACCCCAGCTTGTCCTGCCCGCCGCAGCCTCGACAGCTGAGCAAATGCAGGTGCATCCGTGGGAATGGGGAGCGCTCGCCCTCGTGGCCCTTGCCCTCATCCTCATCGACCTCTTTGGTCACGTCGTCAAGGCCCATGAACCCACCCTCAAGGAAGCCACCGTCTGGTCGATCTTCTACATCATCCTCGCGGCCATCTTTGGCGGTATTCTCTACTTGCGCCACGGCGGAACCTTTGCCGGTGAATACTTTGCGGGCTTTATCACCGAGAAGGCGCTGTCGATCGACAACATCTTCGTCTTCATCATCATCATCGCCTCCTTCAAGGTACCCCGTAAGTACCAGCAGAAGGTGCTCCTTTTCGGCATTGTCATGGCGCTCATCATGCGCCTCATCTTCATCCTCATCGGCGCCGCCCTCATCAAGCGCTTTGTCTGGGTCTTTTTCATCTTCGGTGCCTTCCTCGTCTATACGGCGATTCAGCAGGTGCGCGAGGGGGTCCAGGATCCCGATGCCGCGCAAACCGAGGAATTCGAGCCCAATGCAGTGGTGCGTTTTTGTCAGCGGCACTTCAATGTGACGGCGGGATTTGTCGGCCAGCGTCTCGTGGTGCGCCGGGCCGGCAAAACCCTGCTCACCCCGCTCCTCCTGTGCATCCTCGCCATTGGCTCCATCGACCTTATTTTCGCCCTCGACTCCATTCCGGCGATTTACGGCCTCACCTCGGAGCCGTTCATTGTTTTCGCCGCAAACGTCTTTGCACTCCTTGGCCTGCGTCAGCTCTTCTTCCTCGTCGATGGTTTGCTCGAGCGGCTCATCTACCTGCACTACGGCCTCGCCGTTATTCTCGGTTTCATTGCCATCAAGCAGATGCTCCACGCCTGTCATGGATACGACATCCTCACCCAGGTGCCCGAGCCGGGAACCGGCGCCTCCCTCATCGTCATCCTTGGCACGATCATCATCACCGTCATTGCCTCGCTCATCAAAGCCAAGGCCGCGAAGAAGTAGCCCTCAGGGTGCGCAGGAAGTGGCCGTGTCGATGCTGCGGGCCCAGCCGGCGGAGTGCATCCTAGGCGAGCCCGGCGTGTTCAGGGGGGGGTGTCAGGCGGAGGGTTCGCTGCCCGAGCGCGCGTAACGGCGGGTGAAGTTCCGCAAAATGCGGTTGGAGGCGGACACATCCCACCGGTATGCCTCCCGCGTCAGCTCATCGGCATCCTCCGGGGCGAAATAGCCGGAGTGGCGATAGATATCGATCCGCTCGGCCAGCCCGTCTGCATCGAGCTCGGGATGGAATTGCGTGCCGTACAGATTCTGTTTGATGCGGAACATCTGCACCGGGCAGGTGGCCGAGGACGCGAGCAGCACGGCGTGATCGGGCAGCTTCGTGCAGGCCTCCTTGTGGCCGACGAAGGCATCAAAGGAGTCGGGAAGTCCCTCGAGCAACGGATCCTTGGTGCCTTCCTCGGTGAGGGTGATCCGCACTCCACCCACCGGTTCGGAATAGGTGGAGTCGATGATGGCGCCCTGGTGACGTCCGAGTGTTCCCACGCCGTAGCAGGCCCCGAGGAAGGGCATATCCCGCGCCACGATCTCATCGAGCAGCGTGGCGATCTCGGCCTCGACCCGGCGCTGAGTATCTGACTTGTGCTCATCGGGAACCGAGCCTGTGAAGGGGCTGCCACCGACGATAACGCCGGAATAGTCGTCGAGATGAAGATCGGGCAGGGGAGCGGCCTCGAGCCGGATCCGCACGAGCTGATCCTCGGTGAGCTCGCCAAAGCGCAGAATCTGCTCGTATTCGCTATCGGCGGTCTCGTCTTCGGGACGGGTGGCGATGAGGAGGAAAGGCTTCATGAGCCTAACCCTAACTGGCCGGCGTGCCGCCGCGCCAGAATGCGCGCCATCGGCTCGAGGATGGGACCGTGAATCAGTCGAGCGGGAGCGTGCGCGGTTCGTCGCGGCCGAGGCGGGCGGCGAGATAGGCGCAGACGAGGAGCTGAAGCTGATGGAAGATGATGACGGGTACCGCAATGGCACCGAGGACGGCGGGCGGGAACATGGCCTGGGCCATGGGAAGCCCGGTTGCCAGCGATTTCTTGGAGCCGCACATGAGAACCGCGATCTGCCCGCCGCGGTCACAGCCCACCGCCTTGGCGGAGAACCAGGTGACGAAGAGCATGATGGCGAGCAGGGCACCGGAGACGACGAGAAGAGAGACAAGCTCGACGAGCCGCACCCCGGACCAGACGCCGACCGACGTGGCATCCATGACCGCCCCGAGCACGATGATGATGATCGTGGTCTGATCGACGGCCCGGACCGCCTTCGGGTGGCGGCGAAGCCGTTCGCCCGGATTCTTCTGCAGGAGCTGGCCGATGATAAATGGCAGGAGGAGGTGGGTGAGCACTTGGGTCATCGACCCGGCGCCCACGGAGTCCTCGTGCATGGCAAGCACCACCCAAGCGGGGGTGAGGAACATGCCGATGACATTGGAGAACGTTGCCGCGCACACGGCCGCCGCCGTATCTCCCCGAGCGATTGACGTGAAGGTCACCGAGGATTGGACCGTGGAGGGCAAGAGGGACAGGTAGAGGATACCGCGGGCGAATTGTTCACCGAGCAGGCCGGCGAGACTCGCGTACGTGGCGAGCCCAAGCAGCGGAAAGATGATGTAGGTAGCGGTAAAGATAAGGCCTTGCACGCGAACATTCGTCAGTCCTCGCATCACCTCCCCGGTACGCAGGCGCATGCCGTAGAGAAGGAAGAGAACGGCGACCATAATGTCACCGAGCTTGTCGATCACCTCGCGGAAAGCCTCCGGGGCCGGCCACAGCAGGCCGATCACCAGGGCGGCGAGGATCCCGAGAATAAAGGGATCGGGGCGCTTCACGACCAGGGGCCGAGGGTGACTTTCCAGGGGCGGATTGCGGACTTGATGGTCGCGCCGGCGGCGAAGATCGGATCCGCCGCGCGAATCTCCTCGGCCCGGTCCTCTTCCGCGGCAACGACGAGGAGGCCGCCGGTCGAGCCCCACGGGCCCGAGGCGAGCAGCTCGCCATCGGCGTGCAGGGAGGCGAGATACTCGCGATGCTTGGCGCGAATCTCGTCGAAGCCCTCCAGCTGCGTGTCGTACTCGTAGCCGATCGTGTGGATTACCATACTCGTTGCTCCCATTCGTCAAGGTGCGGACGCTGCGTGCCAAGCGTGGTGGAGTCCCCGTGTCCCGGGTGGATGACGGCATCTTCGAAGCGGTCAAAGAGGCGGTGACGCACGTCGTTGAACAGCAGGTAGAAGGCCTGGCCGGAGGGCACCTTGCCGACTCCGCCAGGGAAGAGGGAATCGCCGGTGAGAATGTGGGGGAGCGGATCGTCGATGACGACGGCAAGCCCGGCCTTCGTGTGGCCGCGCAGGACGATGAACTCCAGGTCGATACTGCCAAAGCTGCGGGTGGCACCATTCTTCACGGTGTCCGCATCAATCCCCACGGCGGCGGCCGTCTCCTTCGTGGCGACAAGCTCGGCATCCGGGAAGACGGCGCGCAGCGAGGACAGCGCCTGCCAGTGATCGGCGTGCTCGTGGGTGGTGATGATGGCGTGCACGGTGGGCGGTCCGGAGACGACCGCGGCCAGGGTCTCGAGAATCCGGCGCGGATCTGCCGCCGCATCAACGATGACGACATCACTGCCGCGGGAGATGATGTAACAGTTATTGTCCATGTCCCCGACGGCAACCTTGGTCAAACGCACGTCGGCGAGCTCAATCTTCAGCGGGTTGAGCTGCGGACTCGTGTGGTACCTCGTATCCATGCCCCAATCCTAGCGGTCCACTCTGGGCCCGCGGGGAGATTCCTCGGCGCGGGACGATTCACAGTGTGTACAGGTGTTCGAGAGTCACAGAACCGATAGACTATCGGGCGTGAGTGATTCCATCATCGTTCAGGGTGCTCGCGAGCACAATCTGCAAAATGTTGATCTCGAACTGCCCCGTGACCAGCTCATTGTATTCACGGGACTGTCGGGCTCGGGCAAGTCCTCCCTCGCTTTCGACACGATTTTTGCCGAGGGGCAGCGCCGCTATGTCGAATCCCTGTCCTCCTATGCTCGGCAGTTCCTCGGGCAGATGGACAAGCCCGCCGTCGATTTCATTGCCGGGCTGTCTCCGGCCGTTTCCATCGACCAGAAGTCGACCAACCGCAATCCGCGCTCGACGGTCGGCACGATCACCGAAGTCTACGACTACCTCCGCCTGCTCTATGCTCGCGCGGGAATCCCGCACTGCCCAACCTGCGGGGAGGAGATTTCCTCCCAGAGCCCTGAACAGATCGTTGACCGGGTCATGGAACTCGAGGAGGGTACTCGATTTCAGGTGCTCGCCCCCGTCGTGCGCGGGCGCAAGGGCGAATATCAGGAGCTGTTCTCCGATCTCATGAGTCAGGGCTTCTCGCGGATGAGGGTCGATGGCCAGGAGATGCGCCTGGACAATCCGCCAACCCTGGAAAAGAACATTCGCCACTCCATCGACGTCGTCGTGGACCGCCTGGTACGGAGGGATTCGCGGCGTCGCCTCACCGATTCCATCGAAACCGCCGTGCGCCTGGCCGACGGCCTCGTGGTCATTGACCGGGTGGATCTTGATGAGGATGATCCCAGGCGGTTCCGCCGATATTCGGAGAAGCGAGCCTGCCCGAACGATCACCCGCTCGCCCTCGAGGAGATCGAGCCGCGCACCTTCTCCTTTAATGCCCCCTACGGGGCCTGCGAGGAATGCACCGGCATCGGATCGCGCCTCGAGGTCGATCCCGACCTTGTCGTCCCCGATTCCTCGCTCACCCTCCGCGAGGGCGCCGTCCTGCCCTGGACGAGCCACAAGGATTATTTCCTGCGTCAGCTCACCGGTCTGGGCGAGGAACTCGGCTTCGATGTTGACACTCCGTGGGCCAAGTTGCCCAAGGCGGCCCGGGAGGCGATCCTCAATGGCAAGGACTACAAGATCAAGCACCGCTACCGCAATCGCTGGGGGCGCGAGCGCGTTTACGCCTCCGGTTTTGAAGGCGTGCTTGATTTCGTCAAGCGCAAGCATGATGAGACGGATTCGGAGTGGTCTCGCGAGCGCTACGAGGCCTACATGCGCCAGGTTCCGTGCCCGAAATGTCACGGAGACCGGCTCCGCCCGGAGGTTCTCGCCGTCACCATCGGTGGCAAGTCAATCGCCCAGCTCTGCGACATGTCGATCGCGGCGGCCGCCGACTTCCTCGATGATCTCACCCTCTCCGCCCGGGCCCGCAAGATCGCCGATGCGGTGCTCCGCGAGGTGCAGATCCGGCTCGGCTTCCTCAAGGATGTCGGCCTCACCTATCTCACGCTATCTCGGGCGGCAGCCACCCTGTCCGGCGGGGAGGCTCAGCGAATCCGGCTGGCCACCCAGATTGGCTCCGGTCTCGTCGGCGTCCTCTACGTTCTAGATGAACCCTCGATCGGCCTTCATCAGCGGGATAACGTCCGCCTCATCGACACCCTCACCCAGCTGCGGGATCTCGGCAATACCCTCATCGTCGTCGAGCATGACGAGGAAACGATCCGGTCCGCCGATTACGTCGTTGACATCGGCCCGGGGGCCGGCGAAAACGGCGGCCATATCGTCTACGCCGGGGCCACGCCCGGCCTGGAAGAGTGCGCGGATTCAATCACGGGAGCCTATCTGTCCGGCCGGCGCGCCATCCACGTCCCCGCCAAGCGCCGCAAGGTCAAGGTCTCCGACTCCATCGTCGTGACCGGGGCCCGAGAGAACAATCTCAAGAACGTCACGGCCAAGTTCCCCAAGCACTGTTTCATCGCGGTGACCGGGGTGTCCGGCTCGGGCAAGTCCACCCTCGTCAACTCAATTCTCTACAATTCCCTGGCCAATCAGCTCAATCGGGCCCGCATCGTCCCCGGCCGGCACACGTCGGTCACCGGCATCGATGACCTCGACAAGGTTGTGCATGTCGATCAGTCACCAATTGGCCGGACCCCTCGCTCGAACCCCGCGACGTATACCGGCGTGTGGGATCACGTGCGCAAGCTGTTTGCCCAGACCGAGGAGGCGAAGGTGCGCGGCTATGGCCCCGGCCGGTTCTCCTTCAACGTCAAGGGTGGTCGCTGCGAGGCCTGCAAGGGCGATGGCACGCTGAAGATCGAGATGAACTTCCTGCCCGATGTCTACGTGCCCTGCGAGGTGTGCGGCGGCAAGCGCTACAACCGCGACACGCTCGAGGTCACGTACAAGAACAAGACGGTGGCGGACGTGTTGGAGATGACGATCTCGGAGGCCCGTGAATTCTTCTCCGCCGTCGGCGCCATCACCCGTCATTTGTCCACCCTCGAATCGGTGGGCCTGGGATATGTGCGACTCGGCCAGCCGGCCACCACCCTGTCCGGTGGCGAGGCCCAGCGCGTCAAGCTCGCTTCGGAGCTGCAGCGGCGGTCCTCGGGCCGCTCCGTCTACGTGCTGGACGAGCCGACCACGGGCCTGCACTTTGAAGACGTTGCCAAGCTGCTTGCGGTCCTCCAGGGGCTCACCGACAAGGGCAATACCGTCATCGTCATCGAGCACAATCTCGACGTCATTAAGTCCGCCGACTGGGTGATCGACATGGGTCCGGAAGGTGGCGACGGTGGCGGGGAGCTGCTCGTGGCGGGCACCCCCGAGAAGGTGGCTGCCACCGAGGGATCCCACACCGGCCGATACCTCGCCCCGCTGCTCAATGGCTGATCCGTCCACGTACCGTCCGGCCCCCGGTGACATTCCCACCGATCCCGGGGTCTACCGGTTCATTGACGCCGACGATCGGGTCATCTACGTCGGCAAGGCGAAGAATCTGCGCAACCGCCTGTCCAACTATTTCCAGGATATTGCGGCCCTCCATCAGCGCACCCAGCAGATGGTGCTCACCGCCTGCCGAGTGGAGTGGGTGACAGTAGCCACCGAGGTTGAGGCACTCACCCTCGAATACTCGTGGATCAAGGAATTCGATCCCCGATTCAATGTCATGTATCGGGACGACAAGTCCTATCCGTATCTGGCCGTCACCCTGGCGAGTCAGTATCCGCGGGTGATGATCACCCGTTCCGCGCATCGTAAGGGAAACCGATATTTTGGCCCCTACACCCAGGTCGGCGCCATCCGGGCCACCCTGGATTCGCTGCGCTCCACCTTTAAGGTACGCACGTGTACGACCGGGCAATTCAATGTGGCGCAGCGGTCCGGCCGCCCCTGCCTCTACGGCTACATCGATAAGTGCTCAGCCCCGTGCGTGGGTCGGATCAGCGTCGAGGATCACCGGCGGCGGGCCGAGCAGCTGTGCGACTTCCTCGACGGGGACACCTCCCGTTACATTCGCTCCCTGGAGAAGGAGATGGCGGGGGCAGCCGCGAATCTGGAATTCGAGAAGGCGGCCCGGTTGCGCGATGAGGTGGAGGCGCTTAAGCGGGTGGTCGAGCAGAATGCGGTCGTCCTCGCCGCCGACACCGACGTCGACATCTTTGGCCTTGTCGGCGATGAGCTGGAGGCCTCCGTCCAGGTGTTCCACGTGCGCGCCGGACGGATTCGCGGCCAACGCGGCTGGGTGACCGAGCGGGTTGAGGACCTCGACGATCCCGGCCTCATGAATCGGCTCCTGCTGCAGGTCTACGGCGAGCGCGGAGATTCCGATCGGGCCGCCCGCGTCCTGCAAACCCCCCGCTCGGTTGACGATCGCCGGCACACACCCACAACGGCTATTCCCAGAGAAATCATTGTTCCGGTCATGCCGGAGGACGCGCAGACGCTGCTCGCCTGGCTGGAGGAGCGTCGAGGCGCCAAGATCAACCTGCACGTGGCTCGGCGCGGCGATAAGCGCAAGCTTGCCGACACCGTGCGCACTAATGCCGAGCAGGCACTCGTGCGGGCAAAGATGAAGCGGTCGGGCGATCTCACCGAGCGGGCTAAGGCCCTCGACGATCTGGCCGAGGTGCTCGGCCTTGGCCAAGCTCCGCTGCGTATTGAATGCTTCGACGTGTCGCACACCCAGGGCACCCACCAGGTTGCCTCCATGGTCGTGTTCGAGGACGGCCTGCCGCGCAAGTCCGACTATCGGCATTACATTATCCGCGGCGAGGAGGGCCGGGGCGCCCGGGACGACACCGCGGCCATGGACGAGGTGCTGCGCCGCCGCCTCGCCCGCGTCAAGGCGGGGGAGCGGAGCGTTGACGAGCAGTCCTCCGGGGCGGTGGATCCCGATACCGGGAAAGTCAGGCGCTTCGCCTACATGCCCCAACTCATCGTCGTCGATGGTGGATTGCCCCAGGTCAATGCCGCGGCCCGGGTGGTGGCCGAGATGGGGGTATCGGTGGACGTTATTGGGCTGGCTAAGCGGCTCGAAGAGGTGTGGATTCCCGGGGAGGAATTCCCCATCATCTTTCCCCGCAACTCCGCCGCCTTGCACCTGCTACAACGGCTCCGCGATGAATCGCACCGCTTCGCCATCACGCACCATCGCAAGCGCCGCTCCCAGGCAATGACCCGATCCGCCCTCGACAAGATCGAGGGGCTCGGTCCGGCCCGCCAAAAGGCCCTCCTCACAACCTTCGGTTCCCTCGCTCGCATCAAACAAGCGAGTCCCGATGAGCTTGCCGAAGTTCCCGGCATCGGCCCCAAGCTCGCCGCCACCATCGCCCGGGTATTGGGCGAGCAACAGCCGAAGGGCAAATAGCCGTCCCGGGGTGGTCATTGCCGACCTCGCGCCCCGCCGCCCGATCCCCTTCCCGCACCACCAGTCCCCGCATTTCGCCTGGTCAGGGCTCGGAGTTGCTATGCTATGGGGCATTGGAGGTAGTCATGCAAAGACGCACATGGGCCGCCTTCGGCGCGGCCGTACTCGCCACCGGTGTGGCCGTTCCGATGACGGCGCAGGCCGAGCCGGAAACCTTTACGGCTGCGGGTAGCTTCAACAGCGCCATTGGCTGCGAGGATGATTGGGCACCGGAATGTGAGCTGGCAGATCTTCAGTTGGATGAGGCGACGGGGCGCTACTCCGCCACCTTCGATCTTCCCGCCGGAGACTACGAGTTCAAGATCGCCAGGAATCATTCGTGGGACGAGAACTGGGGCAGTGACGGCGTGCCGGGCGGGGACAACATGGCGTTCACCGCAACCGAAGAGCCCACCCACATCATCTTCGATCCGGTGAGCAAGCTGGCGGTTGCCGGCCCGGATGAGAGCCTTATCCGGCTCGCCGGATCCTTCCAGAATGAGCTTGGCTGCGAGAACGACTGGGAGCCGGCCTGCCTGGCCACCGTCATGTTTCCCAAGGGTGAGCACTATGTGTTCGTCACCGATAAGCTGACGAAGAGCTCGTACGAGTACAAGGTGACCCACGGGCCCTCGTGGGGCGAGAACTACGGGGTGGGAGGGGCGGCCGATGGCTCGAACTATTCCCTGTCCACCACGCCCGGGGACACCCTCACCTTCACGTATGATCCTTCCACCCACATCGTGGAGGTTGACATGAGCAATCCGCCGCTGCCGGGCGATGGGCTGCACCGCGCGATCTGGATTTCGGGCACCGAACTCGCCATTCCCGCCGAGCTGACGGGTGACTCCTACTCGATCGTGGATCATCCGGAGCTGACGGTCACCGAGGCCGGCCAGGTGAGCAACGAGGAGGCGGCTGCCTTCCCGCGCACGGCCGGCTACACCAAGCTTGTCATCAGCGCGCAGGGAGATGATGAGGGGGCGGTGCGTGAGCTGCTGCGCGGCCCGGTCACCGTTGAGGCGGAAAGCGGCGGCGAGGCCGTGGCCCGAACCAACACCCAGATTGCCGGCGCGCTCGATGCGCTGTATCCCGGCGCCACCGAACGCCCGCTCGGCGTCGTGTGGAATGACGAGGTTCCCTCGCTTGCGCTGTGGGCTCCAACGGCCATGGACGTCACCGCCACCGTCTGGGTGGATGGTGAGGAGACCACGGTGGCTGCCACCCGCGATGATGACGGCGTGTGGACCGTACCGGGGGAGGCATCGTGGAAGAACGCGCAGTACCTGTGGAACGTTGATGTCTACGTGCCGAGCGCCGGCGAAATTGTCACCAATGCGGTCACCGATCCGTACTCGGTGGGCCTGACCATGGACTCGACCCGCTCGGTCATTGTTGACCTGGATGATCCGGCGCTTGCGCCCGCGGATTGGGAATCCTCGACCATGCCCAAGCTACGCACCCAGGCCGAACAGACGATCTACGAGCTCCACATCCGAGACTTCTCGATTGCCGACACCACGGTGCCCGAGGGTGATCGCGGCAGCTATCGGGCCTTTACGCACGCCGGCTCCGCCGGCATGAGCCACCTGGCCGAGCTGGCCGCGGCCGGCATGACCACCGTGCACCTGCTGCCCTCCTTCGACATCGCAACGATTCCGGAGAACCGCGCGGACCAGAAGGTGCCAGAGATTCCCGATGCTGGACCGGATAGCCCCGAGCAGCAGGCCGCCGTGGCCGCGGTCAAGGACGCTGACGGATTCAACTGGGGCTACGATCCCTTCCACTGGACGACCCCGGAGGGCTCGTATGCCACCGAGGGCAATCAAGACGGTGGCGCCCGCACGCTGGAGTACCGGCAGATGGTCAAGGCGCTGCACGACATCGACCTCAGGGTGATCCAGGATGTGGTCTATAACCACACCGCGGGCTCGGGCCAGGGCGCGACCTCCGTTCTCGATAAGGTCGTTCCCGGCTACTATCACCGGCTCAATGCCACCGGCCAGATTGAAACGTCCTCGTGCTGCGAGAATGTTGCCACCGAGAATGCCATGGCCGAGAAGATGATGATCGACTCGATTGTCACCTGGGCGAAGGACTACCACATTGACGGCTTCCGCTTCGACCTCATGGGGCACCATTCCCTGGAGAACATGACGAACATCCGGGCGGCGCTCGATGAGCTCACGGTCGCCAAGGACGGGGTGGACGGCTCGGCCATCTACCTTTACGGAGAGGCCTGGAACTTCGGCGAGGTCATCGACGATGCCCTGTTCGTTCAAGCCCGCCAGGCCCATATTGCCGGCACCGGAATCGGCACCTTCAACGACCGGATTCGCGATGCCGTGCGCGGCGGCGGACCCTTCGATGATGATCAGCGCAGCCACCAGGGCTTCGGCTCGGGGCTGTTCACCGATCCGAATGGATACTCGCCCGATGATGAGGACACGCAGCTGGATCAACTGCGCTACCGTACCGACCTCGTACGCATTGGCCTGACCGGCAACCTCGCCGATTACACCTTCGACACGAAGGACGGGCTCAAGGCCGCGAAGGAGGTTGACTACGGCGGGCAGGAGGCCGGTTATGCCGCGCAGCCGCAGGAAACCATCAACTACGTGGATGCTCACGACAACGAGTCCCTCTATGACAATGGCGTGTGGAAGCTGCCCACCGATGCGTCGATGGACACGCGGGTGCGGATGAACTCCCTGTCGCTTGCCGCCGTCACCCTCGGCCAGGCACCTTCCTTCTGGCACGCCGGAACCGAGATTCTCCGCTCGAAGTCACTCGACCGGGATTCCTACAACTCTGGCGATCACTTCAACGCCATCGACTGGTCGCTCGAGTCCAACGTGTTTGGCACCGGGCTGCCGATCAAGGAGAAGAACGGCGAGAAGTGGGAGTCAATGAAGCCCCTGCTTGCCAATGCCGAGCTGAAGCCCACGAAGGCGGATATGGACAAGTCGCGGGCCATGGCCCTGGACCTGCTGCGGCTGCGCCACTCCACCCCGCTGTTCACCCTCGGCAGCGGAGAGCTCATCGCGGAGCGAGTGAGCTTCCCCAATGCGGGACCCGAGGCAACCCCGGGCCTGCTCGTCATGCGGATCACCGATCCGGGGGAGGGGATCGACCCCAACATTGACGATCTGCTCGTCGTGTTCAACGCCTCGCCCGACACCATCACCGAGGAGATCGACGGCATCGAGGCCGGCACCGAGTTTGAACTCAGTGACATTCAGGCCGCCGGCGCCGATGACGTGGTCAAGGAGACGACGTGGGATGCTGGGCGGGCCGCCGTCACCATCCCGGCGCGCACCGTTGCGGTGCTCGTGTCCGCCCCGGCGAAGACGACCTATACGCCGAGCGCGGAGGTCGAGCCGAAGACCGCCAAGCCCGGCGAGTCGGTCCTGATCACCGGAACTGGTTTTCAGCCGGGTGAGGATGTCATCCTCACCATCAACGGCGAGGAGATTTCCTCGGCCGTGGCGGAAGATGGCACGGTGGCCTTCAGCTACAAGATCCCCGCGGATGCCATTGTCGGAACCCGCTCCGTCGTGCTCAACCAGCCGGGCGTGGGCGAGGCAGGCGCGGCCTTTGCGGTCACCTCATCGGGTGCCACCGACGATCCGAGCGCGGACCCCACGACGCCTCCCACCGACGAACCATCGGTGGACCCCACCGCCGATCCGACTGCGGATCCGACCGATGCCACGGCCGATCCGAGCGGTGAGCCCGAAGGCGGGGATATGCCCCATACCGGCGCCTCGGTGCTCGGCCTCATTGCGGCCTCGGCCCTGGCCGTTCTCGGCGGTGCGGCCCTCGTGCGGCGGCGCCGGGCCGGCTAACCAGGAGGGGGACGTGGAGGGGCGGAATGACCGCCCCTCCACGTTGTGGCGAAGTTTTGGCTGACGCTGGGCGTGAGCGGGGAGAACGTGGGACGATAGTGGCATGAGGAACGACGACAATAGGCAAGACACCGGCTCCTTCCCGGCCTGGGCGCCGGAGCGCAACATTGAGGCCACACCCGAGAAGGGCGAGGACACCGAGCTCATTATCATCACCGGAATGTCCGGTGCCGGGCGCAGTCGGGCTGCCGCCGTGCTCGAGGATCTCGACTGGTATGTCGTTGACAACCTGCCGCCCCGCCTGCTCAAGGCCCTCACCGGGCTCATCACGCCGGCGGGCCAGGTACGGCGCCTCGCCGTCGTCGTTGACGTGCGTTCGAGGGAATTCTTCGCCGAACTCGTCGCCGTGCTCGAGCAGCTGCGTGAGCAGGGTGTGCGCTTCCGGGTGTTCTTCCTCGACTGCTCCGACGCGGTGCTGGTCAACCGGTACGAGTCCGTGCGCCGGCCGCATCCTCTCCAATCGCGCGGCGGCCTGCTCGATGCCGTCCACTCCGAGCGCAAGCTGCTCGCCTCCTTAAGGTCCCGGGCCGACACGGTCATTGACACCTCCGAGTATTCAGTGCACGACCTTGCGCGAAAGATTCGCTCTCTGGTCGCGGCCGACACCGAGCTGTCCACCCGGGTCAACATCATGTCCTTTGGCTTCAAGTACGGCCTGCCGATGGATGCCAATCACGTGGTCGATGTGCGCTTTCTTGCCAATCCCTACTGGATCGGGGAGCTGCGCCACCTCACCGGTCACGATGAGGCGGTGCGCGACTACGTGCTGTCCCGGGAAGGGGCCAGCGAATTCGTCGAGCGCTACGTTGAACTCATCTACTCGGTGCTGGCCGGCTACGAGCGAGAGCTCAAGCCGATCGTCACCATTGCGGTGGGCTGTACCGGCGGCAAGCATCGCTCCGTCGCCATCTCCGAGGCGATCGCGGCCGGGCTGCGCGCCCGCGGGGTTGGCACGGTCACCGCGCACCGAGATCTCGGGAGGGAATGATGCTAGCCACGGGAGCGCGCGGGCCGAAGGTGGTGGCCTTTGGTGGTGGCCACGGCCTGTACGCCACGCTATCGGCGCTGCGACACGTCACCGACAATCTCACCGCGGTGGTGACGGTGGCGGATGATGGGGGATCGTCGGGCCGGCTGCGCGGCGAGCTCGGCATCCTCCCACCCGGAGACCTGCGCATGGCGCTATCCGCTTTGTGCGATGACGGGGAGTGGGGCCAGCTGTGGCGCGACGTCCTCCAGCACCGGTTTGCCACCGATGGGCCGCTCGACCAGCACGCCTCCGGTAATCTCCTCATCGCCGCCCTGTGGGGCCTGCTCGGTGATCCGGTGGCCGGGCTCGACTACGTGGGCCGCCTGCTCGGGATTCGCGGCAGGGTGCTGCCCATGTGCTCGGTTCCCATCGACATCGAGGCCGATATTGACGATCACGGCCACACCCACATCGTGCGCGGCCAGTCGGCCGTCGCCGTGGCCCCCGGGATCGTCGAGCGGGTACGGCTCAGCCCCGAAAATGCTCCGGCGCGGCCCGAGGTCATCGAGGCCATTACCGATGCCGACTGGGCCATCTTCGGCCCCGGATCCTGGTACACCTCGGTGATCCCGCATCTCATGATTCCCGACATTCGCCAGGCCCTCCAGGAGTCTTCCGCACGCGTCGCCCTCTCCCTCAATCTCGCGATCGACAACGAGACCACCGGCATGACCCACGCCGATCACGTGCGCAGCTTTATTGACTATGCTGATGGCAACCGGCTTGACATGGTCATCGCCGATCCCACCGCGATTGAGGATCTCGATGAGCTCTTCGACGTGGTGCGTGATGAAGGTGCGCATCTCGTACTCCGACAGATCAACAGCCGCACGAACCGCACGGTCCACGACTCGTTGCGTTATGCGGCCGCGCTGCGGGATGCCTTTGAGGGCACCATCACCGATATTGACTAGACGCTGCCGAGTCGTGAGCCTATAGTCGCGTAAGAAGCTATTGACGAGGGAGAGATTGAATGCCGGCATTGACAACGACGGTGAAGGATGAGCTGGCTGGCGTTGAGACGACAGTGGCCAGCTCCATGGTCTCCGAGGCGGCGACCATGTTCCGCTTCGCCGGCGGCATTCACATCCACTCCGGCAAGGTCTTTCTCCAGGCCGAGCTGACCCACGCGGCAAGCGCCCGGCGCCTCGCCGGCATCATTCACGTGCTCTTCCGGGTCCGGGCCGAGCTGCACACCATGTCAACAACAACCCGGGGCATGCACCACTACCTCGTGCGCATCGGCGCCCAGGGTGAGCGCATCGGCCGGCGGATCGGACTCATCGACACCTACGGGCGTCCGGTGCGTGGACTTCCGCCCGCTATTGTCGGTGGCTCCAAGGCGGATGCCGCGGCCGCCTGGCGCGGCGCCTTTCTTGCCCGCGGTGCCCTCCTCGAGCCGGGTCGCAATGCCGCCCTCGAGGTGATCTGCCCGGGCTTGGAGGCCTCCTATGCCCTCGGCGGTCTTGCCCGCCGCCTCGGTATTGCCTATCGCGCCCGCGAATCGCGCGGCGCCCACCGGGTCGATATTCGCGAGGGCGATGCCATTGCCGCCATGCTCACCCGGATGGGAGCCAATGACGCGGTACTGCGCTGGGAGGAGCTGCGCACCGAGCGCGAGGTGACCGGAACCGCCAATCGGCTCGCCAATTTTGATGATGCGAATATGCGGCGCAGCGCGGATGCCGCGGTGGTCGCGGTGATTCGGGTCAAGCGAGCCTTTGAGATCCTCGGCGATGAGGTGCCCGATAATTTGCGCGAGGCGGGGGAGTTCCGCATGAAATACCCTGAGGATTCCCTGAACCTCCTTGGCGAGCGGCTCAATCCGCCGGCGACAAAGGATGCGGTGGCGGGGCGGCTGCGCAGGCTCAACACCATGGCCGATAAAAAGGCCGCCGACCTGGGCATTCCCACCACTTTGGATGCGGTGGAGGAAGCCCGGCGCTCCGCGGGGCGCGGCTGAGGGTTCACCCGGTCGGCCGCTAGCTGCTCAATTGTGGCGCAGGCCAACCTACGCTAGGGGAGAACACGGCCGTATTTCGGTCTATCGTCCCGCCCACGTTCGCCCCACCCGGGTACACTAGGGGGCGTTGGAACGGCATCACTAGCCGTCCATGACCAGGCGAAAACGCCTGTGCAACGACGTCAATGTGCGCCGCAAGTTTCGCGCACGAGGAGGACTATAGTGACCATCCGCGTTGGTATTAATGGCTTTGGCCGTATTGGCCGCAACTTCACCCGCGCTGCTCTGGCGCAGGGTGCCGACATCGAGATCGTCGGTGTCAACGATCTGACCGACAACAAGACCCTCGCTCACCTGCTCAAGTACGACTCGATTCTGGGCGTGCTTTCCGAGGACGTGTCCTACACCGAGGACTCCATCACCGTTGGCGATCAGACGTTCAAGGCGCTCGAGGAGCGCGATCCCGCCAAGCTGCCCTGGGGCGAGCTCGGCGCCGACATCGTCATCGAGTCGACCGGCCGGTTCACCGATGCCAATGACGCTAAGGCCCACATCGAGGCCGGCGCCAAGAAGGTCATCATCTCCGCTCCCGGCAAGAATGTCGACGCCACCTTCGTGCTCGGCGTCAACGATGGCGACTACGATCCGGAGAACCACAACATCATCTCCAATGCCTCCTGCACCACGAACTGCCTCGCCCCGCTGGCGAAGGTTCTGCAGGAAGAGTTTGGCATCGTGCGCGGTCTCATGACCACGGTTCACGCTTACACGGCCGATCAGAACCTGCAGGACGGTCCGCATAAGGATCTGCGTCGCGCCCGCGCCGCCGCCCTCAACATCATCCCGACCAAGACCGGTGCCGCTCAGGCGGTTGCCCTCGTCCTGCCCGAGCTCAAGGGCAAGTTCGATGGCTACGCTCTACGCGTTCCCACCCCGACCGGCTCGGCCACCGACCTCACCTTCACCGCTGAGAAGGAGGTCTCCGTCGAGGCCGTCAACGCCGCCGTGAAGAAGTGGGCCGAGGGCGAGCTCAAGGGCATCCTCTCCTACACCGAGGATCCCATCGTGTCCCAGGACATCGTCACCGATCCGCATTCCTCGATCTTCGACGCCGGCCTCACCAAGGTCATCGGCGACCAGGTCAAGGTGGTTTCCTGGTACGACAACGAGTGGGGTTACTCCAACCGCCTCGTTGATCTCACCAAGCTCGTCGGCGAGAAGCTCTAAGCAGCTCAATGACCGCTGAAGACGCCCGCCGCGCCCGCGCGCGGGCGTCTTTGCTGAAAGGACACCTATGAAGACCCTCGATTCCCTCGGAGACTTGAGCGGCAAGACCGTTCTTGTTCGCTCCGACTTCAATGTTCCGCTCGACGGGACGACGATTACCGATGACGGCCGCATCAAGGCCGCCCTGCCGACCATCAAGCGCCTCATCGACGCGAACGCCAAGGTGCTCATCATGGCCCACCTGGGTCGTCCCAAGGGCGAGGTCAAGCCCGAGTTTTCCCTCGCCCCCGTGGCGAAGCGCCTCGGCGAGATTCTTGGCCAGAACGTCGCCCTGGCCAAGGACACCGTCGGGGAAGACGCGAAGCGCGTTGCCGGCGCCCTCGAGCCCGGCCAGGTGGCCCTGCTCGAAAACGTCCGCTTTGATCCGCGCGAAACCTCGAAGGATGAGGCCGAGCGCGGCCAGTTTGCCGATGAGCTCGCCGCCCTCGCCGACGTCTTCGTTTCGGATGGTTTCGGCGTTGTGCACCGCAAGCAGGCCTCCGTCTACGACGTAGCCAAGCGCCTTCCGGCCGCAGCCGGAGAGCTCGTCTTCGCCGAGATTGACTCCCTGTCCAAGGCAACCGACAATCCCGAGCGGCCCTACGCGGTTGTGCTCGGCGGCTCCAAGGTCTCCGACAAGCTCGGCGTCATCGCCAATCTCCTCGGCAAGGCCGACCGCCTTCTTATTGGTGGCGGCATGGCCTACACCTTCCTCAAGGCTCAGGGCTACGAGGTGGGCACCTCGCTGCTCGAGGAGGATCAGGTGGAGACCGTCAAGGGCTACCTCGACAAGGCCAAGCAGGCCGGCGTTGAGATCGTCCTGCCCGTCGACGTCAAGGTTACCCCCGAGTTCAAGGCCGACGGCCCCGTACAGAACGTGCCGGCATCTGAGATCCCGAGCGACGAGATGGGCCTGGACATTGGCGAGGAATCCGCCAAGCTCTATGCCGAGAAGCTCGCCGACGCGAAGACCATCGTGTGGAACGGCCCCATGGGCGTCTTCGAATTCGAGGCCTTCGCCTCCGGCACCAAGGCCATCGCCCAGGCGATGTCCGACTCGGAGGGCTACACCGTCATCGGCGGCGGCGATTCGGCCGCGGCCGTTCGCCAGCTCGGCTTCGACGAATCCACCTTTAGCCACATTTCCACCGGCGGTGGAGCCTCCCTCGAATTCCTCGAGGGCAAGGAGCTCCCCGGCATCGCAGTTTTGGAGGACTAACCCATGGCACGTACCCCGCTTATGGCAGGCAACTGGAAGATGAACCTCGACCACCTCGAGGCCAATCAGCTCGTCCAGAAGCTCGCCTGGACCCTCAAGGACATGCGCCACAACTATGGCGATGTCGAGGTTGTTGTTATCCCGCCGTTCACCGACATTCGCACCGTCCAGACCGTCATCGACGCCGACAAGCTCGAGATCGGCTACGGCGCGCAGGACGTCTCGGCGCACGATAACGGCGCCTACACCGGTGAGATCTCGACCTCGATGCTCACCGCCCTTGGCTGCACCTACGTCGTCATCGGCCACTCCGAGCGTCGCGAATACCACAACGAGTCCGATGAGCTCGTCAACGCCAAGGCCAAGAAGGCCATCGAGGCCGGCCTCACGCCCATCATCTGCGTGGGCGAGGGCCTCGATGTTCGTAAGGCCGGCAAGCATGTCGAGCACACCGTCGCCCAGGTCAAGGGCGCCCTCGAGGGCATCGCCGCCGAGCAGGTTGCCAATCTCGTCATTGCCTACGAGCCCGTCTGGGCCATCGGCACCGGCGAAGTGGCCACCCCGGAGGATGCTCAGGAGGTGTGCCAGGCCGTCCGCGAGACCGTGGGCGAGCTCGCCGGGGAGGAAGCCGCCGCCTCGGTGCGCGTCCTCTACGGAGGCTCGGTCAAGTCCGGTAACGTGGCTGACATCATGGCCAAGGAGGACGTTGACGGCGCCCTCGTTGGTGGTGCGTCTCTCAAGGCTGACGAGTTCGCGAAGATCGCGGGCTACCAGGGCTAGGAAAATCCGGCTCGGCCAGCTACACTGAAGGCCGAACTGACCGAAAGGACATCGTGGACATTCTCAAGACGATCGTCACCGTACTGCTCGTCATCTCTTCGCTTCTCCTCGTGCTGTCGATTCTGCTGCACAAGGGCAAGGGCGGAGGCGTCTCCGACATGTTCGGCGGCGGAATGTCGACCGCGATGCGGTCCTCGGGCGTGGCCGAACGGAACCTCAACCGGATCACCGTCGGCGTGGCCCTCGTCTGGATCACCTGCGTCATCATTATCGGCCTCATCATGAAGTTCCAATCATGAGATAACACAGAATGTGGCCCCCTGATGGGGGCCACATTTTTTATGTCGGTGTCGTGTCTTGCCGGGAATACCCTCCCGGGGGGCGGCGCCGGGGCCTTCGTCGAAGACCCCGGCCTACTGCCTATCGAGCATGCGCAAGCGAGGTGCGCGCGGCCTGCGCGACGGCCTCGGCGGTGATACCAAACTTCTCGTAGAGAACATCGCCGGCGGCGGAGGCGCCGAAGTGGTCGAGCCCAATGGCCTTGCCGGCGGCACCGAGATAGTTGGCCCAGCCGAGGGTGGAGCCGGCCTCAACCGAAACGCGGGCGGTCACGGAGGAGGGGAGAACCTCCTCGCGGTACTCCTCATCCTGCTCGGCAAACCACTCCAGGCACGGCATGGACACCACCCGGGCCCCAATACCCTCCTTGGCGAGCTCCTCGCGGGCGGCGAGGGCCAGCTGGACTTCCGAGCCGGTCGCCATGAGAATGACGTCGATCGCCTCCGAGGGGCTCTCGGCGAGCACATAGGCGCCCTTAAGAGTGCCCTCGGCGGCCGCGTATTCCTCCCGGTCAAGAACGGGCAGGCCCTGACGGGAGAGGATGATGCCGGCGGGACGATCCTGGCGGGAGAGAATACCGCGCCAAGCGTAGGAGGTCTCATTTGCGTCGGCCGGGCGGACGATGTCCAGGCCGGGGATCGCGCGCAGGGACCACAGGTGTTCAATCGGCTGGTGCGTGGGCCCATCTTCGCCGAGCCCAATCGAATCGTGGGTCCACACGAAGATCGAGGGCGAGCCCATGAGCGCGGCAAGCCGCACCGCCGGGCGCATGTAATCGGAGAAGACAAGGAAGGTGCCACCGTAGGCGCGGGTGAGGCCCTCGAGGGCGATGCCGTTGAGAATCGAGCCCATGGCGTGCTCGCGGATACCGAAGTGGAGGGTGCGTCCGTAGATATTGCCCGAGAAGGCCTCCGAGGAGCGCTTCTTGGGCAGGAAGGACGGCTCGCCCTTCATCGTCGTGTTGTTCGAGCCGGCCAGGTCGGCCGAGCCACCCCACAGCTCGGGCATCACCGGGGCTAGCGCGGTGAGCACCTGGCCCGAGGCCGCGCGGGTGGCAATCGACGTACCCGCGTCGAAGACCGGAAGCTCATCCTCCCATCCTTGGGGAAGCTCGTGGGCGAGCAACCGGTCAAACAGCTGGGCGCGCTCGGGATTGGCCTCGCGCCAGCTCGCCATCTTCTCCTCCCAGGCACCCCGGGCGGCCTCGGCGCGCTGGGCGGCCACCTCGCGGGTGTGGGCGAGCGCCTCCTCATCCACCTGGAAATTCTTGTCCGGATCCAGGCCGATGATCTTCTTCAGCTCGGCAATCTCCTCCTCGCCGAGCGCTGCGCCGTGGGAGGCGCCCGTGTTCTGCATGGTCGGGCAGGGCCAGGCAATGATCGTTGACAGGCGGATAATGGAGGGGCGATCGGTCACCTCGCGGGCGCGCAGAATCGCCTCGTAGAGTGCCTGGGGATCCTCCGTGTAGCTCTCGCCCGCGGTCCAATCCACGTGCTGGGTATGCCAGCCGTAGGCCTCGTAGCGGGCCAGCACGTCCTCGGAGAAGGCGATCGAGGTGTCATCCTCGATGGAGATGCGATTGTCATCCCAGATAAGGATGAGATTGCCGAGCTCCTGGGTGCCCGCCAGTGAGCAGGCCTCGGAGGTCACTCCCTCCTGCAAGCAGCCGTCACCGGCAATGACATAAACGAAGTGATCAAAGGGGGAGGTGCCGGCGGGGGCATCCGGATCAAACAGACCGCGCTCCCGGCGCGAGCTCATCGCCATGCCCACGGCGGAGGCAAGTCCCTGACCGAGCGGCCCGGTGGTGATCTCCACGCCCTTGGTGTGCTTGTATTCCGGGTGGCCGGGGGTCTTCGAATCCCAGGTGCGCAGCGCGGCAATGTCCTCGACCTCGAGGCCGAATCCCGTGAGGAACAGCTGATTATATTGGGTGAGTGAAGAATGGCCCGCCGAGAGGACAAAACGATCACGACCCGGCCAGTTCTCATCGCTCGGATCCATCGCCATCACCTTGTTGTACAAGACGTAGGCGGCGGGGGCTAGCGAAATCGCGGTACCGGGATGACCATTGCCGGTCTTCTGCACCGCATCGGCCGCGAGCGCGCGTGTCATATCCACCGCGCGCTGGTCTAGATCTGTCCAATCGAAATGGTTATCCATGTTTTCTCCTGTCGTTCGCGGGCTACGCCCACCAGTTTACGTGCCCCAACCGGGAATATGCTGGGTCACCA
This sequence comes from Flaviflexus sp., assembly GCA_030537635.1. Taxonomy (GTDB): domain Bacteria; phylum Actinomycetota; class Actinomycetes; order Actinomycetales; family Actinomycetaceae; genus Flaviflexus. Next base: position 48,664 of record JAUNVM010000006.1, on the reverse strand, counting down.
CTCCGCGCGCCACACCGCATCTTGCTGGGCGCGATGTGGGGGATACTGGTGAGGGAAAGGGCGCCACTGCCTCGCGAGTGATGGGGGAGTGACGAGCGTGTTGCGGCAGCAAATGACGTCATGCCCGTATGCTCGACAGGGCGCGACATGAGCCCGGCTGGGGCGATGGTGGCGGTGTTGCGAGAGCCTGTGACCTGGTAGAGTCCTGAAGTGGAAACAGTCCAGATGGTGGTAGCTGCGTGCCCGAGCGATCCGCAACGCTCGAGGCGGTGTAGTATGGCAAGTTAGCTGAGAAAGGGCAGGTTGTTGACTGGTCGATTGACAAAATCCCCGGCCCAGGCGGAATCCACCACACGCCGGAGCGGACTCGTGCGCGACTACGTTGCGCTCACCAAGCCTCGCATCATCGAGCTGCTTCTCACCACCACCGTTCCGACCGTCATTCTCGCCGCGGGCGGCTGGCCCTCGCTGAGGGTGCTCGCCTCGTGCATCATTTTCGGCTATCTTGCCTCCGGTTCGGCCAATGCCTTCAACATGGTGCTTGACCGCGACATTGATGCGGTCATGAGCCGCACGAAGAATCGCCCCATCGTGCGGGGCACCATCAGCCCGCGGGCGGCCACGGTTTTCGCCACCGTCATGGGCTTCGTCTCCATTGCCGGCTTTGCCATTTTCACCACCTGGTTGGCCGCCGCCCTCGCGCTTGCCGCTATCTTGCTTTACGTCGTCTTCTACACGATGCTGCTCAAGCGGCGCACCGATCAGAACATTGTCTGGGGCGGTGTGGCCGGATGCATGCCCGTGCTTATCGCCTGGGCTGCCCAGACCGGGACGCTGGCTTGGCCGCCGATCATCTTGTTCCTCATTATCTTCTTCTGGACCCCGCCGCACTATTGGCCGCTGTCGATGAAGTTTGCCAAGGACTATCGGGCGGCCGGGGTGCCCATGCTGGGCGCGATTGCCGAGAATGGCACCGTGGCCCGCCATGTTCTCGCCTACGGAATTGCCACGGTGGCCTGCTCGATTGCCCTCATTCCCGTTGCCAATATGGGTCTGGTGTATCTAGCGGCCGCCCTCGTCACCGGTGGTTGGTTCCTCTGGCTCTGCGTTGATCTGCTCCGCCATCCGGCCAAGAAGGGTCAGGCGATGAGGGTGTTCCACGGCTCGATCTACTACCTGGCCGCGGTTTTCATTGCCGTGGCGGTGGATCCCTTCCTGCCGCTGTGAGGGTCGAGGAGGCCATCGGCGAATACCTCACCTCGTTGCGCGTCGATCGCGGACTCGCCGACAACACCCTCATCTCCTACACGCGCGATCTTGGCAAATATGCCGAGTATCTGGCTGGCCGGGGAGTGAGCGAGCTTGCCGAGGTGGACGAGGAGATCGCCGGGGGTTTTGCCGATCAGCTCACCGGCGCCGCCTCGTCCCGGGCCCGCACGCTGACCGCGGTCCGCTCCTTCCACAAGTTTGCCGCCACGACAAGGCTGAGCCCCACCAATCCGGCCTCCGCGCTCGCCCTGCCCAAACAGGCGTCCCGGCTGCCCAAGGCGATACCGCTTGCCCACATCACCGCCCTCATCGAAGCGGCGGGCACCGCCGAGCCGCCGCTCGGCCTGCGCGATCGCGCCCTCATCGAGTTGCTGTACGGCACCGGTGGCCGGATTTCTGAAATCGTCGGGCTCGATATTGACGACATCGAATTTGCCGAGCGTTGGATTCGCCTCTTCGGCAAGGGTGGCAAGGAGCGCCTCGTGCCCCTCGGCAGCTACGCCCACGATGCCATTGACGCTTATCTTGTCCGCGCTCGGCCGGCTCTTGCGGCGAAGGGCAAGGGCACCCCGAAACTCTTTCTCAACACGCTTGGTCGGCCCCTGTCGAGGCAGTCGGCCTGGGCGGTGGTCCGGGCGGCCGCCGAGCGGGCCGGCCTCACCGGGATCACCCCGCACACGCTGCGCCACTCCTATGCCACCCATCTGCTTGAGGGTGGGGCGAATATTCGCGAGGTGCAAGAGCTGCTCGGCCACGCCTCGGTGACGACCACGCAGATCTACACGGCGGTGACGATCTCGACCCTCAAGGAGACCTATGCGACCTCGCACCCCCGCGCGAGGTACTCATGATTAGTCATGATTCGATAAGGTGGCACTGTGAGCTCTAACCAACCGCCGCTGATTGAGCGGCCAGACGATTTCCCGTTTCCGCAGCCGCTTGACGGGCACGGCCCGGCACGCGTTATCGCCATGTGTAATCAAAAGGGCGGAGTCGGCAAGACGACCACCTCGATTAATCTCGCGGCGGCGCTTGCGGACTACGGGCGCAAGGTGCTGCTCATCGACTTTGACCCCCAGGGTGCAGCCTCGGCCGGCCTCGGCATCAACGCCCGGGGTCTCGAGCGCACGATCTACAATGAGCTGCTCGCCGACAAGCCCGATCTCACCGCCATCATTCACCACTCCGCGGTTGAGGGCCTCGATGTCGTTCCCGCCAACATTGACCTGTCGGCCGCCGAGATTCAGCTGGTCTCCGAGGTGGGTCGGGAACAGACCCTGGCTCGGGCGATCCGCCCGGTCCTCGAGTCATATGATCTCATCATCATCGACTGTCAGCCATCCCTTGGCCTGCTCACGGTCAATGCGCTCACGGCCGCCCACGGCGTCATCATCCCGCTCGAGGCGGAGTTTTTTGCCATGCGAGGCGTAGCCCTGCTCGTCGAGCAGATTGAGCGGGTCACGGACCGGCTCAATCCGCGCCTCAGCCTGGATGGCGTGCTGCTCACCATGCTGGACAATCGCACGCTGCACGCCAAGGAGGTCACCGCCTCGGTCGAGGAGGGCTTCGGGGAGAAGGTCTTCGACACGAAGATTGCGCGCACCGTGAAGTTCCCCGACGCGACGATCGCGGCCGAGCCGATCACCTCCTACGCGCCCAACCATCCGGGGGCGGAGGCCTATCGCCGGCTCGCCCGGGAGGTTATCGCGCGCGGTCACTGCGCGTGATGAAGCAGGCCTCGCTCTTCGAGCAGGAGGGCTCCTTTGGATTCGACGTCGAACTCGACGTCTTTGCCGGGCCCTTCGACGTGCTCCTCAGCCTCATTGCGAAGCGTAAGCTCGATATCACCGAGGTGGCGCTCGCCGAGGTTACCGATGAGTTCTTGGTGCATGCCCGCAAGGCCGCCGAATTCGATCTTGCTCAGGCGAGCGAATTCCTCGTCGTGGCGGCCACCCTACTCGCGCTCAAGGCCGCCCGCCTCCTGCCCCAGGACGATGATGATGAGGAGGATCTCGAGCTGCTTGAGGCTCGCGATCTGCTCTTCGCCAAGCTGCTTCAGCATCGCGCCTACCGGGACCTCGCCCTCCTCATTGCCCGGCGCATGGCCGAAACGTCTCTCGCGGTGCCGCGCTCGGTTCCCCTCGAACCTCATCTGCGAGGACTCATGCCCAACCCGATTCTGCCGAGCCCCCTCGGCCTGCTCGAGCTCGCCCGCGCCGCCTTCGAGCGGGACCACTCCGAGCCGCAGATCATCCTCAGCCACCTGCACGATCCGCTGGTTCCGGTGGACAGCCAGGTCGAGGTCATTGAGGGCAAGCTCGCCGAGCGGAGCGAGCTGAGCTTTGCCGAGCTATGCGCCGATGCTCCCACCACGGCAACCATCGTGTCCCGATTCCTCGCCGTCTTGCAGCTTCTCGTGGGTCGGCGGGTTAGAATCAGCCAAGATCGCGCGCTTGGCGATCTCATCATCATCCGGGAGGATTCATGAGCGAGAAGACCCGCCTGCGCGGGGCGCTAGAGGCGATTCTTATGGTGGCCGACGAGCCGGTGCCCCCGGCCCGGCTGGCCGATGCCACCGGCGTCGATGAGGATCTCGTGGTCGACACGCTGGAAGACCTCGCGCACGACTACTCCGCCGAACTGCGCGGCTTCGTGCTGCGCGAATCGGGCGGGGGATGGCGCATCTACTCGGCGCCGGAATACGCCGACGTGGTAGCCAACTTCGTCACGTGGGGGATGAGCGGGCGGCTGTCCGGCCCCGCCCTGGAAACCCTCGCCGTCATCGCCTACCGTCAGCCGGTCACCCGGGCGGAAATCGCGGAGATTCGCGGCGTGGCGGTTGATGGCGTGGTGCGCACTCTGCTCACCCGGGGCCTCATCGAGGCCGTCGGTCAGGAGGATAGTGGCGCGCTGCGCTACGCCACCACCGACTACTTCCTCGAACGCATGGGCATGGCCTCCCTCACCGAGCTGCCGCACGCGGCCCCCCACCTGCCAGAACTTGACCAACTCGATGACGTAGAAAGGGACCAGTCATGATCGGAGAGCGACTACAAAAGGTGATGGCGCATGCGGGGGTGGCCTCGCGCCGGGCCTGTGAGGAGCTGATCTCCGATGGCCGGGTGACCGTCGATGGCGCGGTGGTGACCCGGCTCGGTACCCGCGTCACGGAAGATCAGGTCATTCGCGTTGACGGCGAGCGGATCACCTTCGATCCGGAGAAGATCACCATTGCCCTGCACAAGCCCGCCGGCGTCCTGTCTTCCATGGAGGAATCCACCGAAAAGCGGCCCACCCTGCTGGCCTTTCTCGAGGATCGCCCCGAGCGCCTGCACCACGTGGGCCGCCTCGATCAGGAGACCGAGGGCCTCATCTTGCTATCGAATGATGGGGAGCTCACCCACCGCCTCACCCACCCCTCTTACGAGGTGCCCAAGACGTATGTGGCCACCGTTGAGGGACAGGTATCGAAGGGCGCCATCAAACGCGTCGTTACCGGTGTCGAACTCGAGGATGGCGTGGCCAAGGCCGATGAGATGAAACTCCTGGAATTCGGACCGAAGCTCTCCCTCGTCCGGCTCACCCTGCACTCGGGGAAGAATCGGATCGTGCGCCGCCTCCTCGCCGAGGTCGGTCACCCGGTTCAGCGCCTCGTGCGCACCGATATCGCCAACATCACCCTCGGCCGGCTCACCCCCGGCCAGTACCGGATTGTTGGCGGCTCCGAGCTTGGCGCCCTCATGAATTCGGTCGGGCTATGATCATCCGCATCATCGGCTCGGGCCTGCTCGGCGCCAGCCTCGGCCTCGCCCTCACCCGGATGGGGCGCACCGTTCAGCTGGACGACGCCTCCGAGCTCGCGGCCGGCCTCGCCCAGGATCTCGGCGCCGGCAAACTCGCGGGGCCGGACAGCGCCGAACCCGACCTCATCATCGTCGCCACCCCGCCGGAAACCGTCGCCGATATCGTCGCCGAGCAGCTGGCGCGCTTTCCGCACGCCCTCGTCACCGATGTCGCCTCCGCCAAGGCCCAGATCTATCGGTCGCTGACCGATAAGGTCGGCGCTGCGGAACTGTCAAGGTATGCCGGGGTACATCCCATGGCCGGGCGGGAGCGCTCCGGGGCACTGGCGGCCGATGCTGACCTGTTCACCGGCCGCCCCTTCGTCATCTGCCCCCATCCGCACTCCGGAAAGCCGGTGCTGCGGCTCGTGCGCGAGCTCGCCACCGATCTTGGCGCCCTGCCACTGACCATGGCGGCCGATGCTCACGATGATGCGGTGGCCCGGGTCTCCCACATGCCCCAGCTGGTGTCCTCCCTGCTTGCGGCCCGCCTCGAGGAGGCGGATGCCGGGGAGCTGGACCTGGCCGGGCAGGGGCTGCGAGATGTTACTCGCCTCGCCGGATCGGATGCGCGGCTGTGGTCCTCCATTATCGCGGCCAATACCGGGCCGGTGCGTCGGGTGCTTTCCGAACTGCACGACGACCTCACCGACCTCATCGCCGGCCTGGGGCAGATGCAGGAGGAGGGGGACTACCGGGGAATCTCCCGGGTGGCCTCCGTCATGACCCGGGGCAATGCTGGCGCCGCCCGGATTCCTGGCAAGCACGGCGGGGCCCAGATCCGCTACGCCCAGATCATTGTCCTCGTGCCCGACCGGCCGGGCGAACTCGGCCGCCTGCTCACCGACACCGGTCGGATCGGCGTGAATATCGAAGACCTCACCCTCGAGCATTCGCCCTCCCAGCCGGTGGGCCGCGCCATCATGTCCGTTGCCCCCGCCCAGGCCCTGCCTCTCACCGAGGGATTGGAGAAGCTAGGATGGCGAATTGCGGCCAACGGCGAGCAGCTAGTTTAAAGGAGCTATCGTGATCACCATTGCCATTGATGGGCCCTCCGGGTCCGGCAAGTCCACCGTCGCCAAGAAGGTGGCCCATGCCCACGGCCTCGCCTATCTCGACACCGGCGCCATGTACCGGGCGCTCACCTGGTGGGCGGGCAAGGAAGGCATCGATCTCGACGATGAGGATGCGGTGGCGCGGGCTGCGCAGGACATGCCGCTCGTCATGGGAAAGGATCCGCTGCAACAGAAGATCTTCATGGGTGAGGACGACATCACCGAGGCCATCCGCACGAAGGAACTGTCCGCCGTTGTCTCCAAGGTGGCCACCAATCTTCAGGTGCGCCGCATTCTCGTCGCCCGCCAGCAGGCCCTCGTCGCCGCCGAAACCGAGGACGACTCCTTCTCGGGAGGCCGGGGAATCGTCGCCGAAGGTAGGGACATCACCACCGTCGTATGCCCGGATGCTGACCTGCGCCTTCTCATTACCGCCTCCGAGGAGGCCCGCCTCGCCCGCCGCTCCGCCGAACTCACCGGAAAGGCCGACGAGGCCTCGATCGAAGCCACCCGCGACATCGTCACCCGCAGGGACGAGATGGATGCGACGGTCTCCCAGTTCCTGTCCGCCCCCGAGGGCGTGCTCACCATTGACACCTCCGATCTCACCATCGACCAGGTGACCGCGAAGATCGACGAGCTCATCGCCGCCCTGCCCAAGGCCTGGAAAGAAAACGACAGCCAGGACAGCGCCGAGCAGGAGGCCGACGATAGCGATGCCGTCGGCGCCGAAAACGCAGACGAGTCGGAGGCAACGAACGAGGATGATCCGGAAGCAACCGCTCGGGCGTTGCGTTCGGCCCTCGAGGCCTACGAGCTCACCGACGAGGACCTGGCCGCGCTTGAGGCCGAGGAGGATGAGGATATCCGGGAGGGCGAGAACCTTCCCATCGTTGCCGTGATCGGCAGGCCCAACGTCGGCAAATCCACCCTCATTAATCGCATTGTCGGCCGCCGAGTTGCCGTCGTTCAAGACGTCCCCGGCGTCACTCGGGACCGGGTGCGCTACCCGGCCTCCTGGGCCGGTCGGAACTTCCTTCTCGTGGATACTGGGGGATGGGAAGCGAAGGTGCGCGGCATCGACGCTTCGGTCGCCCTCCAGGCCGAGGTCGCTATCGGCGAGGCCGATGTCGTCATGTTCGTCGTCGACGCCACGGTGGGGGCTACGGCCACCGATGAGCGGGTGGTGGAGCTCCTGCGCCGCGCGGGTAAGCCGGTCGTCCTCGTGGCCAACAAGGTGGATTCGGATCACCAGGAGGCCGATGCGGCCTACCTGTGGTCGCTGGGGCTCGGCGAGCCCTATCCGGTCTCGGCCCTGCACGGGCGCGGCTCGGGAGACATGCTCGATGCGGTGCTCAAGGTGCTGCCCGAACACGGCACTGGGCAGGCCCACGAGGGACCCTCCCGGATTGCTCTCGTCGGCCGGCCCAATGTCGGGAAATCCTCGCTGCTCAACCAGCTGGCGGGGGAGGAGCGGGCCGTCGTCCACGATCTCGCGGGAACAACCCGCGATCCCGTTGATGAGCTCATCGAGTTGGATCGGCCCTACGTCTTTGTCGACACGGCCGGAATCCGCCGTCGAGTCCACCAAACCTCCGGGGCGGACTACTACGCAAGCCTGCGCACCCGCGCCGCCATCGAACGTTCCGATCTCGGCCTCGTTCTTCTCGACGCCTCCCAGCAGGTCACCGAGCAAGACGTGCGGGTCATCCAGCAGGTGATTGATGCTGGGCGGGCCCTTGTCATCGTCGCCAACAAGTGGGATCTCGTTGATGTGGACCGCCAAGCCGAATTCAACCGGGAGCTGGCCCACGAGCTCACCCAGACAACCTGGGCCGAGCGCGTCAACGTGTCGGCCCTGACCGGCTGGCACACCAACCGCCTACCGCGGGCGATTGACCGAGCGCTCACGAACTGGCACCGCCGCATCCCCACCGGCAAGCTCAACGCCTTCCTCGGCGAGCTCGCGGCCGCCAATCCGCATCCCGTGCGCGGGGGCAAGCAGCCGAGAATCCTCTTCGCCACCCAGGTATCGGCCCGCCCACCCCGTATCGTCATCTTCGCCTCCGGCTTCATCGAGGCGGGATATCGCCGGTTCATCGAGAACCGGCTGCGCCAGGCCTATGACTTCACGGGAACCCCAATCGAGATCTCGGTCCGCGTGCGGGAGCGGCGCCGCCGATAACAAACCGGTAGGAATTCCAGCGCAGGGTGCCCGATCTGCGTTAGTGTCAATGTATGGAATTTATGCATGCACTCGTCAGGAGGCCCTCCCCGCGACTCGCGGACGGCCTCCTGACTCATTTGGAACCCTCCGACGTCAACCCCGATCTCGCTCTCGCCCAGTGGCAGGACTACTGCGATATTCTGCGCGACTACACCGATGTCATCGAGGTTGAGCCCGCCCCCGACTGCCCCGATTCCGTCTTCATCGAGGATCCGATCTTCACCTACGCCGACCTCGCCATCGAAACCCGGCTAAAGTACTCCTCACGCAAGCCGGAGCACGAGGCCGTGGTGCGCAAGGTGGAAGACCTTGGATTCTCCCTCGCCCAGCTTCCCGAGGGAGCCACCCTCGAGGGCGGGGACATGCTGAAGTTCAACGAGAAGGTGTGGGTCGGCCTGTCTACTCGCACCAATGAGGCGGGCGTTCGCGCCGTGGCCGAGCTGCTCGAGCCGCTTGGCGCCACCGTCACCGGGGTTCCCGTCGAGCATGCTCTACACCTCAAGTCCGCCATCACCGCCCTGCCCGACGGTAGCTTCCTCGCCCATGAGGACTACGCTCCGCCAGAAGAGTTCTTCCCCGGCTACCGCCGAGCCCCGGAATTCCTCGGCTCCCAAATCATCATGCTTGGCGGCAACACCATCCTCATGTCGGCCTCCGGACCGAAGACCGCCGAGATGCTTCGCGCCGATGGTTTTGAGGTGCTGACGACCCCGATGACGGAGTTTGAAAAGACCGAAGGCTGCGTCACCTGCCTCTCGGTTCGCATTCGTAGGTGATACCCACCACCCGCTGGGGCGGCAACTGGCGTAGTCGAGGATCTATCGGCTAGTCTTGATTCGTCGCTCAAGCGACGGGCTGTGGCGCAGTTTGGTAGCGCACTTGACTGGGGGTCAAGGGGTCGTGGGTTCAAATCCCGCCAGCCCGACAAATCGCCCGCGTCACCAGATCATTGGTGGCGCGGGTTTTTCGTCGTAACAGCGCGGGATTTTGCTTAGGCGATCGCCGATATTGGGTCGTCAACCATCGACTGGATGCCCCGGGGAAGGTCCCGTTGGGTGCGAGAACCGTCCGTAGCGGCACGGATGTTGGCGTGAGGTACACCGGGACATTCATATCCTGCCCCCGCATCACGACACGGCCTCCATGGCTCGCAGCACGGGAGCCTTGACGCGCAGCTGCTACCCAGCCACCCGCATCACCTCCGTCGGCTTTTCGCCACGGCGCAGCCACTCCTCGAGCGCGCCGCGGCCTCAACCTGGTTCCGGTCAACGCCGGTGCATTGCCCAGGTGGCTACCGCGCCCAATCTACATGAGCTCTCTGGCGCCAACCGGCCTAGTCCGTGGCGATCGCCGTGAGCAGGCGGATCCGGGCGGCCCGGATGGCGGGAACGATGCCCGCGAGGGAGCCGATGAGGACGGCTCCGATGATCGTGTAGGCGATGATCGGGGCGGGGAAGACGAAGCGGGAGATGCCAAGGTCGGCCCGAATGAGATAGTCGATGAGGGCGCGGGAGATCGCCGTGCCCGCGAGGAAGCCAAGCAGGGTTCCCAGCAGGGCGGTGAGGATCGATTCGATGAGCACCATGCCGGCGATGCGGCCCCGGCCCAGCCCGATAGCCCGCAGCAGACCGATCTCTCGAATACGCTCACCGATTGACAGCGACTGGGTGTTGATGATGCCGAAGACGGCAATGATCATCGACAGGCCGAGGAGGGCGTAGACGATGCCGAGCATGATGTTAACGATGTCGGCGATCTGGTCCTTGTACTGCTCCTTGGTGAGCGCAATTAGGCCGTCGTAGTCCGCCACCGCCTCATCGAGCTGTTCCTTGACCTTCGTAAGATCGGCGTCGTCCTTCGCGGTAATGAGCAGGGTGCTCTTGATGAAGGTGGGCGCGCCGAGCTCCTCAGCATCCTCGTCCGTGATCGTGAAGTCGCGCTTGAGGACCGCCGATTCGATGACGGCCACGCAGGTGCCTTCCCGCTCGGCCTTGTCTCCCTTGAGCATGATGGGATCTCCGGGCGCGATGTCCAGTGAGCGCGCGGCGCGGCTCGAGACCAGAATGGGAGTCCCGGCGCCCCCGTCCGTGAACTGCTCCAGATCGCCCTCGACGTCCGGAATGATGAAGTCGCGGCCGATGGCTGCGGGATCGACCTTCATCATAATGTCCTGGATATAGTTCTCTTCTCCCTGTGGGCGTACCGCGAGGGTGATGCCGGCGATGTTGTCGTTGACATAGTCGACTCCGTCGATGGCACGCAGGGAGGAGATGAGCTCGGTGGAATCGATGGACTGGCCGCCCTGGGAGACGACGGTGAACTCGGATCGGAGCTGCTCATCAATCACGCCCGCCGTTGCATCCCGCATGGTCTCGGCGAGGACGGCACCGAGCACGACAAGGCTGACCCCGATGGTGAGGGCCGAGGCGGTGGCCGCCGTTCGGCGCGGATTGCGCAGCACATTACCTCGGGCAAGCCGCCCGGTGGCGCCCCGCCAGGCGGCGCCGAGAACGGTGATGAGGGGGATGGTGAGCGCCGGGGTCAGCAGCAGCAGGCCGATGAGGCCCGTGACGATTCCCGCCGCCAGCACGGGGCCGGGGTGGGCGTGATCGGGATTGGTCGAAGCCCACCACAGGCCGGTGCCCACGGCGAGGAGGAAGGCACCGCCGAAGGCCGTCCAGGGGGCGACCTCCTGGCCGGCCAGCTGTGCTTCACGCATGGCGGCGACGGGCGGAATCTTTGCCGCCGAACGGGCTGGGAAGAGAGCACCGAGGAAAGTAACGGTGACCCCGACGATCATGGTGGTGGCCATAACGGTGGGGGAGACCGGGATGTCGGTGAGAACCAGGCTGAACTTGGCCAGCAAACCCTTGAGACCCTGGGCGAGGCCGGCGCCGAGGAGAATGCCCAGCGCGGACCCGATGACACCGATGCCGAGGCCCTGGGCGGTGACGATGGCGAAGATGTGCCGCCTCGAGGCCCCGATGGCGCGCAGCATGGCGAACTGTTGGAGCTGGCTGTGCACGATCATCCGGAACGTGTTCGAAATAATGAAGATGGAGACGAAGAGGGCGATGCCAACGAAGATGAGGAGGAAGATATTGACGAAGCCCACCTGGGTTTCGATGTGCTCGTTGATCTCGTCAATCGTTTGATCTCGAGTTAATACCTCCGGTTCATCCGGGATCTCATAGTCCCGCCAGCTGGCGTCAATGGCTGAGGTGAGGTCCTCACGCACCTGTTCCGTATCGGCACTGTCTTCGACCTCGATGGCGATGGCGGGAACGCTGAGCGGATCATTCTCCGCCTCGCTGAGGGATTGCGCGACCGCGGCGTCGATCTGCTTGGCCGCCATCTCTTCCGGCAGCTGGGCGAGTTCGGGGTCGGCGCCCACCTCGGCCCGCACCTGGGCCTCGATCATGGTGGCGCGCTGCTCGAGCAGAATGTCGCGCACCGCATCGCCATCCATGAGCAGCACATTTGCCCCGGCCATGGTCGAACCGTAGTTCGCAATGCCAACGACGGTGACCGGCTGGACGATATCGGCGTAGACGATACGGAGTTCGTCTCCGGCCCTGAGGCCAAGAGCGGTGGCCGAACCGGCCTCCACAACGACCTCCTCGCGCCCGGTGGGCAGCTGTCCGTCGATGCTCAGCTCGCCGTATTCCGTTCCGGGAAAGTATTCCCCGGTGATGATGGTGGGCGCAAAGGTGTCCCCCGTCAGCGAGTGTCCGCTGGCATCCTCCAGCCCGCCTACGAAGGCATATTCGGGCATGGCTCGCGCCACCCCCGGCACTCCGGTGAGTTCATCGGTGAGCGTTTCGGGCAGCTCCATACGGGTAGGCCCGTTCTCACTGGCGCCAATCCCACCATCGCGCTGCGCACCCTCGACGTAGAGATCGTGAAGCTGGGTTGTTTGCGCGATGGAGAGGAACTGGGATTGGAGCGAATCACGCAAGGCGAGGGTGCCGGTGAGGAAAGCGCTGCCCAGAATGACGGACAGGAGGGTGAGGAGGAAGCGAATGAAGGAGGCGCGAAAGCCGCGCAGCGCAATCTTCCACATCTAAGCCCCCAGGGGGTCGATATCGGCGAGCTCGGCGAGAGCCGCGAGCACACCCTGCCGGTCGGGGTGAGCCAGCTGGGCGACGATCCGACCATCCTTGAGGAAGAGCACCCGGTCGGCCCATGAGGCAGCATCGGGCTCGTGCGTGACCATGACGACCGACTGCCCGAAGTCGTCCACGGCGGCGCGCAGATACTGCAGCACCTGGGTGGAGGAGTGAGAATCGAGGTTGCCGGTGGGCTCATCGGCGAAGAGTACGGCCGGCTGCTGGACAAGAGCCCGGGCGCAGGCCACGCGCTGCTGCTGCCCACCGGACAGTTCCGCCGGCTTGTGGCTCAGCCGTTCGCGCAGATCCAGCGCATCCACCACCGCATCAAACAACTTCCGGTCGATTTTGTGCCGTGCAATCTTGGCCGGCAGCTCAATATTCTCAGCCGCGGTCAGGGTGGGAATGAGGTTGAATGTCTGGAAGACGAAACCGATTTGCTCCCGACGCACCTTGGTCAATTGCCGCTGGGACAGATCCGTGATGACGGTGCCGTCGATATCGATCATCCCGTCGCTCACCCCATCGAGCCCGGCCATGCAGTGCATGAGCGTGGACTTACCAGAGCCCGACGGTCCCATGATCGCGGTGAACTGGTGGCGGGCAATGGTGATGGAAACATTGTCGAGCGCGGTGACAGATCCCGACTTGCGCCCAAATATCTTCGTGACATCCCGGGCGGTGACGACGGGATCTGAAACGGTTTCGATATCTTCAAGCGTCCGCATAGCTCTTATCTTACGGGTTCGCCTCATCTGACGCGGCACAGGCCCCGTGTGGACACAGGCGGTGCGCGAAACGAATTCGCATCCACCACCACCGCCGAGATCCATCCGGAGCCGATCACCCGGCAGCGCCCGGTTCGGTGGCTCCGCCTCTCCTATCGGAGGCAAAGCCAAAACAAAAGCAAATGATGGCGATGGATACCTCCTGAGAATCGATCACAATTTAATAACGATGTCCGTCCTCGGTGTTGCGACTCCCCATTTTCGGCGATGAATAGTCCGAACTGCCGGTATGGTTCTGCCAAACCCGTCAGTCCCCGATACGGAATTGGGTGTTTTTCATGGAAGCGTTCCAGGAGCTTCTAGATTTTGTCTCATCGGTGCTATGGGGCCCGTGGTTTCTCGTGCCGCTCCTGCTCGGCACCGGTGTCTACCTGACGATCCGGCTTAACCTTGTTCAGGTTCGTCAGTTCTGGTCGGCCTTCCGCCTCGCATTTTTTGACAAGCAGGACGAGGATTCCGCGGGCGGGGATATTTCCCAGTTCCAGGCTCTCGCCACCGCCCTGGCCGCCACGGTGGGCGTCGGCAACATTGTCGGCATCGCCTCCGTCATTGCCCTTGGTGGTCCCGGAGCGGTGTTCTGGATGTGGATCACCGGCCTGGTCGGCATGGCCTCGAAGTATTCCGAAGCTTTCCTCGGGGTGCGCTTCAGGTCCGTGGATGATGCGGGGGAGTGCTCGGGCGGTCCGCAGTACTATCTCGCCAAGGGCATTCCCAATAAGTTCGGGGCCGCCCTGTCGGTCGCTTTCTCGATCTTCGCGGCCGTGGCCGCCTTCGGCATCGGCAACATGGTGCAGGGCAATGCCATTGCCGTCAATCTCGAGCAGGAGCTCGGTATTGCCCCCGTCATCTCCGGCGTCGTCCTCGCCGTTCTCGTCGGCCTTGTTCTTCTCGGCGGCATCACCTCGATTGGCCGGGTCACCTCGCTGCTCGTTCCCTTCATGGTGCTGCTCTACGTGGGCTCCTGCCTCGTGATCATCGGCATGAATGGTCAGAATCTGGTTCCCGCTCTCACCATGATCGTCACCGATGCCTTCACCGGAACGGCGGCCATCGGCGGGTTCGCCGGCTCGGGCATGCTCGTCGCCCTTCAGTACGGCGTGGCCCGCTCACTTGCCTCGAATGAGTCCGGCATGGGCTCGGGCGGCATCGCCGCCGCCGCGGCCCGCACGGCGCATCCGGTCCGTCAGGGCATGGTGTCCATGACTCAGACCTTCATCGATACCCTCATCGTCCTGTCCTGCACCTCCCTCGTGCTCATCACCACCGGGGTGTGGACGGAGAAGATTCCGGCCGGTGTCATGACCGCGACCGCGTTCAACACATGGTTGCCCGGTGGAGTGGGCCACTGGATCGTCATCATCGGCATCGTCCTCTACGCCTTTTCCACGATTCTGGGCTGGGCCTACTACGGCGAGCGTTGCACCGAACGCCTTGTCGGGCGGCGAGGCGTTCGCCCCTACCGGCTCCTGTGGTGCCTCGTGGTCGTCCTCGGCGCCGCCATCCCACTCGAGATGGCATGGGCAATCATGGACATCATGAATGCGCTCATGGTGTTGCCCAACCTCATCGGCCTGATCATCCTCGCCCCGCTCGTTGTGCGCGAAACCAAGCACTATCTGGCCAATGATCCGAAGCTCCGCGCCAATGTCGATGACATTGCCGAATTCATGCAGGGCGCGCCCGGCGATATCGAAGATAATGATGCGCTGGATTCCGTCGCCCACATCAAGGAGCCGGAAGCTGGCGAGGACAGCGAAGACAGCTAATCGCCCGAACCCAGGCTTAAGACGACTTCCCCGCAGTTATCTGCGGGGAAGCTCTTTTCTCACGACCACGGGTCCGACGAGGTCTGCGCGAAGGCCTCGGGCGAGGCCAGCCGGCCGGAGCTAGGCGATGTCTCTGCGGGGATAGCGGTAAAGGGCCAGGGCAGCTGCGGCGGCGGTGATGGCGAGGAGGATGGTCCACGCCAGAACGTGGGTGCTGCCTGCCGAGCCGGTGTATTCGAATGGGGAAAGGTTGACGAGCCAGTCGGGCAGGGAGAGGGTGCGGCCAAGGATCGTGACGACGGCGGCCGCAGCGATGAGCACCCAGGTGCCCACCCGCCACGAGACCCGGCCGGCCAGCAGGGCGGCCCCGAGTCCGATGAAGACCACGGTGCCGGGGATCGAACTGAGACCAATGATGAGGCCCTCGGCGAGGACGGGCTGATCGGAGACGGCCTCAACGGTGGCGGCGGTGATGAGCCCGGTGGCGAGGCATAGCACCGAGGCGAAAGCGATGGTTGCGGCCAGGACCCGGGTGAGGATGTCCCGGCGGGTGGCCGCCGCACCGAGAAGCTGCTCGAGGCGCCCGGACGTCTCCTCAGCCCCCAGCGCGCTGATGAATTGGACCGCGGCGCAGGAGGTGAGGATTGAGACGAAGCCGGTGATGAAGACGGTGAATTCAACGAACACGTCCTCCCCGAGGCCAAAGTAGGTTGCCCAGCTGGGCTTATCGGCCAGCAGATCAACGATCGTCTGGATGAGTGAGGCCATGTAGGCGGCAAAGCCCAAAATGACGACGGTCCAGATGATGAGGGAGGCGCGGTGATCGCGCACGAGCAGGCGAAGGACATTACCCGGCGGCCGGTATGAGCCATGCGCGCGGTCCCGCCCCACAACCTGCTGGCGGAACTCCATCGAGCTGGCCAGTGCGCGGGCCGCACCGCCGGTGAGAAGGATGATGCCGGCGGTGACGAGAAGCGGGCGAATATCGTCATCGGTGAAGGGCAGGGCAATGTCGAGCCAGCCGATCGGGGTGGCCCAGCTCAGCCAGTCCAGATCCGCCGAATTGGCCACTGCGCGCAGCACGACGGCCAGGGCAAGGGTGATGAAGCCGAGCTGGCGGGCGGTCTTGCGGTCGGCGGTGAGCAGCCCGAAGAACATGGTGATGAAGAAGAAGGAGGCGAAGGAGGCGCCGATGAGGAGGCTGAGGGTGAGGGAGCCCTCGAGCGGGAATTCGCCCCACACGGTGTTGATCACCACCATGGTGGCGGTCATGGCGAGGGCGAGGCCGGCCGCGAGCGCCAACCCCACCTGGGCTGCGGAGCGCACGAGGTCGGCGGGTGAGCCTCCAAGCGGGGCCACGAGTTCGTCTCCCTCGGCGCACATGTGCTTCGAGGCGAGCAGGATTGCTGCCACGCCGCTGAGGATGAGGAGGTAGGTTCCGCCCTCCCAGGAGGTGACCTGGCCGAGATATCCGGGCAGCTGCGGGGTGCCGTACAGGGCATTGATTCCGCCAGAGTTCTGGGAGGTGGTGACGAGTGCGGTGCGCTCGGCCAGGTCGTCGAATTGTGCGACGAAGGAAGCGGGGTACACGACGAGCAGGAAGATGAGGCCGGCCACCCAGCTGATGATGGCCGTGCGCATGATCCGCAGGGAGAACCTAACCACGACTCACCTCGTAGTGGGACAGGAAAAGCTCTTCGAGGGACTGACGGGTGATGGTGACGTCGGTGGCTCCTCGGGCCGCAAGGACGGGGAGGATGTCGGCGAGGGAGTCGCGGCCGATGAGGGCGCGCAGCTGACCATCGGATACCGTCACCTCCACCCCGGTGGGGGCCAGTGCGGCCGCGATGGCCTCGACCTGGTCATCGCGCACGGTGAGCACGAGCCCGGCGGTGGCGAGCAACTCGCTGAGCGGTGCCGAGGTGACGGCCTTTCCGGAAGAGATGAGGGTGACGTCATCGCAGGCGGTTTCCACCTCGGAGAGGATGTGGCTGGACAGGAGGACGGTGCGCCCCTCGTCACGTTGATCTCGGATCGCCTCGGTGAAGACGTGCTCCATGAGCGGATCGAGCCCGGAGGAGGGCTCATCGAGGATGAGGATGGGGGTGGGTGCGGCGAGGGCCGCCACGAGCGCAATTTTTTGCCGATTTCCCTTGGATAGCTTGCCGACCTTCTTCTTCGTATCCACGTCGAACATGTCGATGTAGTACTTTTCGCGGGCCTCATCGCGCATTCCACGCAAGGAGGCGAGCATGGCGAGGGTCTCATCCCCGCGCAGCTTCGGCCACAGGGCGACATCTCCGGGCACGTAGGCGGCCTGGCGGTACCGGGCACCCGGAACCACCTCCTCACCGTCAAGGATGATCGTGCCCTCATCGATGCGGTAAAGGCCGAGCAGCGCCCGCAGCGCCGTGGTCTTACCCGCCCCATTGGGGCCGAGGAATCCGTGGACGGTTCCCTCGCGCACGCGCATGGAAAACTTATCGAGAGCGTGGGTGTCACCGAAGGTTTTCGTGACGTTCGTCAGTTCAATGGCTGCCATGGGTACCCTCATTTCCTCAGTGTCCACAGTACTCCGCTTTTCCCACCGTGGACAGGGCACGCGGTATGAAGAGCGAACGTGCTATTTATGTGGAGGACCGGGTGTGCCGGCCCGTGATTGAGGAGGGCCCATGAGCCAAGATACGCGCGAACAGTCAACGAATTTTTCTAGCATCCCGGTGCCTCGCTCGGCCCGCCGATCCTTCTGGTCGGTGGGCTTTGTCATGCTGGGCTTCACGTTCTTCTCCGCCTCGATGTCGGTGGGCGCCCGGCTCGGCAACGGTTTGCATCTCTCCGGCTTCATCGTCTCCTGCGCCATCGGCGGGATTATCCTTGCCGGCTACACCGGGGCGCTCGGCTGGATCGGGGCGCGTACCGGCATGAGCCTTGACCTTCTGGCCCGCCGTGCCTTCGGCCCGCGCGGCTCCTATCTGCCCTCCGCCCTCATCGCGCTCACCCAGATGGGCTGGTTCGGAGTTGGCGTGGCCATGTTCGCCCTACCCACCGGTGAGAAGTTTGGTATGAGCCCGTGGCCGATCGTCCTCGTCACCGGCGCACTCATGACCCTGTCGGCTTACAAGGGCATTCGGGCCATCGAAATCGTTTCCTTCATCTCCGTTCCCCTCATTGCTCTTCTCGGCACCTATTCAATTGTCACCCAGATCTCCCACTCCAACGGGCTGAGCGCCATGTTCGCTCAGGCGGGGGAGATGCCGGTCATCACCGGCATCGGCCTCGTTATTGGCTCCTTTATCTCCGGCGGCTCGGCCACCCCGAACTTCACCCGCTTCGCCAAGACCGCCTCCTCCGCCCTCATCACCACGGTCATTGCCTTCCTCATCGGCAACACCCTCATGTTCACCTTCGGGGCCGTGGGCGGCGCGGCCACCGGCAAGGACGACATCTTCTACGTCATGCTCGCTCAGGGCCTGCTCCTTCCCGCCCTCATCGTCCTCGGCGCGAACATCTGGACGACGAATAACAATGCTCTGTACACAACGGGCCTGGGCTTTGCCAACATCACCGGCCTGCCCTCCCGCTTCCTCGTCCTTGGCGCGGGCGCGCTCGGCACGCTGACCTCCCTGTGGCTCTACGACAACTTCGTCGGCTGGCTGACCTTCCTCTCAGCCGCCCTGCCGCCCATTGGCGCCATCATCATCGCCGACTACGCGGTGAATCATCGTGACTACGATGGGTCGGAACCAGCTGGCATCCACGTCGGTGCCATTGCCGGTGTCATCCTTGGTGGCCTTGCCGGTTGGTTCATCCCCGCCGGCATCGCCTCCATCAACGCCATACTCGTTGCCCTCGCCGCGTACGCGGTGGGAGAATGGTGGCGCCGCCGCGCCAGCTAGGGCTCGGCACGAGCCCAGGGAAGAAGAAGGCATGCTGCTCACTAACCTCCGCATTGAGGACACGCACACCTCCGACATCCGGATCACCGATGGTCTCATCGCTGAGATCGGCGAGAACCTCGAACCGGGGGAGGGTGAGGAGACGATCGACTGGGGCGGAAAGCTCGCCCTGCCACCGTTCATTGAATCTCACGTCCACCTCGATACGGCCCTGACCGCCGGCCAGCCCCGACACAACATGTCGGGCACCCTCTTCGAAGGCATCGAGGTCTGGTCGGAGCGCAAGGCCGATCTCAGCATCGAAGATGTCAAGGATCGAGCCGGGCGGGCGGTGCGCCAGCAGGCCGGCTTTGGCATCCAATTTGTGCGCACCCATGTGGACGTCACCGATCCTCAGCTCACCGCCCTGCGCGCCATGGTGGAGCTGCGCGACGAGCTCAAGGACGATGTCACCATCCAGATCGTCGCCTTCCCCCAGGAGGGCATTCTCTCCTATCCCGGCGGGCGCCACCTGCTCGAGCGGGCGGCCGATCTTGGCGCCGATGCCATTGGCGCCATTCCGCACTTCGAATTCACCCGCGAATACTCCGTTGAATCTCTCAACTTCGCCGTCGACCTCGCCCTTGAGCGAGGCCTGCTCATGGACGTGCACTGCGACGAGATCGATGACGAAGCCTCCCGCGGCCTGGAAACCCTGGCCACCCGTGCTTATGAGGCCGGAATTGGGCACCGTGTCACGGCCTCGCACACGACAGCCATGCACTCCTACAACAATGCCTACTTCGTGCGCCTGCTGCGCCTGCTCACCCTCTCCGGAATCAACTTTGTCGCCAATCCGCAGGTGAACCTGCACCTCCAAGGCCGCCTCGACACCTATCCGAAGCGCCGCGGCATCACTCGGGTGAAGGAGCTCACCGAGGCCGGCATCAACGTCTCCTTCGGCCAGGACGATATCGTCGATCCGTGGAATCCCCTCGGCACCGGCAATCTGCGCGACGTTCTCCTCACCGGCATGTATGCCTGCCATCTCATGGCCCACGAGGAGATCGACAAGTCCTACCGCTTCATCACCCACAATGCGGCGCGCACCCTCAACCTGTCCGACTACGGCATCGAGGTGGGCAATCCCGCCAACCTCATCGTCCTGGACGCCACCTCCTGGCGCGAGGCCCTCGCCATGGGGTCACCCGTGCTCGCCTCCTACCGCGGTGGCCGCCTTATCGCCCGGTCTGAGCCAGCCACCCGAGAAATCCTCTTCTAGCGCGGTCGCGGCCACTCCGCGCCCCACCAGCCCAGGCCCGATGCATGCGGGCCAAGCTGAGCCTGTCCGTTCGATCTCGCCGGGCCCGCTGAGCGCACTCGCGCCGAGCCCTGGCGTCGCGGGCTTCATGAGCTGCATCTCGCCCGGTGTCGCTGACCCGGGCGAATCCGCCGCGCCGTTCATTTCAGCGAGCGGAACAAGGCGCCGGCAGCAGAGTTGGCGTACCGAACGGCGAACGGACGCTACCGTAACGCACCTTAATGCAATCAACAGACACCAAATCACCGGTACGTTATGGGCATCGCCCTTCCCCTATTACATTGGTTTACAGAAATATAGAAGGAGGAAACGTGGCTGGCCAACGAGCTAGGAACAAGAAGAGGCGTCCGCTCAAGCCGTCATCGTCCAAGGGATACTCACGGATCCGCCGGGCGGATCGGGCAACCCGGCATTTCCTGTGGGAGATCAATTACCCCCATCAGATCCATCCGGGCCTGGTTCCCGGGGTGTCGATCGAGGACCAGCGGGTCCGCTACCGCCTCGACAAGTCCATCCTCGGCGTGCTCGGCGTGCTTCTGATCGCCTTCATCGCCTGGGGCATCATCGACACCGACCAGGTGGCGACCGTCTCCGGAGCCGCGCTGGCCTGGACCATGGAGAACCTCGGATGGGTATTCTCCGTCCTCGCGATCACCATGGTCATCTTCCTCATCGCCATTGCCTGCTCGCGCTACGGTCGAATCCCGCTCGGGTTGGATGGGGAGAAGCCCGAGTATTCGACGGCCTCGTGGACGGCCATGCTCTTTGCTGCCGGCATCGGCATCGGCATCATCTTCTTCGGCCCCTTCGAGCCGATCACCCACTATCTCAATCCCCGTCCCGAGTCCTTTGAGCCGGGTACCGCGAAGGCAATGAAGGGAGCCATGGCGCAGGCGGCCCTGCACTGGGGGATCAACGCCTGGGCCCTGTATGCCGTTGTCGGTCTCGCAGTCGCCTACGTGTCTTATCGGCGCGGCCGAGTTCCGCTCATGAGCTCCATTCTCGTTCCGCTGTACGGCGGACGGGAGGGTGGCCCGACCGCCCGGATCATCGATGGTCTTGCCATCATCGCCACCCTGTTTGGCACCGCCTGCTCGCTCGGCATTGGCGCCCTGCAGATCGCCCGGGGCGCCGAGGTGGTCACCGGCTGGAATCTCGCCGGTAATCGGATTGCCATCGGCATCATCGTCGTCCTCTCCATCGGCACCCTTCTCTCCGCGATCTCCGGAATCACCCGAGGCATTCGCCGCCTGTCGAACATCAACATGGTGCTGTCCATTGGCGTTGCCCTGTTTTTCTTCGTCGTTGGCCCCACGGCCTTTCTTCTCAACGTCATTCCCGGCGTGCTCGCCACCTACGTCGGCGAGCTGCCGGACATGCTGGCGCTCACCATGGCTGATGGGGAGGCGGCCAAGGAATTCCTCACCGCTCAGACCACCTTCTATTGGGCGTGGTGGGTGTCATGGGCACCCTTCGTCGGTGTGTTCACGGCGAAGATTTCGCGGGGTCGCACCATCCGCCAGTTTGTGTTTGGTGTGCTCTTCATTCCCTCGACCATCATCATCCTCGCCTTCACCATTCTCGGCGGCACCACCATCTACCTGCAGCGCACATTCGGCTCGATCGCACCCGACGGCACGGTCGACTCACTGCCGGCCCCGGAAGAGGTCTTCTTCGTCGTCCTTGATCATCTGCCCGGCGCCGGTATCGTTGCCCCGCTCATCACCGTTGTGCTCGCCATCTTCTTCATCACGACCGCCGATTCGGCCTCGATCGTCAACTCCCAGCTGTGCCAGGGCGGCAATCCGAATCCGAAACGCTCGGTCACCGCTTTCTGGGTACTGTGCATGGCCGGTATTGCCATCGTCATGCTCCTCGTCGGCGGTGAGGACGCGCTGACCGGCCTGCAGAACTTCATCGTTGTTTCCGCCCTGCCCTTCTGTATCATTCTCGCCGGCATGGCCATTGCGCTCGTTCAGGAGTTGCGTGGCGATCCCCTCGCCATTCGTGATCGATACGCGCGCACCGCGGTGCGTACCGCCGTGCGCCAGGGAATCGCCAAGTACGGCGACAATTTCCAGATCGATACCTCCCCGGTCGATCCGGACTCCGGACTCGGCGCCGGAGCCGGATTTGATTCCACGGCCGACGAGGTCACCGAGTGGTATCGGCGCACGGATGAGGAAGGCAATCCCATCGACTACGACTATGGCAAGGACCTCGAGCGAGCTCACCGCGCCCACGTGGAAGGAGACGAGCCCAGCGGTGGCAAGACCGGTGAGGCTGAGGACCGTAGCGATGACAACGACGGGGGCGGGGACGCTACGGGTGGCGACTTGGCTGACAGCGAGCACCCTTCCTCACGTCAAGCTCACGGCGATAAGGTGAGTGAGGAGGAGAGCGATACATGACTCATCACGATGTGCTCATCATCGGATCCGGTTCGGGCAACACCCTGCCCGGCGGGGAACTCGATAATCTCAACATTGGTCTCGTCGATCGCGGTATTTTCGGCGGCACGTGCCTCAATCTGGGTTGCATTCCCACAAAGATGTTCGTCCATACCGCCGAGCTGGCCGCGGTGCCGGACAGGGCCGACCGCTTTGGTCTGACCGAAAGCTTCGACGGGGCAGATTGGCCGGCAATCCGGGACCGTATCTTCGGCCGGATCGACCCCATTTCGGCTGCCGGGGAAGACTACCGCAAGAACCATCCCGACAATGACAATCTCACCCTTTATCGGGGAACGGCTTCATTCACCGGGCCGAAGGCCATGGTCATTGCCACGGACGATGGGGAGGTGGAGGTGACCGCGGACCGGATCGTCCTGGCCGCCGGCTCTCGCCCGGATCTCCCGCCCATTGACGGTATCGATGAGGTGGGCGGTTACACCTCGGATAACGTCATGCGGATGGCGGAGCTGCCCGCCTCCCTCGTCATTCTCGGCTCCGGCTTCATCGCCGCTGAATTTGCTCACATCTTCTCCGCGCTTGGCGTCGACGTCACCATCATTGCCCGATCCGATGCGCTGCTGCGGGCTGAGGATGCGGAGGTTTCCGAGCTGTTCACGAGGGAGGCCACGAAGTACTGCACGGTTGTTACCAACTTCTCCACCGTCTCGGTGAGCCGCGATGAGGAGGGGGTGACTCTGCGGGCCGATGACGGGCGAACGGTGGCGGCACAGGAGCTTCTCATCGCCACCGGGCGGCGCCCCAACACCGATCTGCTCCACGTGGAGCGAGCTGGTATTCAGCCCTCCGGCGGCCTCATCCCGGTCGATGACTATCAGCGGGTGCTCGGCCCTGACGGCGCCGTTATCGACGGTCTGTGGGCCCTGGGGGACATCTGCTCGCGCCAGCAGCTCAAGCACCTGGCTAACGCGCAGGCGCGGGCCGTCGCACACAATCTGGCCCACCCAGATGAGCTCATTGCCACCCTGCCCGGGCCCGTGCCGCATGCCGTATTCGGTCAGCCGCAGATCGGCTCGGTCGGCCTCACCGAGGCGCAGGCAAGGGAGCGCGGATACGAGGTCATCATCGGGCGCCAGGCCTATCGGGATATTGCCTACGGGTGGGCGATGGAAGAGCCGGCCGGCTTTGCCAAGGTCATCTGCGAGGCTGCCACGACGAAGATTCTCGGCGCCCACATCATTGGGCCGCAGGCGGCCACCCTCATCCAGCTCCTCATCCAGGCGATTGCCCAGGGGCTCACGGCAGCTGATCTGGCCCGCTCCCAGTACTGGATTCACCCGGCCATGCCCGAGCTGATCGAAAATGCCCTCCTCGACGTCACCGCTCAGCGGGAAGAGGCGGGTCAGTAGGCCACTTTGCCGACCCAATCTCCTATGGTGGAGGCAACGAAAGGAGCGCCCATGGACATGCGCACATCCCACGGCGGCCTCGAGCTTCCCGCCATCGGTTTTGGAACCTACAATCTGCGTGGCGGATCGGGCGTGGACGCTGTTGTCTCCGCTATCGCCACCGGATATCAGCTCATTGACACCGCCTTCAACTACGAAAATGAGGGAGTGGTCGGCCAGGCGCTGCGCTCGTGCGGGCGGCGCGATGGGCTGATCTTGACGTCGAAGCTGCCCGGGCGACACCACGACTACGATGCTGCGCTCTACACGGTGGAAGAGTCATGTTACCGGCTGGGGGTCAATGAGATCGATCTCTACCTCATCCACTGGCCCAATCCCCAGGTTGGAAAATATGTCGAGGCCTGGCGCGGCCTCATTGCCGCCCGGGAGGCCGGCCTCGTGCGCCACATCGGCGTCTCCAATTTCCTTCCCGAGCACATTTTGCGCCTGGAGAAGGAAACCGGGGTTGTTCCCGAGGTTAACCAGATCGAGCTGCATCCCTACTTCGCCCAGGAGGAGGCGCTCGCCTTCCACGAGGAATACGGCATCATCACCGAGGCGTGGAGCCCGCTGGCCAAGGCCGGCAAGCTCTTCGACGAGCCGATCATCAAGGAGCTAGCCGAACGCTATCACTGCACACCGGCACAGATCGTCCTCGCCTGGACGATTGCCCGCGGCGTCGTTCCTATTCCCAAGGCCTCGAGCATTGCGCGCCAGGAGGAAAACCTGCACGCCGCCCACATTCGCCTCGATACCAAGGACATTCATGCCATCAGCGCGCTGTCCAGCCCCGAGGGACGCTTGTGGGGCGGAGACCCGCTCACCCACGAGGAGTTCTAGGCCCTGACCAGCATTGATAGCCCTTGACCGGCTCCGGTAATGATTGGTCACGGAACCGGGGAGGTTCTAGGATGATGGGGAAGGGAGAAACATGACGGAATCGCGTACGATTGCCCAGCAGGCCCACGAGCATTATCAGGCGGGGGTGCCGAGCGAGATTCCGGTCCCCACCACATCCCTGTTCGAGCTACTTGAGCATTCGGCCCGGGTCTATCCCGATCACGTTGCCATCGACTATTTCGGCAAGCAATGGACCTATCGGGAATTCCTTGGCGAGGCGCTCAAGGCTGCCGCGGTGCTGCGCGAGGCCGGGGTGCGCAAGGGAGACACGGTTGCCTTCGCCATGCCGAACTGTCCCCAACACTTCTTTGCCTTCTACGGCGCCATGCGCCTGGGGGCGGCGGTGGCCGAGCACAATCCGCTCGCCCCGGCCCATCAGCTCGCCGGACAGATTGCCCGGCACGGGGGAGAGGTGGCGGTCGCCTGGAATCAGGTGGCGGGCAAGCTCACCGATTCCATCGCCCCCAACAAGATCCTCACCGTCGATCTGTCCGCCCCGCTTCCGTGGTCGATGAAGGCCAAGCTGCGGCTGCCCGTTCGCGCGGCGCGCGAGGCCCGCAAGAAGCTCACCGGGGAGGGCCCGTCCGGCTCACTGTCCTTTGACGAGCTGGTAAAGAAGGCGAGCCCGGTGGCTAGGCGGGTGCCGGGCGCGACCGGCGCCGACCGCGCTGTGATCCTCCACTCCTCGGGCACGAACGGGGTGCCGAAGTCCGTGCCGCTCACCCACACGAACATTGGCGCGAACGTCAACCAGAATCTCTTCTGGGTGTGGCAGCTGGACCGGGGTGGCACCACCGTGTTCTCCCTGCTGCCCTATTTCCACGCCTTCGGCATGTGCTTTATGCTGTGCGCCGTCACCGGCATGGCGGGCACGCAGATCGTGCTTCCCACCTTCGATGCCGATCTGGCTCTCGACGCTCACCTGCGCGAGCCGGTCAACTTCTTCGTCGGGGTGCCGCCCATGTTCGCCAAGATTGCCCAGCGCGCCACCGAGCGCAATATCGACATCTCCACGATTCAGTACGCGGTCTCCGGTGGCATGTCCCTCTCGGCCGAGATCTCCCAAGCCTGGGAAGATGCCACCGGGGGCTACATCATCGAGGGCTACGGTATGTCCGAGACCTCGCCAACGATCTCCGGCTCGCCCATGACGCCCGACCGGCGCCACGGCTGCCTCGGCCTGCCCTTCCCGTCCACCGAGCTGCGCATTGTTGACCAGGACGACCCCACGAAGGACCTGCCCGAGGGGGAGGTCGGTGAGCTCCTCATCCGCGGCCCCCAGGTCTTTGCCGGCTACCTGGATGCTCCCGAGGACAATGAACAGGCCTTCGTTGAGGGCGGCTGGTTCCGCTCGGGCGACCTGTGTCGCTCCGATGACGGCTTCATCTACCTCGTCGACAGGTCCAAGGACCTCATCATCACCTCCGGTTTCAACGTCTATCCCTCCGAGGTCGAGGAGGCCATTCTTGCGCTCACCTCGGCGAAGGATGCGGTTGTTGTCGGCCGGCCCAATCCGCAATGCGGGGAAGAGGTCGTCGCCATCATCACCGCGAACTGGAAGAAGCCGGATCTTCAGCGCCTGCGCCGCACCCTCGAAGAGCGCCTGCCACACTATGCTTTGCCGCGCGATCTCGTCATGCTTGACCAGATTCCCCGCAGCCTCATTGGTAAGCCGGAGCGAGCCCGGGTGCGCACTGCCCTCATCGAGGGCGAGATTTAGGGACCCCGGATGAGAGCCTGCCTCATCGACTTCCATGACACGCTCGTCTACTCCGAGGATGCCCAGGTGTGGGTGGAACGGGCCGAGGCCGCCTGCGGTGTGAGAGCCCAGGCCGGCCTCGCCGATCTCGTCCAGGGAGCCTACGGCCGGGCCGAAACCCTCTTTCCGGATATCGAGCGGGACCTTGATCCGGTCTCGCACCGTCTTGCCCTCACCCGCACCCTCGTGAGCGAGGGAACCGATGAGAGGCTGGCAGATGCTCTCTACGACACCATGCCAAGCACGTGGCAGGCCTTCACCGACAGCCGTGATTTCCTTACCAGCCTCGGTAAGCTCGGTGTGCGCCGCTGCCTCATGAGCAACGTCGGCATGGATCTGCGCCCGAGGCTCGCCGATCTCGGCCTCATTGATCTCCTTGACGACATCGTCCTGTCCTGCGAGATCGGCGCCGTCAAGCCCAACCGCGAGGCCTTTGCCGCGGGCCTGCACGCCTGCGGCACCGAGCCCCAGCACACGGTCATGATCGGAGATTCGCCCCGACACGACTCCGCAGCCGCAAACCTCGGCATCACCACCGTCATCCTCGGCCCGCCCACCGGCACCACCCGGGGGCTGATGAGCCTGCTCGGCCTCTTCGCGCCATAGGGGAAGCTCTGCGTCCCTTCGGCGCAATAGCTCCCGCCAGTGACACCGGCTTAGGGACGAGGAAAGCAAGAGCGCGCGAAGGCGGCGGATTCTTGATAATGAAGGCGCGCCCCTCAAGGGGTGCGCTCTCATCGGTTACTGGGGGAGCACCTGGTTGATCGGTGGCTCGCCGTTTTTCATGGCCGCGATCTGGCGGAGCACGACATTCTTCATGCGCTCGAGCATGGCATCGGCATTCCCACCATTATGCGCGGTGATCAACGTGGCGGTAGAAAACAGCTCATGGCCTTCGGGCAGCGGCTCGGGATCGACGACGTCGAGGAGGAGGCGCAGCCGGCCGGCATGCTTGATGAGGGCCTCGGTGTCGGCCACCTTGCCCCGGGCAATGTTGAGCAGAATCGCGTCATCGCGCATCGCGGACAGGAAGGCATCGTCGATGAGGTGATGGGTGTTCTCGTTGTGGGGGACAACAACGATGACTGCATCGGCCTGCGGCAGGAGCTCGGGCAGCTCATCGGTGGCGTGGACGCGGCCCCGCTCATCCTCCCTGGCCCGCGAGCCCACCCGAATAAGAGAGACCTCGAAGGGGTCAAGGCGCTCGGCAATCGCGGAGCCGACACCGCCCACTCCGACGAGCAGAACCGTGGTGTCGGCCAGTCCGAGCGTCTGAAATTCCTCCCACACCCCCCGGCGCTGGGCCGCCACGGAGCGGTCGAACTCACGGGCCGCAAAGAGCAGCATGGCAAGGGCATGCTCGGCGGTCGCGGTCTCGTGCACGGTGGCGGCATTCGACACGATGAGTCCCTCGGGCAGGTCCCGGCTCACGGCATCGTAGCCAATCGAGCCGAGCTGAAGAACCTTCGCCCCCAGATCGCGCACGCGGTCGATGATGTCCGGTCTCGTCACGTGCGGAGCAACGAGCAAATCGACGGGAACATCGGGGGCTGGGGACTCAAAATCCCAGGTGGTGAGCTCAACATCAGGATCATCGATGTCGAGCTTCCAATCGGGCGAAGTCATCACGTGAATAGTCATGACGTCAGTCTAACCCGCCGGTGGGCTTGCTCACGGATGAGGGAAGAAGATCGACGGACGATTAGGGGCAAGGGGCGCTAAAGTGGTCTCGACGAAGGAGAGACATGAAGACACTGCCGTCTGTTGTTGGAACGATTCTCGCCCACCGGGCACGCACCGTATACGGGGTCATGGGAGAGGGCAATGCGACCGCGATTGACGCTCTCACCGGTGCCGGCGCCCACTATCAGCCGATGCGGCACGAGACCGGGGCCGTGTGCGCGGCGGATGCTCACTACCGGGTCACCGGTGACCTGGCGATCGCCACCTGCACCTACGGCGCGGGCTTCACCAACGCGCTGACCGGGCTCGCCGAGGCCGTCAAGGTGAAGACTCCGCTCATTCTCCTCACCGGAGGCCACGATGATCCGATCGCCGGATGGGACATCCTGGAAGAAGAGCACGCACGCTCGCTTGGGGCACGCCTCCACATCGTTGACGGTCTTGAGGCCGCCCTCGCCATCGACGACGAGATCGAGGCCGCGGCCCAAGAGCTTCGGCCGCTTGTCATTATCATGCCGGCGAGCTGCGAGAATCTTCAGGTCGATGAGGCCGAGATTCCCCGCCCCCACCGCCCGGGTCGTCCCGGCGAGCTCACCGAGCAGGCAAGCCATGAACTTGACGAGCTCGCCCGCGCCATCTCCTCCGCCAGCCGGCCACTCGTGCTCTTTGGCCGCGGGGCGTGGCTGCGGGACCACACGGCGCCCCTGGAGGCCTTTGTCGAGGCCGCCGATGCTCTCGTGGCCACAACCGCGGCCGCCCGGCATATCCTCGACAGCGAGCGTCTCATCGGGACCTGCGGCGGATTCGCTCCCGATGATCGGGCCGCCGCCATCGCCTCCGCGGATCTCGTTATCGTCTTTGGTGCTTCGCTCAACCCCTTCACCCTGCGCCACGGCCGCGCCTTCACGGGCATCGTCGCCCAGATTGATATCGATGATGGGGCGCGCAGCCCCATCGCCGACACCTTTATTCGGGCCGATGCCGCGGCTGCCGCCTCCTACCTTGCGGGGCGAATCAACCGCGGCGGGCCGGCCTGGCAGCCCCGCCCGAAGCTCGGAGAGCCCGAGATCGAGACCTACGGGGCCGATGGCAGGCTTGCCGGCGGAGCGGTGCTCCGCACGATCGATGAGATGCTGCCGGCCGAAAAATCCGTGACGACCGATGGTGGGCACTTCATTGGCTGGGCAGCCGAGTTCATGAGCGTTCCCGATCCGGACGGCTTCACCCAGGTGGGAACCGCCTTCAAGTGCATCGGCCTGGGCACCTCTGCCGCCGTCGGCATCGCCCATGCTCGCCCCGAACGCCACACCGTTCTCATCACCGGCGATGGTGGGCTGCAGATGGCGCTGGCGGATCTCGCGACGCTGAGCCAGATGCCGGGGAAAGTGCTCGTCATCGTTCTCAACGACGCCATGTACGGTGCCGAGGTCTACAAGTTTGGCCCGCAGGGCCTCAACATCGATCCCGCCTACCTGCCCGAGCTGGACTTTGCGCACATGGGCCGGGCCCTCGGCGGAGCCGGCCTCACCATCACCCGCATGGAGGACCTTGACGAACTACCCGAGGCGCTCGAGCAGCACAACTTCGTCATGGTCGACGTCAAGTGCTCCCAGCAGCTCACCGCCCCCTACTGGAAGAATCTCGCTCCCTCGCACGGTGAGGACTAAGCACCGGGTACCGCAATCGCGCCGGCTCGGGCGCCAGTGGCTGGCCACCGAGTCCCGCTACGCCCCCTCGGGTGCCTGCGGCTCGTCGGCTGCGGGGCGGGCGCTACTCGCCACCTCGAGCGCTCGGCTCGGCCGACCATCCGGAGAGTCGACCCCGCGCAGGCTGAGCGCCTCACCAAGCACGAGGGCCTTGCGCAAGACGCGGATGATGTAGGCGGTACCGAAGGCAATAAAGGAGCGCGAGCCGCGCGCCCGCTGGGCGATGCGCACCACCTCGGCCTCCCTGCCCGCCACCGGCAGGCATCGAATCGCGAGGATGATGGCCAGGCCGAGCTTGTCAGAATCGATGATGGGGGAGAGCGGGCGGGAATACCACACCACCGCATCGGCAATATCCATGAGCTCGGTCGTGGCGTTCACCCAGGCGGCCAGGGACATGAGAAGAAGAATTCGCCCGGCCATCACCGCCCCGACCACACCTGCCTCCGCCGGCGTGGCGGTTCCGCCCACCACCGTGAGAAACTGCGCGCCCAGGGCCATGAGAATAATGAACGGGGCGGGTTTCAGCGAGGTGAGGAAGGCCCGGCCACCCACCGGAATCCAGGCCAGAGCCACGACGAGGGCCGCCGGGGCAAGCCAGGAATGGGGGATGAAAGCGGTGAGAATGCCGGCAATGACGAGGCCGGCGAGCTTTAGCCTGGCCACGCCATCGCCTCGTAGGTGGGGATGGCGGTTGCCGGTTCCCCATCGGCCGCCACCTTTCCCTCCTCCAGCACAATGACCCGATCAAAGCCGGCGAGCATGTCGAGGGAATGGGTGGCGAGGATGATCTGCTGATCTAGGCGGTCAAGGATCTGCTCCAAGAGCTTCCGATTCCTCAGGTCAAGCAGGGTCGACGGCTCATCGAGAAGAAGAACCGAGGGGCTCGTGGCCAGCACGGCGGCCAGCGCGAGAAGCTGCTTTTGGCCACCGGAAAGAACATGGCAGGCCCGCTCAGCCAGATCCGCGATTCCCAGCGCCTCCAGCATGCGCCCCACCTCGGCCGCACGCTCGGCTTTTGGCAGGTGGCGCAGCGAAAATCCCACATCGGCTGCCACCGTCGGCATGACAATCTGGGTATCCGGCTCGGCAAAGCACATGCCGATCCGACCGGCGGGAAGCTTCGTCACCTCGGCGTCATCGAGGAGTGCGCGTCCCGAGGATGGCTTGACGAGCCCGGCGATGATGCGCAGGAGGGTGGATTTGCCGGAGCCATTGCCGCCGATGATTCCAATGCGAGGCTCATCGAGCTCAAGCTCGATGTCCCTGAGGATCGTTGGCCCACCGGGGATCGTGTGGGACAGGGATAGCGATATCACGCCGCCACGCGTCCCGGTCGGCCCTCCATGAGCTCGGGAATCGCGCCATGCACGCGGTCGGCGATAATCGCCGCAATGACGAGCTTGGCGAGATCGCCCGGAATAAACGCCACATTAGAAGCCAGGGCCGCGCCAAAGCCGAGATCGATGCGGGCCACGAGACCGATGGAGCCGAACAGATAGAGCACCGGGAAGGCACCGATGAAACCGGCGAAAAGGCCCCAGCTGAATCGGAAGGGCCGTCCCTTCGCCCAGATCATTCCACCAGCCACGGCCGCGCAGGCAACAAAACCAATAAGGTAGCCAACGGTCGGACCGGCAAACACGCCGAGACCCGACTTGCCTCCCGACAGCACGGGAACGCCAATGGCGGCGAGAAGCAAAAGCAGAGCCATCGACGCCGCTCCACGCACGGGCCCCAGCAGCAGGCCGGCAAGGATGACACCAATGGTCTGTGCCGTGATCGGCACGGCGGGCTGCAGGGGAGTGGTAAACGCGGGCATGAGACCAAGCACGGCGGTGACGGCGGTCATCATCGCCACCAGGGCAATATCACGTGTTGTCATGTCCGTAAGCCTAACTTACTGGTAGGTAACCAATCTGCCCGCAGGGCGTGGTATACATCACTTTAAGGTGATTCTTGTGCCTGACAGCATGGGCGCCAGCCCCCTCCCATCCCCCGCTGTTGAACTGGCCGGTCCAGCTCCGCAGTAGTTTCCCGGCCGGTCGCGAGCATCGTAATTAGAACATTGTGGGCGAGTAACCACCACGCAATGCCTTCATCGGCCGGTGGTATGTGCGAACTGCAACAATGACTTGAGTGATACCGAGCTAGAGTCTGTCTGGTACTTTTGCCGCCCGCCCCAGTTCAGTACCTGCATAAGGTTCCTGTGGTGGGGGCGAGCCTACTCACGTTCGCCTTCTCAATGAAACTGTTGTGAGCCAAAGTCCCGCTCACCAGCGAAACTGAGGACCTCACTCTTCATGGCGGAAAGCCGAGGATTGCGACGGCTCGCTGGGTGGCGTTCTCGCCCAATACCTCGCCTGCGTACCGGGGAAGCGCCGGCTTGACGACGTGGGTGGAAGGCGTGTCCGGGCGCGGGCGATACCTCCGGCTATTGACATAGCGGTAGGCGATCGCGGACTGCGCCCCGGAGAGCGTGACCCGGTGAATGGGAATCCAGCGTTGAGAGCGAAGCTGGCTGATATCCGCCGCGATCTGGTCATCAGTGAGAAGCTCGGACTCCACGCTATCCCCGTGATCACTCGCTGCGCCGGAGGGTTGGACGGGGGCATGCGAAAGAAGGTGGCGACTTTGATGGTGCATGTAGGCGTCGAGCATCATCTCACCGCAATGATCGTCACCGGTGACACGGGGGCAGGCAGGCTGACGCTACTGATGCGCCTGCCGGATCAGTCTTCGGTCATGGCGTCGAGGACCTCGTCGAGATCCGCAAGCGGAAGATCGAAGGCCTCGGCCACTCCCGGCTCGACCAGCTTCCCGTCGTGCGCCTGCAGGCCAAGGGCGAGCGGGCGATCGGCCTTCATTGCCTTGGCAGGGCCATCTGCCAGGCGCAGCAGGTAGGCGATGGTCTGGTCGGTGAGCGCCACCGTCGCGGTCATGGGCACCGCTCCGGGCATGTTCGCCACGCAGTAGTACATGAGGTGACCGGCTCGGTAGGTGGCGTTTTGGTGGGTGGTGGGTCGCGAGCCGGCAAAGCAGCCACCCTGGTCGATGGCAACATCGACGAGGAGGGTACCGGGGGCGAGCTCGGCCAGATTCTCCTCGGTGATGAGCTGCGGGGTGCGCGCGCCAGCCTTGAGGACGGTGCCGATGATGGCATCGGCCTTGCGCGCTTCGTCCATGACGTTCGTCGGCGTGGAGGTGCGGGTGCGGATGTGGGTCTTGTATTCGGCATCCAGCTGACGTAGGCGCTGGGTGTTGATATCCATGATCGTGACGTCGGCTCCCATGCCCACGGCAATCTTCGTGGCGTGGGTGCCAACCGCACCGGCGCCGAGAATGAGCACCTTGACCGGTGGAACCCCGGGAACCCCGCCGAGGAGGCGGCCGGGGCCGCCCGAGGGCTTCATGAGGTACTGAGCCGTCACCTGGGTGGCAAGTCGACCCGCGATTTCGGACATCGGGGCGAGGAGGGGCAGCGAGCCGTCCGGATTGGCAACGGTCTCATAGGCGATGGCGGTGCAGCGAGAGTCGATGACCGCGCGGGTCAGCTTCTCATCAGCCGCCAGATGGAAGTAGGTGAAGACGATGAGCCCGGGGCGCAGGTAGCCAAGCTCGGGTCCGGTGGGTTCCTTGACCTTGACGACCAGCTCGGCCCTCGACCAGGCCTCCTCACCCGTGTCCACCAGGATCGCCCCAGCATCTCGATATTCTGCATCAAGGTGGCCGGCACCTTCGCCGGCACCCCGTTCCACGACCACGCCGTGGCCCGCCGCCACCAGTTGGCTCACCCCGTCCGGAGTGGCTCCCACCCGGTACTCGTCATCCTTA
The DNA here is from genome assembly GCA_030537635.1 of Flaviflexus sp. Classification (GTDB taxonomy): domain Bacteria; phylum Actinomycetota; class Actinomycetes; order Actinomycetales; family Actinomycetaceae; genus Flaviflexus. Next base: position 14,671 of record JAUNVM010000006.1, on the reverse strand, counting down.
ATTTCGCGCGGAATTCCAATAATCATGGCCATATGATACGCGCCACACGGGGTGAGAGGAAGATAAATCCACCGGCACTTTCCTCACGGCCGCGGGAAGATTGTGCAGCCGTGGGTATAGGATGGCGGACCCGATGCGCAGGATCGTACATGGGGGTCGAGCTCGCATCCGCCGGTTTGTGTTGGGCAGCCGTTTTCGGGTCTCGCACCGCCGCCGTCTCGCTACCCTCGTCGATCCCTCTGAGCTGCCGGTTCATCCACTCAGAGGAGATTGTGCTAGAACGGAAAGCATGACTACTGAGAATCTTTCTCGAGCGGATGCGGCCGCTCGCGCCTCCCACATCACCATTGACAGCTATCGGGTCAGCCTCGACCTTGGAACCGATGAGAAGACGTTTGGAACCGAATCGACCATTGTCTTTTCCGCGACCAGTTCGTCAACCTTCCTCGACTTCCTCGGAGAATCGGTCGATGAGGTCATTGTCAACGGGAAGAGCGTTCCAGTGTCGTGGGATGGTGCCCGCATCAACCTCGAGGGGTTGGGCGAGTCCAATGAGGTGACGGTTCGCGCGCGCGGCCGGTATTCCCGCTCGGGGGAGGGCCTGCACCGTTTCGTCGACCCGGTCGATGGCGGGGTGTACCTCTACACCCAGTTCGAGCCGGCCGATGCCAGGCGGCTGTTTGCCAATATGGAGCAGCCGAATCTCAAGGCCTCCTTCACCTTTGATGTCACGGCCCCGGCCGAGTGGACGGTTCTCAACAACACCACCTGCGAGCGCACCGAGGAGGTGGGAGATCGCCGCCGGCACTTCTTCACCCCCACCAAGCGCATGTCCACCTACCTGACCGCCGTGGTTGCCGGCCCCTACCACCGGGTGAACTGCCCGGACGATGAACGCTTCTCTGCCTTCTGCCGCGCCTCGATCAGTGAATACTTCGACCACGAGGAAATCTTCGACATCTCGCTGTCCGGCCTCAAGGTCTTCGAGGAAGCCTTCGGCATGGCCTATCCGTGGGGCAAGTACGATCAGGTCTTCGTGCCCGAATACAATCTCGGCGCCATGGAAAACCCCGGCCTCGTCACCTTCACCGAGGACTACATCTTCCGCGGCCATGCCACCCGCGCCCAGCACGCCGCCCGCGCCAACACGATTCTCCACGAAATGAGCCACATGTGGTTCGGAGATCTCGCCACGCCGGTGTGGTGGGATGATCTGTGGCTCAAGGAGTCCTTCGCCGAGTTCATGGGCGCCTGGGCCTCCGTGGCCGCCACCGAGTTCACCGAAGCCTGGGTGGCCTTCTCCGGGGCGCGCACCAACTGGGCCTTCGTCAACGACATGCGGCCAACCACCCACCCGATCATCGCCGATATTCCCGACCTGGAGGCGGCCGATCAGAACTTCGATGGCATTACCTATGCCAAGGGGGCCGCCGTCCTGCGCCAGCTCGTCGCCTACGTGGGCGAGGATGCCTTCTTTGCCGGTGCCCGCTCCTACTTTGACAAGCACGCGTATTCCAATACGACGCTCACCGATCTGCTCACCGAGCTCGAGGCAGCCTCGGGCCGAGATCTTGCCGCCTGGGCCGATGAGTGGCTGAAAACCTCCGGGCCCTCGACCATCGAGGTGCGCGGCGACTCTCTCGTTCAAACCGGTGCCGATCCGCGCACGGGCGAGGAGATTCGTCGCCCGCACACCATCTCGGTGGGCGCCTACGAGCTTGAGAACGATGAGTGGGTGCGGCGGGATGCGAAGCGGATCGACATCACGAATGAGGCGACGATTCCGCTCGCGGGCAGCTTCATTCTGCCCAATGACACGGGCGAAACCTACGCGATCATTCGCCTCGACGAGGCCGGAACCGAGGGCGCGCTCACCCACCGGATTGCCGATCCGCTCGCCCGGGCGGTGGCCTGGATGTCCCTGTGGCAGGCCGTGCGTGCCGGGGCCCTCGACCCGGCCCGCTACCTGGAGGGGGTGTCGCGCTTCCACGATGAAGCCGATTCCTCGCTCCTCGCCTCCCTCATCGCCAACTGCGCCTACCTCGTCGAGCGCTACAGCTCCGACCGAAGCGCCGTCCGGGAGCGTTGGGCGGAGATCTGCCACGAGGCCTATCTCGCCGCCCGCTCGGATGGTGCGGCAGATCTGCAACACCTGTGGCGGGCCGCCCTCGCCCGGGCCGGCGCCGTGCTGCCCGACCGGGCCGAGGACCTACGCGAGGCACTGGGCGAGGTGACCGATGATCACGATGCTCGCTGGCAGCTGCTCATCGGCCTTGCCGCCACGGGCCAGGTGACCCGGGAGCAGCTGGATGAGGAGCTGGGGGAGAACCCGGCCGAGGCCGATCGAATCAGCCATCTCACTGCCGTCTCCGCTCTGCCGGGTAAGCGTCGGGCCGCCTACGAGCGGGCCATGAGCGAGGACCTGTCGAACGATGAGATCTCCGCCCTGCTCACCGGCGCCACCGCGCGGTATGAGGCCGAGAGCTTCCCGGTCTTCGACATTGCCGAACCGGTGTGGGAGAGCCGGAGCCAGAAGATTGCCGAACGCATTCTCTACGCCCTCATGCCCACCGAAGAATCGGGCATCGAGGCCGGTTCCGCCTGGCTTACCGGTGAGGGCGCGAAGGCACCCGCCGCCCTGCGCAAGATCGTTATCGACTGCATCGATACCCTCGAGCGGGACCGGATGGTCCGAAGCGCCCACTAGGCACTTTCACGTGGTCGCCCACCGGGTCCTTTTCTCGGTGGGCGGCCCTCACCAATTCTTGAGCAACTTGACGTACCGACTAGCCCCCGGACACCTTTACAGGTAGGATATTACGAAGTGATAACGATTGAGAGGGGGAGCAGATGACGCAGGGTATGGATCCGCAGACGACGTCACAGTTCCAAGCGTTGAGTCCGGAAACCGGTGAGCTCGATGCTCGCCGCGTGGGGCTGAGCGACGAGGATTATGCGGCGGTTCAGGCGCTGCCCCCGCTGTCCGCCCTCCTCATCGTCAAGCGTGGCCCGAATACCGGTGCGCGCTTCCTCCTCGATTCAAACTCGACGAAGGCCGGGCGCCATCCGCGCTCCGACATTTTCCTTGACGATGTGACGGTGTCGCGCAAGCACTGCGAGTTCCTTCGCTTCGAGGGCGGTTTCTTTGTTCGTGACTTGGGCTCCCTTAACGGCACCTACGTCAACCGCGAACGGGTTGATGAGGTGCGGTTGATGACCGGCGATGAGGTGCAGATCGGCAAGTTCCGACTCACCTTCCACGCCTCGCCCCAGCGCGCCCAGTGATGGCGGGGGAGAAGCGGCGCCGCGAGGTGCCTATTGAGGCCCCTACCACCTGGCCATTCGACATCTCGCACGAGCCGACCCTGAAAATCGGCGAGGTGCGCGAACTTCTATCGGCGGAATTTCCCATGCTCGCGCTGTCAAAGATTCGCCACTACGAGAGCCTTGATCTCATCTCGCCCCGGCGCACCCCCTCCAACCAGCGGGTCTTTTCCCTCGCCGATGTCGAGCGCCTGCGCTTCATCCTCACCGAGCAGCGGGACCGGTACCTGCCGCTTAGTCAGATTAAGGAGCTGCTGCGTCAGCTCGATTCCGGCCAGGCCGGCGCCGAACATCCGGGCCGCATGCGTGCCGTGGACACCGGGGAAGTGGCGAGGCCCAAGCCCGGCACCCGGCTCACCAAGTCGGAGGTGGCTGATCTCACAGGCGCCAGTATCGAGCAGATTGAGGATTTCGCCAAGGCTGGAATCCTCGCCATCGATCCGCGCGGAAGGTTGACAAGCCAGTCCATCGACATCGTCCGCTACGGAATGATGGCGCTCGAACTCGGGCTTGATTCTCGTAAGGTGCGCTCGATGAAAAACTCGGCGCATGCGCATGCCTCCACCATTTCCGCAGTTCTCGCACCCCAGCTCGCCAAGCAGTCGAGCCTCGAACGCGAGCGGGCCTATGCCCAGGCCTCCGAGCTCTCCGCCGTCCTCGTGGGTCTCTATCAGGCATTACTCGTCGAGAACGTCGAGGTCGAGCTAGACTAAACCTCAGCTTGAGGTTGAAGACACGCCAGGTGAAACTCCTCGGCGTGTCGGATCCCGTGGTCGTTGACCCTGGGGCCCGCTCCCCATAACGTTGGGGGTGACAGACGAATGGAGGCCGTGGTGAACGAAGCCACTACACGCAGCTACCAACCTGCGTTGTTCGGGCAGGAGCCCGTCGAGCTTGATGAGCGCGAGGGTTACCGCGGTCCGATTGCCTGCAAGGCTGCGGGCATTACCTATCGACAGCTTGACTACTGGGATCGCACGGGACTTGTCTCGCCGACGATTCGGGGTGCGGCCGGATCCGGCTCGCAACGCCTCTACTCCTTCCGCGACATTCTCGTGCTCAAGGTCGTTAAGCGCCTCCTCGACACCGGCGTCTCGCTTCAGCAGATCCGCGTGGCTATTAATCAGCTTGCCGCCCACGGCGTAGATGATCTCGCCGAGATTACCCTCATGTCCGATGGTGCCTCGGTCTATAAGTGCACTTCGAATGACGAGGTCATCGATCTCGTCAACGGCGGGCAGGGTGTCTTCGGCATCGCCGTTGGCCGTGTCTGGGAGGAAATCGAATTCTCCCTCTCCGAGCTGCCCACCGAGCGCGCCGAGCAGGATGGCGCCGTCCTCGTCGAAGACGAGCTCGCTAAGCGGCGCGCCCAGCGCGGAGCTTCCTAAACCAACAGCACACAAGAACGAGGGGCCGGCGGCCCCTCGTTATGCAATGCTCATCTCGTCACTCTCGGCAACTTATTCGGCGGAGCGCAAGGGGCTCCATGAGCATACCGACCAGCCTTGTTATCGGCGCCGCCTAGTCGCGGCCGAGCAGGGCTGGTACCTGGTCAAGCGAGGTGATGCGGTGGGGGCCGTCCTTGGATCCCAGCAGATAGGAGTCGATGCCGGCGGCCCGGGCGGCCTGCCCGTCAATGGGTCGATCTCCGATGGCGAGGCAGGAGCGGGCGGGGATCTCGTTGCGGCGGAGAATCTCGAGCATCATCGCCGGGTCCGGTTTTCGCGGGAATCCATCGGAGAGGCAGACCATGTCGTCGATGTCGAGCCGCAGCTGATCGAGCAGCAGCTGAGCCGACGAACGATCGCGGTGGGTGACGACCAGATTGAGGCCGCCCCCTGAGCGGCAGGCAGCAATCGCCTCGCGGGCTCCCGCCATGGCCGGCGGGGGAGAGGACTGCCACGAGGCCAGCAGCTCCGCGTAGGCCTCAGCGAACCGCTCGGGGGCAATGCCAAAGCGGCGGGAGAGAATGTCGATGGCCTCGTGCCGGGACCGGCGGGTAAGGGAGGCAACCTCTGCGAGCTCAATATCGCCGCCGCCGGAGCGGACCACGCCGGCAAGGACCCTGTCCACGTCTGGATACGTGTCGACGAGGGTTCCGCCCATGTCCCAGATAATCGAGGTCATCTCAGATCTTCATGCGGGAGGCCTTCATCGCCTCGATGTCGTCCTCGCTGCCCTCAAAGCTCACGTCCGCAGCCTCGTCCCGCCCGAAGCTCCAGAGGGCAAGCTCGACGGGCTCTCCGAGAATCGTCACGGCGGAATCATTCCGCTTGGAGATCAGCATCTCCTTGGTGCCAAAGGTTCCCGCATTGAGTCGCACCGTCACGGGGGAGCGCGCAAAGATCAGCTGCGCCATCGTCCCCAGCCGGGAAAAGACATGACGCTGCTCCTCATCGGAATATGCCTCGATGATCGGAGGGGTCTGCGCGCGATTGAGATCCTCGGTGTGAATGACGTATTCGAGCGTATTGACGACACTGTCAATCGCGCCGATCCGCAACGGGCTGAACGAGGGGCGGCCCGAGGCGAACATCTCGAGCATCTCCTCCCAGCTCGCCTCGTCAAGATCGGAGAGCATTTTGCTCGCCGCCTCCCCAATGCGCGATGGCATCCACGAGCCGATCACCGCGTGCGGAATAATCTCCCGGCGGATGAGATGGGCGAGGAGATCCTGCGCCCGCCATCCCTCACACAGGGTGGGTGCCTCGGGCCCCAGCTGCGCCAGGCGGTCAATCAAGCGGCGGCGTTCTATCTGCGTCATTGTCATATCCCAAGCCTATCGACTCGCCCGCGCCCGCAGCCCGGCTAACGGCATTTTGCGCCGATGAGCACCCACCAGGCCCCGCACAACAGACTCCCCGATGAACGTGTCCAAATTCACTTCATGCCTGACACCATTGGTTTGACCAGGGGTTCTTCGGCGAGAACAAGCCACTCTGAGGAAGTCCTTAGGATACTTGAATTCTCCACCAGGAATGCCTGACCTTCCTTGTTATCCTGATTTTCGCGGCCCAATCTGGATTCATGCAAGATTTCATACGACGCTATCCCGCGGTGGCTGCGATCGCCATTGTCGCGGTTCTCGGCATTGCCCTCACGGTCGGGGGACAGGGCGAGGCGGCCCGGATGCTCGTGTCCGGTGCCTCGCTCGTCATTGCGGCCATGCAACTCAAGGGAATGATTGATGACCTGCGCAGTGGCACCTACGGCATTGACATTATTGCCGTCACGGCCATCGTCTCCGCGGTGGCCGTGGGCGAGCACTGGGCCGCCCTTGTCGTATGCCTCATGCTTACCGGGGGAGAGGGCTTGGAGGACTACGCCGAGGTGCGGGCAAGCTCCGAGCTCACCGCCCTCCTCGAGGGTGCCCCCACGGTGGCCTACCGCGAGGGCAAGGATGGCGAGCCGGTCGAGGTCGACATCGCCGATATTGCCCCGGGCGACCGCCTGATTGTGCGCCCGCACGAGATCGTTCCGGTGGATGCTCGACTGGTCTCCGACATGGGAATCTTCGACGAGTCTTCGCTGACCGGCGAGTCCATGCCGGTTGAGCATCGGGCGGGGGAGCAGGTCCTGTCCGGCGCCCTCAATGGCACCGAGGCAGTCCTCATCGAATCCACCTCACACGCCTCGGATTCCCAGTACCAGCGCATCATCGCACTTGTGGAGGAGGCCCGCGATTCGCAGGCTCCCTTCGTCCGGCTCGCCGACCGGGTGGCCGTTCCCTTCACCATCTTTGCTTTTGCCCTGGCGGGTCTCGCCTGGCTCCTCAGCGGAGACGCCACGAGATTCGCCCAGGTCCTCGTCGTCGCCACACCCTGCCCGCTCATCATCGCCGCCCCGGTGGCGTTTATGGCCGGAATGTCTCGCGGTGCGCGCGGTGGCATGATCGTCAAGAGTGCCGGCACCATTGAAAAGATCTCCCGGATCAACCGCGTGGCCTTCGACAAGACCGGCACGCTCACCCGAGGCATTCCCGAGGTCGTGGACATCCATCCGAAGCGGGGGATTGACCGAGAGGAGCTCCTCGCCATCGCCGGTGCCACCGAGCGCTTTTCCTCCCACCCGCTCGCCACCGCCATCGTCGATGCCGCCGCCAAGGTGGGCATGCCCGAGGCGAAGCGCGTCGAAGAGGTTCCCGCCCACGGCGTCACCGCGCTCATTGATGGCGCCGAAATCCGGGTGGGGAAGGCCTCCTGGGCCAACGGTGAATCCGTGGCCGACATCGAACCCGGACACACGCTCGTGTGGGTCAGCCGCAACAACGAATCGCTGGGCTCAATCGAGCTTGCCGACACTCTCCGCCCGGAGGCGGCGACCGCCCTCGCAGTCCTTGCCAATGCCGGCACCCAGACCATGATGGTGACCGGCGACCGCGAAGAAACCGCCACCGGCATCGCTCGCGAACTCGGTATTGCCACCGTCGCCGCCGACCTGCTGCCCGAGGATAAGGTGCGCGCGATTGAGGGGGAGGAAACCCTCATGGTGGGCGATGGGGTCAACGACGCTCCGGTTCTTGCCGCAGCCGACGTCGGCGTGGCCATGGGAGCCCGGGGCAGTGCGGCCGCCGTCGAATCGGCGGATGTCGTCATCATGCTCGATGATCTCACCCGTGTTACTCGCCTCATGATGCTTGGGCGAGGAACCATGAAAATTGCCTGGCAGGCCATCGGCATCGGCGTTGGCCTGTCCATCATCCTCATGTTCTTCGGCGCCTTCGGAGCCATGTCGGCCTTTGCGGGGGCGTGGATGCAGGAGCTGGTTGACGTCGCCTGCATCGTCTGGGCTCTGCGAGCGGCCCGGCCTTCGTCCGAGGAGCGCAACCTCGACGCCATGCTGGCCGAGCACAAGCACCCCGCCGCCCACTCCGAGGAGAAAGAGGAACGGATCCTCGCGGCCTAGGGAAGGGGCCAACATACAGCCCGCCACACCGGCGGGTTCTTCCCCTCCGTTAAAATGACATAATATATATTATGGGAATTGAATGGGAGGGATTGTGGACCAGTAGCTTTCCCGCACACCCCTATCGACCCCTCTTTTGCTTGCCATAATGCCGTTTGAGTCCTTGTCCTGGTCACGGGGCGGACAGATGGCTCCCCGTTGATCTTTCGCCTACGCGAGCCGCGCTCGTCTCGCCCAACGTGTCGCGCTGGGCTTCTCCTTCATCAACTCACCAATCATCGCCCGAACATCTCCACGCGCACGAACGAGTCAATGCCCGTTGACTGAGCGAGCCGAGAACGCCGGTGCGCCGCCCTCTTTACACGAGCTCCAGGCGCCGTTGACGGTCTCCACCTGCGCTTATCTGAACCAGGTGGGATTCTCGGGATCAAGCCCATGACGAAAGAAATGAGGGCGGCCCGGCGTCGGGTCAATGGCATGCCGTCATTCGCCGAATGCGGCGACCCAGTGCCCAGTCTCTTTCCACCGGCCAGAAGAGTGCACGGCACGGCTTGCGTGCCACTCGCCCGGCACGCGTGTCGATATCTTGGGGGAAGACCGGCCGGTCCACCGTCCGCTACTCCCCTGCCCTCACACCCTTCTGGGCGAATTGTCACGATGTCCCTATGTTGCTGTTTTATGGTAGATGATCATGGTCTCTACAAAATGAACTGTGTGTTGCTCCACCTTCATCGAGAGCTCAGGAACAAAATCGCGTCATTGTGCGTTGGCCCCAGTAGAGACTAAAGGAGAAGAATGGCTGAACGTTCCCTACGCGGGATGAAGATCGGAGCGTCCTCACTGGAGACAGATGAGGGCGTGGCTTTTGTTCCCCGCTCCACCTACGAGTACACCTGCCCCAACGGTCACGTCTTCCATAAGACTTTTGCCGAAGAGGCGGATGTTCCAGCAACGTGGGAGTGCCAGTGCGGCGCCGATGCGCTGCTGAAGGATGCTGAGGAGCCCGAGGACAAGAAGCCGCCGAAGCCGGTGCGCACCCACTGGGACATGCTCCTGGAGCGCCGCTCGATGGAAGAGCTGGAAAAGCTTCTAGAAGAGCGCATCGAGATGATGAATAAGCCTCGGCGCCGGCGTTAATCCGATTTGAGAAGTTTTGTGAAGTGTGGAGGGTCACTACCATCCGGTGGCCCTCCCCTTATTTTCTCCACCACCGACCATCTCCGGGCATCACCACGCCGAGGCTGAGGGTGCGGCGGAAGGACCGCCATCGGGACGGCGCATTCGTGATGAGGTAAGACAGGGACGCCGTTAATCGACGAGCTTGCAGTCTCGTGAGACCTTGATCAGATCTCGTCGAGAATCGAGGAGATCGGCTCGTCTTCCGCTATTTCGTCGGAGGACCGGACCGAGTTACGAGCGGCGTAGTAACCGGCGGACCTGGCTCGCGCGGTGGCGTAGGCCCCGCGTCGTCGTCTCGCGTAGCGATTCGGTGAAGATGGCCCCGGAGAGCTTGGAGTCGCCAAGTTCGCGCTCGACGAACACGATGGGAACCTCGACGATGCGCCATCCAGCCCGGTGGGCCCGCTCGGTCATGTCGGTTTGCCAATAGTAGCCGGCCACCTTGATGGCATCGAGGTCGAGGGTGGCCACCTTGTCGGCCCGGTAGACCCGAAAGCCGGCCGTGATATCGGTTTGGGGCAGGCCGAGGGCAAGTCGATTGTAAAGATTGCCGAGCCGGGAGAGCCACTCCCGTTTCTTCGGCCAGTTCACCACCTCTCCCCCGGGCATCCACCGCGAGCCGATGACGAGATCGGGCCGGTCCACCCCGCCCGCCCGGTCGAGGAGGCGCTCGAGGTCGACGGGGCGGTGCGAGCCATCGGCATCCATCTGCACGAGGTGGGTGAATCCGCGCTCGATAGCAAGCTTGAAGCCGGCGATGTAGGCGGCGGCAAGCCCATCCTTGGCGGTGCGGTGCAGGACGGTCAGGTGCTCATCATCCGCCGCGAGACGGTCGGCGAGCTCCCCCGTGCCATCCGGGGAATGATCGTCAACGACGAGGATATCGAGTTCGGGCTTGCGCTCGCGCAGCTGGGCCACCAGCCTGGGCAGCGATTCGATCTCGTTGTAGGTGGGGATGATGACGATGGGCTTCATGGCTGCCTTTCGGTGGTGATGGCGCGGATGAACGCGAGGATGAGGGCTCCGAGCGCGAGATAGCGCAGGGGAAGAGACAGGGTGGCAGCGGGGGTGGTTTCGCTGCGCAGTTGAACCTGGGCTACCCCGGAGGCGGGCTGCCAGGTGGGTGAGATCGCGGTGAGCGCCCCGTTGGGCTGAATGACCGCGGAATGGCCGACGGTGGAGACCTGGATGGCCGACCTGCCGTATTCCACCGCCCGGAAAATGGTCTGGTCGAGCTGCTGGGCGGATTCGGCCGATTTCCCGAAGGAGGCCGAGTTGACCGGAACGACGATGAGCTCCGAGCCCGCCTTCATCGCCTCGGCCATGACCCGGTCAATGGCGATTTCGAAGCAGATGGGGGTGGCGATGACAAGGTCTCGGCCCCGATGATCAATCGTCAACGTGGCCGGGCCATCCCCGGGAAGCATGTCGGTGGTGATGAGCTCGGTGGCCGAGGAGAGGCGGGTGAAGATGGCCCGGTAGGGAATGTATTCGCCAAAGGGCACGGGGGCCGACTTCGCGTAGGCGTCGGTCACCGTGTCTCCCCGCCAGGCCAGGTATTCGTTGTACCTGCCGGCCTCGACGTAGCTTTGGGTTCCCATGAGCAGGGGCGTGCCGGCAGCCTTGGCTGCAGCCACCACCTCCTCGTAGGCCTCCGGCTTGATCCGAGCATCGTAATCCGAGCTCGATTCGGGCCACACGATCAGGTCGAGCTCGCCCGAGCGCTCAAGCAGCCGCTCGGTTTCGGCCCGGTGATTGCGGGTGACGGACAGGGCCCGATTCTCCCCCGGATGTGCGGGGCCACCCTGGACCCAGCCGACTCGCGCGGTGTCGGCTCCCCGGGTGGGCAGGGGAATGGCAACGGCGAGGGCCAGCACCCCGGCCACGGAGGTGAGCAGGACGGCTCCGGAAAACGCCTCGCGGCGACGCAGATGTCCGATCGCGCGGGCGAGCCCGATGCCGAGCAGGGCGGTGAGGAAGGTGACGCCGGCGGTGGCGAGATAGGGCGCGGTGCGCAGCAGCGGCGAGGACACCTGGGAAAAGGCGAGCAGGCCCCAGGGAAATCCACCGAGCGGGAAACTTGAGCGCACCACCTCCATGCCGCACAAGGACCCGGCCATGAGGAGGGCCGAAGCAATTCCGCGGCGCGGCAGGCGGCCCCACAGGGCGCCGAGCACAGCCATATACAGCGACTGGAAGACGGCAAGAGCGAGCCACGGGAGGAGCTGGCCGACCGCAATCGCGGTCCAGGACAGCAGCGGGGCAAAGAAGGCGAGGCCGAACACGAATCCTGCGAGGGCCCCGCGCCTGGCAGATCCGGCCGTGGCACCGCTGAGGGCGGCAATGGCGGGGAGGGCAAGGAGGGACAGGCCAAGTGGCGGAAAGGCCCCGAACAGAGCGGCGCCGCCACGGGCGGCGCACAGCACTGATCTAGCCGGGGATGTCACTGTTTTAATCTACCAAAAACCCGCCGCCCCTCCCTCGGACCGGTGGCTCATAGCCAACGTTTTCTAACGGAGCGGCGACGGGTAAACGCAAGCGCGCTGCCTTCCACCTTATGGGTAAAGACCGCACGTCTCAAGCTCGATTGTCAAGCAATTGTGTTACGGCGTGTCGACTACTCCGCCGCGCACGATGGCCTGCCTGGCAGCATACGCCTTATCTGACAATTCACCATCGGTGGCCTGGGTGATGTGGGCGAGCAGATCGGCGGTACGGCGTAGTCCATTAATGAAGTCTCCGGCCAACAGATTGCCCATGGTGAGGCATTCATTGAGGCCGGCTCCCTGCGCCCAGGCGGCCACCGAGCGGGTGCCATTGGCAGTGATGGCACCCTGGCGCTCAAGACCATACGACTGCTCAAGGGCGACCATGTCATCGTGGTGGCTGGCAATCGCCCGCCAGGCGAGCGGATTGACCGGGGGCACGGAGCGGCCCCGAGGATCCTTGAAGGTGAAGGCGGAGAACATGCCGGCGAATTCGTGAACCGGAAGCTCGGTGATTCTCGGGTCAAGCAGACACTGGTAGATGGTGAGATCGGAGCTGGCGTGAATCCGCATGAGCGTGGCCGCGCCCGGGCCCATCCGGTAGTTCCCCGGCTCACCCTGGAGCAGGCCGAGGTGGGCGAGCAGCGCGCACGTCGTATCGAATTCGGCGCCCACCGAATCGGTGAACTGCCCCGCCATGGTTTCCATGTCATGAAAGCGGCGCAGCAGGGTGAGATACTCCTCCCCCTTGTCGAGGTGATCGGCCCGGTGATCACACGAGTGGACCGGGTGGGCCACTAGCTCATCGGTGTCGCGGACCGCGCCGCGATCCCAGGGCAGTAGCAAATCTGTGTCGAGGTCGACGTCGGTGCGGCTCGCGAGCTTGTCGATAATCGCCTCGGCCAGTCGGGCCCGGGAGTTGGGATTGCGAAGCTTCATCCCGTGCGGCAGCGCCATCGTGTCCACGATTCGCACCTCGGAGCGCAGGTCGCCGGGTCGAAGCCAGACGAGGTCGCCGAACCAGTTCGCCACCCGCATTCTCGGCTTGCGCCCCGCCGCCGGGGCCTGGGCGACATAGCCGTAGGTGAGCCCCTGATCGGTCGCGTAGGCGATGATCTGTCCGCCGCGAGGCTCGAAGAAGGAATCGGCCACCTTCTGCCGGTACGCGGCGCGGGCCT
>JAUNVM010000006.1:0-1499 GCA_030537635.1 Flaviflexus sp. | reverse complement strand
CCGCGAGGCTCGAAGAAGGAATCGGCCACCTTCTGCCGGTACGCGGCGCGGGCCTTCTTGCGCGCCCTGGAGGCAGCCCGCCCGGAGGCTAGGCGCACCCGCAGATACTCCGGCAGGGAGCCCCGGTCACAAGCTTCTTCCAGCCGCTCTTCTTGGGCGAGGATTTCCCGGCGGATCTTGTCGCGCTTGATCTCGAGCTCGGCCAGGTCACGGTTGGCCTGATACTGGGCGAAGGAGCGGGCCAGCAGCGCGCGGGCGGAGGCATAGTCGTAGGTGGTCAGCACGTTGAGGGCCGTGTTGTAGGAGGGGAAGAAAGCTGAGACGAGCGGCTCGAGTTCCCCGGTGGCCGTGTGGCCAATGGAGGCGGTTTCCTCGCAGGCGAGCACGATCGCGTGCCCCACCGAATCGCGGCCGCGCCGGCCGGCCCGGCCGATGAGCTGGGTGTATTCGATGCGGGTGAGATCGGTGAAATCGGTTCCGTTGAATCGGCGCAGGGACTCCACGACCGTGGTGCGCACCGGCATGTTGATTCCCAGCGCGAGGGTTCCGGTTGCGTAGACGAGCTTGAGGTGGCCCTCCTGCATGAGCCGCTCAATGATCTCCTTGAGGGCCGGATACACCCCGGCGTGGTGGGCGGCGTAGCCGCGGGAAAGCGCGCGTTCAAAGCTGCGGAAATGAAGGGCCCTCGCATCATCATCGGTGAGCTCTTCGCGCAGCGGATCGAGTGCCCGGTGAATCGCCGCCCGTTCCTCCCTGGTGGTGAGAATGACGTGCTCGCGGTCGAGATCCCGCACCGCCATCTCGCATCCCTTGCGCGAGTAGATGAAGTGGATGGCGGGCAGCATGTCCCGCTCCCCCATCTGGTCCAGGATTTGGGCCCGCTGGCGGGGTCCCACCCGCTCGGGCAGGCGGCCAGCCAGGATACTCTCAGCCTGCTGGGTCAGCTCACGTTTCGTTGTGATCTCCGATTCGGCTGCTCCGTCAAAGAGGGGGATGATGCGCTTGCCGCGCGCCAGGTGCTGAATCAGGGGAACGGGCCGCTCGCTCGTCTCGACGAGGCGGGTGGTGCCGCGAATGGATTCGAGCCAGGCGTGGAATTCCTCGGCATTGGCCACGGTGGCCGACAGGGACACCACCCTTGTCTGCTCAGGCAACTCGAGGAGGATTTCCTCCCACACCGGCCCGCGCGACTCGTCGGCCAGATAGTGCACCTCGTCGAGGACGACGTAGCCAAGGGAGGCCGCGAAGGGATCGCGGGCGAAGATGAGATTGCGCAGCACCTCGGTGGTCATGACAATGATCGGCGCGCCGCGGTTGATGGTGATGTCGCCGGTCATGAGGCCCACCTGGTCCTCCCCGTACACCCCCGCCATCTCCCGATACTTCTGATTCGACAGCGCCTTAATCGGAGCCGTGTACACGCAGGTGGTGGCGTGGGTGAGCGCGAGCTCGACGGCGAAGCGGGCCACCATGGTCTTCCCGGAGCCGGTCGGAGCACA
>JAUNVM010000032.1 GCA_030537635.1 Flaviflexus sp. | reverse complement strand
TCCTTGAGCAAGGGCGACAAACATGAGGACCTTGTACGCCTCTGTCGTCGCTTCATCAGCATCCTCTGGAAGATGCTGGAGGTATTCTTCGCTCATCTTGGCGCCTCTCATTGGCTGAAGCTCATGTTCTGGTTTCAAACTATCTCAAGCGGCTGCAAAAAACCTGTGGTGGTAATAATCCTGGGAGGAGTTGGTGGTCGTGCAGACTGGGTACTGCGAAGATTTCCGTTGCGCTACCGCCAATCGGCCGCCCTGGCCGAACTTTGGGTTGGCTACAGCTTCAGCTCACAGCGTCATTGAGCGGTGTCGTGTGGCGTGCCCGTGGTGGGTACCGATCCTGCTAGGGCCTCGTCGGTGAGGGCTTCGATGGTGGCGCGAGAATCCTTGGCTTCTTTCTTCAGGCGGTAGAGCCAGTAGAGGTCGATGAGGACGATTGCTCCGTTCATCATGGCGAAGGGCCAGATCCCCAGGAGGATGTTGTAGGTGGTGGCGATGAAGGAGCCAACGAAGTTCCAGAAGCGGAACTTGATCTGATTGGGCAGCATGAGGGAGAGAACAACGAGGATTGATCCCACCCACCCGAAGATCTCGAGCACTGTCCTGGCGTCCATGGTGGTCCTTTCCGGGCTCGCGCATCACTGCGCGGAAATGAAGAGCAAAGCTCAAGATTAACCGCAACATATGGTGTCCGTGCAGGCCAGAGGTGTGAAACTCGCCAATAATGTGACCGACATTGCCGTTCCATGCTCATTGTTGAATGTCAAGACTGCGAGGATGCGGTTGCGCCAGCCAACCGGGGTTGGAAGCTTCGGGCTTCCGGAGCCGGGAGGATGACGGCTGTCGGGTGAGAAGTGGCCGTCGTGGCCGGCGGACGGTTTTCGGTGGGGAGGGGGAAGGGGCGCCGACCGTATGGTCGACGCCCCTTCCGCGTTAGTTGCTGGAAAAGTTCACGCGTGTGGAGCCTACTTGGCGGCGGTTTCCGTGAGGATCTCCATGACCTTCTCCATGATCTTCTCGCCCTGGGCGGTGACAGCGAGCTTGGCATTGGGCTCGCCCTTGCGAGGCACCCTCATCTCACACACGGTCTCGCCGCGGGTGTGCGTGCCCGCAAGCTCCACCTCCATGTGAGTATCGGCAATCTCGAAGAGCTCCGGCCACAGCAGGTAGGCGGCGGCCGAGGGGTCGTGCAGCGCCATCGGCTTGCCGTTCTCCTTCTCCACGAGGCGGAGGTAGAAGCCGATGTGGTCGGCGAGGATCTCGGCCATCTCGGTGCCCACCTTCCGCATGTCGTCCTCGTGGTGCAGCTGAATCATCACCTGGCGGGTGAGATTGAGGCCGAACATCGTGAGGGGTGCGCCAGCCGACAGGAGCACACTGAGGGATTCCGGGTCGGCAAAGGTGTTGAACTCCGCTGCGGCGGTGTGGTTGCCGGTGGTGGCCGAGCCTCCCATGAACACGATGGACTCGATGTTGTCGAGGAGGTCCGGACGCAGGTTCACCACCATGGCGAGGTTGGTGAGCGGCCCGGTGGCGAGGATGGTGAGGGGGCCTTCCTCAAGGGCGTTGATGAGAGCGCAAATAGCGTTCTTCTTCTCTGCCTGCCACTTCGGGGCAGGCAGCTTCTTGCCCCGGGTGCCCATGCCGCCCTCACCGAGGAGACCCTCAATGGTCTGGGGCTCCTGGGCCAGCGGGCGGGCCGCACCCCGGTAGACGGGGACGTCGAGTCCAAAGAGCTCGCAGGCGGCCAGAGTGTTGCGCGTCGTGTTATCGAGCGTGGTGTTACCGACGACGGTGGAGATACCGACGAGGGTGTAGTCCGAGCGGCAGGCCAGGCCGATGGCAACGAGGTCATCGAATCCGGTGTCGCAGTCAATCCACAAGCGGGACATGTGTTCTCTCTCCTTAGACGCCCACGACGAACCAGGTCATGATCATCGACATGACGATGCCGAAGGCCATGGGAACGGCGGTGCGGGCAATGAGCTGGATGGGGTTGGTCTTGATGGCCGAGCAGACGATGAGCACGACGGCCGCAACCGGGGACATGGCGCGGGCGAGGTTGCCGATGAACTGCAGGGGCAGGGTGAGCAGGGCGCCGTTGAACCCGGAGGCGGCGGCGACCGGCGGGGCGATCTCGACGAGCGAGTAGAACGGAGCCACGCCACCGGTGAGCAGAGCCAGCAGCAGCATGACGCCGGCGAAGGCGAGGAAGAGCAGCAGGGCCGCACCGTCGATGCCGGACACGGCATCGGTGAGCGAATCGATAATGCCGATCTGGATGATGGCCTCGACGAGGACATTGGCTGCCACGACGAGGGCAACCACTGCGCCGAAGCCGGTGCCCATACCGCGGAAGAAGATCATGAGGTCGTTGAGGCAGTCAACGGCCTTACCCTTGCGGATCATCTCGGTGATGATGGCGACGACGACGGAGAGCAAGGTGACGGGGATGAGGCCCGCATTGAGCTCGAAGCTGGTGAACTGCTCGAGGATGAACGGGATGAAGATGAGGAGGAGGGGCAGGATCGGGAAGATGGCGTACCACAGCGGAGCATCCGGGGCTTCCTCGGCCTCAACATCGAGAATGGAGGAGCCGAGATCGTGACCCTTGGCGATCGCCCGCTTATCCATGTACTTCTGCCAGAAGTAGTGAACAATGCCGATGCCGATGAGGGTCGGGATGGAAATCATGGCGTGCAGGCCGAACACGTAGTGGTCGAGGTCCAGTCCCAGGCGCTCGGCGGCGATCACGTTATCGGCGCCCAGCGGGGTCGGCATGATCGTGGCCGTCGTGGCGATAACCGCGCCGGCGGTCAGCGGGGTGAGGCCGGCGCCGATGAGGGCCGGGAACAGGGTTGCCATGAGGATGACGGCGAGTGAGGAGGCCGAGGGAACGGCCAGGGACATGAGGTTGCCGATCCAGAAGGTGAGCGGAACGAGCAGGTACTTGGCCTTGAGCTTGAGCAGCGGGCGGGTAAGCACCGTGACGACCGCCTGGTTGGCGCCGATGTGGCTCATGTAGGCGGAGAAGCCGAAGAGCACCATGATGATCATGCCGACGCCGGCGGTGGTCTTCGACAGGATGCCGGCAATATAGCCGAACTGATCGAGCCACATGTTGCCCGAGGGATCGATTTCGTAGGATCCCGTGGCGGTGTGGCCAAGCAGCGGAGCGACGAGCATGATGAGCAGGCCGCCGGTGAAGAGGGCAACGGTAGCGTTGACCTTCTTCCCGATGAGGAATGCGACCACGCCGATACCGACGATCGCAAGCAAGAACTCGAGAATCATGAGTTCGTCCTTTCTGGTGATGGAAGCCGCCGAGCTGGCGACAATGCTGGAGGGTCAGTGATGAGTGCGAGAGGCGAGCACGCGCTCGACGTCGTCGCGTCGTTGGGTGTAGGACTGGGCGCCCACCTGCGTGCAGGCAAAGCCGCCCAAGGTGATACCGCGCCGAGTGGCCTCGGCGAGGCAGTGATTGGCAGAGAGGGAGGCCGCAAGTGCCCCCACAAAGGCGTCCCCGGCACCGGTGGTGTCCAGGGCCTCGACGGCCATGGCGGGAAGCTCGTGAGTTTCCCCCTGGCTGTAGACCCGGGCGCCGGCGGCGCCGAGGGTGACCACGACCGCGAGGTCGTGCTTTTCGTGCAGCATCCGCGCAGCATCCGCCTGGCCGCCCCCAAGAATCTCGGAGGCCTCAATTTCGTTGAGCACGAGGATGTCGACGTGAGAGAGCAGTTCCGCACACGGGGCAGCCGGGGCCGGGTTGAAGATGGTGGTGGCGCCGCGCTCGTGAGCGAGGCGCAGCGCGGTGGCCACGGTGTCATAGGGGATCTCCAGCTGCGCGACGAGAATATCGTCGGCCGTGAGATCGGCCAGCCATTCCTCGGCCCGCAGTGGTGTCACGGCACGGTTGGCTCCGGGGGAGACCACGATGGCGTTATCGGAATTAGCGGCGATCTGGATAATCGCCACCGAAGTGTTGTAACCGTTTACATTCTGCACATGAGAAAGATCGAGGTGAGCCTCGTGGGACAGCTCCTGGCGAATGAAATCGCTGGCGCTATCGGTGCCGAGGCAGCCGAGCATGGTGACCGGTGCGCCCATTCGGGCGGCGGCGACGGCCTGGTTGAGGCCCTTGCCGCCCAGCGAGTGGGAAACGCGCTCGGCATTGATGGTCTCGCCGGGGCGGACAAAGTGGTTGACATGCAGCACGGTATCCATGTTCATGCTGCCGAGGACGAAGACTCTTTTCACGGTTACTCCTGGTGAGTGGACTGGCGGACAACAAGCGTGCCGGGAACGAGGATGCTCTCGGCTGAGGTGGACTCGGGATCCCTAATGAGTTCGATGAGGCGCTCCACAGACAGGCGCGCAATGGTGTGAATGGGCTGGGTGTAGGTGGTCAGTGCTGGCGAGGTGTACTTGGAAACGGTGAGGCCGTCGAAACCGGCGACCTGGATGGTGTGTGGGACCTGGGAGAGGTGGGTAGCGGCCGACAGGGCGCCGATGGCGGAGAGATCGTTGGCCGCAAACACGGCGTCCGGGCGGTCGGCGCGATTGAGAAGGTCAATCATGGCCTGGGCGCCCCGCCGCTCGGTGAAGTCACCCTCAAGAACGAGGGAGGGGTCGAGCTTCATGCCGGCGTCCGTAAGTGCCTGCTCGTAGCCGGCCCGGCGCTGCTGAGATACCTCGAGATGGGCCGGGCCGGTAATGTGGGCGATCGACCGAGCGCCGGTGGCGATGAGATGCTCGGTAACCTCGCGCGCGCCCCGGACGTTATCAACTTGGATCAGTGGGCAGTCCAGGTCGGCGGGTGCCCGGTCAAAGGCAACGAGGGGGAGTCCGAGCTCAAGGGCCTCGGCCGGCACGTCAAGTGCGTGGCTGGGGGCAACGAAGACGAGCCCATCAACGAGTTTGCCGTCGACCAGCCGCCGGGCCTCGGTGAACGGATCCTCGCCGCCGGCGATAACCACGGAGTAGCCGGAATCCCCGGCCACATCCACGGCCTGCTTGATGAGCTCGAAGAAGAATGGATTATCGAAGCCGGGCAGGACGATGCCAAGATTCATGGTGCGCTGGGAGCGCAGCGACTGCGCCATGCGGTTGGGGGAATAACCTAAGGCGGTCATTGCGGCACGCACGCGTTCGGTGGTGGCGGGGCGGACGTTATCCATGCCGGCCAGCACGCGCGAGACGGTGGCGATGGAGACATTGGCCTCCTCGGCCACCTGTCGTACCGTCACCTTCGACATGTCCACTCCATTGTGATGTAAACCTTTACATTTGATGGCCTCATCATAGATCCCAGTTTTTTCTGCCCGCAAGCCTTTTCCGTGACACGTCTAGATTCTCCGCAAAACTCGTCCAAGTTGCTCGGGTTTCCCAGAGCCTCTTTCGCTTCTCCCTGCGCGGAAAAGTCACCCCTGGGCTAGGCGGGGCGGGGGAGGAGATGGATAGGATGATGCCATGTTCGTAATCCCTGAGAACCTGGCCCCTGAGACGTATCCGATGGCGTGGCTGGTCGGCACCTGGCGCGGCTACGGCGTGCTTGGCTACCCCGGCATTGACGATGCCGCGGTGATCTGCGATCTGGAGATCTCCTCCGATGAGCAGCTGCCCTATCTCACCGTGCGCTCGCGATGGACGATCGCCAACGAGCATCCGGACGAGATCGATAAGGAGCTTCCGGGTGCTCCCGGTGTGGCCCAACTGAGCCCGGACCGGGTGTGGGCGGAGGCCACCGGTTACCTGCGCCAGTCCTCGGAAAAGGAGGGTGATCTGGAGGCAATGATGGCCACCCCGGATGGTCGGGTGAGTCTCTACATTGGCCAGATCAATGGACCTCGTATGCAGCTGGTATCCGATGCGATGATTCGCTGCGCCACCGGTGCCGAAGTATCGGCCGCTGCGATCCAGGTTGGCCTCGTCGAATCCGACATGCTGTTCGCCTATGACATGGCCGCCTTTGGCGAGTCCATGCGGTCGTACTGCGCCGGCCGGCTGAGCCGCGTCCAGGATGAGGCCTCGGAGTCTGCCTCGCAGGCTGCACCGGAGGCTGAGGACGTGGCCGATGCTGATGCGCGGGAGAAGGCCGGCGAAGCCCAAGCGAAGGACGAGGACTAGTCATGGCGGTGATGGGTGAAGGGATTGACGCGAAGGTTCCCGCGCACTACGGCTCTCCACACCGCGAACAGCGGGCTCTGATGGAGAAGGGGGCACTCGTTGATCTCTCGCAGTTTGAGGTCGTCACCGTGGCGGGCCCGGACCGGCTGAGCTGGCTGCACAATCTCACCTCTCAGCACCTCACCGGCCTCACGGCGGGGGAGTCCACCGAGCTTCTCATCCTCGACGTCAACGGCCGGATCGACAATGCGGCCGCCGTGGTGGATGACGGGGACCGACTCTTCCTCATTGTCGATTCCGGCTACGGGGACAAGCTCGTCACCTTCCTCCAGTCAATGAAGTTCATGCTCCGGGTCGACGTCGAGCTCACCGATCTCGCCGTCATTGGCTCGATGAACGCACCGAGCTTTGACAGCCTCGCCGTATGGCGCGATCCGTGGCCGGAGATTGGCCCCGAATCCGTGGCGTATGGGCCGAAGGAGAATCATCCGGGCGAGGGACATCACCGCTTCCTCGCCGTCGTCGAGGCCGACCGGGCCCCGAAGATCCTTGAGGCCGCTGAGCGCCTCGCCGGCATGCTGGCCTGGGAGGCCCAGCGGATCGTCGATCTTCGCCCCCGCCTCGGTGTGGATGTGGATGAGCGCTCACTGCCCCATGAGTGGGACTGGCTGCGCACGAGCGTCCACCTCGACAAGGGCTGCTATCGCGGGCAGGAGGCCGTGGCTCGGATTGTCAACCTCGGCCGTCCGCCGAGGCGAGCCGTCTTCATCGACCTCGACGGTTCGGTCGATGAGCTGCCCGCGCCCGGAACCCCGATCCAGGTGGGGGAGAAGCAGGTGGGAACCCTGACCTCCGTGGGCCGGGATATGGATGAGGGGCCGGTTGGTCTCGGCCTCGTCAAGCGCAATGCCCCGGTGGATGCCGAGGCTCTTATCGGCTCGGTGGCCGCCCGCCTACACACCATTGTCACCCCCGACGGCAAGACCGAACGCTCCTATGAGCGTCCCAAACTGAGGTAGTCATGCTCTGGTTTTACGATCTGCTCTCCCTCGCCATCCTCCTGGGCTTCGCCTTCGCGTTCCTTGACGCGGCGCGACGCCCCGCTCGAGCCTTTGAACAGATCGGCACCATGAAAAAGCCGCTGTGGCTGCTCGTGCTCGGGATTGGCACCGTCTCCTCAGCGGGACCCCTGCTCCACCGTCTTGGCATCTATCTGCCCTTCCTCGACTTCTTCCGCCGAGGGCTTCTCTTCATCGTCTTCCTCATCGTCCTCGTCTACTACCTCGGCCCTATCCGTCAGCGCATGGGTGAGACCTTCGGCGGGCCGGAGCGGCCGAGCCGGGGCTCCTGGGGCTGAGCCCGGCTGAGGACGATGCGGACAACGAAGCTCAGACAGCGGAATACGGAAAGGGAATAGATGCGAGCGGTGATGTCCCGGGTGAGCCGGGCGAAGGTGACGCTAGATGATGGAACGGTGACCGGCGAGATCGGGCGGGGCATGCTCGTTCTCCTCGGCGTCTCTCCAGAAGATGGGCAGCGGGAAATCGAGCTCACCGCCCGGAAGATCGTCTCGCAGCGGATTTTCGATGAGGAGAGCCTCGAGGAGGCCGGCCTGCCCGTCCTTCTCGTCTCCCAGTTCACCCTCTACGGAGACATTCGCAAGGGCCGGCGTCCCTCATGGTCAAAGGCTGCTCCCGGCGAGGTGGCCGAGCCGATCTACCTCAAGGTCAAGGAAGAGATCGAAAAGTACGGGGTTGAGGTGGCCACCGGCTCCTTCGGGGCGATGATGCAGGTGGAGTCCGTCAACGACGGCCCCTTCACTCTCTGGTACGAGTGCTAACAGCCCCCACTCCCATCCGCAGCTGACGAGGGCGCGGAAATGAGCAGAGCCGGAGAGGCCGCGGTGGGTCGGCGGCGAGCGCGTCAAGACGCCGATCGCCGAGTCGGCGTTCACATTTTTGTCCATGGTCCTTCATATCCTGAGAACAACAGCTGCTTCACAGCAACCGAGTGAATGACCACCCGGAAGGACGAGCCGAATGCGGCAACCGGTCGCCGTCGGCTCACGAACCGTAGTCTGCGGGGCAAGGAAGGACACCATGTTTCACCATGAGAAAGACCCCATCGTTGCCATCGGCGGCATGTCCGTGTACGACCCGGTCACCGGACAGGTGAAGCCGGGCGCCCCGGAGGCACCCCCGGCTGAGGCCCCTCCGGCGGAGGTACCGGAGACCCCTAGGGTCTGGGATATGCCGACCAAGGGCATGGAGTGGTGTGATTGCGGCGGCCACTGCGAGGTGACGATCGACCGCGTGGAGGAGGAGTTCTTCGACGTGCTCGACGACTGCCCGGACTGGGTCACTCACCGCCAGCTGTGCCGGGTCATCCAGCATATGTGGCGCTACATCAGCGTCTGCCAGTTCTTCTTCGACCACGTCGAGCGTTCGGCGACCGCCGTGTGCGGCGGTGTCAAGCCGAAATATGAGTTCCTCACCGCCGTCGACATCGCCGGCTACTTCACCAAGACGTGGAATGGCTGCCCCGAAGAGGCCTGTGAGGGTGGTATGAGCTGGACCGATCTGGACTGAGGCGGCAGTTTCCAGCGCAATCTCGCGCTGGGCACGGCAGCACGTTCAGCGCGCCATCCGCCCCGCTTGTCGCCATCGCTATTAATAGCCGAAGATATCGCGTTGTTCCTGGTGAGAGGCCTGTTGCGAAAATTCTGGTCCGGCTTAAGTCCCGGAAACTGGCGGAAAACTAACGCCAGCGGCGAACACGGGATAAGCGGCGATACCAACTTCGTTAGAGTTGAAGCAGTTGCAATATGAGGAGGCGCAATGTTCGAACGGTTCACTGACCGTGCTCGACGCGTGATCGTGCTCGCCCAGGATGAGGCTCGAAACCTCAAGCACAATTACCTGGGCACCGAGCACATTCTGCTCGGCCTTATCCGCGAGGGTGAGGGCGTGGCCGCGAAGGCTCTGGAGGCCATGGAGATTTCGCTGGATGACGTGCGAGTCCAGGTCATTGACATTATTGGAGAGGGCAATGAGACCCCCTCCGGCCATATCCCCTTCACGCCCCGGGCGAAGAAGGTTCTCGAGTACGCCCTGCGTGAGGGGCTGCAGCTCGGTCACTCCTACATCGGCACCGAGCACCTCCTCCTCGGGCTGCTGCGGGAGCAGGACGGGGTAGCCGCCAAGGTCCTCATCAAGCTGGGTGCGGATCTGCCGCGCGTGCGCCAGCAGGTCAACCAGCTTATGAGCGGATACCAGGGCAAGGAATCGGTCGGCGTTGGCGGTGGCCCGCGCGAGGGCACGAAGGCCGGATCGACGATTCTTGACCAGTTCGGCCGTAACCTCACCCAGGCCGCCCGGGAGCGCAAGCTCGATCCCGTCATTGGTCGGCACACCGAAACCGAGCGGGTCATGCAGGTCCTGTCCCGGCGCACCAAGAACAATCCCGTTCTTATCGGTGAGCCCGGCGTCGGCAAGACCGCCGTCGTCGAGGGTCTCGCCCAGTCGATTGCCGCCGGTGACGTTCCCGAGACGCTCAAGGACAAGCAGCTGTACGCGCTTGATATGGGCTCGCTCGTGGCCGGCTCGCGCTACCGCGGTGATTTCGAGGAGCGCCTGAAGAAGATCCTCAAGGAGATCAATACTCGAGGCGACATCATTCTCTTCATCGATGAGGTCCACACGCTTGTGGGCGCGGGTGCCGCCGAGGGCGCACTCGATGCCGCCTCCCTGCTCAAGCCGATGATGGCGCGCGGCGAGCTTCAGGTCATCGGCGCCACCACGCTCGATGAGTACCGCAAGCACATTGAGAAGGATGCGGCCCTCGAGCGTCGCTTCCAGCCGATCCAGGTGGAGCAGCCGACGGTTGAGCAGACGATTGAGATTCTGCGCGGCCTGCGCGACCGCTACGAGGCCTTCCACCGGGTGACGATCACCGACGAGGCGATCTCTGCCGCAGCCTCCCTGTCGGACCGTTACATCAACGACCGCTTCCTGCCGGATAAGGCGATCGACCTCATCGACGAGGCGGGAGCCCGCCTCGCGATTCGGAAGATGACGGCGCCGCCGGAGCTGCGCGATCTCGACGAGAAGATCCTCGAGGTGCGTCGCCAGAAGGAAGCCGCCATCGACGGCCAGGACTTCGAGAAGGCGGCTGCGCTGCGCGACACCGAGCAGAACCTTGCTGCCGAGCGCGCCGAGAAGGAGCAGGCCTGGAAGGCCGGCGACATGGATCAGGTGTCCGTCGTTGACGAGGACCTGCTCACCGAGGTGCTCGCCATGTCCACCGGCATTCCCGTCTTCAAGCTCACCGAGGCCGAGTCCTCGAAGCTGCTGCGGATGGAAGACGAGCTGCACAAGCGCGTCATCGGTCAGGACGAGGCCATCAAGTCGCTGTCCCAGGCGATTCGCCGTACCCGTGCGGGCCTCAAGGATCCGAAGCGCCCCGGTGGCTCATTCATCTTTGCCGGCCCCACCGGTGTCGGTAAGACCGAGCTTGCGAAGACCCTCGCTGAATTCCTCTTCGGTGACGAGGATGCTCTCATCACCCTCGACATGTCGGAGTTCTCCGAGAAGCATACGGTCTCCCGCCTGTTCGGTGCCCCTCCGGGTTATGTCGGCTACGAGGAGGGCGGCCAGCTCACCGAGAAGGTGCGCCGCAAGCCTTTCTCCGTCGTGCTCTTCGATGAGGTGGAAAAGGCTCACCAGGATCTGTTCAACTCGCTGTTGCAGATCCTCGAAGAAGGCCGCCTCACCGACGCGCAGGGCCGGGTCGTGGACTTCAAGAACACGATCATCATCATGACGACAAACCTTGGCACCAAGGACATTGCCCGGGCTGTCACCACGGGCTTCCAGTCCGAGGGTGACACGACGACGAGTTACGAGCGGATGAAGTCGAAGGTCAATGAGGAGCTCAAGCAGCACTTCCGGCCCGAGTTCCTCAACCGCGTCGACGACATCATCGTCTTCCCGCAGCTCTCCCGCGCCGAGGTGCTTCAGATCGTCGATCTCATGATCGCCCGCCTGGATGAGCGCCTGCGCGAGCAGGATATGTCGATCGAACTGACCGACAAGGCCAAGGAGCTGCTCTCCGAGCGCGGATACGATCCCGTGCTGGGTGCCCGCCCGCTGCGTCGCGCCATCCAGCGCGACATCGAGGACGCCCTGTCGGAGAAGATCCTCTTCGGTGACCTCAAGGCCGGTCAGCGGATCTACGTGGACGTTGATGAGGACAATATTCCTATGTCCTTCACCTTCCACGGGGAAGACCCCACGGGCGAGGACGAGGCGAAGATCGATGCCGCGGTTGACGCGCTCGATGATTCCGCCCTCGAGGGAACCGCTCCCGAGGAACTACCCACCGAGAAGTAATCACGTCGGTGATATGCGGGGCGGGTCATACCCGCCCCGCTTCTTTCTCTGCCCGGCCGGATTTGCTCCGCGTGTTGGCGCCCAGCATCATCCCAGGCCGTGGGTATGGGGACACCTTCCCATGCCCGGGGGAGGGGAGATGACGCGGGAACGCGTGGGGTGGCCGTAGCATAAGCGGGTGCTGACGACATGTACGGATACTCCTGACCTGCGCCCAAGCCGAAGCCAAGAGGCGGTGGCTCAGGGCCTCACCCGCCTTCTTCAGGCTTATGCCGTGTGGCAGGCGCTGGCCCTTGTCGGTCAGTTTGCCTTCCCCGATCTCACCCTTCGGGTCGCAAGCGCCCTGTCGGTGACGAACATTCCCTCGTATCCGAGCATGCTGTCGGCCGTTCTCCTCATCATCTTGTCGATGGGGCTTATGCGCAGGCAGCGCGCCGCCATGTGGGTGTTTCTCGCGGCCTTCCAGCTTCCGGTCATCGTCTACTTCCTCATCGCCGTTGCCGACCCAACGCTCTCGGCGGCCGATATCTGCCGGGATGAACCCCTCGTTCTCCTCTCCTTCCTCTGCGCCATCCTCATCATCCTTGTCGTGCTGTGGGCCCGGCGCGCCTTCACCGCCCGCCTGGCCCCGGGAGCCTGGTATCGGGCTGGCGCCTTCTTTGCCGGCGGTCTCGCCCTGTCCTTCCTTATTGCCTTCTTCGGAGTTGAGGCGCTGCGGATGGGACGGGTGAATCAGCTGGATCTGCTGGGCTGGAGCCTGGATGCTGCGCTTGGCCTGCCGCCGGATACCATGCCATTTGGTCAGCCGCTCGAGGGGCACGACTGGCTGCACAGCCTCTGCTCCGTGATCTCCGCCGTCTTCCTGCTCGGCGCCGTCGCCATCTTCTTTGCCGGACGTAAGCACAGCCCGGAGGCGGATCTGCGCGATGAACTGCAGATCCGCAGGCTGCTGCTCACCTCGAACACCGAGGATTCGCTCGGCTACTTCGCCACCCGGGATGATCGCTCGGTGATCTTCTCCCCCTCGGGTAAAGCTGCCGTGTCCTACCGGGTCGTCTCCGGGGTGGCACTCGCCGCCGGGGATCCGCTGGGGGACAGGGAGGAGTGGCCCGCCGCGATCTGCGCCTGGCTCGATCACGCCCACCGGTTTGGCAGATGGCCGGCCGTTCTGTCCGCCTCGGAGGCCGGGGCCAAGGCCTATGCGGCCGCCGGCCTACACTGCCGCGCCATGGGAGACGAGGCGGTCATTCACACCGAGGACTTCCGCCTGCGCGGCCCGGGCATGAAGCCCGTGCGCAAGGCGATTGCCGGGCCGAAGAACGCCGGATATTCGGTGCGGGTGCGCCGCCAGGCAGAGATTGAGGCAGGCGAGCTCACCGAGCTCACGATCCTTGCCGATAGGTGGCGTCAGGGCGGGGATGAGCGAGGGTTTTCCATGGCCTCGGGCCGGCTCGGGGATCCGCGAGATCAGCGCACTGTCATTGTCACTGCCCACGATGCTAGTGGGGCGTGCCGGGGCCTGCTGTCCTTCGTGCCCTGGGGTCGGCGCGGGCTCTCCCTCGACGTCATGCGGCGCAGTCCGGATGCGGTGGGCGGCGTCACCGAATACATGGTCTCCTCCCTCGTTGAGGCCTGCCGGGATCTTGGCATTGCCCGGGTGTCCATGAACTTCGCCATGTTCCGCACGAGCTTCGTGCTCGGCGAGCGAATCGGCGCGACTCCGGTCCAGCGGCTCGTGCGCTCCGTCCTCGTCCTTGCCTCACGCTGGTGGCAGCTGCAGTCCCTGTACCGCTCGAACGAGAAGTATCTTCCCCAGTGGTATCCGCGGGTGCTCTGCTACGAGCATGCCGCCCAGCTCACCGCCATTCTCATCGCCGCGGGCAAGGCCGAGGGCTTCCTACCCGATCCGGGCTTCCGCTCCGTCTCCACCATGCCGTCCGTGGCCGCCGAAGAGGTGGCCGCCCTCGAGGCGCAGCTCCTCATCCCACCCCTGCCGAAGGAAAAGCTCTCCGAGCAAGAGCGGGTGCGCAGGGCCAAGGCGGGAGCCATGACCGAGGCGGGTCTTGAGCCTTATCCGGTGAGCGTGCCGCGCACCCACAGCCTGGCCGTCCTGCCCGAGCCCGGTGACCCCGAGCAGGTCTCGGTGGTGGGCCGGCTGCTACGAATCCGCGATCACGGCGGGGTGCTCTTCGCCGACTTGCGCGAGGGCGAACGTGAGGTGCAGGTACTCATGGAGCGAGACAAGAGCGCCGAGGGTGAGCGGGGGCTTGCCGGGCTACGCCGCTATGTGGATCGCGGTGACCTCATCTCGGTGACCGGCACCATGACGAGAAGCCGGAGCGGCGAGATGAGCCTGCAGGCCCGGGAGTGGGTGATGGCGGGGAAGTGCCTGGCCGCACCGCCGGATAAGTATCACGGGCTCACCGACGTCGGGGAGCGGGTGCGCCGCCGGCACGTCGACCTCGCGCTCAACACGGATGCGCGGCGGCGCCTGCTCGCCCGCTCGGCCGCGGTCAAGGCCCTGCGCGACGTGCTCGAGGAAGAACGCTACGTCGAGGTGGAAACCCCGATCCTGCAAACCGTGCACGGCGGCGCCAACGCCCGGCCATTCACCACCCACATCAACGCCTATGACCTCGGCCTGTCCCTGCGCATTGCCCCCGAGCTCTACCTCAAGCGCCTCGAGGTGGGCGGAATCGAGCGGGTCTTCGAGATCGGCCGCAACTTCCGCAACGAGGGCGCCGACGCGACGCACAATCCGGAGTTCACCGCGCTTGAGGCCTACGAGGCCTTCGGCGACTACGAGACGATGAGGAAGCTGACCCAGCGTCTCATCCGGGCGGCCGCCCTCGCCGTGCGCGGGGACGAGACCGCGCCGGGACCACACGGGGACCTTGACCTGTCGGGGGAATGGCCCGTCGTCACCGTCCACGAGGCCGTCAGCCGGGCAACCGGGGCAACCGTCACCCCCGACACCCCGGCAGCCGAATTGGTTCAGCTGTGCCGGGCCCACGATATCTCGGTGTCGTCATCGGCCACGGCCGGAGCCCTCGTTACCGAACTGTATGAGGAGCTTGTCGAGCCGGCCACCGTGGAGCCCACCTTCTACACCGACTTCCCGGTGGAAACCTCCCCGCTTACCCGCCCACATCGACACGATCCGCGGCTCGCCGAGCGCTGGGATCTCGTGGCCAGAGGCATGGAGCTGGGAACCGCCTACTCGGAGCTCACGGATGCGATGGACCAGCGGCGGCGCTTCCTCGCCCAGTCGCTCCTGCAGGCGGCCGGGGATACCGAGGCCATGGAGGTGGACCACGACTTCCTTGACGCCCTCGCGTTCGGCATGCCGCCCACCGGGGGACTTGGCCTCGGGGTGGACCGCCTCGTCATGTTCCTCCTCGACGCCTCCATCCGAGAAACCCTCGCCTTCCCCTTCGTGCGGGCACGCTAGCGCCCCGCCTTGCCAACGCGGGAAACCATGGTCTCCAGACCCTAATCTCGCACCCCTTCGGCCATGCTGAGGAATCCCGCCCAGCCGCACTCCACTAGGCGCGGCGGTAGCGATTCCTCAGATACTCCTCGACAGCTGTGGAGGAGGCTACCCAGCGCCCGCCGCTTCGATGAGCGTCGAGCTTGCCGCGTAGCGCGGCCTGGCGTAGTGCAGGCACGCTGATGTCGTACCTATGGGCCAGTGAGTTGAGTGGAAGCAACGTCTCGCTCTCCGCCAGCACGGGAAGAACGAACCGCTCAATGTTGCCGATAATGCCTCGGGCGATCAGTTCACCGAGGCGTCCTGGATCGCCTTTATCCGCCACGTCCAAGGCTTTGAGATACTTCTCGCGGTTCGACTTCTCGATAATAGTCGGAGGAAGCCCTAGCCGAAGCAAGAGAAGGTTAAGAATGAGTCGTCCAGTACGACCGTTCCCGTCAAGAAAGGGGTGAATTCGCTCAAAGTCGCAGTGGATTTTAGCGAGGGCCTCAGGAATGTCGCGGAACTGCAGATCAGTTAGCTGCGTGTTTAGCCGCTTGAGCCACGCGTCGAGTTCTATGTCTACGATGACCCAAGAGGGGGGTTGCATCCCGCCTGGGAACGGATGAACTTCATGGCGGCGGAAGTTGCCCGGCCCCTCCTTGTCGGTGCCATCTGGATGAGGATATAGATCCCATACCAGAGACATGAGGGTGTTGTGGATTGTCCTGATCTCCTGCAGGTTCAGGAGAGGACGATTTTCTGCTTTACCGAGATTATTAGCCTGCCTGTGGACGTATCTGGCCGCATTCGCGTACCCGACAACTTCTAAAGTCTCTTTGAGATGTTTAGATGGTGTAATGCCCTCATCTGTGGCCTTCTGCACCTCCTTCAAGGTGAGTGTATTACCCTCGATTGCAGTGGAATGGTGTGTATCGAGGCGCCAAATTTCGCCCCACACTTCCTCTGCTTGGGAGAGGTCAGGAAGCCCGCCATAGTGGCGTTGCATGTTCTCCGCATGCTCCTGGAGTCGTGTGTATATCGTTTCTCTCGACGGTCTGCCGCGGGCCACTACTAGTCACCTTCCTCTTGCCGAAAAGTGTTGAGCTTGGGACCGAATAATTAAACATATCAAAAGTGGGTCGGTCGATAATGAAATTGCAGCGTGGCTTGGGAGCTTCGGCGTCCTCGAATTCCGCTTGCCTGGCTTTGCAGATCGTTAATTCCGCGTTCTGAAGCTGCGGCTTTACGATGATGGTCCCGTGCTCAAAGGCTGTCTGGCAGGACAACGTCGGTAATCACCTCCGGTATTCCAGTCAGTATTGCTGACGAGTATAGGGTTTGCCCTTTTGGCTAGTTCGGACTCGAACGCTTGATGTGGCTGGGAAGGGTTCCACCAAGACACAAGAATGGATAATAGGAGAGAGTGCGAATTACAGCGTGGACAGCATTTGGATCTGCTGGCGCAATATCTGAAAGTGTCGAGCCGCGATACAGATAATTAAACCGATCAAAGTCGTGAGGGGAACGCAGTAATTAAGGCGGAAAATCGAGTGCTACCGCAATTAGTTATTGCTTAACGAAGGTGTTAATTGTTAAGGGGCTGATACGAGTAAATCCTGCGAGCTCGCCGCAGATCTGTGCCATGTTGGAAGTGCTTTTGCATACTAACGGTCTAAGAGGGTCTGCAGGACAAGCTCGGGGTGGCTGAGCGGGAAGAGGTGGCCGTAGCCGTCGAGCTCGACGATGGTGGAGCCGAGGCGTTCGCTTAAACGTCGCTGCTCGCGAGCGAAGAAGCCCTCCCCGGTGAGACCGACGAGGTGGAGGATGTCGAGGTTGGGGTCGAGGCGGGCGCCGGACTCGATGAGTTCGCCAACCCGGCGCTGCTGGGGATAAGAGGCCCACCACTGCTCGATGAGGAGCTGAATGTGGCGCGGGGAGGAGAAGTAGTGCTCGGCAAGCTCTTGTGGCAGCTCGTCCTCATGCGTGGTGGTGGAGCGGTAGCCCGCGCGCCGCATGGCAACGCCGAAGGGGGCGGATAGCGACATGAGCCC
Organism: Flaviflexus sp.; assembly: GCA_030537635.1. Lineage (GTDB taxonomy): Bacteria > Actinomycetota > Actinomycetes > Actinomycetales > Actinomycetaceae > Flaviflexus. The sequence continues at coordinate 8,531 of JAUNVM010000032.1, read as the reverse complement.
GGTGAGCGGGCGGGTGGCCACCTGGGCGGCCTCGAACAGGCGCTGCTTGAAGTAGGGAGGGTGGGCCGGGGGAGTGGGATCGAGCAGCACCAGCTGCTCCACCTCGCCCGGGAACTCCAGTGCCCATTCAATCGCCGCGAGCCCGCCGAGGGAATGACCCATGAGGCGGACCGGTCCGCCTCCGGAGGCCGCCCGAAGCTCAGTGGCGGGCCGAGTGACGGGAAGGACCCACGAGTTGAGTACCTGCGCGCTCAGGGGCGCCGCCAGCGCCGCGAAGTCCTGCGGCGGTATAGCCAGGCCGGGTAGGATCACCCAGCGGGAATTCGACGAGGTCATGGGGGAAGTCTACCCGCGACCAGCGGGCCAGCTGCCACGCGATCGACATGATGAACATCGCGGTTGCCAGCACCTGAAGACGCTGGGCCCAGCCGTGCGGGGAACCCACGAGTCCGAGAAGTCCCTGGACGCTGAGGCTGAGGAGAAGAATGCTGGCGGCGGCCGCAGTGGCCGCCTCGAGCCGGGACACGAGATCCCGGCGGTGGGCGAGGATGGCGAGGTAGGACAGGGCGGCAATGACGATGCCGGTGGCTGCCACCGTCGACGTGGCGATGTGCAGGTGGTGGAAGATGCTGACCGAGCCTTCCGTCACCCGCTCGTGGCATTGGGGAACCGATTCCGCGCAGTCCATGGGAGAGGCAGCATCGAGGACTGTGCCGATCCCGGTGAGGGTGAGCGCGCAAGTCAAGATCCAGCGCAGCCGGCCCCAGCGGGGGCGGCCCAGCATGAGGAGGAGGGTGCCAAGGACGATGAGGGTTCCGCTCACCGCATCGGTCACGCGGAAGATCCAGCCGTCTGGCTGATCGCGTGCGGCCAGCTCGGAGAGGAAGGATATGGCCGGGTTGATGGGATAACCCGCAAGGGCCTCCCACAGGGCCGAGGCGTAGATCAAGCCACCGCACGTGAGTAGACCAGCCGCCAGATATTGCTTCACAGCTCCTCCTTCCGCATCCAACAGTGGCACATGATGTCTCCAGGTGGCAGATATGCGGTGGTGAGAGCTACCCGCTCTTCCCATCCAGCCCACCCCTGACATGCGGGGATGAAGGTGGAAGAGAGGCAGAGCGGCCGCAAGGATAGCTTCTCCGCCCTCAGCGGCGGGAAAGGGCGACCATGGCAACCAACTACTACGAGTTGCTCGAGATCGATCCGAGCATGACCACGTCTGAGATTCCACGGATCGTGGACGGCAAGCGGACCATCACCTCCGCAGAGGTTGATCGCACCGAATCCGATGAGGCCATCGACCGCCTCCTGCTCCTCGTCGCGGCAGATGAGGTCTTTGCCAGCGAGGAATCCCGCGCCGTCTACGACGCCGAGCGTGGTATCGACGCCGGCCAATCCGCGGAGTCTTCCTCAACCGGGCGGAAGCAGAGAAAGCAAAGATGACGGGAACGGACAAGCGAATTGATTTCTTCCGCGAGAATCTCGAGCAGATGGCGGATGGTGACGAGAGGACCTTCGCTGCATGGATCACTGGATTCCCGAGCGATACCGCGCGGGCGGGGATACCCTGGAAGTAGGGTGAGCGGGGGTCTGAGAGCACCCGTGGCAGAGCGTCACCAGATAATGGCGGTGAGGCGAAAGGACCTTCATGGCAACCAACTACTACGAGCTCCTCGACATCGAGCCGTCCATGACGCTGCGCCAGATTCAGCGCATCCTCGCCGGGGATAGGGCGACCACGTCCCGGCAGGTTGAGGACACCGAATCCGAAGCGGCCATTGACCGTCTTCTCCTCCTCGTCGCGGCAGAAGAAGTCTTCGCCAGCGAGGAATCCCGCGAGGCTTACGATTCTGATCTGGGCATCGACCGAGAACCAGATCGCGAGGATCTGACACCTTCCACCAGTGAGAACCACGTGAGTGAACCTGCGCTGCCCGCTCCGCCCGCAGAGATGAGCTACTCGCCTGCGCCTCATCCGTTGCCCGAAGAGGATCCGGTGGACAAACAGCGCCGGGAAGAAGAGATTGAGGACCGTACGCGGCGGCTGGAAAAGTTGAGCAAGAAGCGCTCTAAGGAGGCGTTCGGCGCAGCCTGGAGAGGTCCCTTGGGAAACCTGCTCGCCTTTATCATCGCGCCCATCGCCATCTGCCTGTCAGGAGTGATGTTCTATAACATCTACACGACAGGGGGCGACGATTTTGGGGCAATCGTTTTGACCCTGATCTTCGCCGGATTTATTATTATTCCTCCGATTGTTTGGGGCAAAGATTTCCGTGATGAGGCGAAGAAGCGCAAAAAGAGCGTGGAGGAGCTTGAGCAGAGGATCAAGGAATCTCGTCAGAAGCTCGCCGAGCTGAAGAATACTCGTTAGCCCCGGGTTCTGACCGGCACAGACCTCTCGCCACCAGCGCGCGGTGAAGCGCTCGCGGTCAGCGCAGGAAATCTGCTTCGACTAGGTCAAGGCGCCACTGGTACGCGAGCAGTAAAACGAGCACCTTGATGAAGATCAGAGGCGGACAACGGTGAGCTTGAGATGATCTGGCCGCGCTTCAGAAGTCCCAGCCCTCACCACCGTTTACCTGTGTACGCTGGTGGTTAAGGTTATTCCTGCATGCCATGGGCATCTTGACACTCCTCAGCTGCCCATCACAAATGTACGTAAAGGGGCGCGCACATGGCTGACGAACTCGTCAACTACTACCAGCTGTTCAACATCGATGAATACGATGATCTTGACACGGTTCAAGGCCAGCTGGAGGCGCTGAAGAAGCAGTACAGCGAGGCGGTGTGGGAGCTGGAGGATGATGACCCGCACGCTGAGCAGATGTACACGCAGATCCTCGAGGCTGCAGAAGTCTTTGACAACGCTGAAGCGCGGGAAGCCTACGACGATGAGCTGTTCGACGATTCCACGCCCGAGGGCCGGATGGATAAGGCTTATCGGAAGTACTATCACGGCTTCCTCGATGACGCCTTCCAGATCATTATGGAGCGGCTGGCCGAGGATCCCGGTGATGGTGACGGCGTGCAACTGCTCGAAGCGCTCGCCGACCACGGCGGCCGCTACGAGGAGGCCTACCGGGAGTGGGTGGGCCCAGCAGAGCCCGAGCCCGAACCTGAACCGGAGCCCGAGCCCCAGGCCACCCCTCGGTCCGCGCCGGGGTTCCCTCCTGAGATGGACTACCTTTCGGGAATGTCTTTCACTTCACCGGGGCGACAGTCTCAGCCTGATGCTGACGCCTCGGTAGCCACCACGTGCGTGGTGGAAGCGCAGAACGCGGTGAGAAGGCAAGACTACGAGGCGGCGCTCCACCATTGCTGCGACGGGCTCAGCCAGCCGAATGTTCCCATTGATACAGCCGCCACGTTGCGCGTCACCATGCGCAAGGCGATTCTTCCCAACGGCCCGGCGGGAACCAAGGCGCTGCAAAAGCACCTCATCCTTGAAGCCGAGCGGATTGAGTCGGCGGTGCGGTTGATCGACCACTACAATCTCGATCAGCAAACGCGCAGCACCGTGCGCGATCCCCTTGTGCACCTGGCCGCCGTTGATCGCCTCGTTGTTGATCGCAGGCACAAGTATGAGACCAAGGGATCCTTGGTGGATTTCTCGGCCGACTCCTTCCTTGGCTGGGTGGGCAGGATGTTCCTCATCATCGTCCTCCTCAACCTCATCGGGATGTTCATGCGGGCTCTCATTCCACCCCTGAGTGGTTTCTTCGGCGCGGTCGGCTGGATCCTCTTCATCGTCGGGGCCTTTATTACCCGCCCAAACGCCAGGGCCTATCACCTGGGATTCGGCAACCGCCTGAGAGAAAAGGCCATGAACGAGGCTTTTGCCGAACGCTCCGCGGTGGTCAGTGGCATCCTCGGCAACCACGGCTAGTCGCCGCTTCCCGGCCCCGCCCGCCGGAGGGCCGAGGAACGGCGGAGGCAGGGGAGTCAGTTGAGGCTCGGTGCCCCACGCCCTCTCCGGCGCGTCTAGGCCCGGCTAGATATCCGTGGGCAGCGCCAGCGACACTTTCAGCCCACCTTAGAGTTAGGGTTGCCCGTGCCCCTAGCTCCCTTCCCTTCATAAGCTGCACATATAGAGATATGAAGGGGAGGGCTCATGCCGGCCGAAATCATCAACTATTACAAGCTGTTCGAGCTCAAGAGATCCGATGATCTTGCCGCAATTCAAGCCAACTTGGCCAAATGGAAGGAAGCCTTTGGTGGCATCTGGGATAGCGATGACGATGACGAGGTGGGTGACCAGCTCTATATTTGCCTGCTTGAAGCGGAACAGGTCTTCTCTACCGAAGGAAACCGGGCCGGCTACGATCGCGCGCTAGATTCCGTCTCTGCCCCGCCCGTCGCCGAAGTGACAACCCCGGAGTCTCCGGCGCCCAAGCCGGATCCCGAGCCGGCACCTCAGCGGGCCCCGCCGCGGACGTCGCAGGAGATATCGAGGTCAAGCACCGACCTCGTAGCAAAGCCGGAGCCTCGCCAGATGAGCCCCGGCGAGGAACTATTGGTAGCCCGGCTTTCTAAAATGCGGAGGCAAAAGGAAAATGATGCTAAGAAGGTCCGCAGTCTGCAGAGGACCCGTAGGCACTGGCGAATTTTTGCGATGCTGTTTCTTATCCCAGCCGTGCACTTCTACCAGGCTGCCTACGAGTTGCATGTGCAGGGCGACAACAACGCTGCGACATTCCCCCTGGGCCTCGCCATACTCAGCTTCTTCGCCTTTCTTGGCATCATGTTTAGGCCGCCATTTGCCAAAGACTTGGGGAGAGCGAAAGAATCCCTGAAAGTCTCCACTAGGCATGTTTCCGATCTCGAAGCCAAGCTGGCTGAGGAGCGAGCGCGCGGTTAGAGATACTCGGGGACGCTTTTCCAGCGTAATCGGCAGATTCGACCTGCCTTCTCGGGAGAATGCTCGCGGCCAGCTCAGTAAACGGTGAGGCCGTAGGAGCGGAAGATGTCCCGGGCGGCCTCCGCCTCTTCCTTCGAGGGGGTGGGGGTGTCGGTGAGCTGGTAGTGCATGTTGAGCTCGGCCCACTTGTCCTCTCCCATCTTGTGGAAGGGGAGCACTTCAACGCGCCCGATGGTGTCCTTCCAGCGGGCGGCAATCTTTGCGGCCTTGTCAATGTTGGCCGGATCGTCGGTGAGGCCGGGGACAAGAACGAAGCGGATCCACTTTTCCACCCCGGCGTTGTGGAGGCGGTCGCCGAATTCGATGGTGGGCTCTAGCTGCCGCCCGGTCACCTTCTCGTAGGTGCCGGGGTCACCCGACTTGATGTCGAGCAGGACGAGGTCAAGATTCTCCAGGTCCTCATCGCCAAGGGCGTGGCCAAGGAAGCCGGAGGTGTCGATCGCGGTGTGAATGCCGCGGGAATGAACCTCGCGCAGCATATTCTTCACGAACTGCGGCTGCATGAGCGGCTCGCCGCCGGAGATGGTGAGGCCACCGCCGGACACCTTGAAGATGGTTTCGTAGCGCATCACCTGGTCGATCGCGTCGGCCAGCATGATCGGGTGCCCGTCCCTCATCTTCAACGTGTCGGGGTTGTGGCAGTAGAGGCAGCGCAGCGGGCAGCCGGCCAGGAACATGGTCATGCGGGTGCCGGGGCCGTCAACTGCGGTGACGAGTTCCCAGGAGTGCACGGAGGCAATCTGGCCGGTGCGCACGGCCACGAGATGCTCGTGGCGGGACATGAGCGGGGCGGGCTCGATGCCGGCAAGGCCGGTGCCGCGAATGCGAGGAACGGCGTCCTCGAGGGGCTCCGGCTTGTATTCACCCGTGGTGCCGTCTCCGGCGAGCACGGGCTGGGTCCCCAGCGAGGACTCGGGATCTGGGACGGGAATGCCGGAGGCGCCCAAGGGGCGCGCTCCGGCATGCTCGCACTGTGTCATCTGGTTGTCTTACACGCCCTGGTGGAAGGTACGGGAGATGACGTCGAGCTGCTGCTCGCGGGTGAGCCGCACGAAGTTGACGGCGTAGCCGGAGACGCGGACGGTCAGCTGCGGGTACTTCTCGGGGTGCTCCATAGCGTCCTCGAGGGTGTCGCGGTTCAGCACGTTGATGTTGGCGTGGTACAGGCCCTGAACCCCGCCGGTGCAGTCGCGAGCTTCCTTCATCGAGGCGAGGCGCTCATCGAAAGTCTTGGTTGCCATGTCTTTCTTCTCCTTTGTGGGGATGGTTGGCGAAGGCGTGGAGGGCCTTAGCCCTTCTTGACGAATCCGGCATCCATGATGCCGACGAGGTTGGTGATCTGCTCGTCCTGGGTGCGGCCCAGGGACGAGGGAACGATCGTGTTGGTGAGGGAGATGCCGTCGAGAGCATCGTTGTAATCGAGCTTGCCGACCGACAGCATCGACGCCAGCATGCCGTGGGTGTCCATACCGTTTTCCGGATTCGCGCCGGGCGCGAACGGGGTGCCAGCCTTGTGGCCGGACGGGAAGGAGCCGGTGGCCTTGCCGTAGACGACATTCGAGGTGATCGTGAGAACCGACTGGGTCGGAATGGCATCCCGGTACATGGGGATGGCCTTGATCTTCGCCATGATCGTGTGGACGATCGTGGCCGCAATGTCATCGGCGCGATCATCGTCATTGCCGTAGACGGGGAACTCGCCCTCGGTGATGTAGTCGACGATGAGGCCGGTCTCGTCGCGCACCGGGGTGACGGTGGCGTACTTGATGGCGGCGAGGGAGTCGGCAACGATCGACAGGCCGGCAATACCGCAGCCCATCGTCCGCACGATATCGGAATCGTGCAGCGCCATCTCCATCGACTCATACGCGTAGCGGTCGTGGCAGTAGTGGATGATGTTGAGGGCCTCGACGTAGGTGCCGATCACCCAGTCCAGCATCTCCTCGTACTTGGCCCACACCTCATCAAAGTCGAGCGGACCGTCGCCCTTGATGGGCTCGTAGCCCTCGACAACCTGCTTGCCAGAAACCTCATCGCGGCCACCGTTGATGGCGTAGAGAAGAGCCTTCGCGGCATTGACGCGGGCGCCAAAGAACTGCATCTGCTTGCCGACCCGCATGGGGGAGACGCAGCAGGCAATCGCGGCGTCATCGCCCCACTGTTCGCGGATCTGGTGATCGGACTCGTACTGCACCGAGGAGGTCTCAATGGAGACCCGGGCGCAGAACTCCTTGTAGCCCTTCGGCAGCTTGTCCGACCAGAAGATCGTGATGTTCGGCTCGGGGGCCGGTCCGAGATTCATCAGCGTCTGCAGCAGGCGGAAGGACGTCTTGGTGACGAGCGTGCGGCCGTCCTCGCCAAAGCCAGCATCCGACCACGTGGCCCAGTAGGGGTCGCCGGAGAAGATGGCATCGTAGGCGATGGTGCGCAGGAAGCGCACGATCCGCAGCTTGATGACCAGCGCATCGATGATCTCCTGGGCCTCGGTCTCGGTGAGATCGCCGCGCTCGAAATCGCGCTCGAAGTAGGCGTCGAAGAAGCCGGAGAGGCGGCCAATGGACATGGCGGCGCCATCCTGGGACTTCACCGAGCCGAGGTAGCCGAAGTAGGTCCACTGGACTGCTTCCTTGGCATTGGTGGCCGGGCCAGAGATATCAAAGCCGTAAGAGGCGGCCATGTTCTTCAGCTTCTTCAGGGCCTTGATCTGCTCGGCATGCTCCTCGCGGTAGCGGGCCCAATGCTCGGAGAAAGGCTCATCCGCAACGCGGTCCTTGTCCTTCATCTTCTCGGCGATGAGGGCATCAACGCCGTAGAGGGCCACGCGGCGGTAGTCGCCGATGATGCGGCCGCGGCCGTAGGCATCGGGCAGACCGGTGATGATGTGGGAGGAACGCGCGGCGCGAATACGGGGGGTGTAAATATCGAAGACCGCGTCATTGTGGGTCTTGCGGTATTCGGTGAAGATCTTCTTGACCTCCGGATCCGGCTCCTTGCCGGCCTCCTTGATCGCGGTCTCCACCATGCGCCAGCCGCCGTTCGGCATCATGGCGCGCTTGAGCGGAACATCGGTCTGCAGGCCGACGATGACATCGTCGTCGTCGCTGATGTAACCGGGGCCGAATGCGTCCACATCGGCCGGGGTTTTGGTGTCAACGTCGTAGACGCGCTTCTCGCGCTCCACGGCGAGGTACTTCTTATCGAGGGTGTCCCACAGGCGCAGGGTCTTCTCGGTCGGGCCCTCGAGGAACGAAGCATCCCCCTCGTACGGGGTGTAGTTGCGCTGGATAAAGTCGCGCACGTCAATGCTCTCGGTCCACGACCCGGGCTCGAAGCCCTCCCAGGCCTTCTTCTGGGCCTCAGTGGTCTCCACTAATCCTCAACTCCTTGGTCGATTGTTCGCCGGTTTCCCGGCTCTCACCACCATCCTAGATTGGAATAGGTCGACTTTCGACGGCGGGCAAGGGGGCCCGGATGCGCAAGCCTCCCGATCCGGGCATGTCTGGCTATTCGCTCCGTCACATGCGGGCCTAAGGTCACCCAGCCGGTGTCATCCGCCCCACCATTCGTCCCACCTTTAACCCGGTCCTCACCCTCTCTATTTTCTGTTGGC
>JAUNVM010000005.1:89211-107250 GCA_030537635.1 Flaviflexus sp. | reverse complement strand
TCGTGGGTTCTTGCCCGGCGTCCCGCCGACTACTCGGTCTTCATCTCCTGCGACCCTCGCACCTACGAGGCCCTAGCCGCCGGCGGGCTCGATGTGGCGCGGGTAGATGCGGAGGACATCGAGGAGCTCCATATTCGCAAGCTCGGCGATATCTATCATCAGCGCTGGTAGGAGTCCCGGGAAGCAGGGCGCCACGGCGGGTTTAGAGCAGCTCCTCGTCGAAGAAGTCCTCGTCGATCTCGTAGAGCGTGAACTGACGGGCCTCGTGCACCGCCACGTTGTAGGTGAGCATGAGCGAGGTGAGCTTGATGCCGTCAATGAGGACAATCTTGCCGTGCCGGTACCGCTCGGCGGTACGCTTGGCTGCCGGGGCAAATGACGAGGTGGTGATGAAAACACCGAGGTTCGCGCCGGTCGAGTCGAGCGCGCCGATGAAGTTTCGAATCTCCGGGCTACCCACGCTATTGGAATCGGCGTAACGCTTGGCCTGAACGTAGACATTGGTGAGGCCGAGGGCGTCCTGGCGGATAACGCCGTCGATTCCGCCGTCCCCGCTTTGACCCATGTGCTGCTTGCCGCCGTGGGTGCCGCCGTAGCCCATGGCCCACAGCAGGTCGATAACCGCCTTTTCGAAGAACTCCGGCGAGGAGGCCTGCAGGCGCTGGCGCAGTCGAGTCTCGGTCTGCGCATTGAACGAGCGCTCCGCCGTCGTCATCGATTCAATGGGATCGACCTCTTCCGATTGCTCATTCTTGGCCGGTGTAGAAGAAGCAGCCGCGTTATTGCGCTCCTGGATCTCCTTCTGATATGCCACCCAGGTTGGCCACTCCAGCATGTCCTTTTCTTCATACTCGGCAAGACCCCGAGCGTTGACGGTCAGCCCGTCGTCGGTGATTCGGTAATGGCCTCGACTGGGGCGCTCGAGTAGCCCGGCTTGGGTGAGCCCCGAGCATGCCCAGCCGATCCGGTTGTGGTAGCGCTTTTGGCCCGAGGAGACCTCTTCGGCCTTTGTTTCCTCGTCGAGGCCCTTGTCGTCGGCGACAAGCTCGTAGATATCGCGGAGCTTGCGCACCTCCCCATCCGCGAGCACCCGCAATACCGAGGGGCGGAACTGGCTGATAGTGGGAGTGTTGTCGATGTTCATTCTTCACCTGCGTTGGGGCCTAGTGTTTCTCCCAGCTTAAGTCGGGCCGGGTGAGCCCGCGAGGTGCCGCGCCGAGCTTCCCGTGCGCCGCGGAGTAGATGGGCGGAGCTGTGGGAGCTCTTTGTCGCCAAGGAGTGCTTTGCTACCGCATCTCTAGGGCCTGATGATGCCGAGCATCTCGCGCTGCTGGGTGTCGCGAAGCTAGCTGGGGGTAGATTCGTGCACTCTGATTGTCACGCGCCGCGAGGCTGACATAGCGCCCACCGCCGGGCATAATGAAATCGGCGAGCGATGCCAATCCCCAGAGAATAGGAATGATTGTGACTAACACCGCCCTGACAGTCGAGGGGTTAGGCAAGGGTTTCCAATCCTGGTTGACCTCGGCGGTACCGGAGTTCACCGTCGTTGACACCCGGGAATTTTGTGCGGCCTTCTTTGCGGCGTGCCGGAGCAACAATCGCTTGAGGTCCGTGCGGGACCTCTACCCGCAAACCGTTTACCGGATCATCACCGAGCAGCTCCTTCTGCCCTCCACCCGGCAAAACCGTCCTCATCTCGCCCTCATCGGGCGCGAATTCGCTATCTTTTGCGCTGAGCAATGCCCGGAGAATTGGCGCGAGCTCGATGCGGTGCTCAACGCCTTGGCCCGATTCTCCGCACGCGACCGGGCAACCTGGGTGGCGCTCGCCCACGGGCACGCGCCCTCCTCTGCCGGGGTGACAGCCATGCGTGACAAGCCTGCCCGCCCCGCCGCGATCCGCAACCGGTTGCGCAAGGTGTCGTGGAACGTGGGCGAGGTGGCGCGGGAGATCGAGAGCCTCCTCGGTATTCCCGGACCCGGCGAGGAGAGGGAAAAGCCCGAGAGCCTTGGCCCCTCCGTCGCGCTGCTCGACCTTCCCCTCATCTCCGCCCTCTTGCGTCTTCTCGCGTGGGTGGAGGCGGGTGTGCGCCAGGTGGATGAGAGCGGGCACCTGTCCGGCTGGGACATCCCGTCCGCGGCGGCCGTCGTGCGACTGGGCGACCCGGACCGGGCCCGGCGTGCTCGCAGCATGCGGCAGGCCCCCTGGCTCGGCCTGCTCTGGCAGACCCTGTTGGAGGCCGGGGCGATTGTTGATGAGCGGGGGCGGGCCGCCTGCTCCGCGTTGGCTCGTCGTGAAGGCCTGTATGACCTCGCCCAGGAGTACGTGCGGGCCGAGGCTGCAGGGGCGGGGTGGAAGAGCCTTGCCGCCGAGCGCTATGTCCCGGGCCTTAACGCCGTTGGCATTCTCGCCTCGCGCGTCATCCTCTCGGTTCCCGAAACGGAAGAAGATGCGCTCACCCGCGAGGTGCTCGACACGGTCACGAGGAATGTGATCGGCAGCCTCGTCCTTGCTGAGAAGCTCAACGTTCCCGATCCCCAGTGGAAGGACCGGATCCGCGAGCTCATGCTCAAGAGCAAGGATCCGCTCACCGAGGTCAAGATCGACTTTCAGGTTGAATCCCTGTTCATTCGCCTGCGCTCCTGGCTCGCTGGGCTCGTCGAGCTCGGTCTGCTCACGACCGATGGCAGCATCATCGAGGTGGTGCCCGCGGCCCGCTTCCTCTTCCTCGACGCACTCACCGCGAGCCTGGAGGAGGAATATCCCGAGGACCTCCCCGAGTAGAACGGGGCAGCGGCGAACAGTGTGCTGCGGCGGCCGGCCGGTCTGGACGTTCGTCTCGGTGAACTCGTCGCGGGCCCGCCAGAACTCCCGCTCGGTCATCGGCGCGTGATCGGGATGCTTGCGCAGGTGGCGCTTGCGATAACGGTCATCGGCTGATTCGCCGGTGAGGTCCCGCCACAGGCTCCGTGCGGTGGAGAGCCGGTTGGCGATTGCGGAGCGGATGTGGCTAGTCATGACCGGTCTTCTCCTGAATGCGCAGGGCCTAGAAAGGATATCCGATGGGATAGGTTCAGATCGCGGTGATGTCACACCGATGATATTGACCTCCTCGCCGGGCGTGAAGGCAAGCATCCTTCAGCGCAGGAGGCTGAGTGCGGAGGTCACCTCCCGCAGAAGAGCCTTCTGCCAGGTCCGCGAATTGCGGGGTTTTACCCCGACGGGAACACCGTCTTGGTGCGGCGAGTCAGCTCCTCTTCCCCGGGAAAAGGGGAGATTGGAGACGTGGGGAGTCATAGTCCAACTTCCTTGTGGGACTCGGTACTAGTGCGAACCGGCGAGAGTCGCGCTGGAAGATCTAAGTCCGCTTTACCCCTTCTGAGCAGGGAATTAGGTGGAGTTATGAGGGTAAGTCATCCTTCAGTATTTGGTTTTTGCAGAAGGGATTTCTCGCAGTACTGAACCCTCATTACCGGCCGAATAGAACCCTTTGCTGGCCCGGAATATCAAGCTGGCCAAGGAGAGTGAAAGGGGTCTATCGTGTCCTGGAGATTTCCATATTTCTAAGGCGTTTAGTGACGGTCTATCCGGCGAGGTTCTGTCCTCGGCGCAGCGGCCACGACAGTGGAGATGACGTCCGTACGACATCGGTAAGGTCTATTCCTCGAAACAGTGCAGTTTTGTCGACTGTTTCCCGCGTACCCTAGCTGTTATGACATCGAAGTGGCACAGGGGCACTTGATATGGCACCCAATCAATTGGTGGACGTCATCTCGATCGAGGGATACAGTCCGGTAGATCTCGGCCAGCAATCCCTGACTGAGGTCATCAACGATCTGTTAACTAAGCCGGAAGGCAATCTCTTTGCCACATGCAGGCCTGGTGAGAGTAATTCCAACTCCCCCTCGGGGAGCGAGGGAATCGGTCTTTGCAGCTTTCAACCGGAATCAATAGATGCCTATCCGGGATTGAAAGAGGCTGTTGAGGCTGCCGCCAGGAACCAAGACGATCGATCTGGCCGCCTAGCCATTGCTGGTCGCTTTTGCTGACGAAGCAGTGGAGTGCGAACAATCAAGGTGAGCACCTCATTTTCATTGGCATGAACCCGTCGTCGGCTTGCTGGATTGCCGATAGACGCGAAGGAGGTGATCCGACAACGGAGGCGATCATGACGGAGCTGGAAGAACCAGACTTCTCTCTGAGTGTTCGGCGCGTAACGATTGTCAATCTTGCTGCGGTCATTGGTGGTAGCTCCAAAAAGGTACAGCAGGCTTTGGCCACCTTTTTCTCAGCGGTAGACCCGGTCGGGCAAAAGTTGAGCGAGCGGGATGCGAGCTTGAGACGCTCAAATATGGATTTCCTGAATACCAAGATCATCCACGGAGTGGTGGAGATGCCAAGCTTCGACTCAACGCTTGTCCCTTGTTGGGGGGCCTATTCACATGCGTGGAAAAAGCTGCGTGCGGCATATCTTTTCTTCCGCCCAAAGGATCTGAATTGGTGCGAGCTGAACACAAGATACGTCTCGAATAAGGGGGAGTCACCCCGGCATGCCAAACCTCAGAATTCTGCTTACCCGTGGGCCTTCTCTAACGATGACATTCGCAAGGATCTCACATGGCGTAAGTTTCGCTCGCATTTGCCTCATTTCCGAGAACCGGTGTCCTCCGCTCTGAGGGACTGGCTGGACTTGGACGCTCTTGACAGCGGTAGCTACGAGGTTTGAGGCAGCAAAAGGGGGTGACGGCTCGATGCCGTCACCCCCTCGCGTGAAGCTATCAGGCCTCGATGTCGTGCATCGGGGTCACCTCAGGCGCCTCGAGGCGGCGGGCGACGGCCTTGGCCTCGGAGGAGATCTCCTCCGCCGCATCCTGCGCCTCGCAGCGCTGGCGGTAGAGGTCCATCTCCTTGTTCTTGCGTTCCTCGTCCCAGTCGAGCTCGGCGGCGAGAATGCCGGCGATCTCCTCGGAGGCCTTGACGCCCCGGTCCTTGACCTCATAGTTGAGGCGGGTGCGGTGCATCATGACATCGTCGAGGTGGAGGACGCCCTCGTAGCGGGCGGCGAAGACGATCTCGGCGCGGATGTAGGGTTCGGCGCCGGCGATCTGGTTGCGCAGCGACTCGTCCTCCTCGATGAGGTCGGCGAGGACGGTGATCTCCGAGCCGTAGCGGTTGAGTAGGTGCTCAACCGTCTCGAGGTCGATTCCCATCTGCTTAGCCAGGTGCGTGCGGTTGTTCCACATGGCTTGGTAGCCGGCGGCGCCGGCGAGCGGGGTCGTGGTCGTCACCGAGGGCAGCTCCTTGGCGCGCTCCTTGCCAAGCGCGAAGTCCACGGCATCCTCCGCCATGACCCGGTAGGTGGTGAGCTTGCCACCGGCAATCGCGGTGAAGCCGGGAACGATCTCGGCCACCGTGTGCTCGCGGGAGACCTGGGTGGACTTGGCGGACTCACCCTCCTTGACCTTCGGCTGGAGGAGGGGGCGCAGGCCCGCGTAGACGCCGACGATGTCATCGCGGGTGAGCGGGTTGGCGAGCACGTCATTGGCGTGATCGAGAATGTAGTCGATGTCCTCAGCATCGGCCACCGGGTGGCGCAGATCTTCGACGTACTTCGTGTCGGTGGTGCCGATGACCCAGTAGCGATCCCACGGGATGATGAACAGGACGGACTTCTCGGTGCGCAGGAACAGGCCGGTTTCGCCGTTGATCTTCTCCTTGGGCACGACGATGTGGATGCCCTTGGAGGCGAGGACCTTGAGGCCGCCGGAATCCCCGGACAGGGACTGTGTCTTCTCGGTCCACACACCGGTGGCATTGATGACGTGCTTGGCTCGGACCTCGTACTTCTTGCCGGTGTGCAGATCCTCGAGAACGGCGCCAACGACGCGCTTGCCCTCGTGGAGCAGCTCGACAACTTGGGTGCGGGAAACGGCCTTCGCGCCGTACTCGACGGCGGTGCGCACGAGGGTGACGACTAGACGAGCATCATCCACCCGAGCGTCGTAGAAGCGAATGGCGCCGCACAGCGCATCTTCCTTGATGTCGGGGAAGAGGTCGAGGGCGCCCTTCTTCGAGTAGTGCTTTTGAATCGGCACCGAACCCCTGTGGGCCACCTGTGCCAGCGCATCGTACATGCCCACGCCAACGGCGGAGTAGGCCCGCTCGATCACCGGGGTCTTCAGCGGCCACAGGAACGGCTGGGCCTTGACGAGATGCGGGGCGGTGCGCTCCAGGAGGAGGCCGCGCTCGCGCAGCGCCTCGGCAACGAGGGCGAAGTCAAGCTGATAAAGATAGCGCAGACCGCCGTGCACGAGCTTCGACGACCGAGACGATGTGCCGGAGGCCCAGTCCTGGGCTTCGACAATGCCGGTGGTCAATCCGCGGCTAGCAGCATCGAGCGCAATACCCGCGCCGGTTACGCCCCCACCGATGATTAAAACATCCAGCTCACCCGAGGACATGTCCTCAAGATCATTGCTTCGAGTTGCGCTGTTGATAGTTGGAATCGTCATTGGAACCTCCATCGGAATACAACTCCTATCCTGTCCCCGATGGGCAACAAATACTAGCTCGTGGTCAAATATCCTTTCACTACCTCTGAACTTGCAAGTTCGTGCACAAAGATTGAAAGTAATTTCATGACGTCGGCAGGGGCATCTATAGCTGGTCTTGCGCCGGTTGTGCGCGGTGTCCTGGGTCGGGTCTCGATCACGGGCGCGATAGTCTGGTGCCGTGATGACCGTCTATTCTCCTGTCAGTGGAACCGCTGTTGCGCTCAGTAGTGTGCCCGATCCCGTCTTTGCCGAGGCCATGGTAGGCCCGGGCCTGGCTCTTGAGCCGCACGGTGACATTGTGGAGGTGCGAGCTCCAGTGGCGGGGCGTATCACCCACGCCATGGCGCATGCCGTTGTTATCGCTGCAGCAGGATCTCCTGCCATTCTTGTTCACCTTGGGGTGGACACCCTGTCGCAACACGGAGCCTTTCGCTCCTATGTAGAGGTCGGAAGTAGCGTCGAGATAGGAGACCTCCTCATCTCCTGGGATCTCGCTCTTATGGGCACCCGTAGTCTTCTTATTCCCGTCGTTGCCCTTCAGTGCGAGAAGGTCACCGATACCGCTCAGGGTCCAGTCGGGGTTGGAGAGGTGCTATTCCGGGTGCCCTGAGACCTCGCCGGCCCCACTTAAGATCGTGGACTTTCCGGCTTGTGCCTGTGCTGTATCGGCGCCGGGAACGTGCGCGGGCGAGTGTCTTGACTGTTACTCCAGTCTTCACCTCATCATCTGATTCACCTGCCGTGGCGGTGATCGCGGCGTGCACCTGAGGCAAGGATGCGAAGGGGGCATCCTGGTGACGGGCCGGTGGGCAATCCCCTCCGATGAGTCTCGGTTCCATCGCCTCATCGGGGGACACAGGTAGAACTTTCGATGAGCCGGCTCTCGGCGCCTGTGTCGACTCCCGCGCACGCGACATTCTGGCCGGCGGGGAGGGAGGCAGCTGAAGCGGGAGCTGTGTTTGACCCTGGTTCCGAATCCCTTGTCCTGAATGATCAGCTGGGCGCTCTGGGGCAGGGGTGCCCGATCGCGCCCTGGTCAATGTCGCCAAAGGCTCGGAGCCGAAGTCGGTGCCTGGCGGGAACGGCATGGCCCATCGGCAAGGTTGCTGTCGTGCCGATGGTGGCTCCGAATGGGGCAGGGATGAAGCTGCCGCATGCATTGAGGGGCCTGCGCAAGGGCGGTGCCTACCAGTGTCACGCGATGGATGTGCTCGGTTGCGTTGTCAACCGCTGATGAGAGCATTCCATCAGCCTTAGCTAAATCTCCCACTCGCCTACTCCTCTTCAGCATTTCTGCAGGTCAGAGGCGTGGTCTCTCGGTTGCGCGCCGGTGCCATATCTTCGCGGACTACCACACGGGATCACGGCGCTAACGCCTTGTTTGTAGCTCATTTTAAGGCTGTGACCAGCGGAAATATAAATTTTGGCCGCAGTTTGCAAGTGAGTATCGGTCAAACGGGAGAAGCGGGGCGCCGTGGGGGTGTTGTGTGACTTTGGGCAGTCAAGGTGGTTGACAGGTGGCGCAATGCAGTTACATGCCCCAGTATGTCCCAGGTATAGGACTTAAATCCCAGTCTTCAAGTTTTGAAATAATATTTGGATAGTTTTGGTATAATGCTTATGGAGTAAGGGGCGAGTAAAGAAAATGACGCAATTAAAGAATGTGAGGAATGCTACATTATGTAAGCGGGCTAGTCTAATTAGTTCGATAAGTCGAAGAAATAGATCGCTCGAACATCCGGTATATCCACTTATTAACCTAGTTCTTCTTGCGCGCCGGCCGTTGTCAGGCAGGCCGTTTTACTCGTCTGGCGCGGGGGCTCCATTGCTTCGCACAGGGTGGCGCGTCAGCATGGCGGCATGAATCGTAACCATGCGCATACGGCGCCACACTCTCGTTCATCTGTCCCTCGAACCGTTGCCCCCGAAAAGACGATCAGCCGCGGCAAGGCCACGGCAATTCTTCTCGTTGGTGTACTTTTCCTATCGTTTACCGCTATCTGGGTGAAGGCCTCGAACTTCGAGCCCGCCACCTCTGCCTTCCTTCGCGTCATCCTCGGCGCGGTCGTTCTTGCTCCCTTCACCTACTGGGAAGTGAAGAAGAAGGGCTCGTTGTCCCGTGAAGGCATTATCTTCTCGATTATTGCTGGCCTGTTCCTGGGCGTTGACTTCACCGCGTGGAATTACTCGATCTTCTACGTGGGTGCCGGCGTCGCCTCCATTCTTCTGAACCTTCAGGTCATCATCGTTCCGATGCTCATCTGGGCTATCGACAAGTACCGTGTGCCGAAGGTCTTCATCATTCTTGTTCCGCTGATGATCATCGGCATTATGCTCACCGGCGGCGTTTTTGATCCGCCCGCCGAGACCGGCCCCGCCACCATTTATGGCATCAAGACCGCCGTTCTGGGAACCGTGCTCGGTTGCACCTCCGGCGTGTGCTACTCCTTCTACCTCTACTTCACCCGCAAGGCCGGCCGTAAGCGCCGCGACCTGTATGTCCAGCCGATCTTCTACGTTTGCATCGCTCAGATCCTCGCCCCCGTCATCTGGGCCTACACCGGGTCCGAGCGTAACGGTTTTGACTTCACCCACGGTGTCTTCGTCAATGGCGAGCTGCCCGCGGTCAACCCCGAGACCACCCTCGGCGATCCCATTAACACCATGAACTGGGTGTGGATGATTATGCTCATCGTTCTCGGCCAGGCTGCTGCTTGGACCTTTGTCCAGATCGGCTCGGTCAACATGGATCCGACCCTGTGCGCCGGCCTGCTGCTGCTCAGCCCGGTGACCACTGTTCTCGTGTCGCCCATCATCGTGGGTGAGCGCATCTCTACCCTCCAGATTATCGGCGTTATCATCGTGCTTGCCACGGTTGCCTATCAGAACGGGGTGATCCAAGCCGTTCTAGTCAAACTCGGCCTCATGAAGCCTTCGGAAGCCGAGGTTCCCGAGGAGGTGCCGCAACTCTAGGCGGATAATCCTCACTATTTGATCAACCTGCAGCCGAATATCGGATTACGCATTAAAACCGATGATCAGTGCTGTAGTGTCAACACCACTTATTTTAACGAAAGAGAGGTCAGTTATGCGCCTGACTCAGCGGGAGCAGGAAAAGCTCCTCATCGTGGTCGCAGCCGATGTGGCTCGTCGCCGTAAGGAACGCGGCGTTAAGCTCAACCACCCCGAGGCGGTTGCTCTGATTACCGACGCCATCCTCGAAGGGGCCCGAGACGGCAAGTCCGTTGCGGATCTTATGAGCTACGGAACCACGATCCTCACACGTGATGACGTTCTTGACGGCATTCCGGAGATGGTCCCGAACATTCAGGTAGAGGCCACCTTCCCGGATGGCACGAAGCTCGTCACCGTCCACCACCCGATCCGATAAGCGGAATTAGAAAGAGGAGATGACATGACTCCGGGAGAGTACATCATCGTCGAAGGCCCCAATATCGTTCTCAACGAGGGGCGCGAGGTGACCAAGCTTGAAGTGGTGAACCGTGGCGACCGTCCTGTTCAGGTTGGTTCGCATTTCCACTTCGCAGAAGCGAATTCGGGACTCTATTTCGATCGCGATGCCGCTCGCGGCAAGCGCCTTGACATTCCGTCCGGTACCGCCGTGCGGTTTGAGCCGGGCGACAGCCATGAGGTTGCGCTGGTCGACTTTGGCGGCGCCCGCCGCGTGTTTGGATTTAACGCCGAGATCCAGGGCGATCTCTAATCCGGCACATCAATAAGACACAGTTTGTGGTGCCGGCGGCACCAAATAATAAGGAGTGAACCACATATGGCAGCAGAGTTGACTCGTCAACAGTATGCCGAAATCTATGGGCCGACTGTCGGCGACGGTATCCGCCTGGCTGATACCGATCTCGTCATCCGCGTCGAGAAGGACTGCACCACCTACGGTGAGGAAGTTTCTTTCGGCGGTGGCAAGGTCATCCGTGACGGTATGGGAGAGAATGGTCGTGTCACTCGCGAGGGTGACAACGTTCCCGATCTCGTCATTACCAATGCGGTGATCGTCGACTACACGGGCATTTACAAGGCCGACATCGCCGTGCGCGATGGCCGGATTCAGGCCATCGGTAAGGCAGGTAACCCCGATATTCAGGACGATGTCGATATCGTCATCGGTGCGGCCACCGAAATCATGGCGGGCGAGCACAAGATTGTGACCGCCGGCGCCCTGGATACCCACATCCACTTCATCTCGTCCGAGCAGGTAGAGGCCGCGCTTGATAATGGCACCACCACCCTGATCGGTGGCGGCACCGGCCCCGCTGAGGGCACTAAGGCAACGACCTGCACCCCCGGCCCCTGGAATATCAAGCGCATGATCCAGGCCACCGAGGACTTCTCGGTCAATATCGGTTTCCTGGGTAAGGGCCACGCTTCTGATCCGGAGCCGCTGCGTGAGCAGATCCGCGCCGGTGCCGTGGGCCTGAAGATTCACGAGGACTGGGGCTCG
This sequence comes from Flaviflexus sp., assembly GCA_030537635.1. Lineage (GTDB taxonomy): Bacteria > Actinomycetota > Actinomycetes > Actinomycetales > Actinomycetaceae > Flaviflexus. Next base: position 96,219 of record JAUNVM010000005.1, on the reverse strand, counting down.
ACCGCCTCCGTCATCGATGAGGCCCTCACCGTGGCCGATGAGATGGACATTCAGGTAGCGATCCACACCGACACCCTCAACGAGGGTGGCTTCGCCGAAAATACGATTGCCGCCTTCAAGGACCGGGTCATCCACACCTTCCACACCGAGGGTGCTGGTGGCGGTCACGCCCCGGATATTCTCCGCGTGGCTGGGCTTCCCAATGTGCTGCCCGCCTCGACGAACCCGACCCTTCCCTACACCACGAACACGCTCGAGGAGCACCTCGACATGATCATGGTGTGCCACCACCTTAATCCGGACATTCCGGAGGATGTGGCCTTTGCGGATTCCCGTGTTCGCGAGGAGACCATCGCGGCTGAGGACGTGCTCCACGACATGGGCATCATGTCGATTACGTCTTCAGACTCTCAGGCCATGGGCCGCGTGGGCGAGGTTGTTCTGCGCACCTGGCAGACCGCCCACCGCATGAAGGTGCAGCGCGGTGCGCTCGAGGGCGATTCCGAGGGCAACGACAACAACCGCGTCAAGCGCTACATCTCGAAGTACACCATCAACCCGGCCATCGCCCAGGGCATTGCCGACACGGTGGGCTCGGTCGAGGTGGGCAAGCTTGCCGACTTGGTGCTGTGGGACCCCCAGTTCTTCGGCGTCAAGCCGGAGGTCGTCCTCAAGGGCGGCATGGCGGTGCGCGGAGTTATGGGCGATTCGAACGCCTCGATTCCCACCCCGCAGCCGCGTACCATGCGCTACAACTTCGGCGCCATCGGGCTGGCGGGACGGCGCAACTCCGTCACGTTCATGCCGACCGCAGCGCTTGAGGCAAACCTGCCCGAGGAGCTTGGGCTGGAGCGCAAGTGCGTGGAAGCGAAGGGGATGCGTGACATCTCCAAGAAGGACATGAAGTTCAACGACGAGCTGCGCTCTATCTCGGTTGACCCGGAGACCTACGAGGTCCTCGTCGATGGTGAGCACATCACCTCTGAGCCGGCCGATGAGCTGCCGATGGCGCAGCGCTACTTCCTGTTCTAATCTCCCCGCCGTGGTCACCACGGTGAAGACACAATCCGGTGCGGGAGGCACAAGGTCTCCCGCACCGGAACCCCCGCCAGCAAGCGCGGTGACGTGCGGACGTCGCCACTAATGCGCTGTTGCCGGGTCCGGGCGCTCAGGCGCCATCACATTCACCACATATGTAAGGAGGGGTGAGCACCGATGATCGTCACCGAGATTATTGGAAACCGTCGCGATTTGTCGGAGGAGGAGCTCTCCACCGTCACTCAGGACTTTTTGAGCCTGGGAAATCTGGAACTTGTTAAGCGCATTTTCCGCGGACACACCGAAGCAGGGGAAGAAATTGGCTTACGCCTGCCCCCGTCCAGTCCGGAACTTCAGGACGGGGACATTCTTGCCCGAGACAATGAGCGCATCATTTTTGTGCGAGTCAAGCCGACCGATGTGCTGGTCATTCAGCCCGAGAGTATTGAGGAAATGGGGAAGGTTGCCCACAACCTAGGTAACCGGCATCTCCAGGCTCAGTTCTTTGGTGCGGATACCGAGTACGGTCGCGAGGTGATGGTTGTCCAGTACGACCACACCGTTGAGGACTTCCTCAAGCACGTGGGAGTGGCCTACGTGCGCGAAGACCATGTCATGCCGAAGGCGTTCCGTCATGCTGAACACACTCACTAAGGGCAATCTCGTCCTGTGGCAGCTCACCGATTCGGCGCTGCCGACCGGTTCATTTGCCCATAGTGCAGGGATGGAAACCTACATTCAAGACGGCAAGATCTCCAACGCGCGGACCTTCCAAGCCTGGCTAGCCCGCTACCTCGACCAGACAGCCTACACCGATGGTCTGCTTGTTCGCATGGCCATTGATATGGTCCCGCAGTGGTCGGAGGAACGGCTACTCGAGCTAGATGAGCTTGCGCGCGCCGTTCAGATTCCCGCCCAGATCCGCAAGGCATCCGCCGCCATGGGCAAGCGAATGGCCACTATTGCCGAGATTCTTCTTCCCGAAGTACCCGTCATCACCCGCTATGCCGAAGCTATTCGATCCCGACAGATGAGCGGACACCCCGCCATCGCCTTCGGGCTCGTCATAGGCGCGCTGGGGATCGACCGTCTCACCGGAATCCGCGCCTACTTCATGCAGGTTGCCACGTCGATGACGCAAAACGCGATCCGCGGAATCCCGCTCGGTCAAGATGCTGGGCAGCGTGTTCTCACCGCCATGCACGGGCCGATTAATCGGTCCGCCGAACGCACGCTTGACCTTGATGACGCCGAGCTTGGCGCCACCTTGCCGGGCCTCGAAGTCGCGCAGATGCGCCACGAGGGCCTGCACTCCAGAATGTTCATTTCCTAAGGCGAAAGAAGTACACTATGACAGCAATCCGCGTAGGAGTTGGCGGTCCCGTCGGCTCCGGCAAGACCCAGCTCATCGAACGCATCACCCGGGCTCTGGACGGTCAGGTGTCGATGGCGGCAATCACCAACGATATTTACACCACCGAAGACGCCAAGATCCTCGCCCGCAACGGCGTTCTGCCGGAAGACCGGATCATCGGTCTGGAGACCGGCGGCTGTCCGCACACGGCTATCCGTGAGGATACGTCGATGAATGATTCGGCCTTCGAAGAGCTCGTTCAGCGTCACCCGGACCTCGAGCTTGTCTTCGTTGAATCCGGCGGAGACAATCTCTCCGCCACATTCAGCCCCGAGCTCGTCGACTTCTCCATCTACATCATCGACGTGGCCCAGGGCGAGAAGATCCCGCGTAAGGCCGGTCAGGGCATGATCAAGTCCGATCTCTTCGTCATTAACAAGACCGATCTCGCCCCGCATGTGGGCGCGGACCTTAATGTCATGACCGAGGACTCCAAGGTGTTCCGCGGTAACAAGCCCTTCGTTCTCACCAACCTTAAGACGGATGAGGGCCTTGACGAGGTCATCGCTTGGATTCGCCGCGAGGTCCTCATGGAAGACCTGTCGAGCAAATGATCGTCCTTCCCCATTTGCCCTGCACGAAGGCTGGCGCGTGGTCCGGTGAACTGGATCTTGTCGTTGAGCGGCGAGCAGGCCGATCCGTGGCCACGCACCAGTACCATCGCGGGGCAATGAAGTTGTTCCGCCCCCACTACCTTGATGACACAGGTCAGGTCTACTACACCGTGGTCATCCCCGGGGGCGGATACCTTGATGGTGACCGCTACGAGATGGCGGTGGAACTGGGGGCGGGAGCCTCGCTCCTGTTCACCACCCAGTCTGCGACCAAGGTTTATCGCACCCCCGAGAAGGGCGTGGGCCAGGTCCTGCGCATGAAACTGGCGGAGCACTCGGTTCTCGAATACCTGCCCGATCAGCTCATCATGTACCGGGAAGGACGCTACTTCCAGACCACATCTGTGGACATGGCATCTTCGTCCTCGGCCTTCCTCGCGGAGATCGTCACCCCGGGATGGAGTCCGCGCGGTGAATTGTTCGCTTACGACGAGCTGTGGATGCGCACCGATATTACGGTGGACGGCAAGCTTGCCGGAGCCGATAACTTCCACATCCGACCGACCACGGTGGACTCGACGCAGGATAATCCGCTGATTTTTGCGGGGCGTACCCACGCCGCTACCGTCTTTGTGGTCGACCCGCACCTTGACGAGAGGGAGATTAGCCGCCTGCGGCCCATGGTAGAGGACTGGGCCCGCGCCTACCGAGGAGGCACCATGCTTGTCGGTCTCTCGGAACTCACCGTTCCTGGCTTCACCCTTCGCGCTCTGGGTTCGCACACGGATGACCTCATGGATCTCATCACCAAGTTGGCCAATGAGTTGCGTTCTCGTTTCCGCGACCAGGGCCCCATCGATCTCAGGAAATACTGAGAATAACCAGCGTGGGGCGTGACAGGCCCGCGCAACACCAACGAACCGCCCCTGAAGGAGAGGGGCGGAGAATAGGAAAAAGATATGAAAATCAGGCGTGCGGACCGCCTTTGGGCAGTGCTGGCGGCGGTCTCGTTGACCCTGGCCGGCTGCTCCTCGGACAGTGACAGCCCTCAGGCGTCTCCCGAAGCTGATGACTCGAACGCGATTAGCGTGGTTGATCTTGCCGAACAGGAAATCACCCTGGATAAACCCATCGATAAGGCTGTGATCTTCTGGTCTGGTTCCGGTGGCCCCTTCCTCACCATGTCGGCACTCTTTGGCGAGGAGGTTCCCGAGCATATCGCGGGATGGGGAGGTAACCTCAAGGACTTCCGCAAGGATATGTATGATGCTTTCGTCGCCGATGTTCCCGCCCTGGAAGATATTCCCGTTGTCGGAACCCCGGGCGAAGAGGACTTCAACGTCGAGAAGGTGCTTGAGCTCAATCCCGATGCTGTGGTAGCCCCCATCGGTCTGCGTGAGGCCCTGGAGGAGGGCCCGGGTGAGACTCTCAAGCAGGCACATATTCCCGTGATCTTTACCGACTACCACACCGAGGACGTCGAGGTTCACGAGAAGACTACGGCCCTGCTCGGAGAGATCTTTGGCCGGACCGAGGAAGCCCAGAAGATCATTGACTTCCGCGACGAGGGCGAGGAGATCCTCGCCGAGGGTCTGGCCAAGGTCGCCGATGAAGAGAAGCCTCGCGCCTATGTCGAGGTCGGCTACCAGGGACCGGGCGTGTTCAATTCAACCTACGGGTCGGGATTCATGTGGGGTGGTCTGCTCGAGCAGGCCGGCGGTGAGAATATTGCCGCTAGCTCCATTGCGGCTTCCGATTCCATGGCCCCCGAGGCCATCATCGCGGCCGATCCTGAGGTCATTATTCTCACCGGATCCTACTGGCCGAGCGAACCGGACTCACTGCGCATGGGCTATGACGCCGACGAGGATGAAGCGAAGGCCAAGATTACCGAATTCACCGAGCGTCCCGGCTGGTCCGAACTGGATGCGGTGAAGAACGAGCGAGTCTATGCCATCAACCATGGCATTGCCCGAGAGCCCTTTGACATTGTCTCCACGCTGTTCATTGCCAAGGCACTGTACCCCGATGCTTTCGCAGACGTGGATCCGCAAGAAATGCTGGGCGAGTACTTCAGAGACATCATGCCGTACCATCTTGATGGCGTGTGGATGCTCAAGTGGCGCTAAGCACAACAAGCCAGTACCGCAAGCAGGGGAGGGTCCGCCTGGCAGTCCTCCTCGCCAGCCTCATCCTGCTTGCGGTACTGTTTCTCGGTGATCTACTCACCGGTGCCGCGGGAATCGCGGTCTCTGATATTGTGCGCTTCTTTACAGGCAATGGAGAAGCAACCAACGACGTGATTATTGGCACGTACCGGCTACCGATCGCCGTCATGGCGGTGGCAGTCGGTTCTGCCCTGGGCCTTTCGGGCGCCCTCATGCAGACGATTTTGAACAATCCGCTCGCCTCTCCCTACACCCTGGGCATCTCCGCCGGGGCTGGGTTCGGAGCGGCTCTCGCTATCGTCACCACCTCGTCGTTTCTGCACTCGTTAGGGACCGCCCTCACTCCCGTCCTAGCCTTTGTCTTTGCCTTCCTGACCTGCGGATTGATCTATCTGTTCGGTCGAGGACGGGGTATGGCCGCGGAGACCATGATCCTCGCGGGAATCGGGCTATCCTTTCTCTTCGGGGCGCTGCAGTCCCTCCTGCAGTACATCGCTACCCCGGACCAGAATGCGAATATTGTGTTCTGGTTGTTTGGTAGTCTGACCCGGGCCAACATGCGATCCGCGGTGCTCATGCTCATTCTGACAATTGCGGCGCTTCCTCTCGTCATATCGCAATCCTGGCGATTGACCGCGCTGAAGATGGGGAACGAGAAGGCTCGCGTACTCGGGGTCAACGTGGTGGCGCTGCGCCGCTCGGTGTTTTTCCTCGTCTCGCTCCTTACTGCCACGGCGGTGAGCTTTGTGGGAACAATCGGATTCATCGGCTTAGCGGCCCCGCACATCTCTCGGCTCCTCATCGGGGAAGACCAGCGCTTCTTCTTGCCAATTTCGGCAAGCTTTGGAGCGAATATCCTGCTGGCAGCCTCGATTATCTCCAAGGTGATCATTCCGGGTTTCATTTTTCCCATCGGCATCGTCACCGCCATCATCGGAGTGCCCTTCTTCTTCTGGCTCATTCTCACCAATAAGAAGGCGTATTTCTCATGATCGACATCGACTCACTCACGTTTTCCTACGGAGATCATCGCGTGTTCGAAGATGTGAGCTTCCGGGCCGAGCCCGGCGAGGTTGTGGCCTTAGCCGGTCCAAACGGAGCCGGTAAATCCACCCTTCTGCACTGCATCGCCGGACTCCTCCCCTATGAGGGGCAGGTGCGGTATGAAGGGGAGGCTATGGAGCACATGTCTGATCAGCGCCGAGCCCGCGACATGAGCTACCTGCCTCAGGACTACAATATCGCTGCGGCTCTCACCGTTTTCGAGGTGGTCCTGCTGGGATGCATGTCAGATCTCGGTATGAAGGTCAACGATGATGTGTTGGAGCGCGTAGAAAGCGAGTTGCATCTCCTCAATATCGAGCATCTGGCCCACCGTCCTATTACCCAGATCTCCGGTGGACAGCGTCAGCTCGCTTTCATCGCCCAAGCCCTCGTCAAACGGCCCCGCATTTTGTTGCTGGACGAGCCGACGAGTGCCTTGGACATTTACAAGCAGTTCGGCGTGCTGGACACGATTGTGGAGGTAACCCGGCAGCGGTCGTTAACCACGATTATGACCATCCACCACCTCGATCTCATCTTCCGCTACTGCGACAAGGTAGTGGGGTTGCACGATGGTCGGCTGCGCCAGGTTGGCCCTCCCGAAGAGATTCTCGACTCGGACTTTATGGCGCAGGTATATCACGTTGACAGTGAGCGGATCCGCGACTCACGCGGAGTCGCCCACCTACTCAATCTCGGCCAACTCATCGACGTCAATCCCGAACACCCTTAAAGGGTGACTCAAGTATGAGGTGGGCCCGTTCCGGGGCCCCCTCACACTATCTCAGGG
>JAUNVM010000005.1:0-89201 GCA_030537635.1 Flaviflexus sp. | reverse complement strand
CGCCGCCGAGGAGGCGCTGGCCGCCTGCGCCGGCTGAGCCCGCCCCCCCCCCCCAACCGCCCACCACCCCCACCCCCCTACAGGGGGCCCTCACGTCGGGGGGGGCCCCGTTCCGGGCCCACCTCTCAGTATCTCAGGGTGTTGACCATAGGCCGCCAGTGCCGGGAGCCCCTCCTTGAGTCGCGTGGTCTGGGGCGTGTGTACTAGAGGATAATGGCACGGCCCCTCGTCCCCTGTGTCATGACTCGCTCGTGCTGCGTACCTTCTTCGACGAGGAGTAGCGCGTTTGCCAGGTGTAGTGAGGCGATGAGGTGGGAAGCTGAACGGTCCGCGTGCACCGGGGTGGCCACGCCCTCGTTCAGGCGCACCGGCACGTAGCGGCGCCGATTGGCGAGCCGCGGAAAGTCGGCTCCCGCGGTGGCCGGAACGGTTACTGGCTCACGGCGCAGGCGATCCGCTTGCGCACCGTGGGCTCCGCCGAGGAGGGCGATTGTGGGCTGGGCGTAGAGAAGACCGGAGACAAATACCGAGACGGGATTGCCGGGAAGGCCAATATACGGAGTGCCAGCAATGCTACCCCAGGCCTGCGGCCCGCCGGGCTGTTGGCGCAGGCGGAAGAACCGGAGCTCGGAGCCCCCTTCAGTTGTTGCTAGTTCCTTGAGTGGATCGAAGGCGCCGGCGGAGATGCCGCCCGAAGTGATGATGAGGTCGGCACTTTCGGCAATCTCGGCGAGCGTCCGGCCCACCTCCTGCGCCTCATCCTTATCTACGCGGACGGCCACCGGATCCCCACCCCAGCGGCGCACGAGTGTAGTGAGCAGGACCGTGTTGGAATCGGGAATATGGCCCGGGGGTGGGATGGTCCCCGGGGTAGCAAGCTCGGCCCCGGTTGATACGATGGCCACGCGTGGACGAGGGACGACACGAAGTGCTCCCCACCCGCCACTCGCGGCTGCCGCCAGCGCCGCGGGGTCGAGCCTCTCGCCCCTGCGTAGCAGAAGATCCCCCTTTGCCACATCGGCTCCGCAGCGGCGCACAAAAGCACCGGGCTCTCGATTGGCCGGTAGCTCCACCGTCGCGGGCAGCGGACGTGGGCCGGGGGACGAGTCAGTATCCTCCACGGGAATAACGGTGTCAGCTCCCGCGGGCAGGGCAGCCCCGGTCATGATGCGGCAGGCGGTTCCTGGCGCTAGCGACTCTGGACTTATACCCGCCGGGATATCCTGATGGACCTGCAGGCGCACGGTCTCCTCATCGCTCCTGAGCGACTCAGCAGCGACGGCAAAGCCGTCCATCGCGGAATTATCAAAAGCCGGCACCGGCAGCTTGGCATACACATCGGCCGCCACAATTAGCCCATCGCATCTCTCCAGCGGGAGTTCAACCGGGGGCAGGGAATCAACTTCGGTGACGCGCGCAATATGTTCGGCAATGGTGCTGGGAACGGCTTGTATACTCATCGCTCATCCTTTACTGGGGATGATGCCAGCCTACCGGCGTTGCACCGGCCGGCCTAGCCGGACCGGCTCTGCCCGCGGCAGAAGCACGTTCCGGCCGGTAGAAGCGGGCGGGTTTACACGGAGCTTGGCGGCTTTGTTAAGCGGCAAGCCGACGTACCTGTGCGCTGTCGCACGCTAGGATATGCCCATGCTCTACCTCTTTCGCCTGCCCAGGGGCCAGGAGATCGATACCGGCGCTCCGGTTGAACCGTACTGGGAAAAGCTGCATGACCTGCTGCGGCGTCAGCTCATCGAATGGACGGGCGACGCCGAGGCGCTTCCCCCAACCGCGGCGGATATGCGAGCGAGCTACGCCCCCATGACGCCCTGGCGCCGCGCCTATAATGGCCTGCTGTGGGTGGAAGACGGCACCCGTCCCGAGGACATCACCGACCCCACGATCATCGTGTCTGAGCGCGAGCCGCAGACCCTGGTCGGGCGAGCCGAGCTCGACTGGAGCACAGATAGTAATCTCGACACGCTCGAGCTCGGCCTCTACACCATCGCGGAGTTTCGCCGCCGCGGCATCGGTACCGCCGCCCTGCGGTGGGCACTCGATCAGTCGCGGACGATGGGTCGCCCACTCGTCGAGTGCTACGCTCCGGCGGTTCCCGCCAGCGGCCCCACGGCCATCGCAGCCCCCACCGGCGGGGCCATCGATTCCACTACCCCGGGTACGGCGTTTGCTCGGGCCCGCGGCTTTCGCCTCACCCACGTGGAGATGGCGGCTCGCCTCGAACCTCTCGAGAGGTACGGTCCTGCGGAGGCGCTGACGAGAATTCGGGGGATGCGAGGCGAGGCTGAAGATTGCGGCTACGAGCTCATCACCTGGTCTGGCCAGCCCCCGCGAGAGCTGGCCGAAGACGTGGCGGACATGTTCACCGGCTTTGGTCGGGATATGCCGGCCCCGGAGGGCAGCGACCGGGAGGTCTATGACGTGGCGAAGGCTGCCGAGGAGATCGGCAAGACCATCGACCGAGGCTATGACGTCATATTTGCCGCGGCCCGCAACCCGGACACCGCCGAGCTCGTGGGCTACACGATGATGATGCTGCGGCGCGGCACCCACTCAGCACATCAGCAAGACACCTGGGTCCACCCGGATCACCGGGGCCGCCGGCTCTCCTGGCACCTCAAGGTCGCCAACCTTATTGCTGCGCTCAGCAGGCCGGATCCTCCCCACCAACTCACCACGTATATTGCCGAGGAGAATGCCTCCATGTGGGCCATCAACCACGCCCTCGGTTTTCGGCCCCGCGAGGCGGTTGTCTGCTGGAAGGCCCGCAGGGAGGATATAGAAGAGGCGCTTGCCTCCGGTGCGGGGAACGGAGGAGCCGATGAGCGCTGAACCACCTCGCCTTGCGCTGGCACCCGTCCCCACCGGGCGGGAGATCGACACCGACGCCGCCCCGGAGGCAACCTGGGAAAGATACCGTGAGCTCCTGTTGTGTGAGGCCCGGGAGTGGTGGGATAACGAGGGGAGCGTCCCCGCGACGGCGGAGAAGCTCCGGGCCGACTACGCCCGCCCGGCGCCCGGCCGCCACTCGCGGTGCTTTCTGCTCACCGCGCCGAAGGAAGCAACCCCGGACAATCTCGTGGTCAGCCCGCCCGGTGCGGCAGAGTTCGCCCAACCGGGTCAGATCCTTGGCTACGTCGGCGTGTATTACTCCAGCGATGACAATCTCGGCCGGGCCTGGCTCGGCATCTATGTGCTGCCCGCCTGGCGGTTCCGCGGCATCGGATCCGCGGCAATCAACCACGCCCGGCGCCTGGTGGCCGACCTGGGGAGGCGTGACATCGAGGCCTGGGCCATTGCCCACCCCGCAGCGCCTGATGATCCCGATCCGGTTCTGCCCGCCACCGGGGTGGGCGCGGTGAGCCTGGAAGGGCCCACCTCTTTGCTCCTCGCCCGCGGCTTTCGCCTCGCCCAGGTGGAATACCAGCTGCGCCTGCCCGCGCCCCGGGACCGGCAGGGCCGCCTGCTGGCGCAGCTGGCCGCCCTACGCGAGGAGGGCGCCGCCGGCGCAAGGGAGGACTATGAGCTGGAGAGCTGGCAGGGCATGCCGGGCGATCCGGCGGCCGTTGCCGACATGTTCCGGCGCTTCAGCGCGGACATCCCGGCGAGCGAGGGCCTCGAGCCATCCGCCTGGGATGAGGAGAAGGTGGTCAACTATGTTGAGCGCTTGGCGGCGCGCGGTGTCGATCTCCTGTGGACAGCGGTGCGGCACCGGGACAGCGGTCAGCTCGTCGGCTACACGATGCTGGAGTGGCCGCACGGGGCAGATAGCGCCACTCAGGAAGATACCTGGGTGAGCCCCGAGCACCGCGGGCACCGACTTGGGCTGCTCATCAAGGCCACGAACACCGCCCGCGCGATCGGGGGCGAGATCGTGGGTCGGCCCGGCGAACTGCGCACCATCCTCACCTGGCTCGCCGCCGAAAACGAGCACATGTTGGCGATTAATCGCCGCCTCGGCTTCACCATTGATCGGGTGGAGGGCTGCTGGATTCTCGATGTGTAGGCGCCCCCGTCCTCGGCGCCGCACTTCAGCACTCTTGCTGCGGGCTCGCCGAAGCTACGCGAAGCACGCATAGGGAGGAGTAGGGAGCGGGGGGAAGCGCGCAGTGGGGGACCAGCGTCAGCGATCTCACCTTCGAATAGCCTCATTTCCCTTGGCGCGGCGGGCAGTGTCGGGTAATGTGAGTATCCGGCTCGCCACTCGCGGACTACCGATTCGTGGGTGAAGGCCCCGCGCCGAGGCCGTGTTCTGTTAGCCAGAACGCACTTTGGCGCTTGTGTTTGCGCCCGGTACTGCCGGTCTGCAACACTAGAACGGTTGCTCTTGAGAGCAGAGGAACTTCGGCCAGCATCGGGACATCCGATCTGGCAGCACATAACGGTTCACCAATAACCACATAGGGCGGATCCGCGGAAGTCAGCCGCGGTGAGACACTCCCGGATGCGGGTAGAGGTGGACACTGCGGTAAAGAGAGGAAGACGACGCCATGGCGGGACAGAAAATCCGCATCCGGCTTAAGTCATATGACCATGAGGTCATTGATAGCGCGGCGAAGAAGCTCGTCGACGAAGTGACCCGTACCGGTGCACAGGTTGTCGGCCCGGTGCCGCTTCCGACCGAGAAGAACGTATTCTGTGTGATTCGTTCTCCCCATAAGTACAAGGACAGCCGCGATCACTTCGAGATGCGCACGCACAAGCGGCTTATTGACATCGTCGATCCCACGCCGAAGACCATCGATTCTCTCCAGCAGATCGACTTCTCCGGTGACGTAAGCGTCGAGATCAAGCTCTGAGGTTCATCATGTCCAAGAATTCCCAGCAGGTTGCCGCTGCGCCCAAGGCGCTGCTCGGCACCAAGCTCGGCATGACCCAGGTCTGGGATGAGGCGGCTCGCCTGGTTCCCGTCACGGTCGTCCGAGTTGCCACCAACGTTGTTACCCAGGTGCGCACCCCCGAGGTGGATGGCTACTCCGCCATTCAGCTCGCCGTCGGCGACAAGAAGCCGAAGAACACGACCCAGCCGCTGCAGGGCCACTTCAAGGCCGCCGGCACCACCCCGAAGCGTCACGTTGCCGAGATCCGCACCGATGCCGCGCCCGACTTTGAGCTCGGCCAGGAACTGACCGCGGAGGTCTTTGAGGCCGGCGAGAGTGTCGACGTCGTCGGCACCACCAAGGGCAAGGGCACCGCCGGCGTGATGAAGCGTCACGGCTTCGCCGGCGTGGGCGCCTCCCATGGTCAGCACCGTAACCACCGCAAGCCCGGTTCGATCGGCGGGGCCTCAACCCCCGGCCGCGTGTTCCGTGGCCTGCGCATGGCCGGCCGCATGGGCAATGCCCGTCGCACCGTCCAGAACCTGACCATCCACTCTGTCGATGCCGAGAACGGCCTGCTCCTCATCAAGGGCGCCGTCCCCGGTAACAAGGGCGGCATGGTTGTTGTCCGCACCGCCAGGAAGGGAGCCTGAGATGGCCATGACGGTCGATATTCTCTCGGCCTCGGGCGAGAAGGCCGGCAGCACCGAGCTGCCCGCCGAGCTGTTCGATGTCGAGCTCAACATCCCGCTTATTCACCAGGTCGTCGTGGCCCAGCAGGCCGCCGCTCGTCGCGGCACCGCTGCCACCAAGACCCGCGGCAATGTGCGCGGTGGCGGCCGCAAGCCGTACCGCCAGAAGGGAACCGGTCGCGCCCGCCAGGGTTCGATCCGCGCCCCGCAGTACGCCGGTGGTGGCATCGTCCACGGCCCGCAGCCGCGCTCCTATGATCAGCGCACCCCGAAGAAGATGAAGGCTGCCGCTCTGCGCTCAGCCCTCTCCGACCGGGCCCGTCACGGCCGCATTCACGTGGTTGAGGCCTTTGTCGAGGGAGATACGCCCTCCACCAAGGCTGCTCTTGGTCTGCTGACCAAGGCCACCGAGAATCGTCGCTCGCTGATCGTGCTGTCCCGCGGGGATGAGGTGGCGACCAAGTCGCTGCGCAACCTGCCCGAGACGCACATCCTTCCGGTGGATCAGCTCAACACCTATGACGTCATGGTCGCCGACGATGTCGTCTTCACCGAGTCCGCCCTCAAGACCTTTATCGGGTCGGATTCCGAGGAGGAAAAGTGAGCCTGCAGCGCAAGCACCCGCACGACATCATTATTCGCCCCATCGTCACGGAGAAGTCGTACCGACTCGAGGACATGGGCAAGTACGTCTTTGAGGTTTCGCCCAAGGCGACGAAGACCGAGATTCGCGATGCCATCGAGCAGATTTTCGATGTCAAGGTCGCCTCGGTCAACACCATGAACCGCAAGGGCAAGACTCGCCGTACCCGGACCGGGCTCGGCAAGCGTAAGGACACCAAGCGCGCGATCATCTCGCTGCGTGAGGGCACCATCGAGATTTACGGTGAGATCGGCTGAGGCCGGCAAGGAAGACTGAGGATCCATGGCTATTCGCAAGTACAAGCCGACGACGCCGGGGCGTCGCGGCTCGTCCGTGGCCGACTTCGTCGAGCTGACCCGGACCGAGCCGGAGAAGTCCCTGCTTCGTCCGCTGCATAAGACCGGCGGTCGCAACAACAACGGCCGCATCACGACCCGCCACAAGGGTGGCGGCCACAAGCGCCAGTACCGCGTCATCGACTTCCGTCGCCATGACAAGGACGGTATCCCGGCGAAGGTTGCTCACATCGAGTACGACCCGAACCGCACGGCCCGTATTGCTCTTCTGCATTACGCCGATGGCGCTAAGCGCTACATCCTGTGCCCGAATAAGCTCAAGCAGGGTGACCCGATTGAGCAGGGCCCGTCCGCGGACATCAAGCCCGGCAACAACCTGCCGCTGCGTAACATCCCGGTCGGCACAGTCATTCACGCTGTGGAGATGCGTCCGGGCGGCGGGGCCAAGATTGCCCGCTCCGCCGGCGCTTCTGTCCAGCTGGTCGCCAAGGAGGGAAAGAATGCGCAGCTGCGCATGCCCTCCGGAGAAATCCGCAACGTTGACGCGCGCTGCCGCGCCACCGTTGGCGAGGTCGGCAACGCCGAGCAGATCAACATCAGCTGGGGCAAGGCCGGCCGCAAGCGCTGGAAGGGCGTGCGCCCCACCGTTCGCGGTGTTGTCATGAACCCGTTCGACCACCCGCATGGCGGTGGCGAGGGCAAGACCTCCGGTGGCCGTCACCCGGTCTCCCCGTGGGGTCAGCTCGAAGGCCGCACCAGGCGTGCCAACAAGGCGTCCGATAAGCAGATCGTGCGCCGTCGTAAGACCGGCAAGAAGCGCTGATAGGGGACGAGATGCCGCGTAGTTTGAAGAAGGGCCCATTCGTTGACGAGCACCTCCAGAAGAAGGTGGATGCTCAAAACGAGAAGGGTCAGAAGAACGTCATCAAGACGTGGTCCCGCCGGTCCGTCATCACGCCGGACTTCCTGGGCCACACATTCGCAGTCCACGACGGCCGCAAGCACGTCCCGGTGTTCGTCACCGAGTCGATGGTCGGCCACAAGCTCGGGGAATTCGCCCCGACTCGGACCTTCCGGGGTCACGAGAAGGACGACCGCAAGGGACGTCGCCGCTAAGGCGCGCGAAAGAGAGTTAGGAACACATGGAAGCCAAGGCACAGGCGAAGTACGTACGTATGACGCCCCTGAAGGCACGCCGTGTCGTGGACCACGTCCGCGGAATGCGTGCCGTTGATGCGGTGGACGTGCTGCGATACGCGCCCCAGCGGGCCGCCTCCGTCGTTGCGAAGATTCTGGAATCGGCGATGGCGAATGCTCGCCAGGCGGCCGAGCAGGCCGGAGAGCGGTTCGAGGTGGAAGACCTGCACATCGTGGAGGCCTACGTTGACGAGGGCCCGACCATGAAGCGCATCCAGCCGCGAGCCCAGGGCCGCGCCAACCGGATCTTTAAGCGCACCAGCCACATCACGCTCATCGTTGGCGACCGCGAGGTTGCCGCCAAGAAGGGGAGGAAGCGATAGTGGGACAGAAGGTCAACCCGACCGGTTTCCGGCTCGGCATCACCACCGACCATCGTTCTCGTTGGTTCGCTGATTCCACCGAGGTGGGTCAGCGCTACAAGGACTTTGTCGCGGAAGACATCGCGATCCGCAAGCTTCTCGAGGAGGGTCTGGAGCGCGCCGGTATTTCCCGCGTCCAGATCTCCCGGAAGTCCGGCCGCGTCGAGATCGACATTCACACTGCCCGCCCGGGCATTGTCATCGGTCGTCGCGGCGCCGAAGCGGACCGCCTGAAGAACGACCTGGAGAAGCTCACCGGGCGCCCGGTCCAGCTCAACATCCTCGAGGTGAAGAACCCCGAGTCCGATGCTCAGCTGGTTGCCCAGGGTATCGCCGAGCAGCTCGCCTCCCGCGTGTCCTTCCGCCGCGCCATGCGCAAGGGCGTTCAGTCCGCGCTGCGCTCCGGCGCCAAGGGCATCCGAGTGCAGTGCTCCGGCCGCCTCGGCGGCGCGGAAATGTCGCGCTCGGAGTTCTACCGTGAGGGCCGCGTGCCCCTGCACACCCTTCGTGCGAACATCGACTACGGGTTCCACGAGGCCAAGACCACCTTCGGGCGCATCGGCGTCAAGGTGTGGATCTACAAGGGCGACATGACCGAGGCCGAGTACCAGCGTTCGCTGGCCGAGGCACCGCGTCGCGGACGTGGCGGAGACCGCCGTGGCCGCCGCCCGCGTCCGAATAAGCAGGCCGGCGAGGCCAAGACCACCGGATCGGAGGGCTAAATGCTCATCCCGCGCAGGACGAAGTACCGCAAGCAGCACCATCCCAACCGCAAGGGCATGGCCAAGGGCGGCACGACGATTGCCTTCGGCGACTACGCCATCCAGGCTGTCGAGTCCGCTTACATCACGAACCGCCAGATCGAGGCGGCCCGTATCGCCATGACCCGTCACGTCAAGCGTGGCGGCAAGGTGTGGATCAACATTTTCCCCGACCGTCCCCTGACGAAGAAGCCGGCCGAAACCCGCATGGGTTCCGGTAAGGGCGCCGTCGAGTGGTGGGTCGCCAATGTCAAGCCCGGCCGCATCCTCTTCGAGCTGTCGGGTGTCGATGAGAAGCTCGCCCGCGAGGCCATGAGCCGCGCGCAGCACAAGCTTCCCCTCAAGACGCGTTTTGTCGTTCGAGAAGGCGGTGACAACTGATGCCAGTCGGAACTAAGGGCCTGTTCCCAGATGATCTCGACAAGCTCACCGATGCTGAGCTCGCCGAGCAGCTGAAGAACTGCAAGGCCGAACTGTTCAATCTGCGGTTCTCTGCCGCCACCGGGCAGCTGGAGGACCACGGACGCCTGAAGGCGGTCCGCCGGGACATCGCCCGCATCTACACCATCGCGCACGAACGCGAGCTGAATATCCGGACCGCTCCGGCGGAGAAGTGAGGTTAGCGTGAGCGAGACCACCAACGAAACTGTCGAGCGCAATCACCGCAAGACCGCGCGCGGCTACGTCGTGTCCGACAAGATGGATAAGACCGTAGTCGTCGAGGTTGAGGAGCAGGTTAAGCACGCCCTGTATGGCAAGGTTGTGCGCCGCTCCAAGAAGATCAAGGCGCATGACGAGAACAATGAAGTGCGCGTGGGCGACCTCGTGCGCATCATGGAGACCCGGCCGCTGTCTGCTACCAAGCACTACCGCGTCGTCGAGGTCATCGAAAAGGCCAAGTAAGGGTCCATCCGTTCGGCAAGGCTCGGGTGACCGAGAACCGGCACGACGATAGGAGAAAAATACATGATCCAGCAGGAGTCGCGGCTGAAGGTCGCCGACAACACCGGTGCAAAGGAAATCCTCTGCATCTCGGTGCTCGGCGGCTCCGGCCGGCGCTACGCCGGAATCGGCGACACGATTGTCGCCACCGTCAAGGATGCTATCCCTGGCGGCAACGTTAAGAAGGGCGATGTCGTCAAGGCGGTTATCGTCCGCACCAAGAAGGAACGCCGTCGCCCCGACGGCTCGTACATCCGCTTCGACGAGAACGCGGCTGTCATCCTCAAGTCCGATGGCCTCGAGCCGCGCGGTACTCGTATTTTTGGCCCCGTCGGCCGCGAGCTGCGCGACAACAAGTTCATGCGGATTATTTCTCTCGCCCCGGAGGTGCTGTAATGGCCAAGATTAAGAAGGGCGACCTCGTCCAGGTGATTGCCGGGCGCGATAAGGGCATGCAGGGCCGCGTCCTGTCTGTCGATAAGAATCGTGACCGCGTGGTTGTCGAGGGCGTTGCCCGCGTCAAGAAGCACACGAAGGTCGGCCAGACCCAGCGTGGCGGCACCACCGGCGGCATCGAGACCGTCGAGGCGCCCATCCACATTTCCAATGTCATGCTGGTTGGCCCGGACAAGAAGCCCATCCGCGTTGGCTACAAGGTCGTCGAGGAGGAGCGTGGCGGTCGTGTCCGCGCCTCCCGCGTCCGGATCGGCCGTCGCGGGGGAGAGGAGATCGAGCTGTGAGCACCCCTCGCCTCAAGACCAAGTACCGCGAGGAGATCGTGGCGAAGATGGTGGAGGAGTTCTCCTACCCCAATCCGAACCAGGTCGCCAAGCTGGAGAAGATCGTCGTCAACATGGGCGTCGGAGACGCGGCTCGCGACTCCAAGCTCATTGAGGGCGCCATCGCCGATCTCACCAAGATCACCGGCCAGAAGCCGCAGGTGACCAAGGCGAAGAAGTCCATTGCGCAGTTCAAGCTGCGTGAGGGCCAGCCGATCGGCTGCCACGTCACCCTCCGTGGGGATCGCATGTGGGAGTTCCTCGATCGCCTGCTATCCCTTGCCCTGCCCCGCATCCGCGACTTCCGCGGTCTGTCGCCTAAGCAGTTCGACGGACATGGCAACTACACGTTCGGCCTGACCGAGCAGTCCATGTTCCACGAGATCGATCTCGACAAGACTGATCGCCAGCGCGGCATGGATATCACCGTAGTGACGACCGCCGACAACGACGAACAGGGCCGCGCCCTGCTCCGCCACCTCGGCTTCCCGTTCAAGGCCAACTGAGACGACTACGTCGCAGGTCCCAGGAAACCGCGACGAGAAAGGGCGAATGCCCGATGACAATGACAGACCCCATCGCAGACATGCTGACGCGTCTGCGCAACGCCAATTCGGCGTATCACGAGACGGTGTCCATGCCGTACTCGAAGCTTAAGGCGGCGATGTGCGACATCCTCCAGCGCGAGGGCTACATTGCCTCCTACGAGGTCGAGGAGGCCGAGGTGGGTAAGACCCTCGTCCTCAACCTCAAGTTTGGTCCCAATCGGGAACGTGCCCTCGCGGGCCTCCGGCGCATTTCCAAGCCGGGCCTGCGGGTGTACGCTAAGTCGACAAATCTGCCGAAGGTGCTCGGCGGCCTGGGTGTGGCTATTCTGTCCACGTCCTCCGGCCTGCTGACCGACCGTGAGGCACAGGACAAGGGCGTAGGCGGAGAAGTTCTCGCCTACGTCTGGTAAGGGAGGTTGGCATGTCGCGTATTGGTAAGCAGCCAGTCACCATTCCCGCCGGTGTCGAGGTCACCATCGACGGCCAGACTGTCACGGTGAAGGGCCCGAAGGGCACGCTCACGCAGGTCATTCCCGCCCCCATCGAGGTCAAGCAGGAAGACGGCGCCATCGTCGTCACCCGCCCCGATGATGAGCGCGAGAACCGGTCCCTGCACGGGCTGTCCCGCACCCTCATCTACAACAACGTCGTCGGCGTGACCGAGGGATACACGAAGAAGCTCGAAATCGTCGGTACCGGCTACCGCGTCCTGGCGAAGGGCTCGGACCTCGAGTTCTCGCTCGGCTACTCGCACACGATTCTGTTCAAGGCCCCGGAGGGTATTTCTTTCCAGGTGGAGGGACCGACCAAGCTGTCGGTCAACGGAATCGATAAGCAGCAGGTTGGCGAGGTTGCGGCCACGATCCGCAAGCTCCGCAAGCCGGAACCGTACAAGGGCAAGGGTGTTCGCTACGCCGGCGAGCACGTCCGCCGCAAGGCCGGAAAGGCTGGTAAGTGATGGCTGTGTCGCACAAGGGCAAGGGCAAGTACGTTGCGCGCAAGCGCCGCCACCTGCGCCTGCGCAAGAAGATTACCGGAACGGCCGAGCGCCCCAGGCTGTCGGTCCGTCGCTCCAACCGCCACATCTTCGCTCAGATCATCGACGACGTGGCCGGTCGCACCATCGTCTCGGCCTCCTCGCTCGAAGAGGGCATGGAGGGAGACAAGACCGCTCGCGCCCGCAAGGTCGGCGAACTCGTCGGCCAGCGCGCGAAGGATGCGGACATCACCTCGGTGGTGTTCGACCGCGGCGGTAACAAGTACCACGGCCGCATCGCGGCCCTCGCGGATGGCGCCCGGGAATCCGGGCTGACCCTGTGAACCAACGGAACTAGGAGACAACATGGCTGCATCGCAGCGTCGGGGAGGCCCCGACAACGACGGCGAGCGCGGACGTTCCGGCTCCCGAGGACGTCGCGGGGACCGTCGCGAGGTCAAGGACACCTACATCGAGCGTGTCGTCAACATCAACCGTGTGGCGAAGGTCGTCAAGGGCGGCCGCCGCTTCGCCTTCACCGCCCTCGTGGTGGTCGGAGACGGCAATGGCACGGTTGGCGTCGGCTACGGCAAGGCGAAGGAGGTGCCCGCCGCGATTGCGAAGGGTACCGAGATCGCGAAGAAGAACTTCTTCAAGGTGCCGCTTATCGGCACCACCATCCCCCATGAGTCGCAGGGTGAGGACGCCGCGGGCGTCGTCTTCCTCCGTCCCGCTTCGGCCGGTACCGGCGTTATCGCCGGCGGCCCGGTCCGTGCGGTCATGGAGGCTGCCGGCATCAACGACATCCTCACGAAGTCGCTCGGCTCGTCCAACGCCATCAACATCGTGCACGCCACGGTCAAGGCCCTGCGCCAGCTGGAGCAGCCCGAGGCCGTTGCCGCTCGTCGCGGACTGCCGCTGGAGCGCGTGGCCCCCGCCGCCATGCTCCGCACCCGCGCCGAGCACGAGGCGAAGCTGCGCGAGGATGAGGCGCTGGCCGAGGCGCAGGCCGAGAATGAGGCCGCTGCCGAAGGGATCGGTGCGTAATGCTCATCATCACCCAGAAGAAGTCCACCAACGGTGGCACTCGTAAGCAGCGCCAGACCATGCTCGCGCTGGGCCTTCGTCGCCCGCACGACAGCGTCGAGCGCGAGGACAATCCCCAGGTGCGCGGCATGATCAACGTCGTGTCCCACCTGGTTGACGTGAAGGAGGCATGATGGCTGATTCGAAGATCACGAAGATCCATGATCTGGCCCCGGCCCCGGGCGCGAAGAAATCCCGCCAGCGCGTTGGTCGTGGCGAGGCCTCAAAGGGTAAGACCGCGGGTCGCGGCACCAAGGGCACGAAGGCCCGCAACCAGGTGCCGGTTGGCTTCGAAGGCGGGCAGATGCCTCTGCATATGCGCCTGCCGAAGCTGCGCGGCTTCAAGAACCCGTTCCGGGTCGAGTACCAGGTCGTCAACCTCGACAAGCTGTGCGCCCTGTTCCCCGATGGGGGAGAGGTCACGGTGGAGGATCTCGTCGCCAAGGGCGCTGTTCGCAAGAACTGCCCGGTGAAGGTCCTCGGTCAGGGCGAGTGCTCGGTCAAGCTCAACGTCACCGCCGATAAGTTCTCGGCGTCGGCGAAGGAGAAGATCGAGGCCGCCGGCGGAACCATTTCCGCACGCTAGTTATGTGAGGGAGGCGGGCTTTGCCCGCCTCCCTTTCAAAGCCGAGACAATGGGAGGCTTACTCCCGATAGACTTGGCTTGGCCGCCGGCCCCCACAAGGAGGAATTGTGCTTTCCGCATTCGTTTCGGCATTTCGTACCCCGGATCTGCGCCGCAAGCTGCTTTTTACGATGGGCATCATCGTCATCTACCGGCTCGGCACCTACATCCCTGCTCCGGGCGTCTCCTATGCCAACGTGCAGCAGTGCCTCGAAGAGGCCGGCTCGGCCGACTTGCTGTCCATGATCAACATGTTCTCGGGCGGCGCGATGCTGCACTTGTCGGTGTTCGCGCTCGGGATCATGCCGTACATTACGGCATCGATTATTGTGCAGCTCATGCGCGTGGTCATTCCTCGCTTTGAGGAGCTCCACAAGGAGGGCCAGACCGGCCAGGCCAAGCTCACCGAGTACACGCGTTACCTCACCATCGGTCTCGCCGTACTCCAGTCCGCAGTGGTGATCACGATGGCCAACGGTGCGATGTTCAACGGTTGTACCGTCAGCCCGTTCCCCGACGGATCGGCCTCGGCCATCCTCATCGCCATTCTCACCATGACCGCCGGCACCGGCCTCATCATGTGGCTGGGCGAGCTCATCACCGAACACGGTGTGGGTAACGGTATGTCGATCCTTATCTTCACCGGCATCTGTGCCTCGTTCCCCACCTCGATGCTGCAGGTGGCGCGCGGTAACAACGGTATTACGCACTTCATTCTGATCCTCGCCCTGGTGCTGGCGATCACCCTCGTCGTTGTCTTCGTCGAGCAGTGCCAGCGCCGCATTCCCGTGCAGTACGCCAAGCGGGTTATCGGGCGCAGGACCTACGGTGGCTCCACCACCTACATCCCGATCAAGATCAACATGGCGAATGTTATTCCCGTGATCTTCGCGTCCTCGCTGCTCGCCCTGCCGAACATGGCGGTGCAGTTTGGCAACCCGGAGTCCGGTTGGGTGCGGTGGCTGCAAGTCAACTTCTCTAATCAGGCATGGCCGTACCTGCTGACCTACGGCCTGCTCATCGTCTTCTTCGCGTTCTTCTACACCTCGATCACGTTTAATCCCGAAGAGGTGGCCGATAATATGAAGCGCTACGGCGGCTTCATCCCCGGCATTCGGGCCGGCGCACCGACCGCTGAGTACCTCACGTACGTCATGAACCGCATCACCTGGGTGGGCGCGTTCTATCTCGCCATTATTGCCCTCATCCCGACGATCACCTTCGCTCAGCTGGGCATCACTAACATGGCGTTCGGCGGCACCTCTATCATCATTATCGTGGGCGTTGGCCTGCAGACCGTGAAGGACATCGATGCGCAGCTTCAGCAGCGGCATTACGATGGGTTCCTTCGATGAAAATGATCATTATGGGCCCTCCCGGAGCCGGGAAGGGTACCCAAGCTTCCACAATCGCTTCCGCGGCGGGAGTTCCCGCCATTTCCACCGGGGAGATCTTTCGCCGGCACGTCGCCGAGAAGACCGAGCTCGGCACCAAGGTGGCCGCGCTCATTGAGGCCGGCGAATATGTTCCCGATGAGCTCACCAATGAGCTGGTGGCCTCGCGGCTGAGCGAGGATGACGCCCAGGAGGGGTTCCTCCTCGACGGATATCCCCGCAACCCCGCCCAGGTCGCCAAGCTTGACGAGATTCTCGAAGAGATGGATACCGAGTTGGATCTCGCCCTCGAGCTCGTGCTCGATCGCGAGACCCTTGTCGAGCGTCTGCTCGGCCGCGCCAAAACCGAGGGCCGGGCCGATGACACCGAAGAGGTCATTCGCCGGCGCATGGAGGTCTACGAAGAGCAGACCCGTCCCATCTCCGACATCTACGCGAGCCGGGGCATCCTCCGTCAGGTCGATGGCGATGGCAGCATCGAGGAGGTCGCTGAGCGACTCGCCGCCGCCATCTCCGACCGGTCGGGACACCACCGGTGATGTTCTCCCGGGAGAAGATCGAATACAAGAGCAACGACCAGATCCGCGCCATGCGAAAGGCCGGTCTGGTCGTTGCTGACATCCACACCGCCCTCAAGGAGGGCGCCCGGGTCGGCATGACCACGAAGGATCTCGACGATATTGCCGCCGGCGTGCTCGCCGATCACGGCGCAAAGTCAAACTTCCTCGGCTACTACGGCTATCCCGGCAACATCTGCGTCTCCGTCAACGAGGAGATCGTCCACGGCATCCCCGGCGACCGGGTCATCGGTCCGGAGGACATCGTCTCGTGCGACTGCGGCGCGGTCGTGGATGGCTGGCACGGCGATGCCTGTGTCACGCTCGTCATGCCCGAGGCCTCCGAGGAGGTTCGAGAGCTGTCGCGGCGCACCGAAACCGCCATGTGGACCGGCATCGCCGCCCTCGCCACCGCCAAGCGGATCGGCGAGGTCGGTGCCGCCATCGAAGCCTACGTCGACACCCTAGACAATCCTCCCGGCATCGTCGAAGAGTACGTCGGCCACGGCATCGGCTCGGCCATGCACCAGCCGCCCGACGTGGTCAACTACCGCCCGGCCAATCTGGGTGCGAAGATCAAGCCCGGCCTTGTCGTGTGCGTCGAGCCCATGCTCACCGTCGGCTCACCGGCCAATACAACCTTGGCCGATGACTGGACGGTGGTCACTATTGATGGCTCGCCCGCCTGCCACTGGGAGCACGAGGTCGCCGTGCACAAGCGTGGCATCTGGGTCCTCACCGCACCCGACGGGGGAGCGGCGGGTCTCGCCCCGTTCGGTGTCACCCCGGTGCCTCTCGACTAGCCTTCCTTGTGCCTCGAGCGCGCGGGCGGAGCGGCAGTCCGATCAGCCCTTGCCCAGGCTCTCTTCGGGGGGGGGTAAACTGGGGCAAGTGGCCCGCTTATTGCGAGCGGGACGACCCGAAGGGAAGCTGCCATGACGCTGATTGACTACCGCACCGGATCCCGACGCCTGTTCATCGTGGCCGGAATCATCTACGTCACCAACAAGCTTGTCACAGGGCCGCTCATGTCCCTGGCCTTGTCCCCCGATCTCGAGCTGTTCTCTCGTCCGCTCGCCGGAGTCGCGCGGTTCATCGTCACCGATCTTGGGGCCCTCACCTCCCTGCCCGTCGTTGGCATCTGTCTCGCCGCGGCGCTCACCTTGCGGGGCCTGCCGGTTGCGCACGACCGTCCGGTTGGGTCACTGCGCTAGCGGTCGATTCGGCGGTTGATGGTCCTTGTCATGCGGCCGGCACGGAACGGTCACTGACCCACTGGTGCGGGTTCGGCCGCCCGGTAGCCGGGCGGTGGGGCGGGGGAGGGCGATGCCGAGAAATCGGCGACTGTGGGCAGTTCCACGCACCTTCGCCTGTGAACCATCATGCCGAATGTCATACACTGAATAGTCGGCGCCCAGTAGGGGGCCGCCTCGCGCGAGCGAGGACAATGAAAGCGAAGCGGGAGTTATGGCGAAGAAAGAAGGCGTCATCGAGGTCGAGGGGAGTGTCGTTGAGGCACTGCCCAATGCGATGTTCCGTGTTGAGCTGACGAATGGGCACGTCGTGCTCGCCCACATTTCGGGCAAGATGCGTCAGCACTACATCAAGATCCTCCCGGAGGATCGAGTGGTCGTCGAGCTGACCCCGTACGACCTTAATCGGGGCCGTATCGTCTACCGCTACAAGTAACACGCACGAACGAGAAGGTTGGACATGAAGGTCAAGCCGAGCGTGAAGAGGATCTGTGACTCGTGCAAGGTGATTCGTCGCCACGGACGTGTCATGGTCATCTGCTCTAATCCACGACACAAGCAGCGCCAGGGCTGAACCCTGGAAGCGGGAATCCTCCCGCGCCGCGCTATCAGCTACACCCGTTGCCCGGAGGCGACGGACCAGAAACTGGACGGATAGCGCACCACACCTCCGGCCTACCAACAGGAGTTAACGTTGGCACGTATTTCCGGTGTTGACCTCCCCCGCGATAAGCGGGTCGAGGTGGCGCTCACCTACATCTACGGCATCGGCCGCACCCGCGCCCAGGAAATCCTCGCCGATACGGGAATCTCTCCCGATCTGCGGGTTAAGGACATGTCCGAAGAGGATTTCATCAAGGTTCGCGACTTCATCGAGGCTAACTACCAGGTGGAGGGCGATCTGCGCCGCGAGGTGCAGGCGAACATCCGTCGCAAGGTCGAGATTGGCTGCTACCAGGGCCTGCGCCACCGTCGCGGCCTGCCCGTCCACGGGCAGCGCACGAAGACCAATGCGCGCACCCGCAAGGGTCCCAAGCGGACCGTTGCCGGTAAGAAGAAGGCCAAGTAGTCGTAGTCCATTAGGACTCGGAAAGAAGTAGGAGATTATGCCCCCCAAGACTCGTTCCGGTGCTGCCCGGCCTCGCCGCTCGGCCCGGAAGAATGTTCTCAACGGACAGGCCCACATCAAGTCCACGTTCAATAACACGATCGTGACGATCACCGATCCCTCGGGCGCTGTCATTTCGCAGTGCAGCTCTGGCCAGGTTGGCTTCAAGGGCTCGCGCAAGTCCACCCCCTACGCCGCGCAGCTCGCCGCCGAGTCGGCCGCCAAGCGCGCCATGGATCAGGGAATGAAGAAGGTCGACGTCTTCGTCAAGGGCCCGGGCTCGGGCCGCGAGACCGCGATCCGCACCCTGACCGCCAACGGCCTCGAGGTCACCTCGATTCAGGACGTTACCCCCCAGGCACACAACGGCTGCCGCCCTCCCAAGCGCCGCCGCGTCTGATCCCCCTCCAGCTGTAATGTCATATAGCGGGCATTACTGAAAGGAAAACTCTGTGGAAATCTCCCAGCGTCCAGTGCTCACCGAGGAGAGCCTCGGTGAGCGCCGTTCCCGGTTCGTTCTCGAACCGCTCGAGCCTGGCTTCGGCTACACGCTCGGTAACTCTCTTCGCCGCACCCTGCTCTCCTCGATTCCGGGCGCGGCCGTCACGTCGATCAAGATGGACTCCGTGCTTCACGAGTTCTCCACGATCGAGGGCGTGACCGAGGATGTCTCCGAGATCATCCTCAACATTAAGGACATCGTCGTCTCCTCGGAGAATGACGAGCCGGTGCAGATGTACCTGCGCAAGCAGGGCCCCGGCGTGGTGACCGCGGGTGATATCACCCCTCCGTCCGGCGTGGAAATCCACAACCCGGATCTGGTTATTGCCACCCTTAATGACAAGGGCAAGATCGAAATCGATCTCATCGTCGAGCGCGGCCGCGGCTACGTCTCGGCGGCGCAGAACAAGAACCCGGACGCCGAAATCGGCCGCATTCCGGTTGATTCGATCTACTCCCCGGTCCTCCAGGTCTCCTACAAGGTAGAGGCCACCCGTGTTGAGCAGCGCACCGACTTCGATCGCCTCGTCATCGACGTCGAGACGAAGAATTGCATGAGCCCGCGCGACGCGTTCGCCTCGGCCGGCAAGACTCTCGTCGAGCTGTTCGGACTTGCCGCCGAACTCAACATCGAGGCCGAGGGCATCGAGCTGGGAGAGGCCCCGGTGCAGGAGACGCAGTCCTCGGATCTGCAGCGTCCTATCACCATTCTCAACCTTCCCGCGCGCTCGCAGAACTGCCTGCAGCGCGAGGGTATTGAAACCATCGGCCAGCTCATCCTGCGCTCTGAGGCAGATCTGCTGGACATTCGCAACTTTGGCGCCAAGTCCATTGAGGACGTCAAGGACGAGCTCGCCAAGTACGACCTGCGCCTCAAGGATTCGCCCGCCGGCATGATGTCCGGATACGACGATTCCTATGGCGGAGCGCCGTTCAGCGACGAATCGCAGGCCTAAGCCGGCACGACACTAATAAGGAGACATCATGCCTCAGCCCGCTAAGGGCCCCCGTCTCGGGGGAAGCTCCTCTCACGAGCGCCACATCCTGGCCAACCTCGCGAAGGATCTCTTCGAGTACGGCTCGATTACCACGACTGAAAAGCGCGCCAAGCGCCTGCGCCCCTACGCCGAGCGCATCATCACCAAGGCGAAGAAGGGCACGACCGCCGCTCGCCGCGACGTCCTCAAGGACATCACGGACCGCAGCGCCGTCGCCATCCTCTTCGAGGAGCTCGCCCCGAAGTTCGCTCAGCGCGACGGCGGCTACACCCGCATCATCAAGGTCGGCAACCGCAAGGGCGACAACGCCCCCATGGCGCAGATCTCGCTCGTCACCGAGCCGGTGTCGCCCAAGCAGGCGACCGTGGCCGAGGCCGAGAAGGCCGCGAAGAAGGCCGCTGATGAGGAAGAGGCGAAGGATTCCGAGGTCACCGAGGAGACCGCCTCGGCCGAGGAGCCGGCCGCCGAGTCTACCGAGGAACCGGCCACCGAGGAGACCGCTGACTCCGCCGAGGAGACCGAGCAGGCCGAGCAGGCTGCCGAGTCTGACTCCGAGGAGAAGTAACCAGCTAAGAAGAGGGCCGGGGCAATACTGCCCCGGCCTTTTTCGTATCCTCCTCCCGGGTGTTCCTCGGTGACCCGCGTGGTTATGGCCCGTCGGGAGATCCGGTCGGCGGCGATGAGGCGGGAGGATCCTCGTGGAGGCGTTGCCGCTCGGCAAGATACTCCGGGATCTTGATGTTGATCTGCGGGGCGCTGAGGTCGCTGTACTCGGCCCGTTCGATCATCTTGGCCACCACGATGAAGACGATGATGATGAGGCCGACGAAGATGAGGAAGGGAGCGGGCAACGTGCCGTCGTTTTTGATCATCCAGGCCGATGCGAACACGCTAAGTGCGCCAACCATCTGAAGAATCCGGCGAATGGTGTGGAGCTGGGAAGTATTCATGGCTACTTCCACGTGGGCTGTTCGAAAGTGCGCTCGATCTTGGCCCCGGGATCGGCCTTGGCGATGATCTCGCACACGAGATTCTGATTAGCCGCAAGATCATTGGCCTTGGGGATGATGCCGTCGTACTGGGCAGCCTCGGTCATGGCGGTCAGCTGGTTTTCTTCCCCGGTGATGACAATCGCCCAGGCTGGCAGGACAATCTTGCCGCAGAGAATATTGACGCTGCTCGCGTCTCGGTTCTTGATGACCGTATTCATGACGCTCGTGCACTTCTTCTGCTCGGGATAGGGGAGATGAGCGTAGATGACGTCGAGCGCCTCGGCCACGCTGAGAGCCGACAGCTCGACGTGAATGGTGGTGCCAGCCGCCTGCTGGCCCACCTCGTGCTGCTTGCGCAAGAGCAGCTGATTGCCCTTTTCGGTGATCTTCGAGGTCACCTTGCGAAGCAGCCAGAGCCCGCCCACGATGAAGACGGCGAGGATAATGAACAGAATGGTGAATATGGTATCGGGAGACATGGTGCAGTCCTTGAGGTCGGTAACCCGCGTGGGCGGGACTGGCTTCAGACTAAAAACCCGGACTGCTCAGATCTACCCAAACACCGGCAATGAGGTACCTCATCCCTAGTAGTGGGGTGAGCGGCCAGAGGGGGTTGAGACAGCCTCCGTGGCGGGCATGGTGGCGGACCCGGCGGCATCACTGTGCTGGCGGTCCCCGACAGCGTTAGGGCTGCTGGTGGGGTTCTACTCGGCGAGGCTTATCTCCCACGAGGTTCCAGGCGCGCACGCCGGAGGACATGCCGGCGGAATTGGGGACGATGGTGGCGTCGACGAGCTTGAGGCGGGCCGAGGCGGACAGCCGGGCGGCATTGCCGCCGCCGAGGTAGAGCTTGTCCCAGCGGATAACCGGCTCGAGGAGCTCGAGGGCGCGCAGCACCCGGCGAGACCAGGCGGAGTCACCGAGGCGGCGGCGCTCGTGCTCGCCGAGCACGTCATCGAAGGTGAGCCCCCAGCGCATGGGAGCGTGGCTGATTTCCAGGTGCGGGGCGAGAATTCCATTGTCGACGAGGGCGGTGCCGAGCCCGGTGCCGAAGGTGGCGAAGAATTCTAGGCCAATCCCGGTGACCATGCCCGCGGCAGCAACCTCCGCATCATTGAGCACGAGAGCGGGAACCCCGAAGCGTTCGGTGAGGGCGGCGGACATGTCGAAGCCGGCCCACTGCACGGCGAGCTCGGGAACCTGGCGGGTGCGGGGACCGGCCCGGTTGATGTAGTGCGGGGTGTAGACGACGATGCCGTGTCGGATCATCCCGGGCATGCCAAGCGTGATGCGCTCAAAGCCGGGCAGCTGCTGCGTCATATTCTCGACCAGGTCGAGCAGCTTGCTCGGCGGTAGGGGATAGGGCACCGGTTCGCGCAGCGCGGGGGCGAGCTGGAACGAATGAGCGTCCAGCACGGTCGCCTTGATGCCGCCGCCGCCGCAGTCAACGGCGAGCGTGCGCGGGGTCTGATGGTCCATGCCTCGACGCTAGCATGCTCAGCCCCGGCCGGGCGCGGCGCCAGCCGGAGGCGGGGCACCCGGCGCTCCTGCCGGAGCGGGCTGTGGGACAATGGCCGGGTGCGCGTGAGAATTGACCTTGGATATGACGGCAGCCGGTTTCACGGATGGGCGGCCCAGCCGGGCCTGCGCACCGTCGAGGGCGAGTTGACCGCCGCGCTCGAGCTCGTATTGCGCCACCCGGTTCGCCTCACGGTGGCCGGGCGCACCGATGCCGGGGTGCACGCAACCGCCCAGGTGGTTCATCTCGATGTTGAGGAGGAGTCCTGGCGGCGCCTGCCGGGCAGATCGGATCGCAGCCCGCAGGACGCGCTGCGGGTGCGCCTCGGCAAGCTGCTTGCCCGCGCGAGCGGGGAGGAGGGACCCGGCGACGTCATTATTGCCGCGGTGGGCGAGGTTCCCGGCGATTTTGATGCCCGGTTTTCCGCGCTGCGGCGCGCCTATTCCTATCGGCTGGATGATGGGGAGGTTCCGGGTCTGTGGAATCGGCGGCGCGCCTGGCGCACTGAGCCGGTGCGCGAGGCGGATATGGAGGAGGCTGGGGCGCTGCTGCTCGGGGAGCACGACTTCCTCTCGTATTGCAAGCCGCGCGAGGGTGCCACCACCATCCGTACGCTGGAGCAATTGACCTGCCATCGCCCCGATTCAGGCGAGGACGCCGGACTGGTGCGGATCGATCTCGTCGCCGACGCCTTTTGCCATTCCATGGTGCGCTCCATTGTTGGCGCCCTCGTCGAGGTGGGCCGGGGACGGCAGCCGATCGACTGGCCGGCCAGGCGGCTCGCCGAGGCCCGGCGAGATCGCGGGGTGATTCTCGCCCCGCCGCACGGGCTCACCCTGGAGCGAGTGGACTATCCCGAGACGGGTTATGGCTTACAGGCACGTGCCGCACGCCGCATGAGACAACACTCACAGGGTGCCCGCGTCGCGTTGACCCCTGACGGTTCCCGGCAATAGAGTGAATAGTCGTTGTGCCATCCGCCGAGGTGTCTCCCACTCGCCCGGCGTTGAGGGCCAGCGATGAACATTCATTGACCCCAATGAGGCTCGCCCCCGCGTGCCTCAGCGAGAACGAAGGCTATTGCCCGTGCGTACGTATACACCGAAGCCCGGCGACGTGACCCCCAACTGGTACGTCATCGACGCAACCGACGTCGTCCTCGGCCGACTGGCAGCCCAGGTTGCCACCCTGCTCCGTGGGAAGCACAAGCCGACTTTTGCCCCGAACGCCGACTGCGGTGACTTTGTCATCGTCGTCAACGCCGAGAAGATCCGTCTGACCGGCAACAAGGCCGAGCAGAAGTTTGCCTACCGTCATTCCGGGTTCCCGGGCGGCCTCAAGGCCGTTCCCTACAGCGAACTGCTTGCCAAGAATCCCGAGCGAGCGGTCGAGAAGGCTGTGAAGGGCATGCTCCCGCACAACCGACTCGGCGACAAGCAGATCAATAGGCTCAAGGTCTACGCCGGCGGGGAGCACCCGCACAGCGCGCAGAACCCCACTGCCTATGAGCTGACCCAGGTAACCCAGTAAAGCCCGCACGGAACCAGGAGGACCAACTGTGGCAGAGAATACCGCAGCAGACGTGGAGCTCGAGGACGCCCCGAGCACCTATTCCGTGAGCAGCGATGCTCCCCAGACCGGCCAGGGCCAGTCCCTGACCGCACCCGGCGCGGGCCTTGGCCGCCGCAAGGAGGCCGTTGCCCGCGTGCGTCTCACCCCCGGAACCGGGGAGTGGAAGATTAACGGACGCAGCCTGGAGGACTACTTCCCGAACAAGCTGCACCAGCAGCTCGTGAAGTCGCCCTTCACCCTGCTCGACATCGAAGGCCGTTTCGACGTCACCGCCCGCATTGACGGCGGCGGCATCTCCGGCCAGGCCGGCGCGATGCGCCTGGGCATTGCCCGCGCGCTCAATGAGATCGACCGCGATCACAACCGGCCGGAACTGAAGAAGGCTGGCTTCCTTACGCGCGATGCTCGCGCAACCGAGCGTAAGAAGGCTGGACTCAAGAAGGCCCGCAAGGCCCCGCAGTTCTCCAAGCGCTAAACCTCATGTCACGGCGGCCCCCATCAGGGGGCCGTCGCTGCATGTGCCGGGATTCCACCGCACGCCAGGGGCCGAGGCCCGGCGCGCGAGGTGGAGATGTGCCGTAGCGCGGCTCAGACGCACCGGCGGCCGACGCTACTTCTTATCGCGTTCTTATCACGACTGAGCTGCTCGCGAGGGCGCCGGGGCGAACCATTGAGAATCCTGGGAGGCCCGGGCGCTTCCGCAGCGGGGCGGGCACGGGCAGTCGATGCGTGCGGTACATTAGACCGGTAGTCGACGAAAGAGGATTTCCGTGGGCCGATTGTTTGGCACCGATGGGGTGCGAGGACTTGCCAATAGGGATATCACCGCCGACCTGGCGCTGCAGCTGGGAACCGCAGCAGCCCGGGTCCTCACCGCCCGCCGGGACGATGATTCTCGCCCCCAGGCCATCATCGGTCGGGATACTCGCCAATCGGGTGCCATGCTCGCCCAGGCGGTGGCGGCCGGGCTGGCTGCGGCCGGGGTGGATGTCACCCACGTCAATGTCGTTTCCACGCCCGCGATCGCCTTCCTCACCTCCTCGGGCGACTACGATCTCGGCGTCATGATCTCCGCCTCGCATAACGCGATGCCGGACAACGGGATCAAGTTCTTTGCCCACAATGGCTACAAACTCGAGGACGCCACCGAGGATGTCATCGAGGAATGCCTGGGGGAGGAGTGGGATCGCCCGGTCGGTGAGGCCGTCGGCCGCATCTGTGAAGACTACGAGCTCGCCGCCCACGCCTACATCGAGCATCTGCTCACCGCCGTCGAGGTAGACCTGTCCGGACTGCGCATCGCCGTTGACTGCGCGAATGGTGCGGCCTCGGATCTCGGCCCGCAGGCGCTGCGCCAGGCGGGTGCGGACGTGGTCGTCATCAACGCCTCGCCGGACGGCAAGAACATCAACGATGCCTGCGGCTCCACTCACCCGGAGCAGCTGCAGGCCCTCACCGTGGCCTCCGAAGCAGACTTCGGGGTGGCCTTCGACGGGGACGCCGATCGGTGCCTCGCGGTGGATCACACGGGCGCCCTCGTCGACGGGGACCAGATCATGGGCGTGCTCGCGTCGGGAATGAAGCGGCACGGCACCCTCGCCTCCGATACCCTCGTCGTCACCGTCATGTCGAATCTCGGCCTGCTCATCGCCATGAAGGAAGCCGGCATCGCCATCAAGCAGACCGGTGTCGGGGACCGCTACGTGCTGGAGGAAATGCGCGCGGGCGGCTACACCCTTGGCGGGGAACAGTCCGGCCACGTCATCGCCTCCCAGTTCGCCACCACCGGCGACGGGGTGCTCACGGCCTTGCTGCTCGCCCAGGAGGTGGCCCGCACCGGGCGCACGCTCGCCGATCTCGCCGGCATCGTCACTCGCCTGCCGCAGATTCTCATCAACGTTCCCGGCGTGGATAAGGAACGGGCGGGCGATGATGAAGGGCTGGCCGAGGCGGTTGCGCTGGCCGAGGCCGAACTGGGGGACACGGGCCGAGTACTGCTGCGTCCCTCGGGTACCGAGCCGCTTGTCCGCGTCATGGTTGAGGCCGCCACCCAGGCCGAGGCTGATAAGGTGGCCCACCGGCTCGCCGAGGTTGTTGCCGAGCGCCTGGCCCTCGGGTGAGCGTTTTCAGCGCGATCCAAGACTGGATCGTTTCGGTCGGCGGGTCCCCCTGGGCTCTTCTTGCGGTTGCCTGCCTGTCCATGCTGGACGGCTTCTTCCCGCCGCTGCCCTCCGAATCGGTCATCATCGCCCTAGCGTCGCTCACGAGCCAGGATGCGGGCCCCAATCTCATTGTTCTGCTCGCCCTCGCCTCGGTCGGCGCCTGGATTGGCGACCAGATTGCCTACTCGATCGGCCAGCGCATCCCCGTTGAGCGTATTTCCTTTCTCAACCACGGCCGGGGAGCGCGCGCTTATGCTCGCGCGGGTGCCTGGCTCATGCAGTACGGGCCGCTCTTCTTGATTGCGGCTCGCTTCGTTCCCATCGGTCGCATCGCTGTCAACATGTGCGCCGGATCGGTGCGCTACCGCAGGCTGACCTTCTCCATTGTCGACGCCATAGCCTGCGTCATCTGGGCCTCCTACGCCATCGGCATCGGCCTTGGCGCCGGATATGTGCTGGAGGGCCATCCGCTGGCCTCAATGATCCTTGGCATTGTCGGTGGCTTTCTTCTCGGCGTCGTCGTCAACCAGCTCGTCACCCTCGTACAAAAGTGGTTCTTCCCCGCCTCCCTGCTCAAGGCAGAGCAGGCGGCCGATGAGTGGATGGCCGAGCACGCTAAGGAGCTCGAGCGCCGCCGCGGCGGGCTCGCCGAGCGTGCCGCCAAGCGCCATGAGCGGGCCAGGAAAAAGCGCCGCGCTCAGGCCCGCAAGCGGGAATCGGCAAAGGCGCGCCGCAAGAGGCGCCGCTCGCGCGATCGATAAGCCGCGTCAGCCCTCACCGGCCGCTCGAGCTATTCGCGGCGGCGCCCAGCGTTGAGCCCCGGCCCGGAGCGCCCACCAGCCGCGCAACCAGCTGCCTCGTCCGCTGTGCTCACTTGCCGCGGGCGGTTCTCAGATCACGCGCTTGACCGCGACCGTGGCCTTGGGCGGACTAACCGGCTCGTAGGTAGACCGATTCCATCCGGTGATCGGAGCCCTTGCGCAAGATCACCGTGGCGCGGGAGCGGGTCGGCTCGATGTTCTCCAGCAGATTGGGCGCGTTGACGCGCCGCCAAATCGCCCTTGCCACCTGGCGGGCCTCCTCCTCACCGAGGCTGGCATAGCGCTGAAAGTAGGATTCGGGTTTGTGGAAGGCGGTGTTCTTCAGGGTGAGGAACCGTTCGACGTACCACCGCTCGATGTCAGCAACGTCGGCGTCAACGTAGATGGACAGATCGAAGTAGTCGGAAACGGCCGACATTTGCCCCGAGGAGCCGATGCGGGCCGGCTGGAGAACATTGAGGCCCTCGATGATGAGGATGTCGGGGCAGGAGACGACCTGCACCTCGTCGGGAAGAATGTCGTAGGCAAGGTGATCATAGAGCGGGGCCTCAACCCGCTTTTCCCCGGACTTAATCGCCCGCATGAACCGGATGAAGGAGCGGCGGTCATAGGATTCAGGAAAGCCCTTGCGGGCCATGATGCCGCGATTGGCGAGCACCTCATTGGGGTAGAGGAAGCCATCGGTTGTCACCAAGTCGACCCGGGGCAGGGTGGGCCAGCGGGCGAGCAGCTCCCGGAGCACGCGGGCCGCGGAGGACTTGCCGACCGCGACGGAGCCGGCGATGGCGATGACGAAGGGGGTGGGCCTAGCCGGCACCCCAATGAACTCGCTCGCCCTGCGGTGCAGATCCAGCTCGACCTCGGCGTGCATGGCGATGAAGGCGGACAGCGGACGATAGATCGCGTCAACCTCGGCAAGGTCGATGGGATCGCCAAGCGCGCGCAGATGTGCGACGTCGTCATCGGTGAGCGGTAGGGGAGTGGTCTGGGCGAGCGACTCCCAATGCTCCCGGCTCAGGTGCACAAAGGGGTCGAGTGGGGTGGAGGCCGGGCACGTGAACATGACATCCATCATGACACGGTCCTGGCCGGCCAGCCCATCAAATGGTCCCGCCAACCACCGGGTGAACGGCCGTCCCGACTACCCCGACCGCGCCGGGCGGGGATCGATCGGGGGTGGAACGGGACTCGCGTGGGAGTGATGCGGGCACGCCGGGATGTCTGTGGGTCTGGCGGGGTGCGCGGGTAAGATGGACCTAGTACCCGAGGGCCACCGGGCCCCGAGAAGAGGAGCTGTTGATGTGCGGAATCGTCGGCTATGTTGCCACCGAGACGTCCCTACGAGGCTCGGAGGTGGTAGCCGGCGGCCTGGCCCGGCTCGAGTACCGCGGCTATGATTCCGCCGGAATCGCCGTGGCCGGCGACAGCTTCGCCCTGGTGAAAAAGGCCGGCCCGCTGCAAGCCCTGCTCGATGAGCTGGCGGCCCATCCGCTGCCCGAGCACAGCTGCGCAATCGGGCACACCCGCTGGGCCACCCACGGCGCCCCCTCGGACGCGAACGCCCACCCGCACGTCTCCTTCGATTCCAAGATCGCTCTCGTCCACAACGGCATCATCGAAAACGTGGCCGAGCTGCGCGAAGAACTCGCCGCCCGGCACATCGCGCTCTCCTCGGAGACCGATTCCGAGGTGGTCTGCCACCACCTGGCCCTCGCCTACGCGAAGACGGGAGATCTCTCGGCCGCCATGGGCGACGTCGTGACCCGCCTCGAGGGTTCCTTCACCCTCGTTGCCTTCACCCCCGATGATCCCCAGCGTCTGCTGGCCGCCCGGCGCAACTCCCCGCTTGTCGTGGGCCTTGGCGACGGCGAGAACTACGTAGGCTCAGATGTGGCGGCCTTTGTTGACCAGACCCGCACCGCCATCGAGCTTGGCCAGGATCAGATCGTCGAGCTCACCGGCACCGAGGTTTCCATCCGCACCTTTGATGGCGAGCCGGTTGAGGGCACCACCTACGAGGTTGACTGGGACGCCGATGCGGCGGTCAAGGGCGGATATCCCACCTTCATGGAGAAGGAGATCCACGACGAGCCGGCCGCCGTTGCCGACACGCTGCTCGCCCGCACCGATGACACCGGCCATCTCCACCTCGACGAGCTGCGCATCGACCCCGCCATCTTGCGCCAGGTCGACAAGATCGTCGTCATCGCCTGCGGCACCGCCGCCTACGCCGGACACGTCGCCAAATACGCGATTGAGCACTGGTGCCGGATTCCCGTCGAAATCGAGCTCGCCCACGAATTCCGCTACCGCGACCCGGTGGTCTCCGAAAAAACCCTCATCGTCGCCATCTCCCAGTCGGGCGAGACGATGGATACTCTCATGGCGGTGCGGCACGCCCGCGAACAGGGCGCCAAGGTCCTCGCCATCGTCAACACCCACGGGTCGACGATCGCCCGAGAATCCGATGCGGTGCTGTATACGCACGCCGGCCCGGAGGTGGCGGTGGCCTCGACGAAGGCCTTCGTCGCGCAGATCACCGCCTGCTACATTCTCGGCCTCTACCTCGCCCAGCTGCGCGGCAACAAGTACATTGACGAAATCTCCGGCTACCTCGATCAGCTGGGTCGGATGCCCGGGAAGATCGCGCAGATCCTGGAGAAGGAAGACGAGATCGCGGATCTGGCCCGCAGCCTCAAGGACGCCACCTCGGTGCTCTTCCTCGGCCGCCACGTGGGCTACCCGATCGCCATGGAGGGAGCGCTCAAGCTTAAGGAACTCGCCTACATTCACGCCGAGGGTTTTGCCGCGGGCGAGCTCAAACACGGGCCAATCGCCCTCATCGAGTCCGGTCAGCCGGTCTTCGTCATCTGCCCGACCCCGCGCCGGCCCCTCCTGCACAACAAGGTCATTTCCAACATCGAGGAGATTCGCGCTCGCGGTGCCTCCGTCATGTGCATTGCCGAAGAGGGGGACGAGGCGGCGGCCCGCGCGGCCGATCATCTCATTACGGTTCCGCAGGCGCCCACGCTCATGCATCCCCTGCTCACCGTGGTGCCCCTGCAGATCTTTGCCTGCGCCCTGGCCGAGGCCAAGGGCCTCAATGTCGACAAGCCACGAAATCTGGCGAAAGCGGTGACGGTGGAATAATGCTGAGAGCCTATCGAAGCGCGGATGTCCGGGCGGCCGAGGAACCGGCCCTGTCCCGGGGCGAGCCGCTTATGGAGCGAGCCGCCTTCGCCATTGCCACGCAGGTGGCGCGCAGCCTCGGGGCGCGCGAACACCGGGTGACCGGATCCCAGGTCCTCGCCCTCGTCGGCCCGGGGAATAATGGCGGGGATGCCCTGTTCGCCGGTGCGCTACTCGCCCGGCGCGGCGCGCAGATCACCGCCCTCACCTTCGGCACCCCGCACGAGGAGGGCCGGAAGGCGGCCGAGGCCGCCGGCGTGCGCATGCACGATGCTCGCAGCGCCGATCTTCGGGCGCTCGCCAACGCAAGCGGGGTGTGGATCGACGGGCTGCTCGGCATCGGGGCCCGCCCACCGCTGAACGGCCCCATGGCCGAGGCGGTGCGCCTACTCGAGGCTGAGCGCCGGGCCAGCCCGGACAGCCCCATCATCATCGCGGTGGATTGCCCGAGCGGCATCGGGGTCGATGATGGCACCCTGCCGGGCCCGTATCTGCAAGCCTCCGTCACCGTCACCATGGGCCTCATGAAGCCGGGCCTGCTGCTGCCCCCGGCCCACCGGGCCTGCGGGCGAATCGAGCTCGCCGACATCGGCTTGCCCCAGCCGGGCCACCCGGCTGCCGCAACCCTCACCGGTGCGGACGTCTCCGATCTGCTGACCCCGCCCGGTCCGGGCGATCACAAGTATTCGCGCGGTGTCGTCCTCCTTGGCGTTGGCTCGACAACCTATCCGGGGGCCGCTATCCTCGCCGCCTCGGGGGCACTGCGCGGCGGCGCCGGCATGGTTCGCCTCGTGGCCCCTCGCCGGGTCGAAGACCTGGTCCTTGCTGCCCATCCCGAGGTGGTCTGCCAGACCGGACACGCCCAGGCCACCGTCCTCGGTAGCGGGGTGGATGATCCGGAGCACCTGCGACCGCTCGCCAACCGAGCCCTGGCCGATGGTTATCCGCTGGTGTTGGATGCCGGGGCGCTCGGCCTGCTAGCCGATGGATACGAGGATCTGCCATCCACCTGCGTGCTCACCCCACATCCGGGCGAACTCTCCACCCTTCTGCACGCGCGCGGTGAGCCGATGAGCCGCGATGAGATTTCCGCCAATCCGGCCCGGGCGGCCAGACTTGCCGCAGCAATCACCGGCGCCACCGTCGTGCTCAAGGGTGCCACCGACGTTATTGCCGGTCCGGACGGCCCGGTCTACGCCCAGCCGGCACCCTCCCACTGGCGGGCCACCGCGGGAGCCGGGGACGTCCTCGCCGGCCTTATCGGGGCCCTGCTTGCCACTCGCGGTGAGGAGATCAAGATGGCCGGGCGCGGTCACGGCCGCCCCGCCCTGCTCGCCGCCGCTGCCTGTTTTCTGCACGGGCGAGCCGCCGACCGGGTGGGAATCACCGCCCACGAGATCGCCCAGCGTCTGCCGCAGACCCTCGAGGAGGTTCTGTGAGCGCCGCGCGCTTTCCCTCCACCGCCCGGATTGACCTCGAGGCGCTGGCGCACAATCATGCCGTTCTGGCTGAGCGGGCCCAGGGCCGACCCATGATTGGCGTGGTCAAGGCCGATGCGTACGGCCACGGTCTCGCCGAAGTGGGGGCCACCCTCCTTGACTGCGGGGTCGCCTACCTGGGGGTTGCCCAGCTCGCCGAGGCCTTCACCCTGCGCGAGGCGCTGCCTCAGGCTCCGATCCTCAGCTGGATTTATCCTCCGGGTGCCGATCTCGTCGCCGCGATTGAGGCGGGAATCGAGATATCGGTTCCCGCCCCCTGGGCGATTGAGGAGATTGCAAGCGCCGCCGAGACGGCCGGTACGCCGGCGCGCATCCACCTCGAGATCGACACCGGAATGTCGCGCGGCGGGCTCACCGCCGCCCAGCTGGGCGGCGCCGCCGAGCGTCTGGCAGAGCTCGAGGGCAGGGCCACGGAGGTGGTCGGTCTGTGGTCTCATCTCGTGCGGGCCGACGAGCCCGATCACCCCCTCACCGCGCAGCAGACTCGCCAGCTCATCGAGGCCGGTGAAACCGTTGCCAACCTCGGGCTCCATCCGATTCGGCACCTGGCTAATTCGGCGGGCCTGCTGTGGCACGAGGCCACCCATCTGGACATGGTGCGGCCGGGAATCGCGCTCTACGGGCTGAGCCCGAATCCGGCGGTGGCGAGCGCCGAGCAGCTCGGCCTGCGCCCCGTCATGAGCCTCGAGGCCCCCGTTGTGTCCGTCCGCGAGGTGCCGGCGGGCACCGGGGTTTCCTACAATCACACCGAGCAGGTTGGGCCGTGCCGGCTCGCCACCGTTCCGCTGGGATATGCCGATGGGATTCCCCGGGCTGCCTCGCGGCGGGCCGAGGTGGTTGCGGGCCGGCGGCGCAAGATCATTGGCACCGTGTGCATGGACCAATTCGTTATCGAGGGGGAGGACCTGGAGGCGGGGGATTGCGTGCGCCTGTTTGGGGCGGACGCGCCGAGCGCGGATGAGTGGGCCGCCCACTGTGGCACCATCGGCTATGAGATCACCACCCGGATCGGTCCGCGCGTGCCGCGCCGCTACTCGAAAGGCAGCCATGAGAATCGATAGTTCTGATGCCATGCGGGCGCTGGGCGAACGGCTCGCACAGTACGTGAGCGCCGGGGATCTCATCACGCTGTCCGGTGAGCTCGGCGCCGGCAAAACCACCCTTGTTCAGGGCCTGGCTCGGGGCATGAATGTGGCGGGCCGGGTTACCTCGCCCACCTTCGTCATCGCCCATGTTCACGAGGGCGAGGTCGACCTCGTCCACGTCGACGCCTACCGGCTCGAGCGGATCGAGGACGTTGATGCTCTCGACCTCGATGCCTCCCTCGATGATTCGGTCACGATTATCGAGTGGGGCGCCGGGAAAACTGATTCCCTGTCCGCAGATCGCCTCCTCATCGACATCGTCCGCCCCACCGGCAGCGCCGGCCTCGAACCGGTGGATTTGGCCGGGGATGAGCCGCGTGAGGTCACCATCTCGGGAACCGGGAAGCGATCGCGCGCCATTGCCGAGGCGCTCGCGTGAGGTGGCTTACCCGACTGCTCGCCCTGGCCCTCCTCTTATCGGGCCTTGGCACCGCCGCCGCAGCGAAAGATGCGGAGGACGAGCCCGCCTGGTTTCTCAGCGAGGCCAATGACGCCCTGGGAGCGTACGTTGACACGGCGTTCCCCGACGTCAAGCCCGCCGACCGGGAGAAGCTGTTTGTCGGTCGCCCCGAGCGGCTCGCCCGGCTGACCAAGGAGCCCGCTCCGAGGGTGATCTCCTGGGACCGCTGGATCGCCCCCGTGCTCCTTGAGGATGATCCGGTGGGAACGCTGCTCACCTATCGCGAGGGCGGGGACCGCACGGTCGACGTCACCGATGATGTTCAGCTGGCCGGGATCATCGAGGACCTAGGCGGCAGCGAACAAGTGGTGTACGATCCTCTGCTCGAGGTTTTCTTCCTTCTCGGGGATGGTCTTATCAGCCCCGCCTCGGCCTCGGCCGGCGACTATCTGGCCGGCGAGGTGCCCTTCGCGAATTTCCTTGAGCTACGAGCCGAGCTGCTAGCCGACAAACCCAAGCCCACGGTTCCCGCCGATGAGGCCAGCGCTCCGGTGTGGATCGCCGTCCTCGTCATCGTCGCCGCCCTGCTCGCCCTCATCATTGTCATCTGGTTGCGGCACAGCCCCACCCCCGAAGAGCGGACCGAGCCGCGCCCGGCCCGCCATGTCCGTATCTACCGTCGAGGAGACACTCATGCGCGCACTCGTCATTGACACCTCAAGCCTGTCCACGGTTGCCTTCGTGGCCGAACAGGTGGAGGTCCTGCGAAGTGCGGATGCTCGACACCACGTCGAGACCCTGGCACCGATGGCGCGGGAGGTCCTGGCCGGGGAGGTTCCCGAGGTCATCGTGGCCGGCACGGGACCGGCCGCGTTCACCGGCCTGCGCGCCGGCCTCGTGACCGCACGTACGCTCGGGCGGGCCTGGTCGGTGCCGGTGTGGGGGATTGGCTCACTGGATGCGCTTGCCGTGAGCTATCCGGGAGAGTTCCCGGTGACCACGGTTCTTGACGCCCGCCGCCGCGAGGTCTACGCCGCCCGGTTTACCCGGCGGGACGATGACGTTGTCGCCGAATGGGGGCCGGAGGTGCTCGCCCCCGCCAAGCTCGCCGAACGGGAGGGCCCCTTCGTCGGTCCCGGAGCGGTCGCCTACGCCGATGTGCTCGGGGGAACCGCCCTCGACATCGACCCCGAGGCCATGGTCGCCCTCGCGGTGGCCCGGCAGCGCGCCGGCGTCGATCTCGGCACCGAACCGCAATACCTGCGCCGGCCCGATATTCATGGTTGAGGGGGCCACCGATCCGCCAATTCGCCGCCTGCGTGCGAGCGATGCTGGGGAGATGGCGGAGCTGGATCGAGAGGTGTTCGGCAAGGACGCCTGGCCGCCGGACATGTTCGACAATCAGTTCCTGCTGCCCTGGGTGACCTGCCTGGGCATCGACGCCCGCGAGCTCGACCCCGAGCAGCCGCCTGACAGGCTCGCCGCCTGCGGCGTCATCACCTGCGGGGTGGAATCTGATCTCATGACAATTGCGGTGCGCGAACCGTGGCGCCGACGCGGATTGGCCACCGCGCTGCTGTCCGCCCTACTGGCCGAGGCCGAGCGGCAAGGAGCCGAGGTGTGCTTTCTTGAGGTGCGGGCCGCAGACCGCGGCGCACAGGCCCTTTACCGGCGCGCCGGCTTCACCGAGGTGGGCATTCGGCGCGGATATTACGGCGATGATGACGGACTACTCATGCGCCGCCAATTTGGCAAACGTCCACATACGTAATTCCCTCGGTCTCCTTTAGCGGCCTTGAGCCTTCGGTCAAGAAAAAGCTTTCCGCGCGCTAGCAACGAAAAAGCCGTACCCGCAGCGCATGCGGGCCGCCTCCGCGGCCGGTAAAAGCCTCACCTGGGGTACGTGCGGTACCAAGGTCTGTCCGGTATGAACGGCTCGCCACTACGATGGAGACATGGCTACCACAACACAGACTGCGCCAAAAAAAGTTGGCAAGTTGTTTACGTCGGTGGGTCTGAAGATCCAGATGGCGGTTACCGGCATCATCTTTGTGGGCTTCGTACTCATGCACATGTACGGCAACCTCAAGATGTTCGGAGGTGCGGAGGTTTACAACACCTACGCCGAGCACTTACGTGAGGTTGGCGAACCGTACCTGCCGTATGGGGGCCTGCTGTGGATCCTGCGGATCGTCCTGCTCGTCTCCCTTGTTCTCCACATGCATGCCGCGTTCATTCTTTGGAAGCGGGGCAATGCCGCTCGCGGCACCGCATACAAGGTGAAGCGTGGCAACAAGGATCAGCAGACCTACGCATCGCGCACCATGCGATGGGGCGGCGTGATCATCTTTTCCTTCATCGTGTACCACATCCTCCAGTTCACCGTTCTCGCGATTTCGGTGGGCGCGGACGACTACTCCACGATGACTCCCTACGACCGGATGATCGCGGGCTTCCAGCCCGAGGTCTGGTGGTCGTACGCGATCTATTTCATTGTCATTTTCCTGCTCGCCATGCACGTGCGGCACGGCGTTTGGTCGGCCCTGGCTACGCTCGGCTGGTCCAACCGCTACCGCGAGCCGGTCTTTAACCTCATCTCCATGCTCGCCGCCGCCGCGCTGTTCATCGGCTTTATGGCCCCGCCGACGTCGATTCTCGTCGGCCTCATCCCGTGATTGGACAAGGTGACATGACTGATCTCATTGACGGCCTCTACCGCGAGGGCGAACCGATCGCGGACACCAAGGCGCCGGGCGGGCCGCTGGAGAACAAGTGGGAAACCCGCAAGTTCGAAGCGAAGCTCGTCAACCCGGCCAACCGCCGCAAGCTTTCCATCATCGTCGTGGGCACCGGCCTGGCCGGCGGCGCCGCTGCCGCTTCGCTCGGCGAGATGGGCTACAACGTCAAGACGTTCTTCTATCAGGACTCGGCCCGTCGTGCCCACTCGATTGCCGCCCAGGGCGGCATCAACGCGGCAAAGAACTATCGAAACGATAACGACTCGACCTACCGGCTGTTCTACGACACCGTTAAGGGCGGCGACTACCGCTCGCGGGAAACGAATGTCTACCGGCTAGCCGAGGTCAGTGCCAACATCATCGACCAGTGCGTGGCCCAGGGAGTTCCCTTCGCCCGCGAATACGGTGGTCTGCTCGACAACCGTTCCTTCGGTGGCGTCCAGGTGGCCCGTACGTTCTACGCTCGCGGCCAGACCGGCCAGCAGCTGCTCATCGGCGCCTACCAGGCCCTGCAGCGCCAGGTGGCGGCTGGAACCGTCACCCCGCATCCCCGCCACGAGATGCTCGAGCTGATCGTCTCCGGCGGACGCGCCCGCGGCATCGTCGCCCGGGACATGGCAACCGGCGAGGTGGAAACCCACCTGGCTGACGCGGTGGTGCTGGCCACCGGCGGCTACGGCAACGTCTTCTTCCTGTCGACGAACGCCATGGGATGCAATGGCACGGCTGTGTGGCGCGCCCACCGCAAGGGTGCCTACTTTGCGAATCCCTGCTACACGCAGATTCACCCCACGTGTATTCCCCAGCACGGCGAGTACCAGTCGAAGCTGACCCTCATGTCGGAGTCGCTGCGTAACGACGGCCGCATCTGGGTGCCGAAGAAGGCGGAGGACTGCCAGAAGGATCCTCGCGAGATTCCCGAGGAAGATCGCGACTACTACCTCGAGCGCATCTACCCGGCCTTCGGTAACCTCGTACCGCGCGATATCGCGTCGCGCCAGGCGAAGAACATGTGCGACGAGGGTCGCGGAGTCGGCCCGGAGATCGGCGGCGTTGCCCGCGGCGTTTACCTCGACTTCGCCGAGGCGATCGAGCGCATGGGCAAGGATGCGGTGTCCGCCAAGTACGGCAACCTGTTCGACATGTACGAGCAGATCACCGGCGATAATCCGTACGAGATCCCCATGCGCATCTACCCGGCCGTGCACTACACCATGGGCGGCCTGTGGGTGGACTACGATCTCGAATCCTCCATCCCCGGCCTGTTCGTGGCCGGCGAGGCGAACTTCTCCGATCATGGAGCGAACCGCCTTGGTGCCTCCGCCCTCATGCAGGGCCTGGCCGATGGTTACTTCGTGCTTCCCAACACCATCAACGACTATCTGGCCAATGGCCCGTTCGAGAAGGTGGATGACGCCCCGGAGGTGGCGGAAGCAAAGAAGAACGTCGAGGATCGCATCGCGCACTTCATGGAGCTCAAGGGCAACCGCTCGGTGGACTCCTACCACAAGGAACTCGGCCACATCATGTGGGAAGAGTGCGGCATGGAGCGGACCGAGGAGGGCCTGAAGAAGGCTATTGGCCAGATCCGCGCCCTGCGCGAGGACTTCTGGAAGAACGTCAACGTTCCCGGATCCGCCGAGGGACTCAACCAGTCCCTCGAGAAGGCCGGCCGCGTGGCGGACTTCCTCGAGCTCGGTGAACTCATGTGTATCGACGCGTTGCACCGCTGCGAATCCTGCGGCGGCCACTTCCGCGCCGAGTCGCAGACCGAAGAGGGCGAGGCCCTGCGCCACGACGATGAATACGCATACGTCGCGGCCTGGGAGTATGGTGGCGAGAACGGCGCGCCGACCCTGCACAAGGAAGCCCTCAACTACGAATTCGTCGAGATGAAGCAGCGGAGCTACAAGTGAGAATTACACTCGAATTTTGGCGACAGAACGGCCCGTCTGACCCCGGGCATTTCGAGACGCATACCCTTGAGAACGTCGATGAGCATGCCTCCTTCCTGGAGATGCTCGACGTCCTCAACGAGGAGCTGTTCGCGGAGGGCAAGGAGCCGGTGGCATTCGACTCCGATTGCCGCGAGGGCATTTGCGGTCAGTGCGGCCTCGTCATTAACGGCGACCCGCACGGCCCGCAGGTGACCACCACCTGTCAGCTCCA
Organism: Flaviflexus sp.; assembly: GCA_030537635.1. Lineage (GTDB taxonomy): Bacteria > Actinomycetota > Actinomycetes > Actinomycetales > Actinomycetaceae > Flaviflexus. The sequence continues at coordinate 51,442 of JAUNVM010000005.1, read as the reverse complement.
CATGCGGCACTACAAGGACGGCGACAAGATCACCATCGAGCCCTGGCGTTCGAAGGGATTCCCGGTCATTAAGGACCTGGTTGTCGACCGTTCGGCCTTCGACCGGATCATTTCCGCCGGCGGCTACATTTCCGTCAACACCGGCGCGGCCCCGGATGCTCATGCGGTGCCCGTACCCAAGGACAATGCGGATCGCGCCTTCGAGGCGGCCGCCTGCATTGGCTGCGGCGCCTGCGTGGCGGCCTGCCCCAATGGCTCGGGCATGCTGTTCACCTCGGCGAAGGTGGTCCACCTCGGACTGCTTCCCCAGGGCCAGCCGGAGCGCAAGACCCGCGCGCTCAACATGATTCGCCAGCACGACGCCGAAGGCTTCGGCGGCTGCACGAACATCGGTGAATGCGCGGCGGTGTGCCCCAAGCAGATTCCGCTGGAGGTCATCTCCATGCTCAACAAGGATCTGCGCAACTCCACCTCGCACGCCTAACAGTGAGCCAGTCAGGGGCGCCCTTCGGGGCGCCCCTGTTCGCTGCCCGGGATTCGTGGGACGGTGCACGCCCCCAGTGTGCGGCGTGCGGGTGGGCCCCGGCCGGCGGGCGAGTAGACTGGGCGGCATGGATCCACTCGTACTCGGCATCGAAACCTCCTGCGATGAGACCGGCGTGGCGCTTGTGCGCGGGCGCGAGCTGCTCACCGACGTCACGGCCTCCTCGATGGATGAGCATGCCCGCTACGGCGGCATCATCCCCGAAATCGCCTCCCGCGCCCACCTCGAGGCCTTCGTGCCCACCCTGGATGAGGCGCTGTCGCGGGCTGAGGTGTCGCTGGCGGATGTGGACGCGATCGCGGTGACCGCCGGCCCCGGGCTCATCGGATCCCTCACCGTGGGGGTGTGCGCGGCCAAGTCCCTCGCCCTCGCTCTCAATAAGCCGCTGTACGGGGTCAACCACATCATCGGTCACATTGCCGTCGATGAGCTCGTCCATGGCGAGCTGCCGCCGTGTGTGGGCCTCGTGGTCTCCGGCGGGCATTCCTCCCTCCTCAAGATCAACGATCTGGCCAGCGACGTCACCGAGCTCGGCTCAACACTGGACGATGCTGCGGGGGAGGCCTTTGACAAGGTGGGCCGCCTGCTCGGCCTGCCCTATCCGGGCGGCCCACACATCGATACGCTGGCCCGCACCGGGGACCGCACCGCGATTCGTTTCCCGCGCGGCCTGTCCGCGGGCAAGGACAAGGTGCGCCACCAATACGACTTCTCCTTCTCCGGGCTCAAGACCGCGGTGGCCCGCTACATTGAGGGCATCGGCGAGCAGGAGGCCCAGGAGAAGAAGGCCGATATTGCGGCCGGCTTTTCCGAATCCGTGGCCGATGTGCTCTCGGCCAAGGCCGTGGCTGCCTGCCAGTACCAGGACACCGAGACCCTCGTCATCGGCGGCGGATTCTCCGCGAACTCGCGGCTGCGCGAGCTCATTGCCGAGCGAGCCGAGGCCCACGGAGTCACCGTGCGAATCCCGCCGATCCGCTACTGCACCGACAACGGCGCCATGATCGCCGCCATCGGCTCCGCGCTTGCCCGCGCCGGGGCCGCACCATCGGGCCTCGACATCACCGTCAACACGCACATGCCGCTCAACCAGATCTACCTCGCCCCCGACCGGGCCTGATCGGACCATGGAGAGCGAACCCCACGGGGCCCGCTAGAGGCGGCGGGCGATAATGGCGCGGCGGCCCTCCACAGTGGGGGCGAGAAATACCGTGGCGGATTTTGAACCGGTGAGCTTACCCAGCCGGGACCTCAGCTGCTCCGGCGTCGTGTCCATGCCGCGCTTCTTGATCTCCACGCGCCCGATGTCTGCGGCCCGAAGGGCGGCCGGCAGGCGCTTGATCTTGACAACGTCGCGGATCTCAAAGCCCGTGAGGAACGGAGAGGACACCTCGGTATCTCCGCTGAGATAGGCGAGCGAGGCGGCGATGGGAGCAAGATCGAATTCGCGGCACAGGTGGGCGATTCCGCCGGCGCGAATAACGGCCGGATCCGGTTCGAAAAGGTAGCGGCGAAGCGGGCCGGGAGCGACCTGCTCGGGAGGGCGAGAGGGGTCACCGGGAAGATCGAGGCGTCCCACCCCCAGGAGGACGGCGCTGCGCCCCGGTGTGATCTCCCCGCGCCACATGACGGCCTCAAGGAGGTCCCCCTCCGCCGAGATCCACTCGGTGTGGCTAGAGCCTAGGTAGCGGTGATCGATACCAGGGGCAATTTTGATGCCCGCGAGGCGGCAGGAGGCCCCGGCCGCCACCACCGCGGACAAGGCGGGTGCCCACCCCTCCGGATGGGCAATACGGCCGGTGGGGCCTCGGCGAGCAGGATCGGCCCACAGGCCCGGCTCGGTGACATCGGCGAGTCCGTCGGCCAGCTCCACCGTCACATTGGGATAATGGCGCAGATTGTAGGCGGCATACTCAGCGCGCTCGCGGTCAAGTTCCCTGGCGTGCACGGTGAGCCCGGCCTCGGCAAAGGCCAAGGTGTCGGCGCCAATCCCGCAGCCCACCTCGCGCAGTTCCCGGCTGCCCAGATTGGCGAAGGTTTCGGCGTGATGCCGGGCTGCGGCCATTCGCGAGGCCTGCTGGAGGGCCTCATCGGTGAGCAGCAGGCCGCCCGCCGCCTCGCCAAACTTGGCCCGCGCCCGCTGTCGCAGCCGCGCCTGGGTGAGAGCCTGGGCAATGAGCTGGGGTTCGTGTCCGGCCGAGCGCAGGCGCGCCGAGATCACCAGCGGATCTTCGCCGGCTGGAAGATTGTCAAGCAGCTCAAGCAGCCGCTGATCGACGGGCACGAGACCATTGTGGCACTTGCTCACGCTTCCGGAGAACAATTGGCACTCGTCTTGACCGAGTGCTAACGGCTGCCTTAGCCTTGTCATGTGGTTCTTCGGAACCGGCGCATCGGCCGACCCCCGCGACGGCGGCCCGGGGCGCAGTCCATATTTTCTTATTCCAAGGAAAGGGAGGGTCCGCAGTGTCGGTCTCCATTAAGCCCCTCGAGGACCGGATCGTTATCCAGCAGCTCGAAGCCGAGACGACCACCGCCTCTGGTCTCGTTATCCCGGACACCGCCAAGGAGAAGCCCCAGGAGGGCTCCGTTGTCGCCGTCGGCCCCGGCCGCATTGACGACAAGGGCAACCGGGTTCCCGTCGACGTCAAGGTTGGCGACACCGTCATCTACTCCAAGTACGGCGGCACCGAGGTCAAGTACGGCGCAGAGGAGTACCTCATCCTCTCGGCCCGCGACGTCCTCGCCGTGGTCGAGAAGTAGTAACCTCAGCGTTTGTGGGTGGGCGGCTTCGGCCGCCCACCCGCGTATGTCCCACCATGTGCCGCCGCTACCGGGCGGCCGCTTATTCTCCCGCGTACCAGCGCCCTCGGGTCGTGGCGGTGGGGCCGCGCTGCCGCACCGGCGAGGACGATCAGGGGGAGGGACGGCTCTTTGGATGTGGTTGCGGGTGATATCGAACTAAGATACTCGGCGAATTCGGCGGCGAGAGAGATAGTTGTGGCGCTCTTCTTCACTCATGCCGCCCCAGATGCCATAGGGCTCGCCAACCCGGAGGGCGTGATCACGGCACTGAGTGAGGACGGGGCAGCTCAAGCAGATCTTCTTGGCGGCCTCGACTCGGCGTTTTCGCGGTCCTCCTCTCTCCCCCTCGGGGTGAAAAAAGAGGTCGGGGTCTTTGGTGCGGCAACGTCCGTGGTGCTGCCATTCCCAGTGGATCGGCTGTGGGCCGGGTAGGGTTCGAATGCTCGCCACGTCATCACGCTCCTCTCCTCAAACTCGGCACCTGACGGTGGGGGTGCGGGATCCTATTATTCTCGTCACACCTGAAATTCATTGTCAATAAGGCAATAGGACCATGTCCGACTAGTTCTCTACCAGCGGATTTACCGAGTTCCCCCACCTGGGACGGGAGGATTGCCGGGTCGTTTTCGTCGGTTCGCAGTGGTGTGGGAGAACCTGCTTTTGGGGCTGCTGTCCGGTTGTCAAGCGGCGGACCGGGTCGCCGTCGTTGAGGGGAAGACGTACAGTGGAGATGTGATGACAGAGCAACATGACCCCTTCGGTTTCATCGGATTAACCTACGACGACGTGCTGCTCCAGCCCGGGGCCACGGATGTCATTCCCTCCCAGGTGGATACCACCGCCCAGTTGACCCGAGATCTTTACCTCAAGATCCCGCTGGCCTCAGCTGCGATGGACACGGTGACAGAGGCCCGGATGGCGATTGCCATGGCGCGCAATGGTGGCATCGGCATCCTCCACCGCAATCTTTCCATCGACGATCAGGCCCACGAGGTTGACCTCGTCAAGCGCACCCAGACCGGCCGCATCACCAATCCCGTAACGATTGGCCCCGAGGCGACGCTCGAAGAGCTCGACCGAGTGTGCGGCCAGTTCCGCGTCTCGGGCCTGCCGGTGGTTGACGAGGGTGGCAAGCTTCTCGGGGTGTGCACCAACCGCGACCTGCGATTTACCCCGGTGGCGGAATGGCCGACGACCCTCGTGCGGGACGTCATGACGAAGGAGGGTCTGGTCACCGGCGCCTCCGACATCACCCACGACGAGGCGACGGTCCTGCTGCGCAAATACAAGCGCGAACGGCTTCCGCTTGTCGATGACGAGGGGCGGCTCACCGGCCTCATCACCGTCAAGGACTTCGTGAAGTCCGAACAGTTCCCCAATGCCTCGAAGGATGGGGAAGGACGCCTGCTCGTGGGCGCCGCAATCGGCTATTTCGGTGATGCCTACGAGCGCGCCGGCCAGCTCATGGAGGCGGGCACCGATATCCTCGTCGTGGACACGGCCAATGGTCAGGCCCGGCTCGCCCTGGACATGATCAAGAAGCTCGCGGGCGATCCCGCTTTCTCCGATGTGCAAATCATCGGCGGCAATGTCGCCACCTACGAGGGAGCGAAGGCACTTGCCGAGGCTGGGGCGCATGCCGTCAAGGTCGGCGTGGGTCCGGGGTCCATCTGCACCACCCGCGTCGTTGCGGGCGTCGGCGTGCCGCAGGTGACCGCCATTTACGAGGCGGCGCGCGCCTGCCGCCCCCTCGGCGTTCCGGTTATCGGCGACGGTGGGCTCCAGTACTCCGGGGATATCGCCAAGGCCCTGGTTGCCGGCGCATCCACCGTCATGGTGGGCTCGCTGTTCGCCGGCTGCGAGGAGTCCCCCGGCCAGCTCGTCCTCATTGGCGGCAAGCAGTACAAGGCCTATCGGGGTATGGGCTCGATCGGGGCCATGGCCTCGCGAGGAAAGCGCTCCTTCTCCAAGGACCGCTACTTCCAGGCCGATGTTGACTCCGATGAGAAGATCGTTCCCGAGGGCATCGAGGGCAAGGTCTCCTACAAGGGCTCGCTCGCCACCGTCATCCACCAGCTCGTCGGCGGTCTCCACCAGTCGATGTTCTACGTGGGGGCGGCCACGATCGATGAGCTCAAGGAAAAGGGCCGCTTCGTGCGCATCACAGCGGCCGGCCTCAAGGAATCTCATCCCCACGACATCACGGCCATCGCCGAGGCGCCTAACTATCCGGCCAATCGCCGTTAAGTCAGGCTACTGACAGCTGTCATGGGCGGCCCCTCGGGGCCGCCCATGCACATCAGCTCGGCAGCACCTGGCTGCGGTAGTGGTAGGTGGCGGGGCTGCCGCCGGTGTGGAGGAACAGGGCGGTGCCCCCGTCGAATTCGCCGGCGCGGGCCATGGCGATGAGGCCGGAGGCCGCCTTCCCTGAGTAGACCGGGTCGAGGAGGATTCCCTCGGTGCGGGCAAAGAGCTGCACCGCCTCGGTCATGGCCGGGCTGGGAAGCGAATAGCCGGGCCCAATGAACTCCTCGCGCACGGTGACCGCCGACTCGGGAATCTCCCGATCGATCCCGGCCAAAACAGCTGCGTCGCGGGCGAGCTGAAGCACCTTGGCTTCCTGATCGGCGGCCGGCTCATCGGCCGAGATTCCGGTGATCGTCCACGAGGCGCCGAGACCGATGGATCCGGCGACCAGGCCGGCATGGGTGCCGCCCGACACCGACGGAGTGACAATGTGATCGATGGGCAGGCCGGCGGCAAAGCTTTGGGCGAGAATCTCCTGGGCGGCCGCGGCGTAGCCGAGGGCCCCCAGGGCAACCGATCCGCCGCCGGGGATGATATAGGGGGTGCGCCCGGCCGCGCGCAGCTCCTCGGCCATCTCCGCCATCCGGGCCCCCAGGTCCGCCGTTGCGGGCGCCACCTCGATGGTGGCGGCGCCAAGCAGGCGGTAGAGGAGATTGTTTCCCCCGGCCTCGGGCGAATAGGTGCCGGGAACGCGCTCGTGAAGGAGCAGGTGCGCCGCACAACCCTCGGTGACGGCGGCCGCCAGGGTGAGACGGCAGTGATTGGACTGTACCGCCCCGGTGGTGATGATATCCGTGGCGCCGCTGGCCAGCGCCTCCGCCATCAAAAACTCCAGTTTGCGGGTCTTGTTACCCCCGGCGGTGAGCCCGAGGAGATCATCGCGCTTGATGTAGATGGTTGCGCCTAACTCCTTGCTCAGCCTGGGCAGGGGCTGCAGCGGGGTCGGCCCGGGAGTGTAGTGGCGGCGAGGAAAACGTGACAGGTCCATGACTTCTCCTTCCCGCTTTGATGATAAATGGTGCGGACGGGAAGAGGACGGGTTTGGGTACTGCGCTCCGGCTAGTAGGTGGTGCGCACCTGGGAGATGGCGGCGGAGTACGCGGCCTTGGTCAGCGACAGGTGGGCGGTGACCGCCTCCTCGCCATCCCGGAGATCGCCGGCCTCGATGGCGCGCACGATGTTTCGGTGCTCGGCAAGGGATTCGGAGAGCCGGTTGGTGCGGTGCAGCGACACCCTACTGCCCATCCTCATCCGGTCGAGCAGATACCTCCCGGTGTGATGCAGCCGGTGATTGCCGCACAGCTTCCAGATCATCTCGTGAAAGGTGATGTCCAGGTCGATGAAACCATCCACGTCTAATTTCGCGATCTTGTGCTCCTGCTCGCCGCACTGCTCAAGGAGGGTGGCGGCAATATCTCGGTGATCCTCGGCCTGGCAGGCGCGGCGAATGGCGATGAGATCCAGGCCGAGGCGCACCTCGTAGATCTCCGTCATGTCCCGCACCGAGATCACCGGCACGAAATATCCGCGATGCATGCGAGCCTCGACAATACCCTCACGCGCCAGCATGCTCAGGGCCGTGTTCACCGGCGTGGGGGAGAGGGCTAACTCCTCGGCAATTGGCCGAACGGTCAATCGCTCCCCGGGAGGGATCTGTCCCGCGAGCACGATGTCGCGGATGTGGCGGTAGGCCTTGTCGGTGAGGCTGGCGGCACGAGGGGTCATGCGGTCACTCCTTCGGCATATCCGGCGACGCAAGAGCCGTGGAGCACCCGATGCCGGTGATGATGTGGTCGAGAACAAGATCCGCCGAGCCCGCTTGGCGGGGCTCGGCACCCCGGTGGTGCCGGGGACGAAAACGGTCTGAATCGAGGATTCGATAGTGATGGGTCAGGCGGCCGAGGACGATGTCCTCGGACCGGCTGGCCCGTCCACCCAGCAGGGCGGCGATCGTGGCGCGCACCCGCCGGCGGACCGGAACGCGCATCGCGGGGCGGTGACGGTCCAGGATGACAGAGGAGGCCTGATCGGCCTCGGCTCGCCGCATGAGAGCGGTGCCCATCACCGTGGACAGGGTGCGCCGCAAAGCAATGAGGAGAAACCAGAAGGGTCGCGGCTGACTGAGGAGTGTAGTCGCCGGTGCAAGCGGAAGATCTCCGCCCCGCATCCCGGTCGAGGCCACCTCGTCAGGTGAGAAGGTAACATTGCCCGCGAAATTGAGGTCCAGGAGGCCCGCCGCAAGCAAGGCCGCATGCTTGCGCACGTCAAGGCGCGGGAAAAACCCAATGCCGTTAGTACTGGCCATGTAACGAGGCTCAGAAATCGGGGGCACCTTTGCTCCTTTCTTTATTGTTCAATAATAAACAAACAAAGCTTTGACCTGCGGTTTTAAGGTCCCAAGCCCAAGAAGACAGGCCCGGTATATAGGGATAACTTTCGTTAAATGACCCCGTTGGCGTGAGGGATCTCGCAGCAAAAGGCAGAGAACCCCGCGGGCGTGGGAGGACATCGGAGGTGGGATGTGGAACGGGACGTGGATGGAGAAACAGAGTTTGAGGGCGCGACGGAACCGGAGCGCTAGGCGCCCTCGCCGCGAGGCGGCAGCAGGGGCCAGGCTTCGGCGACATCGGGGGTGCGGCCCTTGGAGGCGAGCCAGCGATTGAAGCTGCGCGCCCAGTCCCGGTGGCTGGCCCGCTGCAGCTCATGCGCCTTGTCGACGGTGAGGGGAGCGAGGATGGCGTGCTGGGTCTTCATGGCCTCGAAGAGGCGCAGCGAGGCGACGACGTCCGCGCGAGCATCGTGGAATCCCGAGGCGGTGACCCCGTAGACCTGGCACAGGTTCTCCAGCCGGCGCGGTCCGCGCCGCCGGGGTGCGAGCATGCGGTCGAGAACGAGCGGGTCGATGATGGGGGCGGGCTCGGTGCCGAGCAGCTCGGTCATCGTGGCCAGACCGTGACGGGTGAGCTCGGATTCGAGCAAGGTGAGGTCGAAGGAGGCGTTAAAGGCCAAGATGGCCTTGCCCTCGCGCAGTCCGCGGAGCAGATAATCGCGTACCTCGAGCAGTACCTCATCGGCCGGGCGGCCATGTTCCCGGGCGTGCTCGGTGGAGATGCCGTGAACCTCGCGAGCCGCCGAGGGGATGTCGACGCCCGGATTGGCGAGCCAGGTGGCCGAGACCTCCTCCGGGCCGGACTCGACGATCGCTGCGGTCACGAGCCGGGAGTGGTGCGGGCTCACGCCGGTGGTCTCGGTGTCAAAGCCGAGAATGTCAATATCGTTGAGCCGCTGGACCATGCCCCCATCGTAGCCGGTTCGGGGGATAGATCACATGGGGATAGACTGGCGGCATGAGCAACGAGGTGGAAATTGGTCGCGGCAAGCGCGCGCGAGTCGCTTATTCCTTTGACGATATTGCCATTGTGCCGTCCAGGCGCACCCGCGATGCTGCGGACGTGTCAACCGGCTGGCAGATTGATGCCTACTATCTCGACATCCCGGTGATGGCGGCGCCGATGGACTCGGTGTCCAGTCCGGCGACGGCAATTGAGATGGGGCGCCTGGGCGGGGTGGGGGTGCTCGATCTGGAGGGTGTGTGGACCCGCTATGAGGATCCCTCGACGCTTCTCGATGAGATCGCCCAGCTGGCACCGGATGAGGCGGGCAGGCGGATGCAGGACATCTACCGCGCCCCGATCCGCCCGGAACTCATCACCGCCCGCCTCGAGGAGATTCGCGATGCCGGGGTGACGGTGGCCGGGGCCCTGTCCCCGCAGCGCACCCAGGAGCATTGGCGCACGGTCGTCGAGGCCGGATGCGATCTCTTTGTCATCCGGGGCACCACCGTATCCGCCGAGCATGTCTCCTCCAATCGTGAGCCGCTCAACCTCAAGCGCTTCATCTACGAGCTCGATGTGCCGGTTATTGTCGGTGGCGCCGTGACCTACACTGCGGCTCTCCACCTTATGCGGACCGGTGCCGCCGGCGTGCTCGCGGGCTATGGCGGTGGCGCTTCTTCGGCCAACCGCCGCACCATCGGTGTATCGGCTCCGATGGCCACGATCGTCGCGGACATTGCGGCGGCTCGGCGTGACTACCTCGATGAATCCTCCGGGCGCTATGTCCACGTCATTGCCGATGGAGCGGTATCCACCTCCGGAGACATCGTTAAGGCGCTCGCCTGCGGCGCCGACGGCGTCATGCTCGGGACCGCATTGGCCCGGGCGGCCGAGGCTCCCGGTCAAGGCTGGCATTGGGGTGCGGAGGCCCGGCATCCCCGCCTGCCGCGAGGTGAACGCGTGCACGTGGGCACGGCCGGAACGATGGAGCAGATTCTCTTCGGTCCGGCCCACACCGCGGAGGGCAAACTCAATCTCATCGGGGCCCTGCGCCACGCCCTGGCCTCCTCTGGCTACTCCGAGGTCAAGGAGTTCCAGCGGGTCGGCATTGTCGTCCAGGAGTCATAGACTCTCGTCGTCAGGAATCATCGCGGGGCCGCTTCGCCGAGAGCGAGAAGAGGGCCAGCTTTGGCCCCGCGGACCCGGCTTTGATGGCGGTTGGCACGGCGTTGCCGGCCTGGCACCGTGTGCAATGGGACCTTTGCGCCCCGAGCCGGGGGTAGATCGGCGATAATGGGAGGCGGATATACCGCCACCGGCAAAGGAGACACAGTGAGCGAAGAGTACCGCATCGAACACGACACCATGGGTGAGGTGCGGGTTCCCGCATCCGCCCTCTACCGGGCCCAGACCCAGCGGGCGGTGGAGAATTTCCCGATCTCGGGTAAGACCCTCACCCCGCATCACATCCACGCTCTCGGCCAGGTCAAGCGGGCCGCCGCGATTGCCAACAAGGAGCTCGGCGTCATCTCCGATGAGCTGTCCAGCGCCATCGTCGCCGCCGCCGATGAGGTGATCGCCGGGGAGCACGATGATCAGTTCCCCATTGACGTGTTCCAGACGGGCTCAGGCACCTCGTCGAACATGAACACCAACGAGGTCATCTCGACGATCGCCTCGAAGGCCTCCGGCCTGGAGGTTCACCCCAACGACCACGTCAATGCCTCCCAGTCCTCCAACGATGTCTTCCCCTCCTCGATTCACATCGCCGCCACCGAGGCCGCGATCAACCTCGTCATTCCCAAGCTCGAGGTGCTCGCGAAGTCTCTCGAGGCCAAGGCCGAAGAATTTAAGGACGTTGTCAAGTCCGGGCGCACCCACCTCATGGATGCCACCCCAATCATGCTCGGCCAGGAGTTCTCCGGCTATGCCCAGCAGATCCGCAATGGCATTGCCCGAGTCGAGGCGACCATTGAGCATCTCGGCGAGCTGCCGCTCGGCGGCACCGCGGTCGGCACCGGCATCAACACCCCCGCCGGATTCTCCGCCCGAGTCATCGAGCTCATCGCCGAGCACACCGGCCTGCCGCTCAAGGAGGCCCCCAACCACTTTGAGGCCCAGGCCGCCCAGGATTCCCTCGTCGAGACCTCCGGTGCCCTGCGCACCGTGGCCGTCTCTCTGACCAAGATTGCTAACGATCTGCGTTGGGCTTCCTCCGGCCCCCGCGCCGGCATCGGCGAGATCACCCTGCCCGATCTCCAGCCGGGCTCCTCGATCATGCCGGGCAAGATCAACCCAGTTCTGCCCGAGGCAACCGTTATGGTGGCTGCCCAGGTCATCGGCAACGATGCGGCCATCGCCTTTGCGGGGGCCCAGGGCAACTTCGACCTGCTCGTCATGCTGCCCGTCATGGCGCAGAACCTGCTCGAGTCCATGTCGATCATCGCCAACGTCTCCGAGACCCTCGCCGTCAAGTGCGTCGACGGTATTGTTGCCAATGCCGATCGATGCAAGGAGCTCGCCGAGTCCTCGCCTTCGATCGTCACCCCGCTCAACCGGATCATTGGGTACGAGGCCGCCGCGAAGATCGCCAAGCACTCCGTCAAGGAAAATATGACGATCCGCGAAGCCGTTGTCGATCTCGGCTACGTCGAGCGCGGCGACATCACCGAGGAGCAGCTCGACGAGGCGCTTGACGTCGCCTCTATGACCCGCCCCAAGGAGGCCTAAGGAACACGAGTGAGGGAGGGGTGCTCGGCGCCCCTCCCTCCTTATTGCCCGCCCGGCCCGCGGACGGTCCCGCGCGCCTCTCCGCGGGATGTGACGAAGGAGAATCATGAGTGTTGGCGGACTTGTTGCCTGCGGTGTCATCATCGCCTTTGGCTTGGTCGGCTGCATCATCCAGCTTTATCCCGGCTCCCTGGTCATCCTCGCCACCATGGGCGTATGGGCCTTCATCGAGGGTGTGGCAGCCGGCTGGATTGCTTTCGCCCTGGCTGCGGTGGTCACTGCCGGGGCGACGATTGCAAAGTTCCTCATTCCCGCTCGGCGTATGCGATCGCGCGGGGTCTCCACAACGACCCTTCTTATCGGTGCCGCGGCGGGCGCGGTTGGCTTCTTCGTGTTGCCAATTATCGGCCTGCCGATCGGTTTCCTCCTCGGCGTCTACGCCCGCGAGATCATGGTTCATCCGCACGCCGAGGCGGTGGAACGCACGAAAATTGCGGTCCGCGGGGTGGGCCTGTCCATCGCCATTGAGTTCGCTGCGGGCCTCATCGCGGCGATCACTTGGCTGATCGCCGCCCTCATTATTCACGTGTGAGTGCCTGCTCGCCACGATTTGTTTGAGGGAATGGTGATGGTGCCGCGACAGGCTAGACAGGTGACAAAGAAGCCGCTGTGTTCTCAGGTTGCCAACACCCTGCGCTCTCAAATTCTCTCTGGCGAGCTTGGCGGAGTCATGCCGCCTGAGGCTGCATTGCAGAGGGATTTCGGGGTCTCGCGCTCCGTGGTCCGGCAAGCCCTCGAGGTGCTTTGAGCCGAGGGATGCCTCGACAAGTCGCCGGAGACAAGCACAAGGATGTCGCCGCCGATCATGCCCATCATCTGGCCGCCCGCATTGTTGTCGATTCGGAAACGCTAGCTCTGTCGCGTTCATCAAGGGCTCCACGACGCATCCTTCCTTGGTGAACTGATGCCCAAGGCCACTCACTGTGGTGGATGACCCGCGTGAGTCCACCTTGGGTGGGGAAGTGGCGAATCTATTCATACCGAGACCCCGCCCTAGCAGGGATCGTCGCGTGTGGGAGGGTCGTCAAGCGTCACTGCCTGCCAACGGTCAATCGATCAGGTTTGTTCGTCCGATTCGACCAATCCAGATATTGAGACGGCCGGTTCCGAGTATACGAAACTCCGAATTGTTATCAAATTGTGACATCCAAAAAATCCCTGGTAGCTCCCCAAAAATTTCTTGTTCATGCAAGCTTCCCGGATGACCGCTCCTGGTTCTGTCCGATTTACCCTCCATTGTGGGCCCCGAAGGTGCTACCGTTCACAACAACCCGGACTGGCCTGACAAGCCGGTCCACCCCCCACCACCACTTGGAGGACCCATGTCACGATCCTTCGCGAAGCTTGCGGCTGTCTTTGGAGCAGCCGCGCTGGCACTGTCGGGCTGCTCTAGCAGCGGCGACGGCGACGAAGAAAACAACGAATCCTCGAGCGAGGAGACCTCGGCTGCGGCCGAGGAAGGTGATGGCGGCGGCGAGACTACCGACGCTGTTATCACCACGAACGGTTCTGAGCCCCAGAACCCCCTTGTCCCCTCGAACACCAATGAGACCGGCGGTGGCAAGATCCTCGAGCTCACCTTTGCCGGCCTTATCTACTACGATGCCTCCGGCGCTCCGGTCAACGAGATCGCCGAGTCTATCGAGTCTGATGACAATCAGCTGTGGACCATCACCATTAAGGAAGGCCAGAAGTTCACTGATGGCTCTGAGGTGAAGGCCTCCTCGTTCGTGGACGCCTGGAACCAGGGCGTGCGCGATGGTCATCTGCTGCGCTACTTCTACGAGCCCATCAAGGGCTACCCGGAGGGCGAAGAGAAGGTGGAGGCCATGGAGGGCCTCAAGGTCGTTGATGACTACACCTTCACCGTTGAGCTCATGCAGCCGGAGGCTGACTTCCCGCTCCGCCTGGGCTACTCGGCTTTCTACCCGCTGCCCGAGGCCGGCCTTGGCGATGAGGCCGTGCAGAAGGAATTCGGCGAGAACCCGATCGGTAACGGCCCGTACATGCTGGCCGGGGAGGACGCCTGGCGTCACAACGAGTCGATTGACCTCGTTCCCAACCCGGATTACACCGGTCCGCGTCAGCCGAAGAACGGCGGCGTGACGATCAAGTTCTACGCCAACCCGGATGCGGCCTACAATGACCTGCTCGCCGGCAACCTCGATGTTGCCGACACCGTGCCGGATTCGGCCTTCGCCACCTTCGAGCAGGAGCTCGATGGTCGCTCGATCAACCAGGCGACCGCCGTCTTCCAGTCCTTCACCATTCCCGCCCGCCTCCCGCACTTTGACGGTGAGGAAGGCAAGCTGCGTCGCCAGGCGCTGTCGATGGCGATTGACCGCGACGAGGTCACCGACAAGATCTTCCAGGGTACCCGTACCCCGGCCAAGGACTTCACCTCCCCGGTGATTGACGGCTACGACGAGAATGTTGCCGGCAACGAGGTCCTCTCCTTCGATCCTGAGAAGGCGAAGGAACTGTGGGCCCAGGCCGATGAGATCTCCCCGTGGGAGGGCACCTTCGAGCTCGCCTACAACGCCGACGGTGGCCACCAGGCCTGGGTCGACGCCGTGGCTAACCAGCTGAAGAACAACCTCGGTATCGACGCGGTGGGCAAGCCCTACCCGGACTTCAAGTCCTTCCGTACCGAGATCACGGACCGCAAGATCGAAACGCCGTTCCGCTCCGGCTGGCTCGCCGACTACCCGGCGCTGAGCAACTTCCTCGGCCCGCTGTACGGCACCGGTGCCGGCTCGAACGACGGCGACTACTCCTCGCAGGAGTTCGATGACCTGCTCGATCAGGCTGCCGGCGCCTCCAGCGCCGAGGAAGCCAATGAGCTCTACCAGCAGGCCCAGGGCATCCTCTTCGAGGATCTGCCCGCCATCCCGCTGTGGTACTCGAATGTCAATGGCGGCTACGCCGAGGGCGTGAACAACGTCGAGTTCGGCTGGAATTCGGTTCCGCTGTTCTACAACATCACCAAGTAACGGCAATGCCGTAACCCATTGAGTTCGGGGAGGGCGCACGGCGCCCTCCCCGAGCCCAGTGTGAAGGAGACCCATATGCTCCACTACATTGGACGCCGGCTACTCCAGATGATCCCCGTGTTCTTCGGGGCTACCTTCCTTATTTTTGCGCTCGTGTTCCTCATGCCCGGTGACGCCATTGAGGCCCTGGGCGGAGACCGCGGCCTGCCGCCCGAGGTGGCGGACCAGATCCGCGCGCGCTACAACATGGACAAGCCGTTCTTTATTCAGTATTTGCTCTACCTCAAGGGCATTGCCACCTTCGATTTTGGCACCACCTTCTCGGGACGCGACGTCACCGACGTCATGGCGGAGGCCTTCCCGGTCACGATTAAGCTCGCCCTCATGGCCCTGTTCTTTGAGGCCGTCTTCGGCATCATTTTCGGCCTGATTGCCGGCCTTCGCCGCGGCGGTTTCTTCGATGCCACGGTGCTGCTTCTCTCCCTGTTCGTCATCGCCGTTCCGACCTTCGTCATCGGCTTTGTGCTGCAGTTCTTCATAGGCGTGAAAATGGGGTGGTTGCCGACAACGGTCGGCGCTAACACCTCATTCATGGCCCTGCTCATGCCGGCCACGGTGCTCGGCGCTGTCTCCTTCGCCTACGTGCTGCGCCTGACCCGCCAGTCCGTGTCCGAGACGGTGACCTCCGATCACGTGCGCACCGCGCATGCTAAGGGGCTTCCCCGCAAGCAGGTGCTGCGCAATCACGTGCTGCGTAATTCGCTCATCCCCGTGGTGACCTTCCTCGGAGCCGATCTTGGCGCCCTCATTGGCGGCGCCATCGTCACCGAGGGCATCTTCGCCATCAACGGCGTGGGCGGCAACATGTACCAGGCCATCATCAAGGGCGAGCCGGCCACCGTCGTCTCGTTCACCACGGTGCTCGTCCTCGTCTACATTGTTGCGAACCTGCTCGTTGACCTGCTGTACGCCGCACTCGATCCGAGGATTCGCTATGAGTGAGAAGATTCTGCCCGGACAAGAGCACTACGTGTGCGACACCGACGAGACCGGCCTCGGTGCGGTTGACGCCGTTGCCGATGACTCGGCGCCCAGCTCAATGTGGGGTGAGGCCTGGAAGGTCCTGCGCAAGCGGGTGCTGTTCTGGGTCGCCGCCTTCATCATCGTGCTGGCGCTGGTCATGGCCGCCTTCCCGTCGCTCTTTACCTCCGTCGATCCCAAGTTCTGCGAGCTCGGCAATTCGATGGAGCCGCCGTCGCCCGGTCACCGCTTCGGCTTCGACCGCCAGGGCTGCGATATCTTCGCCCGCACGATCTACGGGGCCCGAGCCTCGGTCGTGGTCGGCGTGTTTACCACCGCGGTTGTCGTCATCATCGGCGCCCTGTTCGGCGCCCTGGCCGGCTATTTTGGCGGACTGCTCGATGCTCTGCTCTCCCGCATCACCGATGTCGTGTTCGCCATCCCCTTCCTGCTCGCCGCGATCGTCGTCATGCAGATGTTCCGCGATCAGCGCTCAACCTGGACCGTGGTCATGGTGCTCGCGATTTTTGGATGGCCACAGATTGCCCGCATCACCCGCGGCGCGGTCATGAGCGTGAAAAACGAGGAATTCGTGACGGCGGCGAAGGCCCTGGGCGAGTCCCAGTGGAAGATTCTTGCCCGCCACATCCTGCCCAATGCCGCAGCCCCGATCATCGTCTACGGCACGGTTGCCCTGGGCACGTTCATCGTCGCCGAGGCGACGCTGTCCTTCCTCGGCGTCGGCCTGCCCCCGGACGTCGTGTCCTGGGGCGGGGATATTTCCCGCGCTCAGACCGCCCTGCGGGCCCAGCCCTCCGTGCTGTTCTATCCCGCTGGTGCGCTCGCGATCACCGTGCTCTCCTTCATCATGATGGGTGATGCGGTGCGCGATGCTCTCGATCCGAAGGCGAGGAAGCGGTAATGAAGGACAACATGCCAGAAGACAACCGGCCATTCACCGGACACCACGAGGTTTCCGCCGCCGACGCCCTGGGCTCGGTGGGTCGCGACGACCACGCCGAACCCGCCGCGCAGCGGGCCGCCGACACCGTCGAGGACCGCTACGAGGACACCGGTGCGAAGCATCGCGCCGAACCGGACACGCACGCCGAGGCGCACACCACGACGGAGGAGGGATTGGATCCGCTTCTTGAGATCACCGATCTCGAGGTCGCCTTCCAGTCCTCAACCGGCATGGTTCCCGCCGTGCGCAAGGCCAATCTCACGATCTATCCGGGTCAGTCCATTGCCATCGTCGGGGAATCCGGCTCCGGCAAGTCGACCACCGCCCACGCCATCATCAACCTGCTGCCCGGCACCGGCCGGATCACCGGCGGGTCGATCAAGCTCATGGGCGAGGAACTGGTTGGCAAGTCCCGCAAGGCCATGGAGGCGATTCGAGGAACGAAGATTGGTCTCGTGCCCCAGGACCCCATGTCGAATCTCAATCCCGTGTGGAAGATCGGCTACCAGGTCAAGGAGGCGCTCAAGGCGAATAATGTCGTCAAGGGCTCAGAGGTTCAGGCCCAGGTCGAGCAGCTCCTCACCGAGGCCGGCCTGCCCGATCCGGAGCGCCTGTCTAAGCAGTATCCGCACGAGTTCTCCGGCGGCATGCGCCAGCGCGCCCTGATCGCCATCGGTCTTGCGGCGCGGCCTCAGCTGCTCATTGCCGACGAGCCGACCTCGGCTCTCGATGTCACGGTGCAGCGCCGGATCCTCGACCACCTCGAAGGATTGACAAAGGAGCTCGGCACGGCCGTTCTCTTTATCACCCACGATCTGGGCCTGGCCGCCGAGCGCGCCAGCCACCTCGTTGTCATGCACCGAGGCCGGGTTGTCGAATCGGGTCCAGCCCTGCAGATTCTTCAGGATCCGCAGCATCCCTACACTCAGCGCCTGGTTGCGGCCGCGCCCTCGCTGGCCTCCGCCCGCATCCAGTCCGCGCACGAGCACGGGGAGACCTCCGAGGAGGAGCTCGCCAGCCGGGCCACCTCCTCCGATATCGCGGTCGAGGCGAAGAACCTCACGAAGACCTTCCCCATCCGCGGTAAGCGTGGGAAGTTCTTCAAGGCGCTCGATGACGTGTCCTTCCAGCTGCGCCGGGGATCCACCCTCGCGGTGGTTGGCGAGTCCGGCTCGGGCAAGTCAACGGCGGCGAACATCATCCTCGGCCTGCTCGAGCAGGATGAAGGGCAGGTCATCGTCAATGATGTTGACGTGTCCACCCTGTCGAAGAAGGAACGCTTCGCCATGCGGCGGAACATGCAGGTGGTGTTCCAGAACCCGTACGGCTCGCTCGACCCGATGTTCTCGATCTATCGGGCTATCGAGGAGCCGCTGCGAGTGCACAAGGTGGGAACGAAGAAGGAGCGCGAGGAACGGGTGGCTCACCTGCTCGACCTCGTGGCCCTGCCCCGCTCGGCCATGCGCCGCTACCCGAATGAGCTCTCTGGCGGGCAGCGCCAGCGCGTCGCCATCGCCCGAGCGCTCGCCCTCCACCCGGAGGTGCTTGTGCTCGACGAGGCGGTTTCCGCACTCGACGTGCTCGTCCAGGATCAGATTCTCCACCTGCTCGCCGACATTCAGGCGCAGATGGACCTGTCCTACCTGTTCATCACCCACGATCTCGCGGTGGTCCGCCAGATCGCCAACGACGTCGTCGTCATGCAAGATGGCAAGGTCGTTGAGGTCGGGGAGTGCGAACAGCTCTTCGAGAGCCCGAATATGGAGTACACGCACAATCTCAGCGACGCCATTCCCGGCGGCGATATCGAACTCGGCGCCTGAGGGGCTGTGAGGTGGGCCCGCCTTCTGGCGGGCCCACCTGCGTCTATGCCCACCCGGACCACAATGGTATGATCTTTGCCGATAGGGGGCGCCCTCCTCCCCTATCGAAGAGGCGAGTTCGTGGCCTAGACTGGGGAGGGGTGGGAGAGCCAAAGTAAGGAAGCGCAGTGCAGCGACAGATCCTCGTCCTCGCGGATGATTTGACCGGGGCCAATGCGACGGCGGTGGCCCTCGCCGGCGCGGGACGGTCTGCGGCTCTCGTGCACGATGCCACCGTTCTCTCCGATCCGCGTGTGGAATCCTCCGAGATTCTCATCGTGCCCGCGGATACTCGCCGGGAGGGCCCGCGCGCCCAAACCCACACGACCGCGCTCATCGAGCGGGCGTGTGCCGGCGGCATCGACACCTTTTACCTTAAGGTTGACGCCGCGCTGCGCGGCTCGGTCTTCTCCCAGATCCACGGCGCCCTGCACGCGTGGCGGCCCGCCCACCCCCAGGCCATTGCCGTCGTGTGCCCGGCCGACCCGGCACACGGCCTCACCCTCGAGGACGGGGTGCTACTCGCGGATGGTGTGCCGGCCGATGAGGCCTGGGCGGGGCGCGATAGCCTCACTCCGGCCACCACCTCCCAGGTCGAGGAGATCCTCGAGGGGTGTCGAGTAATTGATGTTGGCGGCAATCTTGCCGAGCGGATTGACATGGCCGGATCGAATATCGTCGTGTGCAATGCCGCCACGGAGAATGAGCTCGAACAGATCGCGGCGGCCTGCCGCACGCTCGGCGAGCGAGTCATTCCGGTCGGCTCCCTTGGGCTCGCCCGCGCCCTGCACCGTACTCTGCCGGCTCCGGACCGCGAGCCCACTCAGCCGGATCTGCCGCCGGCGCATCCGCCGCTCATCGTCACCACCTCGATCCACGCGGTGAGCCAAGCGCAGGTCGATGAATACCTCGCCGGCCGGGAAGTCGCGCAATTCGTTCCCGATGCTCGGGATCTCTTCTCCGAGGAGGGCCGCCAGCGCACCGACCGGGAGCTCGAACAGCTCGCCGCCCAGTCCACCGGCCCGCTCATCATCCGGGTCGATCCCTCCGATCTTGCCGAGGGCGGCCTGCGCGGCACGCTGGCCCGCGACTTCGCCAAGTGGCTCGCCGAGCTGGCGCTGACCGCGCTTGCGGCCCGCCCCTTTGGCTCGGTGCTCGCCGTCGGCATTGACGGGGCCCGCGAGCTCACCTCCATCCTCGGTATCACCCGCACCCAGGTGGCCCAGGGCCTCGCCGAGGGCGTGCCGCTAACAATTGCCCGCGATGGCGGACATCCCGGGCTGCTCATGGCCACGAAGTCCGGCGGCTTTGGCGACCGGGAACTCCTCGTCCGGGTGCTCGATCTGCTCAGCCCCGCCCACTAGGTGCACCGTCCCGGGGCCAGTGCCTCTAGCGGCCTGGCCGCCCGAGGAACCCTGTGCGAGTCTTCGCGACGCTTCGCGCGGGCGGGAGCTTTTGGGAAGCCGCTGGCGAAACGGCGCCGCCCCGCCGGGTGGGCCTGGCGGGGCGGCGAGGGGGGAAGATTAGCCGGCGTAGCGGTAGACGTTCGTTTCTCGCTTTTCAAAGCCGCAGCGGCGGTAGAGCCGGTTCGCTGCCTCGCGAGAGGGGCGAGAGGTGAGGTCGATAGACTTTGCGCCAATTTTTGTGCCGTGCGCGCAGGCGGCCTCGACGAGGGCCTGACCGGCCCCGTGGCCGCGGGCCTCAACCTCGACAACAACATCTTCGATCCAGGCGCGCAGGCCGGTGGGGATCGCGAAGGTGGCTAGCGAGAGCATGCCGCGGATGACGCCGTCGTGGCGGTAGATGAACAGGTAGAGATTGGGCTGGTCGACGAGGGCGCGCACCTGCTTCTCATCCAGTTCCTTCGCGGAGGAGGAAAGCTGGGGGAGCAGGCGATTCATCGCCTCGACGAGTTCATCGCTTGTCTCGGTCACAAGTTCGATCATGGTTGTCCTTTCGGTTTCTCCCAGTGTGACATCTTCGGGCCGACACTACGCGGTGCACGCACGGGAGAAAAGGCGCGTTCTTCGCCGCCTGGGCTTAGGTGGCAATGTTGAGATTGTTGAAGAGACGGCGCAAGAAGGAGTATTCGAAGCCGAGCCCGGCGACGAGGGCAACCCAGTTAGCGGCCCACTCACCATCCGCCTCGCTGCCGGAGGCAAGGGAGACGGCGATGGCGATGATGACGGACACGGTGAGGGTGGCGATAACGAGAAGGATGAGGTAGAGGACCCCGCGCCCGCCGTAGGTGGAAATTGCGGAGGTGATGCACAGGCCGGCGAGGAAGGCGCCGAGGCCCGAGAGGAACTGGATGATGAGGGCGGCAACGGGGGAGTCCGAGTCGACCGCGAGAGCGCCGAGCTGCACTCCCGTGGCCTTGACGATCGCCAGGCCCACGATCCACGTGAGTGCGCTGACGGCGGCGAAAATGAGGCCGAGGGTGAGCAGGCCGCGAAGCTCCCCGCCCCTGTCCATGCCGGCGGCAATGCGCTGGCGGGTGCCGAGGAAGGAGACCATCCCGCAGATCAAGGTGACGAAAACAATCTGGCGGGAAAACTGATCGAGCTGCCGCCAGCCCACCGCCCCAGCTCCGGGGCGCAGGCCGATGGCATCGGGCTCGTACTCGGCGGCGGGGATGACGTGCCCGGCCTTCATGGCCACGGCGAAGATGAGGCACAGGAACGCGGCGATGATGACGTGGGCGAGGAAGATCTTGGGGCGAACGGTCGGCATGGCTAGCTCCTGAGGTTGAGGCGGCGGATGCCGGTGAGGGAGATGGGAAGGAGGGCGGCGCCAAGGCCGGTCCAGGCGAGAACCCCGCCCAGGTGAGAGGGGGCGTTCATGGGGCTTGCCGTGCCGAAAATGAGGGGCATGCCCAGGAGGAAGAGCAGATAGTCGAAGAGCAAGATAATGAGGCAGAAGGCGATGATGCTCAGGCCTCCCGTAACTCTGGCGGTAAGCGCGATCGCGTAGCCGAGGAAGAACATGACGAATACCGTGCCTAGGCCCCAGGGCAGCGCGAGGAGCGGGTGAATCGACCCCGCAATCACCGCCCTTTCTCCGTGGATGGAGGAAAGGAAGAACTGGGCGAGAGCCCCGGCCCCGGCCAGGACGGTCAAGCCGAGCGCGCCGCGCAGCACTGAGGTGAATTCCGCCGTGCGGCTCAGTCCCGCTGCGAGGCGCACCTCGGTGCCCACGCTGGCGAGGATGCCCAGGGCGAACATGAGATAGCAAGCCCCGGTCAGGAAGCTTGCGCCATGCGCCGCAGCGCTTGGCCCGGGCACAATACCGAACCAGGGCCGCGCCTCGACGGGGGCATTAACCTGGTCGTGGCTCAGCAGGTAGACGCCGGCCAAGAGGACGACCGTGGCGGGGGCGAGGAAGCGGAAGGATCCGTGATGGCTGAACATCTCAGGCCACCCCGTCCGCGGCGGCAAGCACCTCGCGCAGCGAGGGCAGGGAGCCGGTGCGGTGCCGCTCGCGCACGTCATCGACCGGGCCGGTCTCGGCGAGGCGCCCCCGGGAGAGAATGATGACATCCTCCATCATCGGCTGGGTCTCAGAAATGAGGTGGGTTGCCATGATGATGGTGCGCGGATGGCGGGCGTAGTCGGCGAGTAGCTCCTGGTAGAAGATGTCCCTCGTCACCTCGTCCATGCCGTCCGTGGCCTCGTCAAAGATGGTCACTGCGGCCCGGGAGGCGATGCCGAGGGCGGTGAGGAACCCCGCCCGCATGCCCCGCGAGAGCTGGCGTGGCTCATCCTTGACGGTGAGTCCCAGCCGGCCCGTGATATCGGCAAACAGCGCCGGATCAAAGCTCGGCCGCAGCTCATCCCACAGCCGGGCCGTCGCCTCGAGTGGCCGCTTGTCAAAGACCGGGGTGTGCGGGGTGATAAGGGCGAGCTGGTGAGCCAGGCGCGGATTGTCCCACGGCTGCTCCCCAGCCACCGACACGTGTGGGCTCGGCAGCTGACCGGCAATGAGCTGAGCGAGGGTTGACTTGCCGGCGCCATTGCGTCCGAGCAGCCCGGTGATCGTGCCGGAGCGGATCACAAGGCTGATGTCGGCCAGTGCCGTCCTGGACCTGTACCGGTAGGTGAGGTATGCAATGTTAACGTCCATGTCTACTCCTTGCCGGTCTCGCCGACGAGGCGATTGACCTCGGCGCGCAGATCGTCGGGGGAAAAGCCGAGGGCGAGACCGTCGGCGATGACGGGGGCGAGGTGCTCGCTGACAAATGAGGCGCGCCCTGCGGTGGTGAGAATCTCCCGGGCCGAGTCGGTGACGAAGACGCCGATGCCGCGGCGCTTTTCGGCCACCCCCTCGGCGACGAGTTGGCTGAACGCCTTCGCGGCGGTCGCCGGGTTGATCCGGTAGGTCGTGGCGTACTCGGTAGTCGACATGAGCTGATCGCCAGCAGTCAGTACCCCGGAGATGATCCGGGTGCGAATATCGTCGGCGATCTGCTGATAGATCGGCGTAGTATCCGAGAACTCCATGGTCACCTACTTCCTTACATGACTAATGAACCATAGAACCTGTATCGCTGTCAATGCGGCGGGTTGGCGGTGGAAGAAGGTGGGGCGAGGTGATGGGCGAAGGAGTGGAGGAGGGGTAGGGCAGCGGAGTGCTGAGCATGCGGCAGGGGCGCCCCGCGGGGCGCCCCTGCCGCATGCAGTCGGAATTGGTGTTAGCCGATGGGCCCGAGGACAACATTCGCCCAGGCCGCATGCAGCGATTCCTGGTCGGAGGGCTGGAAGAGTCCCGCCAGGCAGTCACGGTAGAGGCGGCTGAGCTCGTGGCTGCGGTAGTAGGAGGAGCCACCACAGGCGCGAATCGCTTGCTCGACGGCGTGCCGGGAAGCCTCGGCCGCGGCGTTCTTGGCGCTGGAGAGCTGGGGCAGCCACATCATGCCGCGCTCGGCCCCAGCCTCGATGTCGCGGGCGAGGAGGGTGACCTCGGCGGAGGCGGAGTTCATGGCGATGGCGGCATCGGCCAGGCGCCAGCGAATATCGGGATCGTTGGCGTAAACGTCGTCGTTCTTCACGCTCCTGCGGGCCTTGACCGACTCGGCGGCGACGGCGATGGCGCGGTTGCCGATGCCGAGGTAGGTGGCGGCGAGCAGAATCTCGAAGTAGGCGAAGATGCCGAAGACGACGGGCTCCAGCGACGGCCCGGGGGCCACCTTCTGGAGGACGGCGCTCGCGGGAGCGTGGGCCCCCTCGAGCACGGTGGTATTCGACTGGGTGCCTCGCATGCCCAGGGTGTCCCAGTCATCCTTGATGTCGAACCCACCATCGGCTCGATCCACGAGCGCGAAGACGGAGCGGGAACCCTCCTCGGTGTCTTCGCGGCCAAAGGTGAGCAGCTTGGTCCACACCGGGGCCAGCGAGGTGAAGATCTTTGTTCCGTGGAAGGTGTAGCCGCCCTCCCCGTCCTCGCGCGCCTCGGTGGTCGAACCGAAGAGAACGAGATCATTGGAGGGTTCGGAGATGCCGAAGGCGTAGATTTCGCCGGCCACAGCGCCGGTGAGGATCTGCTCGCCGGAGCTCACCCCCCGGGCCACGAGATGCCGGCCGAGGCCGACGATGATGTGGTGCATGTTGATGGCGAGCGCGGTGGCCGGCGCCGCCTCGGCAAGCTTGGTCTGGGCCGCGCAGATCTCTTCGGTGTTCAGGCCTGCCCCGCCGAATTCTTTTGGCACGAAGGCCGCAAGATATCCACAGTCTCGCAGGTCTGCCAGATCATCATGCGGGAACGTATTGGTCTCGTCGATGTCGGCGGCGCGGGAGTGAATCTGGTCGAGAATGTCGTCGGGGATGAAGGCCATGAGTGGTCCTTTCTAGGAAATGAGCGACATTGCCTGTCGGGCGATGGCGAGCTCCTCGTTGGTGGGGACGATGAGAACGGTGACCGAGGAATCCTCGGTGGAGATGATGCGGGGCTCCTTGGACCGCACCGCGTTCTTGTCTTCGTCGATCTTCACGCCGAAGGGGGAGAGGCGCTTGATGACCTCGCTGCGCAGCTGGGCATCATTTTCGCCCACGCCCGCGGTGAAGGTGAGGGCGTCGAGGCCGCCCATGAGGGTCCAGTAAGAGCCGATGTAGGAGATGAGTCGGTGCTTGTAGACGTGGAGAGCGAGCTGGGCCCCATCGTCTCCATGTACTGCCATCTCCCGCACCGCGCGCATGTCATTCTCCCCGGCGAGGCCGCGCAGGCCAGACTGCTTGTTAAGCAGCGTGTCCAGCTCATCGATGCTCATATTCCCCTGGCGGGCCAGGTGGAAGATGATGGCCGGATCGATGTCGCCAGAGCGAGAGCCCATGACGAGGCCCTCGAGCGGGGTGAGACCCATCGAGGTTTCTACCGCCCGGCCGGCCACGACAGCGGAGGCGGAGGCGCCATTGCCTAGGTGAAGCACAATCTGCTTGAGATTGTTCTTGCCGAGAATCTCGCTGACCTGGGTCGACACGAAGTGGTGGGAGGTACCGTGGGCGCCGTAGCGGCGAATCGCATGACGCTGAGCGACCTTCTTATCGATCGCGTAGACGGCGGCCTCGTCGGGCAGCTGCTGGAAAAACGCGGTGTCGAAGACGGCTACGTGCGGGACGTCGAAGAGCTTCATCGCCACGTCAATGCCCTTGAGGTGGGCGGGATTGTGCAGCGGGCCGAGCGGGCACAGGTCCTCAATGATCTGGCGAACCTCGGGGGTGATAATCGCGGGGCCGGCGAAGTGCTTGCCGCCCTGGACGACACGATGACCAACCACCTCGATATCGGCGTCGGCCAGCCTGGGGCCCTTCTCATTGAACAGGTCAAGCACCCTGGACAGGCCGTCCCCGTGATCGATAATCGGGGCGGTGATCTCGGTCGTGTTGCCGTCGTAGGTATGGGTGATGTAGCCGGTGCCCTCACCGATGCGCTCGACGAGGCCAACCGCGATGGCTTCCCCGGATACTGGCTCCACCAGCTGGTACTTGATGGAGGAGGAGCCGGAGTTGATGACGAGAACGGTCACGTCATGTCCTTTCTGTGGGCGCGGATGCGCGGGTGGGGGAAGGTCTTAGCCCTGGGCCTGGACGGCCGTGATGGCCACGGTATTGATGATGTCATCGACGAGGGCGCCGCGCGACAGGTCGTTGACGGGGCGATTGAGGCCCTGGAGGACCGGCCCGACCGCGACCGCGCCGGAGGAGCGCTGAACCGCCTTGTAGCCGATGTTGCCGGCGTTGAGCGAGGGGAAGATGAAGACGTTAACCCGCCCGGCGATGGGCGAATCAGGCAGCTTCTTCTTCGCCACCACGGGATCAACGGCGGCGTCGTACTGGAGCGGCCCTTCGATGGCCAGGTCGGGGCGCTTCTCCTTGGCTAGGCGGGTAGCCTCGATGACGGCCTCGACGTCGGCACCGGTGCCGGAGGAGCCGGTCGAATAGGACAGCATGCCAACCCGGGGCTCGACACCGAACTGGGCGGCGGTTTCGGCCGAGGAGATGGCGATATCAGCGAGCTGGGCGGGAGTCGGATTCGGATTGACCGCGCAGTCGCCGTAGACGAGCACCTGGCCGGGCATGAGCATGAGGAAGACCGAGGAAACGATGGAGGTTTCCGGCTTGGTCTTGATGATCTGGAAGGAGGGCAGAATGGTTTCGGCGGTCGTGTGGGTGGCGCCCGAGACCATGCCGTCAGCATCTCCCATGTGCACCATCATGGTGGCGAAATAGGAGACGTCGGCGAGCTTGGCGCGGGCCTGCTCCTCGGTCATGCCCTTCTTGGCGCGCAGCCGGGCCAGCTCGGGGGCGTACCGATCCAGGTAGCTCGCGTCGGTCGGATCGACGACGTCGGCTCGGGACACGTCCAGGCCCAGCTCACCGGCGCGGGCAGAGATTGACTCAGCATCACCCACGAGAATGAGGTCGGCGAAGTCCGCCTCGAGGATGGTAGCGGCGGCCTGGAGGATGCGATCATCGTCCGGCTCGGGAAGCACGATCCGCTTCTTGTCGGCCCGGGCCCGCTCGGTGAGCTCAGTTTCGAACATGAGCGGGGTGGTCACGCCGGGGGAGTCGGCAATGGCATCGAGGACGGCCGGCGAGGCGGCATCCACCGCCACCCGCATGCCCGGATGCTCGGCACCGATAGCCTCGGTCGTGCCCTCGGGGGCATTGAGCACGTAGGTGATGGAAACGGGGGCGAGGCTGGCCTCGAGCTCCTGGGCGGCCAATTCGGCGTAGCCGGCCACGCGTTCGGCGCTGCGCCCGCCGCCCTCGACGATGAGACCCATGGTGGCGCCGAGATTCGCGGCCGTGCGGCCCGAGCGGGCAATGAGGCCCGGGTTGACCGGATCACCGTCAACGTGGCCGATGATGAGGACGGCATCCTTACCCACCGCGTACTGACGGTAGGCCCGAATAACCGCGTCCATGGCCGAGGGCTCATCCTCAATGTAGTGCTCGCGGGACGTGCCGTGCTGCCCGTTGAACTCGCTGAGGATGACGTCCTTGGCCGGATCGCCGTTGACGTAGGGGCGGAAGACTCCCACCTCCTCGTAGCGTTCCTTGAGGATCGGGATGATGCTTCGAGCAACATCGATAACTCCGACCACGGCTTCAGTAGAGGCAAGGTAGAGGGAATCCGTCACGGTGAACCTTTCACTAGCTTCGAGCGCCGCACGCTCCTTTCTCATTATGAACGATTAAGCTGGCGCGCGATAGTTCCCGGACCAACCGATTGAGTGGTAAAGGCCGCTCCGCACATTCGTCCGCACACCGGATGAACAGCCCGGCGGAATCGCGCTGCCCGCCCTCGATTCGCCCGCGGCTTCGCGGTCCGCCACCGCCCGCGCTCGGCGTCCGGCGGGGTGCGCGAGATCCGCAGCGGGTACAGTGCGGTGCGCCCAGGACAGCGCTTGACGGTGGCTCGACTGCGGCGGTGCCTGGGAGCAGATAGGATTTGAGGCATGACTGGTGGGCTTAAGGATGGAATGCGTGCGGCCGTGACCCCGCGCATGATTGCCCTCCTGATCCTCATGCTTGCCGCGATCGCCCTGTGTCTGCGGCTTGGCTACTGGCAACTTGAGCGCGCAACGTCTCGCGGGGCCGATCGGATTGCCCAGGCACACGAGGAGAAGATCCACTCCGATGTGGTTCCGCTCGGCGATGTGTTGGCGATGCAGGAGACGATGACGAGGACGGAATTTGCTCGGCCCGTCTACGCGGTGGGCACCTTCGGCGATCAGCTCCGGGTGACCGGCCGCGGGGTCGAGGGTGAGGATGCCGATCTGGTGCTGACCCGCCTGGATACCCCCGCGGGTGTTGTTCCGGTGGTGCGCGGCTATGTTTCGCCCGGCGCCCCGCTGCCCGATCCGCCGGGCGGTGAGGTGACGGTCGCCGGTTATCTTGGCGGCCCGGAGGCCTCGTCAGCCACTCCGAAGGACGGGGTGGCGAGCGCTATTTCGCCGGCCGAGCTGGTCAACGTGTGGGGAGGGCCCATTCTCTCCGGCTACCTCGTCCAATTCACCGTGCCCGCGGGCCACGAAGATGAGGTCGCATCTGGGCTCCCGCTGCACATTCCGATGGAAGAACGCCTCACCAGGGACGGCCCCCCTCCGCATCTGCCTGCCCCCGGGGTGGGCGAGGAGGGCGGCTTCAATCTGCAAAACGCCGCCTACGCGGCCGAATGGGTCATTTTTGCCGGCTTCTTTGCCTTCCTCTACGTGCGCCAGCTACGCGTCGAGGCGTTGCGCCGCAGGGAGGACCGCCTCCTTGACGAGATCGCCGACAAGCTTACCGACCAGCCGTCCTTCACCGACGAGAGGTAGGGGACAGGCCGCTTTAAGGCGGACCAGCGGCTAGGACTGCCGATTCCAGGTGGCCCACAGGCTGGCATAGGTGCCGCCCTTGGCCACGAGATCATCGTGCGTGCCGAGCTCGGTGATCCGTCCCTCTTCCATGACCGCCACCCGGTCGGCATTGGCCGCAGTGCTCAACCGGTGGGCAATCGCCACGACGGTGCGCCCGGCCAGGGCCCGTGCCAAGGAGGCCTCCAGCTGGCGGCTTGCACCCGGATCGAGCATGCTCGTTGCCTCGTCCAGGACCACCGTGTGCGGGTCGAGGAGAACCAGACGGGCGAGTGCAATGTGTTGGGCTTGGCCCGGGCTCACCTTATGCGCCCCCGAGCCCACCCTGGTGTCCAAACCCTCCGGCAGATCATCGACCCAGGTGGCCCCGACCGTGGCCAGGGCGCGGGCGAGCTCCTCATCGGTGGCACCGGGCCGGGCCAGGCGCAGATTGTAGGCGAGCGAGCCAACGAAGACGTGATGCTCCTGGGTGACGAGAACGACCTGAGAGTGCAGCTCATCCTCGGTGAGATCGATGAGTCGAACCCCGCCCACCGTCACTGTTCCCTCGGTGGGTGGGTGAATGCCGGCGAGCATGCGGCCCAGGGTGGACTTTCCGGCCCCGGAGGGCCCCACGATTGCCAGGGTCTGCCCGGGAACAAGATCGAGATCAATATCGTGCAGGACGGGCCTGCCCTCCCGATAGGCGTAGCTGACTCCGCGCGCGGATATCGCCGAACCGGACGGGGTGGCGCCGGTGGGCTCGCGATCCGGAGCCACGAGACGCACCCCGACGATGCGGGCGAAGGCAACGGCCGCCACCTGGAAGGAATCGAGCCACATGATGATGGTGGCAATCGGGAAGCGCACCTGATTGGCATAGAGGGCAACGGTGACAATCGCGCCCACGCTCACCTGACCGAGAGCGGTCAGATAGGCTCCCCAGGCAAAGACGAGGACGGTGGGCAGCAAGGTCCCGCCCAGCAGGAAACAGTAGTAGCGCATTCGCAGCCGAATACCCGAATGCTGACCTTCGAACACGTGGGTGGCCACCAGCCGGTTCATCATGTCCCGCCGGGCCGCACCCAGATCCAAACTATCCACCGTGCCAACGAAGTCCGCGGTCTCCGCAGCCACCGTGTTGAGCACCGAATAGCTCTGCGTCTGCCACAGATAGATGTGACGGGAGCGCCGAAAATAGTACCTCGCCCCCATGACGACAATGGGCAGGGTGACGAACAGGCTGAGGGCGAGAACCGGGCTCACGAGGACGGCCAGCACGTAGGTGGTCACCGTCGTGACCGTGCCAATGAGCAGCCGCGGCACGCCATCGCGAACAGTTTCCTGAACCAGTGAAATGTCGTGCGTCGTGCGAGCCAACAGGTCTCCGGTACCAGCAGATTCGATCCGCGACAGCGGCAGGTGGGTGACCCGGTCGATGAAATCCTCGCGCACCTGGGCGGAAATCTCCTCGCCAATGAGGCGGGTGCGCACCGCCACCATCTTCCCGAGAAGCCCCTCCGCAAGGTAGGCACCCAGGGCGGCCAACGCCGCGAGCGCAATGAACCGGTGGGTGGTGCCCGCGCCCAATGCGTCGATGACCCGACCGATGATGTAGGGGACGGCAAGGGCGCTCGCGGCCGCAAGCGCGTGCAGCACAATGACGGCGGCGAAGCGGCGCCAGCGCGGGCGAAGCAGCTCGACCAGGAAGCCCATGCCTTGGCGGAGGGAGGCGACGGGAAGCATCAGGCGCCACCGCCTAGCCGGGCGATGATCTTGGTGTAGGTGATGGCGCCGGCTTCTCCGTCCCGGGCCTGGGCAAGCAGCTCGGTGTGGCTGCCGCGCGCGATGATATCGCGCTCGCCGAGGACGATGATGTCGTCCATGCGGGCGAGAACAAGCGGGGAGGAGCTGGCAACGACGGTGGTCCGTCCGGCCCGGCGCCGGGCGAGACGGGTGGTGATTCGGTCCTCGGTGTGGGAATCCAGAGCCGAGGTGGGATCGGCGAGGAGGAGAACGTGCGGATCGGCGAGCAGGGCGCGGGCCAGGCCGAGGCGCTGGCGCTGTCCGCCCGACAGCGATAGTCCCTTCTCAGTGATGTGCCCGTCGAGGCCGCCCACGGAGTCAAGGATGTCGCGCCCCTCGGCATCGGCCAGCGCACTCAAGATGAGGTCGTCGCGCATATACGGCTCGGCCTCGGGAGGGAACGGGGCGATGAGGGAGCCGGACGGAGCCTCGCGGGCCGCCCGCAGCACCTCGGCGTGCTCGGGCACGTGTAGCGGGTGACCGCCCCAGGGATCGACCACGGCACGCAGCTGGCCGGCGAATAACTCGGCATTGGCGCTGGCAAAGAGAATGTTCTCCCGCACCCGGGTGAGTTCGAGATCCGCGAGATTCAGCCCGCCAATGCGGCCCGCGCAGCTGTCATCGAGGCGGGCGAGCCGGGTGAGCAGGGCGGTCGAATGCGCCGGATCGGCGCTGACGATTCCGGTGAGGCGGCCGGGGGAGATGGTGGCGCCGGTGAACGGATCGGTGAGCTCGGCGGTGAAAAGCGGATCCGGCTCGCTGCGGTAGGCCCGACCGGAGGTGGTGGCCCTGCCCGGACCTTCGTCGGCCTCCCGTTCCGCCCGGCTACCCGCATCCGGTTCGGTGGCCATGATGGCCGCCATCCGCGCGAGGCCCACCCGGTAGCCGGCCCGGTTGAGCAGGGTGACGATGATGATGGTGAGCGGAAGCTTGAGATAGACGGTCACACCAAAGAGGGCGGCAAAGTCACCGGCGGTCATCTGCCCGGCCAGGGTGGCCCGGGCCCCGAGGTAGGAGACGAGGACGATAAAAGCCCCGGACAGGGCGGGCTCGAGGCCCTCAAGCCAGGAAATATAGCGAGCGATTCGGTTGCCGGCGCGGCGCACCTTCTGGGACTGGGCCCGGTAGGAGGCGGTGAACTCGCCTTCCCCGCCGATTCCGCGCAGCACCCGCAGGCCGGTGACGGTGTCCGTGCCAAGCGCGGAGAGAATGCCGGCTTCGGCGCGCGCCGCCGCCGTCATCTTCTCAAATGGAATGACGAGCTTCGAGGTGACCAGCGCAACGAGGGGCCCGCCGATGGCGACGGTGAGCCCGATGGTGGGGCTGTAGCTGAAGGCGATCGCGGTGACGACGAGGAATGCGATGAGACCGCCGATGAATTCGGGCAGAATGCGAAACAGGCCGCCGATGCGGGGCGGGTCGGCGCTGATGGTAGTCACCATCTCTCCCGTGGAATGCCGCTGTCCGGCGGCCGCGCCGATGCGGGTGATGTGGGAGTGGGTTGAGGTCGTGCACCGAAATCCGGCCCCGATATCGGCCCGCATCTGACACGCCTTGGAGATGATGAAGCCGATGAGGAAGGTGGCCAGGAGGAGGGTGAGGAGGCCGAGTTCGCGCAGCACCGGGCCGGTGAGCCCCGCCTCGAGTCCGGCGTCAATGACGCGCCCCATAACGAGCGGGGTGAGCGCCGTGCTCACCGCACGCACTGAATAAGCGGCCGTGGCGATGATGACGTAGCGGCGAGATCCGCGCCAAAGCTGCCCGCCAATAGAGGTGTCAGTGGCGAGCGGATCGAGGCGTAGATTCTTCACCTTAAACACAATGTGGAGATTATCAGATGCTACTGAGGCCCGCCTTGCCGGGTGGTGTCGGGCGTAGGATAGGGTCAAGATGAGATCGCCCAGGCAAAGAGAGGATGGCGCCGTGAGTTTGTCGCTACCCGAACCCACATCCGCCGAGCGCACCCAGGCTCGCGAGGAACGCAATAAGACCGAGAAGAAGGCCCGCGGTGCCTACGGGTTCTACCGCATCATGGCCTACATCACCGGCATTTGGCTGCTGCTGCTGTGCGTGGAGCTCATCCTCAAGTACGTCATCGATGTCAACGGCAATCACGCCTCCGTTCTCGGCAGCTGGGTCGCCATCGCCCACGGCATCATCTATGTCGTCTACGTCCTCAGCGTCTTCAACCTGTGGTCGGTGATGCGGTGGAGCCTGTCTCGCATGGTCTACCTCGTCCTCGCCGGTGTCGTGCCCGTCGTCTCCTTCATCCTCGAGCGCAAGGCCCATCACTGGTTCGATGAGGATCTACCGGCCGTTCTCGATCAGGTGGAGGCCCGCTCCCTGCGCCGCGCCCAGATTTCCCGCCTTGCTGATCAGCAGGGAACAAACTGAGTGAGCCGGGCTGTCAGCCCGTCGCCCGCCCCGAGGCGATGTCGTCTCGATCTCATCTCAACCGAGTCAATCTCACCGCGAGTCAAGCTCATCTCGGGCTAGGCTCGTTCCGGATCAACCCCACCGTTAACGTCAACCAAGGAGGCCGAGTGGCCAAGCAAACGGTGCTCGTCGTCGACAACGGCGCCCAGTACGCCCAGCTCATTGCCCGCCGCGTGCGCGAAGCGGGAGTCTATTCGGAGATCGTCTCCCACAAGATGTCGGCGAGCGAGGTTATTGCCCGCGAGCCCGCCGCCATCATCCTGTCCGGCGGCCCCGCCTCCGTGCACGTGGAGGGTGCCCCGCAGCTCGATCCGGCCATCGTCGAGGCCGGCATCCCCGTGCTCGGTATCTGCTACGGATTCCAACAGATGGCGACGGCGCTTGGCGGCAGCGTGGAACGCATCGGGGAACGCGAATATGGATCCACCGAGATTTCCGCCACCGGCGGAATCGTCGGTGAGGGCGAGCAGACCGTCTGGATGAGCCACGGGGATCGGGTAGCCCGGGCCCCCGAGGGTTTCACCGTTACCGCCTCCTCGGCTTCCTCACCCATCGCGGCCTTCGAGGATCGAGCCCGGCGCCTGTACGGCGTGCAGTGGCATCCCGAGGTCCGCCACACTCCCGGCGGCCAGGAGATGCTGCGCCGCTTCCTCGTCGAGGGTGCCGGCCTGGAGCCCACGTGGACCGCGGGTAACATCATCGACGATCAGATCTCCCGCATCCGCGACCAGATCGGGGACTCCCCGGTGATTTGCGGCCTGTCCGGGGGAGTGGATTCCGCCGTTGCGGCAGCTCTCGTTCAGCGCGCCGTCGGCGACCAGCTCACCTGCGTCTTTGTCGATCACGGCCTGCTGCGCGCCGGGGAGCGCGAGCAGGTGGAACGGGACTTTGTTGAGGCCACCGGCGTCAAGCTGGTGACCTGTGATGATGCTCAGATCTTCCTCGATGCTCTCGCCGGTATTAGCGAGCCCGAAGCCAAGCGCAAGACGATCGGCCGCGAATTTATCCGCTCCTTCGAGCGCGCCGCCCGACAGATCCGCACCGACCGGGAGGCCGGCTTCCTCGTCCAGGGAACGCTCTATCCCGATGTCGTTGAATCGGGCGGCGGTGAGGGAGCCGCCAACATCAAGTCCCACCACAATGTGGGCGGGCTGCCCGATGATCTTGCCTTCGAGCTGTGTGAGCCGCTGCGCGAACTGTTCAAGGACGAGGTGCGGGCGGTGGGTCGCGAGCTTGGCCTGCCCGAAGCCATTGTCTCCCGCCAGCCCTTCCCCGGCCCCGGCCTCGCCATCCGGATCATTGGCGAGGTGACCGCGGAGCGTCTCGACGTGCTACGTCGCGCCGACCTTATCGTTCGAGAGGAGCTCACTGCGGCCGGATTGGATGAGGAGATTTGGCAGTGCCCGGTCGTCCTGCTTGCCGACGTTCGCTCGGTGGGAGTTCAGGGCGATGGTCGGACCTACGGGCATCCGATCGTCCTGCGCCCGGTGACCTCCGAGGATGCCATGACCGCCGACTGGGCCCGCGTGCCCGCCGACGTCCTGGCCCGCATCTCCTCCAAGATTACGAACTCGGTTGAGGAAGTGAATCGCGTCGTCCTCGACGTCACCTCCAAGCCGCCGGGCACCATCGAATGGGAATAGCCCCCGGCGGGCATCCAACCGGCATTACCGGTGAGGCGGGCGGGATCATCCCGCCCGCCACTCGTCTCGGCCCGTCTCGACCCGTTGCGGCCCGGGCGTGGCCGGCGTGGCAAGTGTGGCATACGTCCGGCGCGCGTGAGTATCTTCGGTCCGCCGCACCTCCTACAGTAGGGAACTATGGATCAGCACCTCAGCGCTCTCGATCAGCTCCGGGCCCGGGTTGCCGCCCAGTCTGCCCGGGAGGCCGCCCCGCAGCCCGCGGTTTCCGCACGCTCCGGCCCGGAGGGTCTCCTCGAGGGGCTTAATGAGCAGCAGCGTGCCGCGGTCACCCACACCGGCGGACCGCTCCTCGTTGTGGCGGGGGCCGGCTCGGGGAAGACCCGCGTGCTCACCCACCGCATCGCCTATCTCATTGAGACCGGGCGGGCTCGGCCGGGTGAGATCCTCGCCATCACCTTTACCAACAAGGCGGCCCGGGAAATGTCCGAGCGCCTCGCCACGCTGCTGCCCGGGGTGCGCAGCATGTGGATCTCCACCTTCCACTCCGCCTGCGTGCGGATCCTGCGCAAGGAGCACGGCGCCCTGGACTTGCGCTCCAGCTTCACCATCTACGATTCGGCCGATTCGCAGCGACTCATGAGCCAGGTGTGCCGCGACGAAGGCATCGATCCGCGCGGCACCACACCCAAGGCCCTCCTCCGCCGCATTTCCGATCTCAAGAATGAGCTCATCACCCCGGCTCGCTTCGCCGCCACCATCACGTCCGAGGATGATGCCGACGTCGCCAAGGCCTACGCGATCTATCAGCGCCGCCTGGCCGAAGCCAATGCGCTCGACTTCGACGACATCATCATGCGCACGGTTGAGCTGCTGCGCGGCCACGAGCACATCGCCGAACACTATCGGCGCCGCTTCCGCCACATCCTCGTCGATGAGTATCAGGACACGAACCACGCCCAGTACGTCCTGGTCAAGCTCCTTACCGGCAGCGGGGACGAGGCCGGCGAGCTCACCGTGGTGGGTGATGCCGATCAGTCGATCTACGCCTTCCGCGGTGCCACGATTCGCAACATCGAGGAATTCGAAGAGGACTTCCCGGATGCGAAGACGATTCTGCTCGAGCAGAACTACCGCTCCACCCAGAACATTCTCACCGCCGCCAATGCGGTGATCGCCAACAATCCGCACCGCCGGGCGAAGAAGCTGTGGTCGGATCTTGGGGCCGGGGAGAAGGTCATCGGATACGTGGCCGACTCCGAGCACGACGAGGCGCGCTTCATCGTCGATGAGCTGCAGAATATCTCCCGACCCTGGTCCGATGTCGCGATCTTCTACCGGACCAATGCTCAGTCGCGGGCCCTGGAGGAGCGGCTCATGCGGGCCGGGATTCCCTATCGTCTCATCGGGGGAACTCGATTCTATGAGCGGCGGGAAATCAAGGATGCGCTCGCCTACCTGCACGCGGTGGACAATCCCGATGACACGGTATCCCTGCGGCGGATCTTCAACACCCCGAGGCGCGGCCTCGGCGCCAAGGCCGAGGAGGCCATCGCCTCCCACGCCCGCGCCC
The DNA here is from genome assembly GCA_030537635.1 of Flaviflexus sp. GTDB lineage: Bacteria > Actinomycetota > Actinomycetes > Actinomycetales > Actinomycetaceae > Flaviflexus. Next base: position 15,535 of record JAUNVM010000005.1, on the reverse strand, counting down.
ACTCCATCTCCTTCGGCGCAGCCCTCGATGACGTGGGAACGGACGAGGGGCGCGGCCGGGTCACCGGGCTCACGGCGCGGGCCGAATCAACGATCATCGCCTTCCGTGACATGCTCGCGGCGGTGCGGGACAAGTCCGAGAAGGGTGCCAGGCCGGCGGATCTGCTCGATGAACTCATGACCGCCTCGGACTATCTGCCCCAGCTTCGTGCCTCGACCGATCCGCAGGACGAGGCACGGGTGGAGAATCTATCCGAGCTGCACGCCATCGCCACCGAATTTGCCGAGCAAGAACCCGAGGGCAGCCTCGGCGACTTCCTCGAGCGGGTCGCCCTCGTCTCGGATGCCGACCAGATTCCCGACGAGGATGATGGAGCGGGCGAAGTCACCCTCATGACCGTGCATACGGCGAAGGGGCTGGAGTTCCCGGTCGTCTTTGTCACCGGCCTCGAGGACGGCACCTTCCCGCATATTCGCTCCCTCGAATCATCCACCGAGCTCGCCGAGGAACGCCGCCTCGCCTATGTTGCTCTCACCCGCGCCCAGCAGCGCCTCTACCTGTCCCGGGCCGCCGTGCGCGCCTCCTGGGGAGCCCCGCAAGAGCTTCCGCCCTCCCGCTTCCTCGATGAGATTCCCGAGGAGCTGCTCGAGTGGCGCCAGGCCTTCTCCAGCTCCGAGGTGTTGCGCCGCTACACCGCCCCCGAGCGTGCGATTCCGCAGCGCAGATCTGCCAAGGTGAGCCCCGGCCGGCTGGATGGTGGGGCCAAGTTCGGCACGACCGGGGCGCGGCTCTCCAAGGAGAACGAGGAGAAGCTGCGCAAGGCCAAGGAAGCCAAGAAGAAGGCCGCGGAGGCCTCCGCCGCGCAGCGCAAGGCAGCCGCCGAGGAGGCCCGCGCCAAGCGGGAAGAGGCCGAGAAGGCGGCGGAGGAAGCACTCGGCAAGCTCGCTGATCTCAAGCCGGGAGACACCGTCATTCACCGCTCCTTCGGTTCCGGAACCGTTGAGGGTCTCGAGGGCAAGGGGCGCAATCGCGTTGCCCGGGTGTCGTTTGGCGATAAGACTAAGCGGCTCATGCTCGCCATGGCCCCGCTCAGCCTGCCGGGAGAGCAGGACGGCGAGACCGCCGGAGGCCCTCAAGACGATTAGGCGGTTGCGGCCGGCCCGGGATTGGCGCTACCGCGGCTGAGGGGGCGGTGCGGGGGAATGCCGGGGCTGGCCACCGTCGGTGTTGGCCCCCCGGTGGAGGGTACCCCCGGATTGCCTCCCGCGACCGGAATACCGGATTGCGACGGACAGCCCGGGTTGCTCGAGTGGATCACCCGTGCGGGCTCCACGGGATCGGCAAAGACCTGCCCGCGGTTCGCTCGATGATCATCCGCGGGCTCGGAAGCGGCTGGCTCGCTCATCGGCCCGGTTTCCTGCTTACCGCCAACGGAATCATTGTCCGCCGGCATATCGGATAGCGTCGCCCCATCCGCCGAGGTCGGCGGAGGTCCGGTCAGGGAATCGTGGGCTCCGGGTTGCCCGTCCTGCCCGTCCTCACCGGTGGCTTCGTTGGTGGCCTCGTCGGTTGGGGAAGCTTCATCGGAGTCTGAGGCGGCGGGCTTCGTCGCTAAGCCGCTCGTTCCGGCGGGAGCAATCTCGCCGTCAAGCCCATAGTGGGCGCGTAGTGCGGCCTGCTCGGTAGTCGTGATGGTGGTAGGGCTGGCCACCGGGGGAGCGGAGTCAATGTGGCTGGCTGACCATGCGCAGTGCAGATTCGCCCCCTCGACAGTGGATCCTTCGAGAGGGAGATAGCTGCCGGCGGCTGTGCGGAGAAACGATGGTTCCCCGGTGATCGTGTCGCGGTACATTCCGGCGAGCTCTCCCAGGTCGACCCCCTCGGAGTCGAAGGCGTGCCCGCCGCGAAAATCGTACCTATAGACCATGAAACTCCTTTCGTTACACCTTTAATGTAGCCCTGTGACCTGGGAGTTCTCCGTAAAGGGGTGGTGGCGGGGTCAGTGGCCTCTGGTTCCGGTTGAGGTGGGATCTTGGGCCAAAAGATGTGAAGGGTGTGGCAAATGTGACTGTGTGGGTTGAACTTCCCTCCAACACGCCACCGCAAGCCGTGTCATCGAGGCCCGGGCGGGCTTAAATGAAGGGGTGAGTACAACAGCGAGACGGGTCCGCCGCCATCGAGCCTCGGATCCAGGGGGATACATTACCGGCCTTGATGGTCTGCGGGCGATCGCCGTCGGCGCGGTCATCGCCTACCATCTTCACCCCGGACTGATCCCGGGCGGATACCTGGGCGTTGACGTCTTCTTCGTCCTCTCCGGATTCCTCATCACGACGCTGCTGCTGCGGGAGATGAGGAAGACCGGCCGTATCAACCTCAAGGGCTTTTGGTTGCGTCGAGCCCGGCGCCTGCTCCCGGCCCTCACCCTGTTAACCATCACCGTGGTCCCCGTGGCCGCACTCATCAACCGGGATCTTCTCGTCGGCATTGGCCGGCAGGTGCTCGGCGCGCTCACCTTCTCATCGAACTGGCTAGAGATTGCGCACGGCACCTCCTACTTCGACCAGACCTCGCCGCTGCTGTTTAAGAACTTCTGGTCCCTCGCGGTTGAGGAACAGTTCTATCTCCTGTGGCCGCTGGGCTTCCTCCTGGTCATGGTGCTCGCCCGCAGTTGGAAGTCCCGGATCGCCACGGCTGTCGTCCTCGCCGGAATCTCGGCTGTTCTCATGGCCGTGCTTGCCGATCCGGCCCATCTCACCCGCGTCTACTACGGCACGGACACCCACCTGTTTGGCCTCGCAATCGGCGTAGCCCTGGCGTTCTCCTGGGCGCCGGCGCACGGCAGCTGGCTCGCCCACCCCACCGTGGAACGGATCCGTCCCTTCCTCGGGCCCGCCGGCCTCATCGTGCTTGCCGCGCTCATGGGGACGATGCCGGACCAGTCGATGATCGCCTACCGGGGCGGAATCCTCCTCGCCTCGATCGCGACCGCCGCCATTCTCGTCGGAATTATCGCCCCGGATTCCCGCCTCGCCCAGATCGGCGAGAATGGGGTGCTGCGGTGGATCGGAACCCGCTCTTACGGCCTGTATCTGTGGCACTGGCCCATGCTCATCATGGCTCAGACCGCCTTCCCGCAAGCCCGCGGCACGGCCGGCTTCTGGGCGGTCAACATCGCCGCCATCATCCTCACCGGCCTTATTTGCGAGGCCTCCTTCCGGTACGTGGAAACCCCGATCCGCCAGCTGGGATTCATCGAATCGGCCAATATCAGCGCCGAGCGGGTGCGCTCCCGCTCCACCTGGGCAGTCGCCGCGGCGGTCGCCACTGGCGTGTGCGTCATCGGCACCGGCGCCGCCATTGCCATCGCTCCCGACAAGTCCTCCGTCCAGCAGGCAATCGAGGCTGCCGAGGCCGCTGAAGAGGAAGACGCCGGGGGGCCGGCCAAGGTGCCCGGACCGCCCGAGGGTGAGCCGGAGCCATCGGAATCTGCCGAGCCCACCGCCGAGCCAACCGAGGCCGACGGGAACGAAACCGAGGCTCCCGGCGGGGCATTCGATGCGACGATGCCGACGGGTGAGGAGCTCACCGCGATCGGCGATTCCATTATTGTGACCTCCCGGGATGGACTCAGCTATGCCTTCCCCGGCATCAACTACGTGGCCAAATCCAACCGGCAGTGGGCACAGGCCCCGGATCTGGTGCGGGCCGGGGTGGCTTCCGGAGAGATTCGGCGGGCCGTCGTCCTTGACTATGGGACAAACGCCGGGGTTCCCGATCCGGATACGGTGCGCGAAACCATCGATCTGCTCGGCCCCGAGCGCATGATCGTGCTCGTCAATCTCTACGGCACCTCCACCTTCATTGATGATGCCAATGAGAAGCTCGCGCAGATCGCGGATGAATATCCCAACGTCCGGCTTGCCGACTGGCACGCCGCCGTTATGGAGAATCCGTCGATTCTCCAGGCGGATCAGACCCACCCCGATCTCGATGGCATGCACGTCTTTGCCGACGTGGTGCGCGAAACCTTCGCCAAGTTCGAGTACGCGGCCACGGCAGACTCCGAGCAGTAGGCAGCCCGCCGATCCCTCGCGGCCCGGGATCGTCTCGCGCCGGGCCCGTGCTGGCCGAGTCCTGCCTCGCCCGCGGCCGGACGATGCCCCCTGCCCGGTGAGGCCCGACCGAAGCGGCACCGCAAGGTGCGTGGGATGATGCGCAGGTGTGCCGGAAGGTGCCGTGCCCGCGCCTGTCAAGCCGTGCCGTGCGGCTGAGGGGAGTCAGTGCCGGGGCAAAAGGTCTCGGCCTGGTATGGGGCGAGTCGACAGTGCGTTAGCCCCCGGCCTAGAGGCTGTGAGGGGGTGGGAAAGGGGTGGCGCGGAACGTCCGTACATCGTGGTAAAAGCCGAGTTCATGCCCACAGTGTTCTCCCCAGTTGGTACCCTGGTGATTGTCTCGATGTCGAGAGAATCTAACGGGAAGGATCTCATTCGTGGACCTCTTCGAGTACCAGGCACGCGACCTCTTCGCTAAGCACGATGTTCCCGTGCTGGCAGGCAAGGTTGCCGAAACGCCTGAGGAAGCTCGCCAAGCAGCAGAACAACTCGGTGCCGATCTCATGGTGATCAAAGCCCAGGTGAAAACCGGCGGCCGCGGCAAGGCGGGCGGCGTCAAACTCGCCCGCAGCGCCGATGAGGCGGAAGAACTCGCCGGCCAGATCCTGGGTATGGATATTAAGGGCCACGAGGTCCGCCGCATCATGGTAGCCGAGGGCGCAGACATTGCCGAGGAGTACTACTTCTCGATCCTGCTCGACCGCTCCGAGCGTCGCTATCTCGCCATGTGCTCGGTCGAGGGCGGCGTGGAGATCGAGACCCTGGCCAAGGAGCGCCCCGAAGCGCTCGCCAAGGTGCCGATCGATCCGAATGAGGGGCTCACCCCCGAGGTGGCTCGCACCATCGTGGAGCAGGCCGGTTTCCCCGAGGCTGACCACGAGGAGATCATCTCCGTCATCGGCAAGCTGTGGGATGTCTACCGGAAGGAAGACGCCACGCTCGTCGAGGTCAACCCGCTGGTGAAGACCGAGCAGGGCGCGATTCTTGCCCTCGACGGCAAGGTCACCCTCGACGATAATGCGGCCTTTAGGCACGAGGATCACGCCGGATTCGTCGATAAGGCGGCGGAGAACCCGCTGGAGGCCAAGGCCAAGGAGATGAATCTCAACTACGTCAAGCTCGAAGGCGGACAGGTTGGCATTATCGGTAACGGTGCCGGACTCGTCATGTCCACCCTCGACGTCGTCGCCTACGCGGGCGAGCAGCACGGCGTGGGCCCGGCAAACTTCCTCGATATTGGCGGCGGGGCCTCGGCCGAGGTCATGGCCAATGGCCTGGATGTCATCCTCGGCGACGAGGAAGTCCGCTCCGTCTTCGTCAACGTCTTTGGCGGCATCACGGCTTGCGATGCGGTGGCGAATGGCATTGTGAACGCGCTCGACATCCTCGGGGAATCGGCCACGAAGCCGCTCGTGGTTCGCCTCGATGGCAACAACGTGGAGGAGGGCCGCCGCATCCTGCAGGAGGCCAACCATCCGCTGGTGACGATCATGGACACGATGGACGGCGCGGCCGCCAAGGCCGCCGAGCTGGCTGCCAAGTAAGGAAGGGAACATGTCTGTTTTTCTTGATGCGAGCGCAAAGGTCATCGTCCAGGGCATGACCGGCTCCGAGGGCCAGAAGCACACCCGGCGCATGCTGGGGGCGGGCACGAAGATCGTGGCCGGCACCAATCCGCGCAAGGCGGGCCAGTCCGTCGAATTCGAGGTGGAGCCCACGGGCCCCGGCAATGCCGAGGCCGGCACCGTCTCCATCCCCGTCTACGGCACGGTTGCCGAGGCGAAGGAGGCCACCGGGGCCGATGTCTCGGTGATCTTCGTTCCGCCGGCCTTCACCAAGGCCGCGGTCGTCGAGGCGGTGGATGCGGGGATGCGACTGGTCGTCATCATCACCGAGGGTGTGCCCGTGGCTGACACCGCCGAGTTCCGCTCCTACGCGGCCGACAAGGGCGTTCAGCTTATCGGCCCCAACTGCCCCGGCATCATCACCCCCGGCCAGTCCAATGTCGGCATCACCCCGCCGGACATCACCGGCCCGGGCAAGATCGGCCTCGTCTCGAAGTCCGGAACGCTCACCTACCAGATGATGTTCGAGCTCTCCGATATCGGCTTCACCACCTGCATCGGCATTGGCGGCGACCCGATCGTGGGCACGACCCACATCGACGCCCTCAAGGCCTTCGAGGCGGATCCGGAGACCGAGCTCATCGTCATGATCGGCGAGATTGGCGGCGACGCCGAGGAGCGGGCTGCGGCCTTCATTTCGGAGAACGTCACGAAGCCGGTCGTCGGCTACGTCGCGGGATTCACCGCTCCGGAGGGGAAGACGATGGGCCACGCCGGCGCCATTGTCTCTGGTTCGGCCGGAACCGCCGCCGCGAAGAAGGAGGCCCTCGAGGCCGTGGGCGTCAAGGTGGGGAAGACTCCCACCGAGACGGCCAATCTCGCGCGCGAGATTCTCAACTCGAAGTAGTCACCGGCACGACCGAGTAGATCGGATCGGGGGCGGAGCAATCCGCCCCCGATTTGTCGTTTGGGGCGAGTCGTCGCCGCCTTCGGCGCGCTTTGCTGGGACGATAATGGCGATGAGTGCCTCCGAACGTGTTCCAGCCGCCCGGCTTGTGGCCGCCGGCGTCCAAACCTTCCTCTACGGGTGGGTGACGGTTGCCGCCCTCGCCATCCTCACCTTTACCCTCAAGGCCGATTCCCCCGCTCTGGGGGATGCGACCTGGCAGGATGCCGCGCGCATCGCCACCGGATGGTGGCTCACCGCCTTTGGCGGAACCCTTCATTTCGGCGGCGTGCAGATTACGCTGCCGCCACTCACCATCACCATCATCACGTTCCTTGTGGCCTGGAGTTTCGTGCGGCGCCTACCTTTGAAGGATTGGCGGGACCTGATGATCCTCGCCGCCTCGGGAGCTGTCACCGTGGGCCTCCTCGGCCAGCTTGCCCCCAATGGCTCCATCGCCTGGCGGGCCGCGCTTGGGGCAGCAATCATCCTGCTGCTATCCGCCGTCGTGTCGCGCAATCGCACCGACTGGTTCGGGCAGGGCTTTTTCACGACGCCGGCGGGACGGGTCCTCTACGACGGCTTTATGCTCGCCCTGGCCGCCACCGCCATTATTCTCGTCCTGTCCCTGGTGACCGCCGGCCTGGGCCTGCTGCTTGGCTGGTCGCAAATCCGCACCATCGCTGGCTTCTACGTCATCGATATTCTCGCCTGGATCCTGCTGTGGGGCTTCCAGCTGTGCTACCTGCCCACCATGGTGATCTGGGCGGGCGCTTACCTTCTGGGGGCGGGTTTCTCGATCGGGTCCGGCACTTCCTTCTCCGCCCTCGGGGTGGAATCCGCGCCGTTGCCGGCGGTTCCCCTGCTCGGAGCGCTGCCCCAGCCGCACGTCTCCGTGCCCTGGGTGATTCCGCTCGTCGCCCTCATCATCTTTGCGGCGGGATGGCGGAAGTCGCGGGCCTTTCCCACGCTCAACGAGGCGGGCGCCACCGGTGGCCTGCACATCCTCCTCGTCTTCCTCATCTTCGCCATCATCGGCGGACTTGCCTCGGGCAGCGTCGGCCCGGAGAGAATGCAGGTGCTGGGCCCCGAGCCGCCCAAGCTGGCGCTCGCCGCCGCACTCGTCGCCGGCATTCCCATGCTGGCCGGCCTGCTGGCGGGTAACCGCGTCACCATCGCCAAGGTCAAGGACATCTACGCGAACTATCGCAGCCGCGACAAGGGCACGGAGAATTCCGATACCGATCACTGGGTCGACGATGGTGGGGCGAAGGACGAGAGCTCGAATGTGGATGTGACTGCGTCTCAGGACGCGTCCCCGCGCGACGGGGTCGATCACGGGACCGCCGCCGGCCAGAGTGCCGGCGTAGCGCCAAGGGGCCAGGCTACCGCCGATACTCCCATTGCCGGCGATGGAAGCGGCTCCGAGATCGCGCCCGCCATCGGCCGCGAGCGGGATTCGCATCCCGCCACGGGAGCACATGCGGCCACCGAGACCGCGGAGGTATCTGAAGGCGCCGACGGTAGCGATGGCACAGGTGATACGGATGGCGCGCAGGATGCTGGGGAGCGCCCCAAGCGCGGCTGGTTCTCCGCCCTCAAGGCCTCGCTGGCATGGCAGACGCCCGAGCGGCCTCACCGGACAAAATCGGCGCGCCGAGATGCCCTACCTGCTCCCGAGCCCGGCGGAGGCATCGAGGAGGATGACGCCGATGGCATCTTGCTCGAGGATGACACCGAGGTGGCCTACCAGCGAGTAGAGCCGAGTGATGACTGGGCGCGGGACTTGCCGAGCGCCCCTACCGCGCCGATGGATGACAAGGAGAACCCATGAGAATTCCCGCCCCTTCCGCTCCGGCTCGGCTGGCAGTTCTCGCCTCCGGCGGTGGATCAAATGCTGCGGCCCTCATGGCGGCCTGCGAAGATCCCGCCTACGGGGCCGAGGTGGTTCTCGTGCTCACCGATCGGGCGGGTACCGGAGCCGAGGAGCATGCTCGGCGGGCGGGAATTCCCACGGCCGTCATTGATCTTGCCGATCATCCGGATCGGGAGAGCTGGGATCGTCAGATCGCCCTCACCTTAGGCCAGGCGGCCCCGGATCTCGTGGTGTCGGCCGGCTTCCTCAAGCTGCTCGGCACCGAGGTGTTGTCGGCCTTCCCAGGCCGGATCATCAACACGCACAACTCGCTGCTGCCCGCCTTCCCGGGCATTCACGGTCCGGCCGATGCTCTGGCCTATGGGGTGCGGATCGCCGGGGCCACCCTGTTTATCGTTGACGGCGGGGTTGATACCGGTCCGATCATCGCCCAGTGTGCAGTTGAGGTCGCCGACGATGACACGGAGGACAGCCTGCTGGAGCGGATCAAGGAATCCGAGCGCGCCCAGCTTGTTGAGCAGGTGGGGCAGATGTCCAGGCGGGGCTGGACCATCGAGGGTCGGCGCGCCCGACCCGCCGGCGCCTGAACCGACCAGGCTTTGCCAGAGCGCGGCCGGGGCGGACCTGCGCTGCAGTTCCCATCGGCGTGTCACTGTGCGACATCGCTCCCACACCGGGCCCGCTTGCCGTTACACTGGCGGTGATCGCGACTGGCGCGGAAGGTGGACAACCACCGGGGAGCGATCGGGACCATCGCGTCGCACGCCTGGGCATGGCGGTGGGAGAGCCATCGAAGGACCCCACATGACCTACGCCCTCATTTCCGTCTACGACAAGACCGGCGTCGCCGATCTCGCTCGCGCGATTGAGCGGGCCGGATATGACATCATCTCCACCGGCTCAACCGGCCGCCTGCTGGCCGACGAAGGCCTCACCGTCACGAGCGTGGAAGAGGTGACTGGTTCGGCTGAATTCCTCGGCGGGCGGGTCAAGACCCTCCACCCGATCGTTCACGGCGGCATTCTCGCCAACCGGGGCTCGGAGCAGCACATGGCCGAGCTGTCCGACCGGCAGATCACCCCCATCGACATCGTCGTGTGCAATCTCTACCCGTTCTCGCAGACCGTGGCGAGCGGGGCGGAGCGAGCCGAATGCATTGAGCAGATCGACATTGGTGGGCCAACGATGATCCGCGCGGCGGCAAAGAACCACGATTCGGTTCTCGTGGTCACGAGCCCGGCCCAGTATCCCGAGATCATCGAAGCTCTCAATTCCGGGAGCATTGACGCGACCATGCGGGCATCAATGGCGGGGGTGGCCTTCGCACATACGGCCGCCTACGACACCCAGATTGCCAGCTGGCTCGGCGCCGATACCGCGGGCTCGCTTGAGGCCGCGCTCACCCCCACGCGGTCTCTGCGCTACGGTGAGAACCCGCATCAGGCCGCCGAACTCATCTCTTCGGGTAGTGGGCTTGCCGCGGCCACCCAATTGGGGGGCAAGGAGATGAGCTACAACAACTACCGGGACACCGATGCGGCGCTGCGAGCCGCCTACGATCACGCCCGGCCGACCGTCGCCGTCATCAAGCATTGCAATCCGTGCGGAATCGCCTCGGCCGACAGCATTGCCGATGCTCATCTGTCCGCCCACGCCTGCGATCCGGTCTCCGCCTACGGCGGGGTGATTGCCGCGAACCGAACGGTGACGGAGGAGATGGCCAGGCAGGTGCGCCCCATTTTCACCGAAGTCATTGCCGCCCCCGACTACACCGAGGAGGCGCTGGAGATCCTCCAGCAGAAGAAGAACCTTCGCATCCTCAAGGTCGATCCGGAGTGGGACACCTACGAGCTCGTCCACATTTCCGGTGGTTTCCTCCGCCAGGCCCGCGACCGTTACGAGGCGGGAGATGAGCCGGCCAGCTGGTCCCACGTGGCCGGTCCGCAGGCCGATGAGGAGACGCTTGCGGATCTCGACTTTGCCTGGCGTTCGGTGCGTTCGGTGCGCTCCAATGCGATTCTTCTCGCGGCGGGCGGTGCCGCCGTCGGCGTCGGCATGGGCCAGGTCAACCGGGTGGATTCCTGCCGGCTTGCCGTTCAGCGAGCGAACACGCTCGGCGAGGGCGAAGAGCGGGCCCGCGGGGCGGTGGCCGCCTCCGATGCGTTCTTCCCCTTTGCCGATGGGCTCGAGGAGCTCGCCCGGGCGGGTGTTACGGCGGTCGTTCAGCCGGGTGGATCAATCCGCGATGATGAGGTGATCGAGGCCGCGAAGGCCGCCGGCATCTCCATGTACTTCACCGGCAGGCGACACTTCGCCCACTAGGAAGGCCAGATGGCTGGGCGCCGGCGGACGCTTTCGCCGGCGCCTTCTATTCCCGGGCGGCTTCGCGCAGCAGCTTCTTCAGCGGCCGGTCGATCCCGGCGAGTTCCCCGGTAAGCGGGCGTCCGAGATTCTTTCGCGCCGCCACCGCGTCGGCGGGACGGTTGATGGTGAGGGCACCGGAAAGAGTTCCCTTATCGAGCCACACGGCGCGGAAGCGATCATCATCCCCGGCGGTGACAAGCTGGCCGTGGGCGGAGCCAATAAAGAGGAGATCGAGCTCGCCAATGGTGGAAAAGACATCGGTGATGAGCGGGGCTTTGTCGGGTAGGGGCTCGCCGCTGCGGTCCGCCATGATTGCTCGGGCCACCCGCTCGGCCTGGCGCAGAGCGGTGTTCCAGTGCCCCGGCCTCGGCCCACCCATGATGGTGGCGCAGTCACCCACCGCGTAGCGGCCCGGAACCGAGGTACGGCCCCACAGGTCGGTGCGCAGATCGGCCCCGAGGGTGCGCGGGCGGACCCCAATGGCCTCGATGAGGGGCAGGCCGGTGGTTGGCTCCGAGCCCGCAGCAATCGTCACGCCAAGATCAGCCAGATAGTCGGTCACGGGACGGCCCGCCGGGCCGAGGGCGGGGAGGGCCGTGCCGGTGACCTCGGTGAGCGTGACGGTGCGACCACCGCGGGCGAGGGCGGCGGCCAGCTCGCAGCCGATCCAGCCGGCCCCGAGAATCTCCACCTCGCGGAGGGCGCGAATCGCCTCGGCATCCGCTCGCGTGCGCAGCACGTGGGAGTTCTCCCGCAGCTGTCGGGGCTCGGCGCCGGTGGCGGCCACGATGACGTCCGCCGGGTAGGACCTGCCCCCGGCGAGCACTGCGCCCGGGCGTAGCTCGGTGACCGGCTCGATGATGATCTCATCGGCAAGTTCGCTGAGCTCGCCAAGGCCCTGGGCGGACAGCGGTTGGCGATAGTCGCCGAGAATCTGCTTGGACAGCGGCGGCCGATCATAGGGCGGATGGGTCTCCGCGCCAAAGGCCGTGATGGTGCCGGTGTAGCCGAGCTCGCGCAGATGCGCGCAGGTGCGCAGACCGGCCAAACCGGTGCCGCAAATGATGATCTGGTGAGTCTTCATGAGTAAGGTTAAGTGTATGGGAGAAACGCGAGTACCGTCACCCGTGCTGTTCGTGGTGATGACGCTGTGGATCTGCGCCGTCACCGTGATTGCCGTGCTCGCGGATGCACGATGGGCGGCCACGGCACTCGGCGGATCGATGATCTGCCTGGCGGTTGCCCGGCTGGTTTTGCCCGCGGGTGTGGTGCCCCAGATTCGACGGAGATTCTGGGATGCCGCCACGCTAGCCGCCCTCGGTATCGCTCTTCTCGCCCTGGCCAGCTGGGGCAATGCAACACTGGTTTCGTAAACAACGGCGAGGCCTTAGAGCCTTCGGAAAGGACATCATGGACTTGATCGAACGGTCGATTCGCCTAGCACAGGAGTGGACGGAGGCCTCCCGGGCCTATCCGGCTCCCCGCAGCGCCACCCTCCTGTCTCAGGTACTCGAGCACGAGGATGGGCTCGACTACACGGTGTCATTTGTCGATGGCGTCATCCGCCCCGAGGACCCGGCCGTGGCGGCGGAGAACCTGGCCACCATGTCCTCCCGCAATTCTTCATTCCTACCGGCCTACCTGTCCGGCCCGGCCAAGGTGGGCGGCAAGGTGGCCCCCGCCGTTCCGGGCCTGTCGACGGCTGCCGCGCACAAGGTATTCGCCGCCCTCGTCGGCGACCTCGTCATTGATGTCACCCCGACCAAGCTGGGGCCGGCAATCGCCAAGCTGCGCGAGGATGGCTCGCGGCTCAACCTCAACCTGCTGGGCGAGGCCGTGCTGGGGGATGAGGAGGCGGCCCGCCGCATCGCGGCCACCGAGGAGCTGATCCGCCGGGAGGACGTTGACTACGTCTCCCTCAAGGTGTCCGCCGTCATCGGCCCGCACAGCCCGTTCGGCTACGATGCCGCGGTTGAGCACGCGGTGGCTGAGCTGCTTCCCGTTTTCTGCCTGGCGAAGCGAGAAAACACCTTCGTCAACCTGGATATGGAGGAATACAAGGACCTCCACATGACCATTGACGTGTTCACCCGGCTGCTCGAACACGAAGAGCTGCACGACTTCCGCGCCGGAATCGTTTTGCAGGCCTACCTGCCCGATGCTCGAGATGCACTGCGCGAACTCACCGAGTGGGCAAAAAAGCGCCGCGCGGCAGGCGGGGCTCCGATCAAGGTCCGCGTCGTCAAGGGAGCAAACCTGTCCATGGAGCGGGTGGATGCTCTCATGCACGGCTGGGAGCTCACGGTCCAACCCTCCAAGGAGGCCTCGGACGCGAACTACCTGACGATTCTTGACGAGGCGCTGACCAAGGACAACATCGATGCCGTGGGCATCGGCATTGCCGGGCAGAATCTCTTCACCCTCGCCTACGGGGTGCTGCTGTGCCGCGACCGGGGACTGACCATCGGCGAGGGGGTGGACGTGGAGATGCTCTCGGGCATGGCCACGCCGCAGGCGCATGCGGTCCGTGATGACGTGGGCCCGCTGCTCTACTACGTGCCGGTGGTGCGCCCCGAGGAATTCGATGTCGCCATCGCCTATCTCGTGCGCCGGCTCGAGGAGAATGCCACCGACGAGAACTTCATGTCGAATGTTTTCGACCTGCCCTACAGCGAGGAGGCCTTCGAACTCGAGGCCTCCCGGTTCCGCTCCGCAGCCAAGCTGGCCGCCTCCGGCGAGCTCGCCTTTGGCCCGCGGCGCACCCAGAATCGTCTCGAGGGCGAGCCGATCGAGGAGGGCTTTGCCAACACCCCGGACACCGATCCCTCGCTACCGGCCAACATTGAATGGGCCCGCCGCATCGCCTCGGCCATCGATACCTCCACACTGGGAACGGAGACCGCGGATAGTCACGCCTACTCGAGCGCGGATAAGCTCGATGGGCTCATGGACCGGGCCCGCACCGCGGCCCGCGACTGGGCGAAGCGGGGTGGCGCGCACCGGGCCGACGTCCTGGCCAAGGCCGCCCAGATCTTTGCCGACCACCGCGCCCAGCTCATCGAGGTGGCCGCTTCCGAGACCGGCAAGACCATCGATCAGGCCGATGTCGAGGTCTCCGAGGCCATCGACTTCATCCGCTACTACTCCGAGCGGGCCCGCGAGCTCGACGAGCTTGAGGGCGCCACCTACGAGCCGGTCGAGCTCACGCTCATCACCCCGCCGTGGAATTTCGCCATCGCCATTCCCACCGGCGGCGCGGTGGCCGCGCTTGCCACCGGTTCCGCCGTCCTGTTCAAGCCGGCCGGCCTGGCCCGGCGCACCGGCGCCCTCATTGCCGAGCTGCTGTGGCAGGCCGGGATTTCCCGAGACCTGCTCGCGCTCGTCAACCTGGATGAGGCGGGACTGGACGAGGATGAGAATCTCGGCCGTCACCTCGTTGAGCGGGTCGACCAGGTCATTCTCACCGGATCGATCGACACCGCGCGCAGGTTTAAGTCCTGGCGCCCAGACCTGCGCCTGTTCGCCGAGACCTCCGGCAAGAACGCCATCATCGTCACGCCGCAGGCGGACATTGACCTCGCGGTCAAGGATGTGGTCGCCTCCGCCTTTGGTCATTCCGGCCAGAAGTGCTCGGCCGCCTCCCTCGTTATCCTCGTCGGATCGGTCGGCTTCTCCCGGCGCTTCCACGACCAGCTGCTTGATGCGGTGCGATCCCTGCAGATTGGCTACCCGGCGGATCTGCGCACGGAGATGGGGCCGATTGTGGCTCCGGCCGAGGGCAAGCTCCTGCGCGGCCTCACCACCCTCGAGCCCGGCCAGGGTTGGGCGATTAAGCCGAAGCAGCTGGGGGAGAAGCTGTGGAGCCCGGGGGTGCGCACCAATGTTCAGCCGGGTAGCGACTACCATCTCACCGAATACTTCGGGCCGATTCTCGGGGTCATGCGGGCCGATGATCTGCCCACCGCTATCGACTGGCAAAACGCCACCGAATTCGGCCTCACCGCCGGCATTCACTCCCTGGATCCGGCCGAGGTTGACCTGTGGCTCAACTCGATTGAGGCCGGCAACGTGTACGTCAACCGCACCATCACCGGCGCCATCGTCCGCCGCCAGCCCTTCGGCGGGTGGAAGCGCTCCGCCGTGGGGGCGGGCACGAAGGCCGGCGGCCCCAACTATCTGCTCTCCCTTGGCCACACCAGGCCAGACTTTGCCGGGCAGGTGCCCCAGCCCCTGGAGATTACCGATCCGGTGCTGCGTGAGGCGCGGGCCGTGGGCCGCACCATGACGGTCATCGACCAAACGAAGCTCGACGAGGTCCTGCGGGGCATGGACATCGCGCTGCGCGAGGAGTTCTGCGTCGATCACGACCCGTCCGATCTCGGAGTCGAAATCAACATCCTCCGGTACATCGGCTTCCCGCAGGTCATCATCCGCTATGGAGGAGGGCGTCCGCTCGGCGAACTCATCGCCACCGCAGCCGCCGCCATCACTCTCGGCGCGGGACTCTTGGTGTCCTCCGCGCTGCCGCTGCCCCGTCAGGTCGGCGATTTCCTTGCCACCACCGGGGTGACCGTCCGGGTCGAGAATGAAGAGCAGTTCCACGGATATGCGGCCAGCCTCAAGGACTCGGTCGACGGCGTGCGGATCCGCCTTCTCGGCGAGGATCCGG
>JAUNVM010000031.1 GCA_030537635.1 Flaviflexus sp. | reverse complement strand
TCCTCGTCACCCTGGCCACCGGCAGCCTGTACACCGGGCTCGGCATCGCCATCACCGAGGGCAAGTCGCTCTATAGCCTCCCCTCCCCCATCATCAACCTCGGGGTGGCCACCGTCGCCGGGATTCCCCTCGTCATCCTCGCTTTCCTCATCCTCGCCACCGGCATCGGATTCGTCATGAAGCGCACCACCTTCGGCCTCACCGCCCTCATGTACGGCGAGAATCCGGAGGCCTCGAAGTACTGCGCTTTCTCCGTGGCGAAGGTTCACATTCTCACCTACACCTTCATCGGTGCCATCTGCGGGGTCACCGCCCTGTTCACCTCGGCCCGCTCAGCCTCCGCCTCGGCCGGATTCGGCGCCAGCTACATCATGCTCGCCATCACCATTGCCATTCTCGGCGGCACGTCTCCCATGGGCGGGCGGATCAATATCCTCGGTGCCGTGCTTGCCACCTTCCTCCTACAAATCCTCGCCAACGGCTTCAACCTCCTGCAGATCAGCCCCTACATCTACCAAATCGCCCAGGGCCTCATCCTCTCGATCTTCGTGGTCGGGGCCGTTCACAAGACCGGCGGCGCGCAGCCAAGCCTAAGATTCTTCCTCTTCCGCAAGCGCGCCCTGGCCTCTTAGCCCCCGAATCACCGCCCCTGAATCGGCGCGCCTCAATGTACAGGCAGCGCCCCCACGCCGCGTCCACGTGCTCCCGACAACTGGGGTCTCCTCAATTGTGCGGCAGGGCTACCCCGCCCCGAGCGATGTGCGAGCCGTTGTCTCGCTGCAAGCACTGAAGAGGAGAGACCATGTTCTCCTCTCACGGCAAGCCATCCCCGCAGGGTGACTACAACATTCCCCCGCACCTGCTCTAGGTGCTACGCCACCTTCTATGTCAACGACGCGCTGCGCGACCAGAAGGTCAAGTGCGCGCACTGCAACTGGACCAATTGAGCCCACCCGAACCCGCCCGGCAGATATCGACATTTTGTCGATTCTTAGCCCTTGATCGAATTGCGGGCGGATGTCAGGATAAAGGCACCGCCTCGCACTGGGCGCGAGGCGGTCTTCATCCCCTTCGAGATCACGGGGCCCGCACCACCGCCGGTGTGGGCCCCGTGGTGTGTCCCGGTGTTTTCGCCCCCGCCGTCTATCGGCACTCTTCCGGGACGCATTGTTCTTTGAGGCGCTCTTCTTTTCTGCGTTCTTCTTAGAGGTGTTCTGTTTTCGGCGGCCGGTCCAGATCCCTCGTGTCCTCGATGGCGGTGAGCGAGGTGATCCTCGTGCACCGGGTGCAGGGCGAGGGTTAATTCCCGTGGGCCTTGGCGACGGCGAGGAGGGCGCCGCCGACGAGGACGAGGGTGACGCCTTGAACGGTGGCTCGCATTTCCTTTCGGGTGCGCTGCTCGCCCAGCAGGGCGATCCCGCCGAAGGTGGAGATGACGACACCGAGCTGGGAGAGCGCGAATCCGGTGGCAACACCGATCCGCTCATTGCCCTCGAGCAGCAGGGTATTCGCGCAGGTCCACATGAGGCCCGCCGAGGCGATTTTTAGCGTGCCCCAGCTCAGTATTCGGTCGTGGGGATGGCTGGGCGGCAGGCTGAGGCCGAGCACGAGTCCGCCGATAAGGAGGCCAACTCCCATGCCACCCGGACCGTCGGCAGCCGCCACGTCGAAGAAGCGGATGATGGGCGGGTAGAGACCGAAGAGGGTTCCGGCGGCAATCGTGTTGAGGATCCCGGAGCGGCGCCGGGCCGGCGAGAGCCCGGAGAGATTCTCCTCCGACCAGGTCGACAGCATGGTCCCGAGGGTGATGGCCAGGAGAGAGGAAACGCCAACCGCGAGCGCGAACAGCGTATTCCATTCCCCGAAGAGGACCACCCCGGCCAGGGCGTTGATGAAGAGCTGTATGCCGGTGGAGAGGGGCATGGTGCGGGAGACACCGTGGGCCTTGAAGGCGCGGAGCTGGAAGAACTGGGCCCCGGTCCACAGGAAGCCGGCGGCCAGGCCGGCCCCGAGCGCGCGAACGGACCAGCTGCCGCCGATGAGGTAGAAGGCGATGATGCTGGTGAGTCCGGCACTGACGGTGACACCAAAGTTCTGCTGCCTGGCACCTCCCCCGAAATAGCCAATGAGTAGGGCCATGGCGCCAAAGAACAGTGACGGCGACAGGGCGATGACGATATCCATACCCACCTCCAAACCACCAAATTGTAAACCCCGCGCGCCGCGGTTGGCGTCATCGCGGCGGCGGAGTTCACGGGCGGCTAGCTGCGCTGGGCGTGGGCAAGCGCGTGGCTGTGGTCCGCGGTGGCCTCGTAGAGGGAACGGAACAGTTCATAGCGTTGGGCGTACGCGTCCTCGTGGTCCGGATTTGGGGTGATGATCCGGGCGGGCGGATTCCACTGGCTGCCGGGAATATCGGCGAGTGTGCGGGCGGCCAGCCAGGCCATGCCGTAGCTGGCTCCGATGGTCTCGGTGGGGATGACCTGCTCCCGGCCGGTGATATCGGAGATGATCTGGGTCCACACATCGCCCTTGGTGCCGCCGCCGACCGCCACGAGCCGGTCGATTCTTCCGCCGGCGGCCTCGATGGTCTCGATGTTGTGACGGACGGCGAATCCGGTGGCCTCGAGGGCCGCCCGATAGAGATCGCCCCGCGTATGCTCGAGGGTGAGGCCGGCGATGAGGCCCCGAGCATCCGGGTCCATGATGGGAGTGCGCTCTCCCGCAAAGTAGGGCAACATGAGCAGGCCGCGCGCGCCCACACCGGAGTCGGCGGCCTCGGCCACAAGCTCGCCGAAGTCATCGGCGGCACAGAGCTTGCGTAGCCAGTTCGTGATCGCCCCCGAGGTGGCCATGCCGCCGGCGAGGTTGGAGGTTCCTCTCAGCGCACCGGCGGTCCCCCACAGGGACGGCGAGGTGAGCGGAGCGGCAACGGTATTGACGAAGAACATCGTCGTTCCGTACATGAGCATAAGGTCCCCGACGTTGTGCGCATCCACCGACAGGGCTTCGGCCCAGGCGTCGATGGTGCCGGCCACGACGGGAATCCCGGCGGGCAGGCCGGTGAGTGCGGCTGCCGATTCGGTGATCGTGCCAGCGATTTCCTCGGCCCAGGCGAGGGCGGGCGGTTCAATGCCGGGGGCAATGTGCTGCCACCGTTTGGCAAACCACTGCCGCTGCGTTCGATCGTAGAGCGGAGTGGCCTGGGAGGCGGACTGGTGGTCGAGGACATAGGCCCCGGTGAGCTTGCGAACGAGGAAGCTTGCCGGCATGTACAGTCGCGCCGCTCGGGCATAGATCTCGGGCTCGGTTTCGGCGACCCAGGCGATCTTGGGGCCGGCCGCCTGGGAGGACAGGACGGATCCACAGCTCTCCAACACGGCCTCGGGTCCGCCGAGCTCGTCCGTCAGCCGCTCGACCTGGGCCATAGCCCGAGTGTCCACGCCGTAGAGGATGGCGGGGCGGACGGGATGGTCCTCCTCGTCGGTGAGGGCCACGCACGGCCCCATGCCGGAGACCCCAACGGCCGCCACCTTCGCCTCTGGCACGTCGTTCAGCAGGGTGGCGCTTGCCGTCACGAACTCGTCCCACCACACCGTCGCATCCATCTCCACGTGCCCGACAGCCGGGCGAGAAACCTCGTGGGAGATCTGGGTGGAGGCGAGCACCTCGCCCGTCAGCGTGGTGAGCACCCCCTTGGAGGAGGAGGTTCCGACATCGAATCCAAGCACCGTTTTCATGGTTCTCACTCTCTCACGTCACCGGTAGCGGCGGCGGGATAGCTGGCCCACAACCGCTCATTTGAGCACGGGGAAGCCCGGGGCATTCCGCCCCGGGCTCGGCCCCGCTCTAGGGGGTCACCACTCCCTTCTTGAGGATGATGTTTCCGTACAGGGCGGTCTCGGAGGTGAGGACGACCGCGAAGGCCTTTTTCGCCTGCTCGTAGAAGGCGAAGCGTTCGAACTTCGTGATCTCCACCTTCCCCTCGGCCGCGGCGAGAATCTCCTCGTAGGTTTGCCAAATCTCCGGGGTGGGATCGCCCGCAACGGTCTCCATGAGGCCGGCCTGCCAGTCGCTGTAGCGATCCAACGGCAGGAGGGTGAGGATGGCGGAGAGGAGCTCGGGGACGCCGAGTCCGTCGGCGCGCACGACGAGATCGTTGTTCGAGTCTCCGGGGAAGTTGCCGTCGGCGATGACGATCTCATCTCCGTGGCCCATGGACATGAGCACGTGGACGAGGTCGGGGCTGAGGCAGGCGGGAATGTTCTTCAGCATGGTGATTCCTTTGTCTTGTGACGGTGAATAAGGGGGTATAGGCCGCCGGCCGGCGTCCACCGGTGGGCGCAGGCCGCTCAGTGCAGGTGGGAGGAAGCCGCGGCGGCCATCTCCTCATCCTCGTCCATGGCCTGCGGCGCCGGGATGCGCAGGGTGTAGATGCCGTAGCCGATGATGACGAGGAAGCAGACGAGAACGACGATGTAGGAGAAGGCGGCGGAGGTGGCGTCGATGAGGCGACCCTGGACGAGCGGCATGAGCGCCCCGCCGCAGATTGCCATGACGAGGCCGGCCGCGCCGTACTTCGTGTCATCCCCGAGCCCGGCGAGCGCGATGCCGTAGATGGTGGGGAAGAGCAGGGAGATGCAAGCGGACAGGGCGACGACGCAAATGGCACCGACGATATTGCCGGTGACAACGGCAACGAGGGTAAGGACCGCACCGAGGCTGCACATGGTCACCATGAGGTGGCGGGAATCGACCCGGCCCATGATCCACACCATGAGGAAGCGCATGACGAGGAAGACGATGAGGGAGACCTGGAGCCAGTTGCCGGCCTCAGCCTTCGACAGCCCAAGATGCTCGGTGACGTAGTGGATCGTGTAGGTCCAGATGCAGGTCTGGGCGGCAATGTTGAAGAACTGAGCGACAACGCCGAAGCTGTAGCGCTTGTTCTTCAGGAGGCGGGTGAACATGCCCTTCTCGCGCTTGATGCCGGCCTCGGCATCGGAGACGATGGTGCGCCGAGGCGGAACCTTGGTGATGAAGATGCCAATGAAGAGGAGCAGGTAGAGGCAGGCGAGGGCGAGGTAGGGTCCCATGACGGCCTGCAGCTCGGCCGACCGGGTGGACAGCAGCACCTCCTGGCTCATTGCCGCCCGTTCCTCCGCCGTGGCGGGATTGACGTGCGGGAGGATGAACATGGCGGCGAGGAAGACGCCGATGTTCGAGCCGATCGGATTGAAGGCCTGGGCGAAGTTGAGGCGACGGGTGGCATTGCGCTCCGGACCCATCGCCATGACGTACGGATTGGCGGAGGTTTCGAGAATGGACAGGCCGGAGGCGAGGGTGAACAGGGCGAGAATGAACAGCCCGTAGGTCATGACCTTGGCAGCCGGGAAGAAGAGGAATCCGCCGGTTGCGGCGAGCGCCAGACCGACGAGCACACCACCCTTATAGCCGAGCTTGGAGTTGATGTAGGCGGCCGGCAGGGCGAGGGCAAAGTAGGCGCCGTAGTAGGCGAACTGGACCAGCGAGGACTGGAAGGCGCTCATCGAGAACACCGATCCAAAGACGCTGACCAGCGGGTCGGTCATATTTCCGGCGAGGCCCCATGCGGCAAAGCAGGCCACGAGAAGAATAAATGGGGGCAGCATGCCCGGGTAGACGAACCGGCGGGAAGACACGTGCGCGGTCTGGGAATTCATGGATGGACTTCCTTGTCTCATTCGGCCCGTAAAAATTGTCATAGCCGGTCAAGGGGGCGGGGCCGCCGCCCCCTTGACGCGTTGTCAGTGAATGAAAGTGAGTTGTGTTAGCAGCCGTACTGCGCGCGCATCCCGATGAGCTTGTTGACCTCATCCTCGGGCAGATCCCGCTTCACGCCGGCCTGCTCGGTGAGATAGGTGAGCTTCGCGGTGTACTCGAGCCGCTCCATTGCCTGATAGGCAATGAGGAGGCTCGGGCCCCAGGCGAGTGCCCCGTGCATCTCCATCAAGCACGCCGTATGGGTGTGAACAAAGGGCTCGATGTTCTCGGCCAGCTGCTCGGTTGACGGGGTGGCGTAGGGGGCCACCGGAATCTCCGGCATGGCGATGACGTTTTCCGGCATCATCTTGGAGATGAGCGGCTTACCGGCAATCGCGTAGGTGGTGCCGTAGGGCGGGTGGGCGTGTACCACGGCGTTGACATTCTCATTGGCCCGGTACAGGCGCAGGTGCACCTTGACCTCGGAGGAGACCCGCCACGGATCCTGCTCGGAGATGACCGTGCCATCGAGGGCCACCTTGCAGATGGCCTCGGGGACGAGTGCTCCCTTGGACACCCCGGTCGGAGTGCAGAGCACATTGCCATCGTCCAGGCGTACCGAAATATTGCCGTCATTCGCGGCCACCATTCCGGTCTGCCAGACCTTCATTCCAATCGCGCAGATTTCTTCGCGCGCACGCTGTTCGTTCATCATCATCCTTTGTCAGTTGCGAAGTGCAAGCTTGTTATCGGTCACGGTCACGCCAATCCCGGCCTCGGCCAGCCAGGCATCGGTCTCTTCGCGGGGAACCCCCAGCACGTGGAGCTGGGCGATCACATTGCCCAGCACGGAGGCCTCGTGAGCGGCCACCCGCACCTGGCCGAGCTCGCGGGCGAGCAGGCGGACGAGGAGCCGATCCTTCGTTCCCCCGCCCATGAGGTGTACGATGCCGCGGGCCCCGGTCAGGCGGCGGACATCGGCCACGGCCCGAGCGATCGAGTGGGACACCGACTCGTTGATGAGCCGGAGCATGGACCCGATGTCCTCGACTCGCTCCGCCCCCTGAGCCTCGAGCAGATCATTCACCCGCCTGGGCATCTCCCCCGGCTCGGTGAGCGAGGGATCATCCGGGTCGATGAGCACGCCGGTGGAATCGGCCTCCTCGGCCAGCCGGTCAAGGCGCTCGAAGGAAACATCCTCACCGAGGCTGGCGAAGTGCCGGCGGCACTCCTGGGCCAGCCACATGCCGGTGAGATTGACCTGGACGCGATTACGGCCGCAGGTCGTGGCCTCGTTCGTGACAGCCGGGTCGATGACCGGATCGGCCACGGCACCGACGATCGCCCAGGAACCGCAGGAGACGAAGATATCTCCCGGCCGAGCATCGAGCGAATAGACGGCGCACGCCGTATCGTGCGAGCCTGCCCGCACGATACGGGTGGGGCCGCGCCGGCCGATCACGGTGAGCTCATCGGCCAGGGGCGGCAGGTGATCGGTTACCCCGGCGGCCCGCGCCACCTCGGACACCCAGTCGGCGTGATCCACATCGAGCAGGCCCGAGGTTGAGGCGATGCCCCGGGAGGCCCACGGCCCCGGATCGGAGCCCTCATCCCAGCCGAAAATGTCAGCCGTGAGCAGCGCCCGAGCCACGATGTCCTGGATAAACATGATGTGCTCACCGGGCAGCTCGCCCGCGCTTGCCATCATCTCGGCCAGCCGGTAGCCGGTGTTAATGTCCTGGGGAGCCACCCCGGACAGGGCGAATTGGCGGTCCTCGGGAACCCGGTGTCTCATGAGCTCCCGGCCCACCGCCCCGCGCCGGTCCCGGTAGGCGTAGACGGGACCGACGACGGAGCCGCGGGAATCAACGTAGCCAAAGTCGACTCCCCACCCGTCGACCGCCACGGCATCGGGAGCATGCCCGAGTTCGCACGTGGCGTGCTCGCAGGCGCGCACCGCCTCGGCGATGAACCGGTCCACGTCCCAGGTCAGCGACCCATTGGACACCTTGGCCTCATGCGGGGCCCGGTGCACCTCGGTGAGGCTGAGCGTGCCTCGGTGCCAGGTGCCCAGGTAGCCGCGGATCGAGGAGGATCCCATATCAATCGCGAGAACGCTGCGCATGATGGCCTACCGGAAGAACGGGCCGTAGGCCTCGCAGGCGCGGAAATCGGCGCCCTCGGGCTCGGCGGTGCCGAACAGGTTCCAGTTGCGCGGCCGGAAGACGTCGCCATCCTCCACGTTGTGCATCATGACCGGAATGCGGAGCATGGCGGCGAGGGTGAGCAGGTCCGCGCCGAAGTGGCCGTACCCGATCGCGCCGTGATTGGCTCCCCACTTGTCCATGACCTCGTAGCAGGAGGTGAAGGCACCCTTGCCGGTGAGGCGGGGGGCGAAGAAGGTGGTCGGCCAGGCCGGATCCGTGCGCTTCTCGATGATCTCGCGAGCCTCATCCGGGATTTCCACGCTCCAGCCCTCGACGAGCTGGAGGACGGGCATGGAATGGGCGACGAGATTGACCCGCACCATCGTCATCGGCATATCACCCTTGGTGACGAAGTGAGTGGAGAAGCCGCCGCCGCGGAAGTAGCCCTTGTTGGCCGGATGGAAGGAGGAGGCCTCGAGGGTGGCCTTGATGTCCTCCTCGGTGACGTTCCACCATTCCTTCATCACCGGATTGCCATTCTCGTCGGTCATCGCGCCCGCCGCATCCAGGGTCGTCGCACCCGAGTTGCGCAGGTCGAGGAAGCCACCTTCACCGTGACCGGACAGCTCGTGGCCGGTGACCCGCTTGACCGCCTCGGGCGACCAGTAGGTGCGCACATCGGAGAACATCTGAGCCCGGTTGGTGAGCAGGTGGTTGAAGAGCATGGACACGCCGTTAAGCGCATCATTCTCGGTGGCGAAGGTGAGCGGCTGACGCTTGCCATTCCAGTCGAAGGTGGTGT
The DNA here is from genome assembly GCA_030537635.1 of Flaviflexus sp. Classification (GTDB taxonomy): domain Bacteria; phylum Actinomycetota; class Actinomycetes; order Actinomycetales; family Actinomycetaceae; genus Flaviflexus. The sequence goes on along the minus strand of JAUNVM010000031.1, from coordinate 19,458 downwards.
TGATGAGGGTTTCGAGCAGATCCGCATTCGGCTTGTAGTCCGTCCACTGGCGCTGGCCCTGGAAGCCACCCACGATGGCATTGTGTCCGGCGGCCTCCTCGGCGAAGCCCTCCTCGACGAGCTTGTCATTGCCGATCATGAGATCGCGGCCAATGAGCACCATCTTGGTGACGTAGTCCCACTGCTCCTTGCGCTCCTCCGCCGAGAGGTGATCCTCCTCGGCGTTAACGATGTCCTCGCCCTCGGTGAGCGCCTCGTCAACCCACCTGCGGGCCTTCTCGTATTCGGCGTGATCGTAGATGCCCTGGGTGATGCGGCGATCGATCTCGATCATGTCGACCGATTCGACTCCCATGCCCAGGTAGTCGCGGAAGAACTGGCGGTCCACCATGGAGCCGGCAATGCCCATGCACTGGGAGCCAATCTGCAGATAGTTCTTGTGGCGCAGCGAGCCCACCGCGATCGCGGCTCGGGCGAAGCGCAAAATCCGCTCGGCCACCTCCTCGGGGATTTCCTCGTCATCGGCATCCTGGACGTGGTGCCCGTAGATTCCGAAGGCGGAGACGCCGAACTGGCCGTACGCGCTCATCGCGGCCGCCAGGGTCACGGCGCCGGGACGCTCGGTGCCATTGAGGCCCCACAGGGCATGCTGAATGTTGGGATCGAAGTCGAGAACCTCGGTGACGTAGTCCCAGCAGGGGGTCACCGACAGCTCGCCGGCAACGTCGTAGGGGGCGAACTGTTGACGAACCTCCTCGGATTCGCCGGCCCGACCGATGGTCCGCTCAGCCACCACGCACGTGACCGGCTCACCATCGGCGTAGCGCAGATTCTTCGTGATGAGATCGGCGGCGCGATGCGCCATCGCCATCGTCTGATCCTCAAGAGATTCGCGGACGCCGCGGGGGCGACCATCGATGAGAGGACGAATAGCAATTACTGGTTGCGCTGACATTGTCCACATCCTTCCGGCATCATTGCCTGTTTATTCAGCAGCAATCCGTGTTGATCGGATCGACACCTGTCATGTTAGCGCTAACATTCCTTGTTGACAACGCGACCTCGACGTGAGGATCATCACGCAGATGGGCGTAGCCGGGAGTGGGAGACGGCCCGCCGAACAGAGTGGCCGAGTGCGGATGCTGGGGCTGGATGAGGATGCTGGTTGAGGATGCTCATCGAAGATGCCGGTCGAGGCTATTTCACCGGGACCGCTGGACGACTGGCTCGCGAACACCGTCGATCGACAATGGCTTGCACGGCGTGCCGGCCAGGCATGCCAATGGGGGTTGGCGATAACCCGGCGGTTGCCCCCGGAGCTCGCGGACGGAGCTCGTACTCCGAGATTGTGCCTGTGGGGCGGGGCCGTTAGCGGCTAAAGCCCTCGGTGGAGCCGCGGGTGATGAGTTTCGTCCCGAGGGTGGTCACCCGGTGCTCGCCGGTGGTGAGCAGATGATCAATCTCGTCGGAGATCGCGGTGGCAAGATCGGCGTAGTCCTGGTGGACGGTGGTCAGGCCCGGGCGCTGGAAGGCGGCCACCTCGATGTCATCGAATCCGGTGAGGGCGTAGTCTCGGCCCGCCACCATGTCCCGGATCTCGCCAAGTGCGCTTGCCACGCCGATGGCGATGTTGTCGTTGCCGGCGAGAATCGCATCGAAACTCTCCTCGGAGGCGAGGGTGGTTCCGGCCGCCTCACCATCCGCGCAGCCCCAGTTTGGGACCGGAATGGTGCGCGGATAAAGCCCCCGCTCATCGCAATACGCGCGGAAGATCCTGCGACGCACGACGGCATCGACATCTTCCGAATCGGGAACCACCTGAACGATCCGCTCGCAACCCTGATCGGTGAGGTGATCGAGCAGGGCGATCATGCCGCCCTTCTGATCAACGGCCACCCGGGAGACGGGTGCGGCGGGAATCTCGGCGTTGAGCGCCACCACCGTCGGGTGAATGAGATGAGGGAGCAGGGTGTGGATGGCGTCGAGGCGCTGGCCCATGATGACGATGGCACGCACATTCACCCCGTGCAGGTAGTCGAGCGCGGACAACACGTTCCTCGCATCCCCCGGATCGGCGGTTGCCGAGACGACGAAGTGATTGCGCAGGCGCTGAACCCGCTCAAAGGCGGTATAGGAGCGCATCCGACCATAGGACATATGCCCGGCCATGAGCACTCCGATGGTGCGGGACTGGCCTGAGGCGAGCACCTGGGCGGCCGGATCCGGGCTATAGCGCAGCTGCTCAACAGCGGCCATCACCTTGTCGCGGGTGGCCTCGCGCACCGGGCCCTTGCCCGAAAGCACCCGGGACACGGTTTGGGCGGATACCCCGGCGAGGCGGGCCACATCAGCCATGACCACGCGCTTGGTCGCCCCGACTCGCTCCGACACCAGGCCTTCTTCCTTCCCCCGCAGGCTTTGCGGTGACCCCACTTTCCCTCACTTTAGCCGACGACGGTGTGCGGGGAGGCTCAACCCTCTGGCCGCACGGCCCCCGGACGCGAGGGTGCCTCCCCCGCGCGGAGGAGCGGGGGAGGCACCACGTTGGGGATTAGATGGACTCGAGAGCCTTGCCGCGGGTCTCCTTGGCGAACAGGTAGGCGGTCGCGCCGATGAGGAAGCAGACACCGAAGAAGGTGAAGGCTCCGGGAATGACGTCGAGGGTGACATCCTGCTTGACGGCGTTGCCGCCGATCATGGCTCCCATGAGGAATGGGCCGATGATCTTCGCGGTGGCGCCGATGCCGTAGCCGAGGCCGAGGCCGGTGGAACGAGCATTGTTCGGGAACTGCTCACCGCCGAAGGCGTTGAGAATCCCGAAGGCGCCGTCACCGAACATCATGATGATGACGATGGAGATGAAGAACATGGTGCCCGATCCGGTGGACATGGCGGCCAGGAAGCAGCCCGCCGCGCCGAGGGCGCCGAAGGTGAACATCGTGGCCCGCCGGCCGATCTTGTCGGAGAGGTAGGCCGACGACAGGCGGCCGATCAGGTCGGCAAAGGACACGCCCATGAACAGGTAGGCCACCGTCGAAACGGAGAAACCGAAGCCGTCCTTGAGCAGCGTCTGACCCCAGGACTGAACGGCGAAGCCGCCCATGATGAAGCAGAAGGAGCCGATGGTGATAACCGCGAGGGACTTGAAGTGCTTGCGGAAGACCAGGCCGTAGGACGCCTTCTCCTCTTCGACAACCGGGGGCAGGGCGCCCACCTGGTCAACCGGCAGTTCGAGGGCCCAGGCAAGCGACTTGCGAGCCTCATCATCGCGGCCCTGCACCTGGTGGAAGCGCGGGGACTCCGGCACGTAGCGCAGCCAGATGAGGAGGAAGATAGGCACGCAGCCGAGGAGGATGAGCAGGCGCCAGTTGTCGCCGACGATCTTCTGGGAGACCGAGCCGAGGAACAGGCCGAGCGGGATGAACACGGAGCCGAGGCCCGCGAGCAGGCCACGCTGCTTAGCCGGAACGAATTCCTGAACGTAGGGAATGGAGGTGATGTTGAGACCACCCACGCCCATGCCAACACCGATGCGCAGGATGGCGATCATCCACCATCCGCCCTCGGGGGTGAGCAGGGTGAGCGCCGTGAATCCAACGAACATGACGACGCACCAGAAGAAGGCGCGGCGGCGGCCAATGGAGTCGGCGATGCGGCCCCAGCCAATGGCACCAAGAACGGTACCGAGACCCGAGCAGGCGAGAATCGTGCCGGCCTCGAAGCCGGTGAGCGCCCACGGCTTGGTGAGCAGGGCGACGACGAAGCCGATGAGGAACATGTCGAAGAATTCCGACAGGTTGCCAACGACAACGAGGGAGATGAGGTTCTTTTGATTCTTTGTCAGCGGACGCGAATCGATGAGCTCGTAGGCGGTCAGAGGGGCATTCCCTCCCTTGGTGGGTGATGACATGGTGGTGTTCTCCAATTGGTTGTGGGGCCTAGCGGACGATATCCGAGGTTTCGGGAATGTCCAGCTCGGCCGGGCTGATATGGGTAAGGTCGCCGTGATGGGTGAGGGCGTAGACGGCGGTGCGCCGCCCGTAGATGACTCCCTGCAGGATGTCTCCTTGCAGATAGCCGTGCATGGTGCCAGCCACGAACGAGTCGCCCGCTCCGGGCCGGTCGATGACCGGGACACGCTTGACCTCGAAGACGTGCTCTCCGGCCTCGGCCGAGGAAACGTAGATGCCATCAACCTGATCGGTTGACACCACGTGAGTATTGCCGAAGCGTTCGCGCAGGTTCGCGCAGATCTCGGGCCCGCTTCCGTCCATGCCGAAAACGGTTTGACCGTCCCGCTTCGAGCAGAACAGCAGCTTGGCCTTCTCCGCGATCGGGGTGAGCACCTCGCGGGCCCGGTCCCCATCCCACAGCATGGAGCGGTAGTTGACGTCAAGGGCGATGTCGATGCCGCGCTCGGCGGCCTGGTCAACGAAGTACTGGACCACCTTGGCCGTGTTTTCGGTGAGCGCGGCGGTGATGCCGGTGACGAAGACCAGCTTCGTGTCGAGCATCGAATCCCAGTTGAAATCGTCGATGGAGGCCTCGCGGAACGGGGTGTGCAGGCGGTCGTAGGTGACCTTGCCCGGCATGGGGAACTCACCCGGCTCCATGAAGTACAGGGCGACCCTGCCCTCGTCGCGCAGGACCATGTTCGACAGGTCGACGTTGACCGAGCGGAACTCGTCAAGCACCCGCTTGGCCAGATCGCCCTTCGGCATGATCGAGGCCCAGGAGGTGTGTCGGCCCAGCTGGGCGAGCAGGCCGGAGACATTGGCCTCGGAGCAGGCCGCTGTCATGCGAAGGGTTCGGGCCTGGGACAGGCGCTCACCCTGGTTGACGGTGAGGCGGATCTGCCCCTCACCGATGGTGGAAAGGTCGAATGTCATCGGGATACTCCTAGACTCGCGGCGTCGGTGCCATAGCGGTTGTGGTAGCGGTCGTAGTTGGAATCGATTTCCTCCTGGGGAAGGGATTCCAGCTGTCCAAGCTGTTCGGCCACCGCAACGGTATGGGCCACGTCCTCGACCATAATCGCCGCCTGGAGGGCTTTGGCGATGGTGGGGCCGATGGTGAAGACACCGTGCTTGGCCATGAGAATCGCGGGCGAGCGGCCGATCGTGGAAAGCACGATCTTGCCGATGTCCTCGCCCCCAATGGGGGCATATCCGCCGCAGGGGACCGGGCCGCCGAATTCATCGGCGATTGCGGTGAGACAACAGGGGATTTCCCGGCCCACTGCGGCGAACGCAGTCGCGTAGCGCGAATGCGTGTGGACGATGGACTTGACGTCGTCTCGTCCGGCGTAGATGGCGAGATGGGACTGGGTGTCCGAGGACGGGCCCCGCTCCCCCTCGACGATCCGGCCGTCGAGTCCGACAACCACCATGTCCTTCGGAGTCATCTCCGAATATCTGAGCCCGGAGGGCTTAATGACAATGACCCCGTGGTCATCATCCTTGGCGGAGAGATTGCCGCCCGTCCAGGCCACCAGACCGGCCCGAGCCAGCTCGAGGTTACCCTCGCAGACTCTCTCCTTGAGTTCTTCCAGCATCTTTGCTCCTTCCGGGAACATCGCTGTTCCCTGCTCGACCGCCGAGTGGCGATCTCCAGGTGGTGTGGCCCTGGGGCCGTGATCGGTGTGATCAGGTGGTCTCGCGGTGCGAGGGGTGGGGGTTGATGGGCAGTCCGGCCTCCGTCAGCCAGCCCGCCACCGTGGCTCGGGCCCGGGCCGACACGACGTCGGAATCGGGAGCATTGTCATTCCACATTTCGATCATCATGCGGCCCGACCAGCGCTGGCGGCGCAGCTCGGCGAAGGCGGCCGGGAAGTCGGCAGTGCCCTCCCCCAGCGGCACCCGCCTGGGCTCTCCGGGACGCACATCCTTGATGTGGATGGCGAGCATGTGGCCCTCGCCAGCCGCGAGCTCGCTCGTCGTGTCGAGTTCCTGTTCGGCAATGTTGCCGATGTCGGGATACATGTGCAGCCAGGGGCTGCCAATCTCCCGAACTATCTCCATTCCCTGACTAATCGAGGTGACGTCGGTACCATCGACGTTCTCGATGCCGAGGAGCACCCCGGCAAGAGAGGCGGTCTGGGCGGCCTCGGCGAGCGCCTCAACGTAGTAGCGGCGCTGATCGGCGTGTGGTTCTTCGTAGTAGGCGTAGTAGCCGGCCACCTGGACGATGGGGGCACCGAGATCGCGCGCGAGGGTGATGGCCTCGGTGTAGATCCGCCGGGCCTCCTCCCGCACCCGCGGATCCGCCGAGCCGGGGCCAACCGCGCGGTGCACGGACAGGCACAGGCCGCCGATGGCAACGCCGGCCCGCGCCGCCGCATCCCGCACCATCCGCCGTTCGGGGGCCGGCCAATGCAGGCGCGCCCGCCGCTCGGGAGACTCGTCAATCGACAGGTCGACGAAGCTGAAGCCGGCGGAGGCGACGGAGGCGAAGAAGGAGTCCCAGTCAACCGGATCGCACATCGCCTTCTCGTAGATGCCCAGGGTGATGGCACCGGAGGGCAGCGGGCGGGTCGCCCCGCATTCACATCTGGTTTCGCCGGTGAGGTTCACGCCAATCGCTCCAAACCCGCGACCATGGCGGCCGCGGCCTCACGGGGGTTCTCGGCACCGACGATCTCCCGGCCCGCGATGACAATATCGACGGGGTAGCCCTGGAACACGTCGAGCTCGCGGGCCTTGATCCCGCCGGTGACCGAGACAGTAAAGCCGAGCTCTTTGAGATCGCTGACCCGCTGAAGATCCCGCTCGGTCCACTCGAGGACACCGGAGGCCTCAAGATCCCGCGAGCGCTTGACAATGACGTGACCGACCCCGGCCGCGCGCCACGCCTTCGCCTTATCCAGCGTGTAGTGATCGTCGTTGAGCTCAACCTGAACGTCGCCGCCGAATTCGCCCGCCACTGCGACCACCTGTTCGATGGTGGTCATCGAGGCGCCGGCCACGCAGGACACGAGGCTGGCCCCGGCCTCGAAGGCGTGCCGGGCGAGAATGCTGCCCGCCTCGGCAATGCGAATGTCGGCGAGAATCGGCTTGTCCGGGAAGATCGCCCGGACCTCCCGCACGGCCCGCAGCCCCTCCCCCAAAATGAGGACGGTGCCGCATTCGATGATGTCGACGTGCTCGCCGGCCCGCGCCAGCGGGGCAAGCGCGGCGGGCAGGTCCCTCGTATCGAGTGCGATCTGTAGCTGCGGCCGGTTCATCAGGAATCCTTCCGCATCGTGAAGAAGCGCTGACCATTGGTCATGAGCAGCTTCTCCACGTAGGAGGCGTCAAAGCCCTCGGCGAGCATGCGCGGGCCATCCACGGCCGGATTGAAGTCGACGCCGGTCACCGCGCCGTAGGCCTTCTGGTAGGAGCGCTTACCCGAATCGGTGCCGAGCAGGATGCGATCGCCATATCCGCGCTCGCCGAGCTCCTTGAGCTCCTTCATCCGGTTCGATTCCGGCTGGTACTTGATCCGGTAGGTGCCGTCGATCTCCAGGTAGACGCCCTCATCGAGAATCTGCGCGAGGTAGAAGACATCGGCGTTGCGCTGAATGTGGCCGATGGCGATCTGGTCGGCCGGAACACCGAACTCCTTGAGCAGCTGGGCCTGCTCGAGGCCGCAGGTGCCATAGGTGGTGTGCGTGTTGATCGGGGCGCCGGTCTCCATCGACGCCTGAGCCGCCGCCGCCATGCACTTGCGCTCAAACGGGGTGATCATGCCGTAGGCGGTGCCGATCTTGATGCAACCGGCCTTGTATTCGGTGCGTTCGATAATCGGTCCGGAATAGTCGTGCCGGTCAATACCCTCGGTGATGTCGGCAATGAGCAGCTCGGTGATCTGATCAACCGTGTACCGGTTGACCCAGTGGGACTGGGTCTCCAGGTAGACGTGCTCGCGGTGAAATCCGGTGGTGGCAATCACCTGCAGGCCGTCGACCCGCGATTCAACCTCGGCGAGCTTGACGAGGTCGCGTCCGCAATTAGCCGGGCACATGTCGACGACGGTGCCGCCGGCCTCGCTCCAGTTCTTGGCGGCAGCGACAAAGTAGCCGCCCTCCTCCACGGCCTTGTCCACATCGGCCAGCTGGTGATCACCGTCGATGTAGACTTCGCCGGCACCCACCCGAATGAGGTGGTCGTGGGCGTTGATGACGCCGAGGGTTGCCGGGTCAACGTCGCCACGAATAGTTCGCGCGTGGGCCATATCGATCTCCTTTGTTCGGTGGGGCATCTGCCGTCCCCTACACCCGCACAGTAAGGGTGATCCACGCCTCGAAACAACGATGTGAGTGAACATCTGTTCACCCTTCCACTAAAGTCCCAGAAAACTACGCCCGATTATGACTGGATTTAGTGTCACTTTCTTGGGCAAGTCCAAGGTAAGATGAACATATGCTCAATCACCACGAGTACAGAAGAAGTCGCACGACGGAGGAGCGTCAGCATATTCTCACGCTCCTGGACGTCGCCCGCGCCTACTACGAAGAGGGCTGCTCGCAGGCCGAGATTGCCACCCGAATCGGGTATTCGAGGCCCACCGTCTCCCGGCTACTCGCCGAGGCCCGCGAGCGCGGCATGGTCCGCGTCCGGATCTTCCACACCCTGGAGCGGGTGATCTCGCTCGAGGCCGAGCTGCGCGAACGCTTCAATCTCAAGCTGTGCCGCGTGGCCGATCCGGAGGACGTTGCCGACACTCAGGCCTCGGTGGCGAGGTGCGCCGCCGACATGCTCACCGAGATCATGACCGACAATGTTCTGCTGTCAATCTCCAATGGCCTCGCGGTCGCCGCCACCGTGGATGCGATGCCGGAGCTGGAGCTTCCCCGCTCCCGGGTGGTGCAGATGATCGGCTCGATCGGCCACTCCGACGTGCTGCTCGATTCGGTGGAAACCTGCCGGCGCATGTCGGGAAAGCTCGGCGGCGGTTACCACGGCCTGCCCGTGCCGCTGGTCGTCCCCTCGGCCGCGGTCGCCGAGGAGCTGCGCCGAGAAGAGCAGATCGCGACGACGATGGAGCTGGCCGCCCGTGCCGATATCGCCCTCGTCGGCGTTGGTGCCGTCTCCCGGGGCCGCTCGGGGCGCATCTTCGACGACTTCATCGACGCTGACACCGAGGAGGTGCTCAATGAGTCCGCTGCGGTGGGCCACATCTGCGGGCACCACTTCACCCGGGAGGGTCGCCACATTCCCACCCCACTGTGCCGGCGCACCATCTCCGTCGCCCCGGAGCGAATGCGCACCATCCCCTATGCCGTGGGGGTTGCCTGGAGCGCCGAGAAGGTGGCCGCCCTCGTCGGCGCGCTCAAGGGACACTTCATCAACTGTCTTGTCACCGACCGGGCCACCGCGCTCGCCCTGCTCGCCCACATGGTCTAGCGGACCGCCAATCCGCGAGCACCCCCTACGCCCCGGCCACCGCCGGGGCGCACTTCTGCCCCTGGACACCTACGCCGCGGCGTGGACCGCGAGCCGGGCGCGTCGGGATCTCGGGCGGAGCAAGCAGACGCTCCCATCTGGCCGGAACGGATCTGATTGGCCCATTCGTCCCGACCACCGCGCAAGGTTTCTGTTATCCTAACTTTGTTGTTCGCCCCGCCGTAGATTGGAGCATGATGGCAGATATTCCCCAGATCTTGCGAGATGCTGGACTACATAATTCGGAGGTGGAGGCCTTTGTATCACGATGGGCCGAGATCACCCAGCCCGAGAAGATCGAGGTCATTTCGGCCGCGGATGACGAGCGCATCGTCACCGAGGCCCTCGAGGCCGGGGAGATTTTCGAGGCCGGCTGGAATCGCTACTATTCCCGTTCGCATCCCAAGGACACCGCTCGCTCCGAGGAGCGCACCGTGGTGGCCACCCACAACGAGTCCGATCGGGGCATCTACAACAATTGGCGGGATGCCGATGAGGTCATCGAGGCGCAGATCGAGCGCATGACCGGAGCATCCACGGGCAAGACAATGTACGTCATCCCCTACCTCATGGCACCCCCGGGATCGCCGCTCGAGGACTGGGCGCGCGGCGTCGAACTCACCGATAACCGCACCGTCGTCCTCCACATGATCCGCATGTCCCGGGTGGACGTCAGCTACCTCAATGATCTTGCCGATCCGTCGGTGTTCGTGCGCGCCGTCCACGTCACCGGCGACCTCGAGAACCTCAAGCACGGCACCGACGAGGACAATCGCCTGTTCGCCACAGTGGCCGATGATCGCACCATCCTCCACTTCGGCTCCTCCTACGGCGGCAATGCTCTGCTCGGCAAGATCGCCCACGGACTGCGCCAGGGTGCCTATGACGGCTGGGCTTCAAAGAAGTTCCTTGCCGAACAGTTCATGCTCATCGGCATCAAGGACAAGGAGACCGGCGAGACCTCCTATGTGTGCGGCGGCTTCCCGTCCGCCTCCGGCAAGACCAACCTCGCAATGATGCTGCCGCCCGAGGGCCTCGGGGATCGCTACGAGGTGTACTTCTACGGCGATGACATCGTCTGGTTGCACGTGGGCGAGGACGGCAAGGTCTACGGCATGAACCCCGAATTCGGTGCCTTTGGCGTAGCCAAGGACACGAACTGGAAAACCAATCCCACCGCCATGTCCGCCATCGACGAGGGCACCCGCACCCTGTTCACCAACGTGGCCTACCATCCGGACACGAAGGAGATGTGGTGGGAGGGCAAAACCCCCGAGCCGCCGGAGGATGTCACCGGCTGGTACGACTGGAAGGGTGAGCTGATCTCCGACCGCCCCGCCGAGCATCAGCGCTCCGGCGAGAAGGGCGACGAATGGGCCCACCCGAACTCCCGATTCACCACCACGCTCGCCAATGTTCCCAACGTGGCCCCCGACTACAATGAGCCGCAGGGCGTGCCGATTGACGCCATCATCTTCGGTGGCCGCACCAGGGACCGCGAGCCCCTGGTTCGCGCCATGAAGGACCTGCCCGAGGGCGTCTACGACGGCCTCACGCTCGGCGCGGAGGCCACCTTTGCCGCCGAGGGCAAGGAGGGCGTGCTCCGCTACGACCCCATGTCCATGCGCCCGTTCATGGCCTACCCGGAGGGCGACTACGCCCAGCACTGGCTCAACGTCCTCTCCCCCGCAAAAGACATGCCGATCTTTGCGCACGTCAATTGGTTCCAGCGCGACCCTGATGATGGACACTTCCTGTGGCCCGGATATCGGGACAACCTGCGGGCCCTGCTCTGGCTTCTCGACCTCAAGGCGGGCAAGGTCACGGGCAAGCACACCGCCGTCGGCATCATCCCCACCGCCGAGGAGCTCAATCTCGACGGCTTCACCGGAAGCCGGGAGGACCTGCAGCGGGTTCTCGACATCGACGCCAGGCGCTGGCAGCAGGAGATGGCGAACCGCGAGGAACACCTCAAGCAGTTTGACAACCTACCCGAAGAAATCTGGAACGCGCACCGCGAAACGGCTCAGGCCGTCGATGAGCTGGTGAGGAAGGAGGACACCGAGTAACGCATTTCCTGTTTTCTGTACCGCGTGAGGGGAGGCTCGAGCCTCCCCTCACGTCTGTCCATCCCGGCACTGCGCCCCTCACTGCCTCAATTCCGCCCCAATCCCGGTCATTGTCCTTCCGGAGGCTTGGCCCGTCCGGCTACAGTGGGGGGCATGGATTTCAGCTGGATCAGCGATCGGGCCTTCCTGTGGCAGGCGGCGAGGAAGCTCCTCGTGGCGCTCGGGGCCACCGAAGCTGAGGCCGCCCACTTTGCCGAGGTTCCCGATCTTCTGACCAAGGCCGATGACTGCTTCACGGCAGCACCGGAGGATGAGCCGCGCGCCGCCGTGGCGGCCGAGCCGGTGGAGCGGCTCCTCGATATTGTTGTTCCGGCCGCGAATCAGGTCCTCGCCGGCATCGACCAGCGAGGTATCGATCCCGCCCTTATCGCCGTGAGCCGGCCGGCCCTTGGCGAGGCGGTGGCCGAGCTGACGGAGCTTGCGTCAAGTGGGCGCTGGCGGGACTGGCAGGCCTCCTCGGTTGACGATCTCATCACCGGTTTCCTCGCCGACCGGGACATCTCCGCGCCGGCGATCAATCCAGGACAGAAGGACATCTGGAAGATTGTCAGCGTCCTGCGGGACATGCCGCGCCCCACCATCAAGCGCATCTTCAAAGTGACGAGCCGGCCCGCCCTCACCGCCCTCATAACCGGCTTCCTCCACCTGTTTCGGGTCGAGGAGGGGCCGAGCTTTGATTCGACGCCGGCCAGCTACACCACGTGGGATGACCCGGAGCCCTGGGATTAGCCGACCGCTACCGACCAGGAGCGCCAAGAATGGCGCGGACGGACTCCTCCAGCCGGGTTCCCCTCGACCACTCCAGCAGCTCCTCGGCGTGGGGCGAGGAGGCCGATCCGCCAATGTGGGACACCGTCCACCCGGCCGCCGCCTGGCCAAGCTCAACGGCGAGATCAATATCCACGCCGCGTGCAAGTCCCGCGGCCAGTCCGGCCGAGAACGCATCTCCGGCCCCGGTGGTATCCACCGGATCCACCTCCAGCGCCGGCATGGCAACGACCTCGCCGCGCCGGGCAAGCTGAATCCCCGCGGCACCACACGTGACAACCGCGGTATCGACGTAGTCGAGTAGCTTCGCCGCCGCTCGATCCGGGCCGAGGGTCCGGGTGTAATGCTCGGCCTCGGCGCAGTTAGGGACAAAGACATCGGCGTCGGCAAGGACCTCAAGATCTGCGACATCCCACGCCCCCGTCGGATCCCACCCGGTATCGGCAATGACGATGGCACCACCGGCGCGCCATCGACGAATGTGCTCGGCGGCGGTGCGCAGGTAGCCGAGGGACGCCATGACGACATCCGGGATTAGCTCGCTGCCCGACGGCAACGGAGCATCGTCTCGGCCACAGGTGGTCAATGAGCGATCGCCATCAAACACCAGCGAGCAGGTGATGTTCTGTCGTTCGGTAGTCCGGGCGAGGCTGAGGTCAATCTCGTCCTCCTCAAGCATCTCCCGCACCCATCTGCCCACCCGATCGGTGCCGATGTAGGTGAGCAGGGACGGGGCGAGGCCGAGCCGGGAGCACGCAACCGCCTGATTGGCGATCCCTCCGGGCATGACCCCGGTACCGGATACCCACTGCTCCTCGCCCGGGCGCGGCGCATGCGCGAGGCCGCACATGACAACATCGAGAAATAGTGCGCCCGCAACATAGACTCGAGGCTCGCTCATGAGGCGAGCGTAGCACTAGTGCCGTATTTTTTCGCGCCGAAACGACCCCGAGAAAAGCTTTATATTGCAAGGAAAAGTCCTTCATTAAGCAAAGATCAATCCCTCAAGTATGGTGCCGGGCGAGGGGGCTACACCGGTTTCCGAGCCCGCTTGCCGAGGCCGAGCGCAAGTTACTAGCCTGAGGGGGAAGGAGGCACTGATGAAGCTTGTCATCGCCGGTGGAGGGGGTTTTCGGGTTCCCCAGGTTCTCCGTGCCCTCACCCGGGCGCCCTTCCTTGACGACATCACGCTCTACGACATTGATCCCGCCCGGCTGGAGGTCATGCGTGCGGTGGCCGAGCAGTTTGGTCTCAATCTGCCGATCACCACCCAAACCGATCTGCACCGGGCCGTCTCCGGCGCCAACTTCGTCTTCTCCGCCATGCGCATCGGCGGCACCTGCGGGCGGGTCACCGACGAGCGGGTGGCCCTTGAGCGCGGCGTGCTCGGCCAGGAAACGGTGGGGGTAGGCGGCTACGCCTATGCACTGCGCACGATTGGCCCGGCCCTGGATCTCGCCGGCGCCGTCCACGAGGCCAATCCGGATGCCTGGATCATCAACTTCACCAATCCCGCCGGCATCATCACCCAGGCGATGCGCACCGTACATCCGAACTCGGTCGGAATTTGCGATACCCCGATCGGCCTCGTGCGCAAGGTGTGCCGAATCTTGGGGGTGGATGAGGCGGAGGCCAGCTACGACTACGTTGGGCTCAATCACCTCGGCTGGCTGCGCACCCTCCGGGTGGATGGCAGGGATCTCCTCCCCTCCTTCATCGCCTCCCCCGAGCTGTCCTGTCTCGAGGAGGCCCGGATCATCGGCGAGGACTGGGTGCGCTGCCTTGGCATGCTCCCCAACGAGTATCTCTTCTACTACTATTCCGCCCGCGAATCCCTAGCCGCGGTGAGCGAGGGGGAAACCCGCGGCGAATTCCTCCACCGCCAGCAGGCCGGCTTCTACGCCTCCGCCGAGGCCGATCTCTCCCGCGCCGGACAGCTGTGGACCCGCGCCCACCATGAGCGCGAGGAGACGTATATGGCGGAGGCTCGCAGCGGAGAGGAGCGCGCCGAGGAGGACATGGGAGGAGGCTACGAGAACGTCGCCCTCGATCTCATGACGGCCCTGGCCACCGGTCAACCCGCGCGCATGATTCTCGGTGTTCCCAATGAGCAGATGATTCCCGCCCTTGGGCCCGATGCGATTATCGAGGTCCCCACCCGGGTCGATGCCTCGGGCCTTCATCCGCAGCCCCCGGGACCGCTCGACGGACCCGAGCTCGGGCTCGTGACCTCCGTCAAGGCCTGCGAGGAGCTCATCATCGACGCCGCGCTCAGCTCGAGCAGGGAGCTCGCCTGGCGTGCGCTCGCCACCCATCCGCTCGTCGACTCGACCCGGGTGGCGCGCCGCATTCTCGCCGAGTACGAGAAGCGGCACGGGCTCTTCGACTAGCCCGCCCGCGGACCGGGGGCGGCCTCTCGCTGGGGAGCCACCCGGGCACCCGCCGTTCCCTTGGCGGCTAAGAGATGGGCAATGAGGGGCGTGACGGCCAGGCACATCGCGCCGGCGATGAGGAAGATCTCGGAGATCGCCGACGTGTAGGCCGCCTCCAGCTTCTCCACGGTTCCCGCCTCCAGCGTCCCCATAATATCGGCGTTCCCAGAGGTGGCCACCTTGCGCATCGGCCCCGGCAGGTGGCCAAGGCGGGCGGAGAGATAGGCGCCGAAGACGGCAAAGCCCACCGCGGTACCCAGCGGGAAGAAGGTATTGGCCGTTCGGGAGGCCATGCCCGAACGCTCGGCGGGCACCGAGGAGACGGCCAGGTCCATCATGTGCGGAGTCATGAGGCCGGAGCCGATGCCGATAATGATGAGGCCGGGGATGATGGCGGTCCAGGAGCCGGGACCGATGAGCAGGCCGGGGATGATCCACCCGAGCCCAATACCCCCCATGCCGCCCGCATTGAGCGTCCGCACCGAGAAGAAGCGGGTGAGCTTCATGGAAACGGCGGCGAAGACAACGAGGGTGAGCGACATGAAGAGGAGCACGCAGCCCGTCTCCGTTGGACTCAATCCCTGATATCCCTGCAGCCAGATGATCACGAAGGGGATGATGCCAAAGGAGGCGACCCGGCAGAAGAACGACATGAGAACCGCGGCGGAGAAGACCGGCAGCCGAAACAGTCTCAGGTCGATCATCGCATCGGCGCCCATCTTCTTCTCCCGCACGAGGAAGACAAAAAAGAAGACGGTGAAAGTGCACAAGCAGGCCCCACCGATGGCGGTGATGCCCGAGTGGTGAACGAAGTCTGTGAGCCCGTAGTTGACGGTAAACAAGGCAATTGTGGCCAGCACCGCCGCGGGATAGTCCGGACGGGTGACATCGCTCGGCTTTTGCGGATCCATCTTCACCGCCGCCACATAGCTCACGACAACAGAGAACGGAATATTGAGATAGAAGATCGCCCGCCATCCCACCGCACCGACGATGACCTCGCCA
Organism: Flaviflexus sp.; assembly: GCA_030537635.1. Classification (GTDB taxonomy): domain Bacteria; phylum Actinomycetota; class Actinomycetes; order Actinomycetales; family Actinomycetaceae; genus Flaviflexus. The sequence continues at coordinate 3,702 of JAUNVM010000031.1, read as the reverse complement.
AAGAGGGGACCGAGCGCGGCGAAGGCTGCGGAGGTGGTGGAGAAGAGAACGATGGCCCGGAGCCTGCCCTCCTCATCGCCCTCATAGGCTCCGGCAATGAGGGCGAGCGCCGGGCCGAACATGAGGGCGGCTCCCACCCCCTGGGCAATCCGCCCGGCGATAAGGACACCAACGGAGGGGGCGAGGGCGCAGCCGAGGGAGGCGATGAAGAAGACGGTGATACCAAGCCGAAAGACCGACAGCCGCCCGATCTTATCCCCCAGCGCTCCGGCGGATAGGACGAGCGAGGCAAAGGCTAGCGTGTAGCCATTGACGATCCACTGCAGGGCGTCCAGGCCGGCGGTGAATTCCTCGCCTATCTCCTTGAGTCCCAACTGCACGATGGTGATATCGAGGGTCATGACGATCGCGGACAGCGTGACCGCGACCGTCACCCACTTGGGGTCATGACTGCGCTCCATCAGATCTCCCTTAGGCCTGCCTACTGTATCTGCGAATTGGTATCAGTATAACGGGATTAGCCGAGCCGGTGAAGGATAATCCGGACGCAATTCCGGGAGATATTTAACAGTTCTCGCCTCTGTGCCGACGACAGGACGCGGGCTCCGCTGGGCATAGCGAAAGGCGGCATCCGGATGGATGCCGCCTTTCTTAGCGCTAGCGCGCGAAAGACCTTAGGAAAGGATCTTGGTCACGCGGCCGGAGCCAACGGTGTGGCCGCCCTCGCGGATAGCGAAGCCGAGGCCCTCCTCCATGGCGATGGGCTGAATCAGCTCAACGCTCATCTCGGTGTTGTCGCCGGGCATCACCATCTCGGTGCCCTCGGGCAGCGTGATGACGCCGGTGACGTCGGTGGTCCGGAAGTAGAACTGCGGACGGTAGTTGGAGAAGAACGGGTTGTGACGGCCGCCCTCCTCCTTCTTGAGAACGTAGACCTGAGCCTCGAACTTGGTGTGCGGGGTGATCGAGCCGGGCTTGCAGATAACCTGGCCGCGCTCGACGTCCTCGCGCTTGATGCCGCGCAGCAGCAGACCACAGTTCTCGCCGGCGTCGGCGTAGTCCATCTGCTTGTGGAACATCTCGATACCGGTGACGGTCGTGGTGGTGGCCTTCTCCTTGATGCCGACGATCTCGACATCGGAGTTGAGCTGCAGCTGACCGCGCTCGACACGGCCGGTCACAACGGTGCCGCGGCCGGTAATGGTGAAGACGTCCTCAATGGGCATGAGGAACGGCTTGTCGAGATCGCGCACCGGATCCTCGAAGTAGTTGTCGACCTGCTCCATGAGGTCCTCAACCGACTTGACCCACTTCTCGTCGCCCTCGAGGGCCTTGAGAGCGGAGATCTGGATGACCGGGGCGTTGTCGCCGTCGAAATCCTGGCTCGAGAGGAGGTCGCGGACCTCCATCTCGACGAGCTCGAGAATTTCCTCGTCGTCGACCATGTCAGCCTTATTGAGGGCGACGATCAGCTGGGGCACGCCGACCTGACGGGCGAGCAGAACGTGCTCGCGGGTCTGGGCCATCGGGCCGTCGGTGGCGGCGACCACGAGGATCGCGCCGTCCATCTGAGCAGCGCCGGTAATCATGTTCTTGATGTAGTCGGCGTGGCCGGGGGCATCGACGTGCGCGTAGTGACGCTTGTCGGTCTGGTACTCAACGTGGGACACGTTGATGGTGATGCCGCGCTGACGCTCCTCGGGAGCGTTGTCGACCTTATCAAAGGGGGTGAACTCGTTGAGCTCGGGGTACTTGTCAGCAAGCACCTTGGTAATTGCCGCGGTTGTCGTCGTCTTGCCATGGTCAACGTGACCGATGGTGCCGATGTTCATATGCGGCTTGGACTTATCGTACTTGGCCTTCGCCACTGCGTCCTCCTGGGACTCGGGGTAGTTTCTGCGCTCGTCTAGGATAGCGTACCATCCTGGCGGCAAAGCGAATCTACGGGTCGGTTATTTTGGTTACAGACCGAGGCTCACTCGCCGCGGGTCTTCTTGATGATCTCCTCGGAGACGTTCCGAGGCACTTCCGCATAGGTCGCGAACTGCATCGTGTACACGGCGCGGCCCTGGGTCTTCGACCGCAGATCGCCCACGTACCCGAACATCTCGGACAGCGGAACCTGGGCACGGACAATCTTCACGCCCGTGGCATCTTCCATCGACTGGATCATGCCGCGGCGGGAGTTGAGATCGCCAATGACGTCGCCCATGTACTCCTCCGGAGTACGGACCTCCACGTCCATGACGGGTTCGAGGAGGACCGGATCGGCACGGCGGATGCCCTCGCGGAACACCATGTTGCCGGCGATCTTGAACGCCATTTCCGAGGAGTCGACGTCGTGGTAGGCGCCGTCCTCGAGCGTGGCCTTCACACCCACCATGGGGTAACCGGCGAGGACACCATTCTTCATGGCCTCCTGGATACCGGCGTCCACCGAGGGGATGTACTCGCGCGGCACACGGCCGCCCGTGATCGCATCAACGAACTCGTACATCTCTCCGTCCTCGGTCGCCTCGAGGGGCTCGAAGGTGACCTGGACCTTGGCGAACTGGCCGGAACCGCCAGTCTGCTTCTTGTGGGTGTAATCGACCTTTTCCACCTTGCGGCGGATGGTCTCACGGTAGGCGACCTGGGGGGCGCCCACATTCGCCTCAACCTTGAACTCACGCTTCATGCGGGAGACAAGGATGTCGAGGTGGAGCTCGCCCATACCGCCAATGACGGTCTGGCCAGTCTCCTCATCAAGGCGGACCGAGAAGGTGGGATCCTCCTCAGCAAGCTTCTGAATAGCAACGCCAAGCTTCTCCTGGTCGCCCTTCGACTTGGGCTCGATGGCGACGTGGATGACCGGCTCGGGGAAGGTCATCGACTCGAGGATGACCTGCTTCTGCATGTCGCACAGGGTGTCACCGGTCGTCGTGTTCTTCAGACCGATCACGGCGTAGATGTGGCCGGCATGGGCAACATCAACGGGGTTTTCCTTGTTCGAATGCATCTGGAAGATACGGGAGATGCGCTCGCGCTGACCCTTGGTGGCATTCATCACCTGCGAGCCGGCCTCCATGGAACCGGAGTACACGCGGATGTAGGTGAGCTTGCCGAAGAAGGGGTGCACGGCAATCTTGAAGGCGAGAGCGGAGAAGGGTTCCTTCTCGTCCGGCTTGCGCAGGATCTTCTCGTTCTCATCGTTGACCGCGGTTCCCTCGACCGGAGGAATGTCCAGCGGAGAGGGCAGGTAGTCGACGACGCCATCGAGCATGGGCTGCACGCCGACGTTCTTGTAGGCGGAGCCGCAGAACACGGGGAAGCCCTCACCGGAAATCGTGAGCTCGCGGATCGCGGCCACCATTTCCTCTTCGGTGATCTCCTCGCCGCCGAGGTACTTCTCAAGCAGTTCCTCGCTCGACTCGGCGACCTGCTCAATGAGAGCGGAGCGGTACTCCTCGGCCTTCGCCTTCATGTCGTCCGGGATCTCCTCGGAAACCACGAGGTTGCCGTAGGTCTTATCGCCCTTGTCGTCGACATCGGGGAAGCGGTAGGCGCACATCTTCACAAGGTCGATGACGCCCGACAGCTCGGACTCGGCACCGATGGGCAGCGTGACAACGATCGGAGTCGCCTTGAGGCGGTCCTTAATCGTCTGCACGGTGAAGTAGAAGTCCGCGCCGAGCTTGTCCATCTTGTTGACGAAGCAGATAC
>JAUNVM010000030.1:20966-28609 GCA_030537635.1 Flaviflexus sp. | reverse complement strand
GAACCTATGTCCAATCGACTACCCATTTCTTGAGTCCACCTAACTCAACTATGGGGGCAGCTTCTTTATTCCCGCAACGTTTGAAGAGTACGGTGAAGCTCGTCACTTGCAGGTCGATTCTAGGCGGATCCACTCAATCCGGGTGGGCTATCGGGCAGACCTCCTCGGCCCCACTCACCGGGATGGGCTAGATGTCGATCCGCAGCCCAGGGAGAAGCTCGGCGTCAGCCGCACATGCGGTTGACAGCTGCCGGACTGTAGATCTGATCGGCGAGAGCCTGTGCGATTCCGCGGATCGCGGCATCCGGATCATTGCTGACGACGATGTCGAGGGAGCGGGTGGCCCGGGGAAGGGTCTGAGCGTAGAGGGTTTCGCGGAAGCCGCCGAGCAGGGGGGTCGAGGCGAGGTCTCCGGCAAGGACGACGACCTGGGGATTAAGGACAGAGACAAGAGTGGCACCGATCTTGCCGATGTGCCGACCGGCCTCTTGGACGCACTGGGCAGCCACGGCCTCTCCGCGGTCGAGCCAGGCGCGCACATCGTGACCGGCTTTCGCAGCAAGGCCAGCCTCGCTGAGCTTTTCAGCCACCGCCCATCCCGAGGCCTCGGCGGCAAGGCAGCCAAGTGATCCACAGCGGCAGATCCGGTTGGACGAAGAGATGCGGATATGCCCAATATCGCCGGCCCCGCCGTCGACGCCACCAATGAGCTCGCCGCCGATGACGATGCCAGATCCGATGCCAGTGGAGCATTTGATGAGAACGAGGGATTGGGCGGTGGGGAATTCCCAGCGGTAGATTCCCAGCGCCATCGCATTGCCATCGTTTTCAATGAGGGCGGGCCGGCCGAATTCGGCGGCGATCTGCTCGGCAACCGGCCACCCATCCCAGCCCGGCATAATCGGCGGCTCACTGGGCCGGCCGGTGCCGGGGTCGATGGGGCCGGGTAGCGACAGGCCGACTCCGCGCAGCCTATCGGGCGGGAGATTCGCCTCGGCGAGAAGCGTCCGGATAGAGGCGACGGTAGCGGCGAGTGCTTTAGCGGGGCCGTCGGCAATTCGCGCCTCGCAGTCTCGGGCGGCAATGACCCGACCGTCAAGATCGGTGATGGCGGTGCGGGCGCGCGTTGTTTCCATGGCTTCGACGGCGAAGTAACCGCGACTTGGATCAAAGGAAAGGCGGCCGGCACGCCTGCCCCCGGTGGGTTCCAGCCCATCAGCCTCGGCGATAAGGAAGCGCTCCTGAAGGGCGGTGACGCGCTGCGTCACGGTCATCCGGGAGAGCCCGGTGATCTCCTGGAGCTCGCCCCTGGTCAGGGGCCCTTCGCGCCGAAGGAGGGCAAGGATATCTCCCGGTCCGGAGAATCTTTGCACAGTCACGCCTTACCCCTTGTCTGAACCGGCGGTCAGTCCCTCGGTGAGGCCGCGCTCGGCGATTCCATAGAGGACCACCACCGGGACGGTGAGCAAGACCGCTCCCGCCATAAGAACAGTCTTCGGCACTTCCACTCCGTTAGCAAGCTGCGTCAGACCCAGGGAGACGGTCCACAGATCCCGCTTGGCGACGAGGAAGAGAAGCGCGAAGAGGAACTCATTCCAGGCGATCATGAAGATGTAGAGGGCGGTTGACAGGATCGTCGGCCGAGCAAGCGGGATGATGATCCGGGTCATGATGACCCAGCGACTCGCCCCGTCGATTTTCGCGGCCTCGTCGATCGAGGGCGGAATGGTGTCGAAATACTGCCGGAGCATGTAGATCGAGACCGGCACCGTCAAGGCGATGTAGACGATGACGAGACCGACGAGGGATTCGCGGATGCCAAGGGCGGAGAAGGCAACGAAAAGCGGAATCGCGATGATGATCGAGGGGAACATGTAGACGAGCAGGAAGAGCCCGCCCACGGTTCCCCTCCCCCTAAATCTCAGCCGAGAAACCGCGTAGGCGCCCGGGATGACAACGATAAGGGTGATGAGCGTGGCGGCCAGCGAAGCTGCGGCGGAGTTGAGCATGAATCGGCCGAAGCCATATCCCCCGCTCTCCCGCGAGCGCAGCACCTGGGAGTAAGTGTCGGTGGTGAGATTGGACAGATCGGGGATAAGCCTTCCGGGATGGAGCTGAAGATCGGCGATCGGCACGAAGCTCATCATGAGCATGTAGTAGAAGGGAAAGGCCGTGGCGATGATGAGCACGGTGATTGTCATCCACTTGAGGATGCGCAGAATCGGATGCGGGGCGTTCATCGTTCCACCCTCTTCGTCAGCGATGCATAGGCCACGAGCATGCCGGCAAGCACGACGGCCAGGATGAGGGCGGTGGCGGCCGCGCCGGAGATATCGGAGGATCCCATGAGCCGGTTGTAGACCCTCACAGCGGCCACCTCGGTTCCGGCGGCGCCGCCGGTCAGGAGGTAGACGTCGTCGAATTTATTGAAGGTCATGATGAGCCGCAGCACAGCGAGTAGGGAAATCGTCGGCATGAGCTGGGGCAGCACGACGTATCGGAAGTTCTGCCACGGGGTCACCCCGTCAACGAGCGCCGCCTCTTCAATATCGCGGGGCAGGGCAACGAGCCGGGCGGACAGGAAAAGGAAGGCGAAGGGAAAGTATCTCCAAATCTCGAAAACGATGACGGAAATGAAGGCCCAGGGTCGCACCGAGAAGAAGCTGATGGCCCCACCGGGCAGATAGTGGTTGAGGATGCCATATTGGGGATGCAGCATGACCTGCCAGACGAAGGCCACCGCGACGACGGGCGCCACGTAGGGCAGGAGCATGAGGCTGCGAACAAAGCCCCTCCCCCTGAATGCTCCGCGCAGGGCGAGGGCGGCGATGAGACCGACGATAATCGACCCGGCGGTGGAAAGCACCGCATACGACACCGTCGTCCACAGGGATTGCCAGAATCCGCGGGCGGAGATCGCGGAGGTGAAATTCGCGAGCGAGAATTCGCCGCCGAAGATCCCCTCGGTGCGGATGGAGACGAAGGACTTGTCCTGAAAGGCAAGAATGACATTCCACAGGACGGGGATGACGATGACGGCAACCGTGATGATGACGGTCGGCGACACGAAGGCCCATGCCGCCAGACCGTCATCCCTACCTGCCCTGCCGCGCGCTTGCACGGCAGGAACACGAGAAGTCACTTGGCCATATCCTCCACAGCCGCGGCCACCTCATCCGCTGCCTGCTGCGGCGTCAGCGAGCCCGCCACCATGTCGGATACCGCCTTGGACAGCGGCAGTTCGGCGGTCAGCGAGCCGAGCAGCGAGCCTTGCCCCTGGGGAAGTGCCCAGCGGTTAACGTTCTCGCCCATGGCGGTCAGCGTGTCGATGACATCCTCGGAGTAGTAGTCACCCAGCGGAGCCTTGCGGTCCACGCCCGTGTCCATCTGCGCCCACGCATCGGAGTACTTCTCCGGCTCATCAGCGGTGCCGGTGCGCATGGGGAACTTGCCCTCCGGCGCCATGGACAGCCACTGCTCATAGCCTTCGGTCATCATGTACTCGATGAATTGCTCGGTGGCCTCGGCCTGGCCGTCCTTCACCGGCACGAAGCCCGTGATCTCACCGTAGGAGCCGGTGGCAGAGCCGCCAGCCGGGCCCGCGATGTCGACGACAACGCCGGTATGCTCGGCGAGGAAGCCGGGATCGTCCTTGCACTCATCGCATGAGGGTAGGGCGTCATCGCGCAGGCCGGCCAGCTCATCGAGGATGTAGGTCGACCACATGACCATGGAGGCCGAGCCATTGAAGTAGGCCGCGCGCGTCGAGTCGACGGTCTGCGCACCCGCCGGCGAATTCTCGCCGAGGGTGTTGTACACCTCGAAGACCGACAGGCATTCTGCCGAGTTGATCGTGGCCGCCCCCGACTCGTCAACTACCTGACAGTTATTGCCCAGCGCGAGGGCCTCGAATGTCTGCTGAGTGAACACGTCGGCCGGATCGGTGGCCAGCGTAATGCCAAAATGATCGCCCTCGGTAAGCTTCTGGGCGGCCGCGGCCAGCGAATCAAAATCGGTCGGCGGATTGAGCCCCGCCTCCTCGAAGTGATCGGTGCGGTAAAGGAGAATCTGGCTCCATCCGTCAGCCGGAACGCCGATGTGCTTGTCATCGGCCTTGAGCAGCTCGACGGCCTGCTCCTGGAAAGTCGCGGGATCCAGATCCTCGATAATGGAGGCCACCGCGTCGGTATCCACCATTTCCAGGTTGTTCATCTCGTGAATGAGGCCGAGCGGCATCGCCGCGACCACGTCGGGCAAATCCCCGGACAGACCCGAGGATTGCAGGAGCTGAGGCACCTGAGCCTCCTCGACCCCCACTAGCTCGACCTCAATCCCGGTCTTTTCGGTGAATCCATCGATGATGTCTTCCGTGACCTTCATACGGTCGGGCAGGGACTCAAGCGACCACACGGTGATGGTCACATCCTCGCCCGTCTGTTCGCCTTCTGCCTTATCGTCGCTCGAACAGGCTCCAAGCCCAATGAGCGCTGTTGCCGCGAAGGCGGCAACCATCTTCCGAATCCTCAACATGACTCCTCCTTGAGTTCTTATGCCACAGCTTAACTCAACTTCTGTCAGCTCGCTATACAAAAGAAAAATTCTGTGCTTATCTTGAGACAGGACCACCAAGGAAGGGGCAAGGATGCCGGGGGGACAAGCCGCACAAGTATGCCGTATTGCCGGAGGTCAAGCGGGTAATCCCCGCGAGCGCCTAAGGGATTTACTAACCTCGCTCTACGGGTCCGAGGCTTCAGATGTTCTCACAGGAATTGATGACTTGCTTGCCTCCAATCGAACGCATCCCGAGCCACCAGCGCCGATCACCGAGTCCGACACGGTGGTCATCACCTACGCCGATCAGGTAACGAGCCCTGGCGAGCTACCGCTGAGAACCCTCGATCGAGTTCTTCGCACCTGGGCAGCCCCGTTTTCCACCGTGCATATCCTGCCCTTCTTTCCCTTCAGCTCTGACGACGGTTTCTCGGTCATCGACTATCTTCAGGTGCGCCCCGATCTCGGTTCCTGGGAGGACGTCGAAGCCCTGTCCGAGCATCACAATCTCATGATCGACGCGGTCATCAATCACGTCTCGGCCAAATCCCCCTGGTTCCTTTCCTACCTGGCCGGGGACTTTGACGATCTTGCCATCACCCCACCGCCGGATGCCGATCTGACGGACGTGGTGCGCCCACGAACCTCCGATCTACTGACAGAGGTCATGACCTCATCGGGGCCGAAGAAAGTCTGGACGACCTTCAGCCCCGATCAGATTGACCTCAATTATGCCGAACCGGAGGTCCTACTCCGAGTTCTCGAGGTGCTAATCCAGTACGCTCGGCGGGGTGCTCGATTCATCCGGCTGGATGCGGCCACCTACCTGTGGAAGGAGATCGGTACCGGCTGCGCCAATCTGCCCCAAGCACATGCGCTCGTGCAAATTTTTCGCGCCGTTCTCGATCTCGCGAGCCCGCAGGTCCTCATCATCACCGAAACTAATGTGCCCCACGAGCAGAACATCTCCTATCTGGCCCCCGGTGGCATCGAGGCTCAGCTCGCCTACAATTTTGCTCTGCCCCCGCTCATTGCACACGCGCTCACCACACAGAGTGCGCTGACACTCACCGACTGGGCTAACGGGCTAAAGCTGCCGAAGGGGACCGCATTCTTCAACTTCCTCGCTTCCCATGACGGGATTGGACTGCGTGGCGCCGAAGGCATTCTCACGGACGATCAGATTGCTACTCTTGCCGAGCGTGCCATCGATCGTGGCGGCTACGTCTCCATGGGTGCCGGGGCGGAGGGCCGGGTGCCCTATGAGCTCAATATCAACTATCTCGATATGCTTTCAGAGCCAAATCATCCCGGAATCGGCATCTCTCGTTTCCTCGCCGCCCACGCCATAGCCCTCAGCCTTGCGGGCATGCCGGGCATCTACCTCCACTCCTTGCTCGGCTCGCGTTCAGACCGGAGTCTCGCCGAGAGAACTAATTCTCCACGGGCCATCAACCGTGCTCAGCTTGACTACGCAACCCTTGCCGAAGAGCTCTCCGACGAATCTTCGGAGCGCTCAATCATTCACCGTGGAATCACAGAGCTATTGAGAGTACGTGCGAACCAATCCGCGTTCCATCCCGCCTCTCCTCAGGTCACCCTAGATCTCGGCCCCCATTTCTTTGGTCTGCTTCGGGGTGGATCAAAGAACCACGTCGAAGGTTCACCGATACTGTGCGTACACAACGTGACGGGGCGCCGCCAGCCCCTTCCCCCCGACCTATCTTCCATGATCACGCTCAATGATCCTCTCGTCGGAGCCCCCGGAATTCTCGACGCCTATGGTTATGTGTGGCTGGTAATTTCGCCCGCCGCGGCGGACATAATCGCAACTACTTTTCCTTGTGATTTCCCCGAAAATGTAGGCCGAAGGGAATAGGTAAGTGCAGGTGGGCGTGGCAGAATCTAAGACATGACTATTGCCATGGGTGTCGATGTCGGAGGCACAAAGATTGCTGCCGGGCTCGTTGATGAGTCTGGACATATTCTTGAGCGGACCCGGGTGGAAACCCCGGCCACGGACGTTTCTCAGATTGCCGAGGCGATTGGCGGGGCCTGCCGCGAGCTGGCCAGCTGCCACTCGGTCGACGCAATCGGGATTGGGGCCGCCGGATTCGTTGATGCCAAGCGAGAGAACGTCGTGTTCTCGGCCAATCTCGCCTGGCGGGAAGAGCCGCTGGCTCGGCGGGTTGCCGAGGCCACCGGGGTGGACCACGTTGTCGTGGAAAACGATGCAAACGCGGCCGCCTGGGGTGAATTCCGGTTCGGCGCGGCGACCAACGTGCCCTCCGCCGTGGTTGTCACGATCGGCACCGGCGTCGGCGGCGGCATCATCCTCGACGGAGAGTTGTTGCGCGGACGCAATGGCTTCGCGGCCGAGATCGGCCACATGTCCATGGTTCCCGGCGGGCTGCGCTGCGGATGCGGGGAGCGGGGCTGCTGGGAGCAGTACGCCTCTGGCCGGGCACTCGTCCGGGTGGCCCGGGAGGCCGCCGAGAAGGCCCCGGTTGCTGCGGAGAAGATGCTGGACCTGGCCGGCGGGAAGATCGAGAACATCACCGGCCCGATCGTCACCCAGGCCGCCCAGGCCGGGGACGAGATGGCACTCGACTGCTTCAACGAGGTGGCCTGCTGGATCGGCCAGGGACTGGCCGACCTGTCCACCCTGCTCGACCCGGACATGTTCGTTCTGGCCGGCGGGGTTTCCGAGGCGGGAGAGCTGCTGCGCGAGCCCGTCGAGCGCTGCTTCAACGATAAGCTCAGCGCGCGTTCGCTGCGCACCCCCTCCCCAATCGTCACCGCCACCTTAGGCAATGACGCGGGGCTGATCGGCGCCGCCGATCTCGCCCGCAGGTAACGGGGATTCCTCCCCGCCCGGGCGGGATACTCAGGCCGAAGCAAGCGCTTAACCTGGGGCCATGAAGTAGATCATTGGCGCGACCTGGGCCCTTCAGGTCGCCGCGCTCACCTGGTACGTCTACGAGACGAGCTGGTGGACCCTGCTCGCCTGCGTCGTCATCCTCTTCGCCATGTTCATGCTGCGTGACTGGCTGGAGAAGATCCGGGTGTCCTACGGCGGGCTGGGCGCCATG
>JAUNVM010000030.1:13673-20866 GCA_030537635.1 Flaviflexus sp. | reverse complement strand
GCTGCGTGACTGGCTGGAGAAGATCCGGGTGTCCTACGGCGGGCTGGGCGCCATGCTCGCGACGAAGCGCCACAACCGGGCCGAGCGGAAGAGACTCGGGTTATAGCCCTGTTAGCGATTCCTCGCACCCAAAGATGTGACTCCGTCATTGCCGGTACTAGGCTCGGATGCATGCCTTACGTGCGTACCTTGATCGTTGATCTGGTCGCCGGACTTCTCGGCGGCCTCCTTCTTGGCCTGATCGTCCAGTCACTGGCCGGAGGTATTCCCCTGGCCAGCTGGGTGGGAATCGGCGCAATGGTCGGCCTTGCCCGCTGGGGCATGGAGACGCTGAGCTCGCAGGCCGAGACCGCGCAGCGAATCCGCTAGGACATTCCCGCTATTCCCGCCCCCCCGCTCAGCGATCAGCGAGCATTGCCGGGAAAGGTGACCTCCACAATCTCGGCGCGCAGGGGCAGGTGGATGAGGGTGCGGGGCACCTTCCCCGTCGCTGCCTTGACCCCGGACCGGTAGGCGGCCAGCTGACCGAGATAGTGCTCGGCAATATGGCCGATGGGATCCGTGCCGGCGTAGCTCTTGTGGTCAACGACAATGAGCTCGCCATCGGCCGTGGTGAGCAGCGCGTCAATCCACCCCTCCATGACCTGGCCACGCTCATTGCGCGCGGTGAGCGGAACCTCGGTTTGGACGGTGGCGCCGATTCGCTCGGCCCACTCGTAGAACCGGGATGCCGCCAGGTGCAAAACCTGGGTGGACAGGTATCGTCCCAGATCCGGCGAGCCAATCCACTGCCGGACTAGCCGCTCGTTGAGCACGTGCCGATCCTCGGGATGATAGTCACCGTAGGGTACGGCGAGGCAGGCGTGGATGGCCTGCCCGACCCGGTTGTCTACGAGACCGTCGAGATCCTCGAGGGGATGACCGAGGCGCTCGATGATGGCGAGGTCGGCCAGCGCCGCATTCGATGGGCGCGAGCTCGCCACAAAACGGTTGCGGCTATAGCTCGGCCGGTTGAGTGCCACACCCTCGGTGTTCCACGGCCTCGGTTCGACCATGGCGGTGGGCGGATCGACTTCCTCGTAGTTGCTCATCCGGCCGATCCTGCGGTAGGTGAGGATGAGACCCGAGGGCTTGCCGCCGATGGTGAGCTCTGCCGGCACATCTTCGGGTGACCAGCGCTTGTCACTGAGCCGGATCACGTCGGCGTAGTCCACGTCCGGGGGCAGGCCTTCGGTGATCTCGTCGCCGGGATCGTGGAGATTCCAGCCCAAACGCGCCGGCTTGAAGGCTGCGAAGGTATTGTCCTCCGGTCCAGGGGTTGCGATCGCGGTGAAGCACTTCGAGCGGGTGAGGGCCACATAGAGGAGGCGAGCCTCGTCATCGAGCTCCCGGCGCTGCTTGCGCTTGGCATGCTCGGACCTGTCGAGGGCCCCAACGAGTTGTTGGCCCTCCGCCCAGTCATAGGCGCGGTCCGGCAGCAGGTCTGGCCACCATCGCAGTTGCCGGCCGGCGAGCGGATCAGCAACGTCGATCTCGCCCTCCGAGTAGACGAAGCAGCCGCTGCGCGCGGAGCGCACCCGGAACTTGTCCTGCACGAGGATGACGGCGGGAAAGCCGAGCCCCTTCGCCTTGTGGATCGTTTCGACGAAGACGGCCTGAGCACGCTCATCACGAGTCGAGGTGCCGTCCCAGCTGCGCAGGTAGGCGAGCAGGCCGGTAAGCGTAACCGGGGTGCGCCGCGCCGCCGCGCCGTCCGCATATTCCGCCGCCGCCTGGCGCAGCGCGTCAAGGTTCTCTAGGCGCTGGCGGCTCCCCTGCCATTCGCTTGTCCGCTCGGTGAGCCGCAGGGAGCCGATGATGGCGTCGATGAGCTGGACGGGGCTGAGGCCGTGCGCGGTCTTCTCCAGGCCGGTAAAGGCGGTGAGTGAGGGATCGTGCGCCCAGGACAGGAACAGCCCGGAGCGGGCCTCCCAGTCCTGACTGTCCGCAATCGCGGCAAGATCATCAAACCAGGTCTCGTGGGCGCGATGTTCGGGCAGTAGATCGATGAGCTCGATGAGCGGCAGGTCCGAGGCGGGCTCGGCGAGATAGGCGAGGGCGGACACCACCATGCGGCCTTCGGGGCTGTCGACGACCGGCGAGGTGGAGGTCGTGGCTGGGATATCGAGCTTGGCGAGGGCGGCGGCAATGGCAACCGTCTCGTCGGTGGTACGGCACAGCACCGCAACATCGGAGGGGGTAAAGCCCCGCACGGTCATGAGCTTTCGCACCCCGTGCGCAACCATGTCGGCCCGGTCGGCCTTCGTGCCAGGCAGGTCCCAGATCTCCACGGCTCCAGCATTCGTGTCCTCGGCCGCCTCCCGTTGGGCGGGAATATCGAGCTCGATGCTCTCGGCCGGCATGTCGGTGAACATGCGGGTGAAGATTTTGTTCGACAGCTCGATGACCGGGCGGGTGGAGCGCCAGCTCTCGGCCAGGAGGCGCAGCTCGCCGTCAATCTTGCCCTCGCGCAGCTGCCGGACGATCGCGTTCATGAGCTCCGGATCGGTGCCCCGGAATCCGTAGATGGACTGCTTCGGGTCGCCCACCCAGATGACATCGGTGAGCAGGCTGCGCAGCTTGGTGAACAGGGCGAGCTGGATGGGTGAGGTGTCCTGGAATTCGTCGACGGCGAGGAAGGTGTAGCGCGAGCGGATCGACTCGCGTACCCGCGGCTGATCGAGCAGCTGAAGGGCGAGCACCTCCTGGTCGGTGAAGTCCATGAAGCCCGAGGAGCGCTTCACCTCGGCGTAGTGCTCGAGGGCCTCGGCGGCCGTCGTCATGACGAGGGTGATGAGGTCACGCAGATCCTCGTGCAGCTGCGGGGTGCCAAGGAGCTCCTCGGCTGCGGCCCGCCGGGTGCCGGCAAATGCCACAAGGGCGGGCTTGCCGGGCCCCTTGCCATCGGACCGGCCGCGCATGCCGGGCGCCGACTTCGCGGCTAGCGCCGGCAGATGCAGCCAATCCCCCCAGGTGGCACGCTCGTCGCTTGCGAGCACCTCGTGCCACGCGGTGAGGTTGGCAAGATCCCCGGTGGCGCGATTCATGGAATTCTTGTTGATGATCCAAGATTCGGCGGATTCCTTCGCCTTCTTCACCTGCGCGGGGCTTGCCTCCTCCAGCTTGCTCCAGAAACCTCGCGAATAGTCGACAGCCTCCTCGAAGTAGCTGAGGTCCTCCGCGTACCGGCTTCGCCAGGCATCCCGCCGGTCCTCGCCGGGCTCGCCGAGGATGTCGCTGAATTCCTCCCAGGAGCGCTCGGCGAAGTCGCGCAGCTGGGCGGCCGAGATGCGATTGGCGCGGGCGGCCTGGGCGATGACGGCGACGTCATTCTTCCAGTCGTTGACCGTGCGCCACCTCGAGGTCTGCTCGCCGGCCTGGCCGAGGTAGCCGGTGCGCCGCAGCAGATCCCGGTTCTCGCTCTCCGCGCTCGACAGCACCCGGTCCAGGGCGAGTCGAAAGACGCTGTGGGCCTCATTCTCGTCGAGAATGGACAGCTGGGGCGAGAGCCCGGCATCGATCGCGTAGTCGGTGACGATCTGGCCGGCCACCGAGTTGACGGTGCCGATGAGCGAGCCGGGCAGGCGGAGCGATTCCTCGACCAGCCCGGCATCCAGCAGGGCCTCGCGGATGCGGCTGCGCAGCTCACCCGCCGCCTTGACGGTGAAGGTGGTGGCGATGATCTGGTCAGCACGTAGCTGCCCGGAGCGAATCCGGTTGGCGATCTCCTCGGTGAGGGTATGGGTCTTTCCGGTTCCGGCCGAGGCCGAGATGACGAGGAAGCTCATAGCGTTCCTTCCGCGCCGCACAGGTGCCGCGTCACGTTGTAGGTGCAGGGATTCTTCACAGACAGGTTGAGGATGCCGAAGTCGGGCTGCAGGAGGGGCTTCGTGTCCAATCCGGCCTCGGTCACCAGGCGGCGGATCTGCCCGGGGGTGGCCGGAACAATGCCCACGGCCAGCAGGTCAAGGCGCTGCTCGAGGGACCATATGACCTCGTCCCACAGGTCCTCGGCGGTTCGCCCAGGAGTGGCCGGGGATCCGGGTAGCTCGGGATCCGCCGAGACGAAGATGCCGTGCTTGGCGAGGAAGTAGCCGGTCAGAGGTGGCTGCCCGTCCACCTCCCGCGACCAGGAGTAGCCGGCAAGCTGAATGGCTTCGCCCTCGGTGATGAGCTTGCGGTGCCAGCTCGTCGAGTTGCTCCACTTGACGTCGATGACGATTGGCCGGCCGTCGATTTCCGCGTCCACGTCCCGATATCCGGTGTAGTCAAGCTCCCGGCCCTTCCACCGCTTGGAGGGCAGGGACAGGGTCTTGGTGAATTTCTGTTCGGCTCCGGTGATGGTGATGCCGGCGCGGGCGAGTTCAACGAAGAAGGCGGTGAGCGAGTCGCGGACTCGCTGGCGCACGTCCTCGAGCAGGAGGGAGCTTCCGCCGCGCTGCAGCGGGCTCGCATACCGGCTGATGCAGGTGAGGAAGTGCGCGTCGATGGCGTCGCCGACCTCGGCGGCCGTGCGCGGAATCTCTCCGGAGGCAATAATCCGTTCGATGATTGCGTGCACCGCGGTGCCGACCATCCGGTTGCCGGCCGGGATGTCGTCGAGGCCGACAGAGCGCAGCCGCAGCGGATATTCGAGCACCCAACACATGGTGCAGCCAAGGAACTTTTCCAGTTGGGAGTAGGACAGCCGGGAGGGAATGAGCGCCGTGCCGTGCGAGGTCAGCCGAGTTGGCGGCTCCAGGCCCGCGGGCAGCTGGGTGATCCGGGACCAACGATCCTCCGTCGGCACGGTGATTCCGGCCTTCTCGGCGCGCGTCTTCATGCGCTCTTCCTGGGCATCGAGGATCTCCGTGTCGGAGAAGATGTACCACGGGTAGATATCCTCCAGCGATTCGGGAGTCCCGTCGTCAATCCGCGGGCGCTCCAACTCCTCCGGGTAGACGGGCCGGCGAAGGCCCACCTCGATGAGAGGGATCGCCGCCTCGCCCAGGCGCCACTGGCTCCCGGCGAGTTCTTCAGAATCTACGGTGGCAGCCTTAAGGCCCGCGGACACGCTCTCGCCCTCCTTCTTGGCGAGATAGGCGAGGAGGGGATGCGCGGAGGCCGGCTCGCCGGCAATCTTTCGCGGAACGAAGGCGGTGACGGGGTGGCCGGACAGGGCGGCCAGGCGCTGCTCGGTCTCCCACTTGATGCGCGCCGAGGCGGGAATGATTCGCGCCCCGCGCTCGGCGAGGTAGCTTTCCTCGTCGTCCTCCCACAGGTCGCGCACCTCGACGCCGGGATCGGCGGCTCCCCACCACACGACCGGGCCGGAGCCGCTGAGGGATCCGGGATCGGTGACGACGCGGGGCGCCCCCACCTCGCACACGGGCGTGAGCGGGGCGGCGGCGAAGCTGAAGGCGAGGCGGCGGGCCATGGCCGCATCCGGCGACCCGATGATATTCAGCGCCGCGACGAACACGCGGATCTGGGTGAGGATCTGCTCGCACTGGGCCTCGATCGATTCGCGTTCCGGGCCCGGCAGATTCCGCTCACTCGCCCACGTCCGAACATCCACAACCCGATCGGCAAGCCACTGGGCCACCATCCTCGCGCGAGCCTCGACGGATTCGCCGCCCTCGGCAATATCGAGCAGTTCGAGAACCTGGGCGGCCGCCACGGCGTGCTCTCCCCCGTCCTCGGCGAGATCGTCGAGCGCCTTGCCCCACGCGGTTCGCGTGCCGTTGGGCTCTTCGGCGAGCACCGAGGGCTCTTCGGCGAGCGCGCGATGCAGCCGGGAGCGCACCCGCTTCGGCAAGAGCGGCCGGCCCGCAACCTGGCTTGACCACAGGAGCTCATCGAGCAGGTAGACATCGACGGGGGTCGAATCGGTGAGCCGCAGCAGCAGCCCGAGCACATTGAGCCGGGGCTGGCCGGCCTCGGGCCCGGCCACCCCAAGGGCGGGCAGGCCCCGGTCGGCCAGCGCCTCATCGAGGAGCTGCGTGGGGCGGGTGGCCACCATGGTGGGCGCGTCCTCGCCTGCCGGCTCGCCCGGCGTATCCCCCGCCCGTGCGCCGGCCCTATCGCCGGCCTTCTCGTCGAGTGCGGCGATGAGGCGGGCGGCCTGAATCGCGGCGTCCCCCTCATCGGCACAGCTGACGATGGTGAGGGATCCCGCACCGGCCGGCTCGGTCACCCGCTCGACGGGAATGCCGCGAGCGCGCAGGTGATCGAAGATGGTGGGCCACAGGTCGGGCAACTGCGAGGTGTCCTCACGCACCTCGATTCGGTCGATGCCGAGATTGCCGGCCGGGCTTTCGCGCAGCTCCCATTCGAGGAGCACGAGGGCATCTGCCGCACCCGGATAGGCGGCCTTATCGAAGTGCGCCTCGGCGGCGGCCAGCGCGGCGAGGCGAACGGGCACGGGCTTGGATCCGGGCCGGCCGGCCTCGCGGCAGTCCCAGCCGGAGCGCACCGCGCTATCTCGCAGGAAGAGCAGGCGCTCGGCGGTGCCCCACGGATCGGAGTTCAGCGAGGGCTCGTACCAGGCGGCGGCCTCCCAGCCGGCTTCGATGGCTTCGCGCAGGGCGGTGAGATAGGCGGCGATGCGGGTGGCGGTGGGAGCCGGTTCGTAGGAGCGGGCCACCCTCGTGTTGAGCACGTCGAGCAGGCCCTGGGGCCCCACCCGAAGGGTGCCCAGCGCGGGCCTATCGGACCACGGCACTCCGTCGAGGAAATAGCCAAATTCGATGATCATATGCGCCCCCTTGTCGCTTGAATTCACTATAACGAGCACCGCGGACACAGATCTGCGGCTACCGTCCCCTAGTGCGCGGACGCGGCCTGCCCTTCGGCGGAATCAAAGAGCGCGTGGTGGGTGTAAGCGATGAGGCCGAGGCCAAAGACGAGGCAGATTCCGGCGGCCCGCCCTCCCCATTCCGGACCGAAGGCCCAGGCGGCCCACGGCAGGGCGGCAATGGCGAGCGCGGCGAGGGAACGCGGTAGGTGGTGGAAGAAGGAGAGCACCGCCCAGGCGGCGAGCTGTCTCAGGGGGCGCGGAGCCTGAACGAGGCCCCAGATGGCCCAGTAGGTGATGCCAAGGATGATGATCCCGGCGGACAGGAGGAGTCCAATCATGGCATCCGCCAGGGCTCCCCCACTATCGCCGAGCCAGA